>NZ_JBIVSD010000019.1:113224-181254 GCF_044756065.1 Kitasatospora sp. NPDC092039 | reverse complement strand
CCCCCGGGAACACCGACGACGCCAGGTGCGCGACCACCGCGTCCTCCATCGACGACGTCACGCAGAACCGCTTGCCGAAGGTCTCGGCGGCCCAGGTCAGGACCTCCTGCGCGCTCGCCTCCTCCAGCTCGCGCCCGGCCCGGACGGCGGCCGCCTCGTGGTCAGTCCCGGTGCTGCTCATGTGACGTACCCCCGTGGTTGGTCGGTGACAGCAGTCCGAGGAACTTCAACTGGAAGGCGCGGCGGCATCCGTGGCACTCCCAGGCGCCGTGGCCGGCCTCGGAGGGACGCAGGTCCTCGTCCCCGCAGTACGGGCAGAAGAACGGCGCGGCCCGCTCGCTCACGACAGCTGCTCCTCGGTCGCCCGGGCCGCCCACTGGGCGAAGCGCTCGCCCTCGGTGCGGTCGGCCTGGTAGCGGGTCAGCACGCGCTCGACGTAGTCGGGCAGGCCCGCGCTGGTGACCTTGAGGCCGCGGACCTTGCGGCCGAAGCCGGCCTCCAGGCCGAGCGCGCCGCCGAGGTGCACCTGGTAGCCCTCGACCTGGTCGCCGTTCTCGTCGGTGACCAGCTGGCCCTTGAGGCCGATGTCGGCGACCTGGATGCGGGCGCAGGCGTTCGGGCAACCGTTGATGTTGATGGTCAGCGGCTCGGCGAAGTCCGGCAGGCGCTGCTCCAGCTCGTCGATGAGCGTGCGGCCGCGCTCCTTGGTCTCGACGATGGCGAGCTTGCAGTACTCGATGCCGGTGCAGGCCATGGTGCCGCGGCGGAACGGCGAGGGGGTCACCCGCAGGTCGAGTTCCTCCAGGCCGGCCACCACGGAGTCGACGTGCTCCTCGGCGATGTCGAGGATGAGCATCTTCTGCTCGGCGGTGGTGCGGACCCGGTCGCTGCCGTGGGCGGCGGCGAGGTCGGCGATCCGGCCGAGCAGCTTGCCGTCGACCCGGCCGACGCGCGGCGCGAAGCCGATGTAGAACTTCCCGTCCTTCTGTCGGTGGACGCCGACGTGGTCGCGCCAGCGGGCGGCGGGCTCGGCGGGGGCCGGGCCGTCGACCAGCGGGCGGGCGAGGTACTCCTCCTCCAGCACCCGGCGGAACTTCTCCACGCCCCAGTCGGCGACCAGGAACTTCAGCCGGGCGCGGTTGCGCAGGCGCCGGTAGCCGTAGTCGCGGAAGATGCCGATGACCCCGCCGTAGACGTCCGGCACCTGCTCCAGCGGGACCCAGGCGCCGAGCCGCACGCCCAGCTTGGGGTTGGTGGACAGGCCGCCGCCGACCCACAGGTCGAAGCCGGGGCCGTGCTCGGGGTGGACCACGCCGACGAAGGAGACGTCGTTGATCTCGTGCGCGACGTCCAGCAGCGGGGAGCCGGAGACCGCGCTCTTGAACTTGCGCGGCAGGTTGGAGAACTCCGGGTTGCCGATGAAGCGGCGCTGGATCTCCTCGATGGCGCTGGTGCCGTCGATGATCTCGTCCTCGGCGATGCCGGCCACCGGGGAGCCGAGGATGACGCGCGGGGTGTCGCCGCAGGCCTCGGTGGTGGACAGGCCGACGGCCTCCAGCTTCCGCCAGATCGCCGGGACGTCCTCGATCCGGATCCAGTGGTACTGGATGTTCTGCCGGTCGGTCAGGTCGGCGGTCCCGCGCGCGTACTGCTCGGAGACCTCGGCGACCGCCCGCAGCTGGGGGACGGTCAGCCGGCCGCCGTCGATGCGCACCCGGAGCATGAAGTACTCGGCGTCCAGCTCGTGCGGGTCGAGGATCGCGGTCTTGCCGCCGTCGATGCCCTCCTTGCGCTGGGTGTAGAGCCCCCACCAGCGCATCCGGCCGCGCAGGTCGGCCGGGTCGATCGAGTCGAAGCCCCGGTGCGCGTAGATCGTCTCAATACGTGTCCGCACATTGAGACCGTCGTCGTCCTTCTTGAACTGCTCGTTGGCGTTCAGGGGGGTGTAGTGGCCCATGCCCCACTGGCCCTCACCGCGGTGGCGGGTCGCCTTGCGGGCCGCTGCCGGGCGGCGCTCGGCGGCGCGGTCGGCCGGGGGCTCGACGGTCTCGGGGAAGGTGGCCATGGTGAAGTCCTTCTGGGCAGGTGGCGCTGGCGCCGGATGGGTCGCGGAGCGTGCTCGGCCGTTCGGTGCTGCTCTGACCTGCGGATTCATCAAGGCCTTGAGCGCAGTGACCGGGACCGGGCGGGCGCCTGCGCATCCGCTGCGGCGGGGACGGCGGGGAAGGGCGGCGCCGGGTGCGGTGGTGCGGCGGGGTGGGGCTCAGGTCACCGGACAGATGGCGCTGGACACGCGAAGGAGATCGACGTGGAGTCGACCTACTAGGGTGGTTCCGGCGCTAGGCATGGCAAGAGATTCGCACGGCGCGGGACTCGCGGTCCACTAACATCCGAATGCTGGACGCTGAGGTTTCGTCATGTGGGACATCCGGATGTTCCCGCCGCTCCCCGCCCGGACGTCCGGGCACGCGCCCGCACCACGGGGAGATCAACCGCGCGGCCCCGGCCCGATACGGTTGGCCCTGTGCAAGCAGCAGGCGATACGAGCAGAGCGAACGCCGAGCGGCCCTCCCGGCGAAGGGGCAAGGGCTCCCGGCGCGCGGCCAAACAGGCCACCTGGCGCCGCACGGCGTGGGAGCTGGTGAAGGACACCACCAACACCTGCGTCGAGTACCGGGTCACCGGGCTCGCCGCGGAGGCGGCCTTCTTCACCCTGCTGTCGATCCCACCGCTGCTGCTCGGCCTGGCCGGCACCCTCGGCTACCTCGACGAGTTCCTCGGCGCGGGCACCATCGACCGGCTCAAGCACGACATCGTCTCGGCCTCCGGGACGGTGCTGTCGGACTCCTCCGTCAAGGAGGTCGTGGTCCCGCTGCTCAACCAGGTGTTCGACCACACCCGGCCCGACCTCGTCTCGATCGGCTTCCTGCTGTCGCTGTGGTCCGGCTCCAGAGCGCTCTACATCTTCATCGACACCATCACCGTCATGTACGGGCTCGACGGCAAGCGGGGCATCGTCAAGACCCGCCTGATGTCGCTGGGCCTCTACCTCGGCGCCCTGGTGATCGGCTCGCTGGTGCTGCCGCTGCTGATGGCCGGGCCGGGACTGGTGGAGAACGCCGTGCCGGGCGTGGCCGGGCTGGTCGGCGCCCTCTACTGGCCGGTCGCGATCGTGCTGCTGATCGTCTCGCTGACCACCCTCTACCACCTGGCCGTCCCGGTCTCGACCCCGTGGCGCGAGGACATCCCCGGCGCCCTGGTCGCCCTGGTGGTGCTGGTCTTCTGCAGCGTCGGCCTGCGGCTCTACCTGGTCAGCTCGGTCGAGGGCCCCTCGGTGTACGGCTCGCTGGCGGCGCCGGTGGCGGTGCTGCTGTGGATCTTCGTGGTGGCGCTCGCGGTGCTCATCGGCGCCGCGATGAACGCCGCGATAGACCGCCGCTGGCCCACCCTGGAGACCGCCGACGCGCGCGCCGAGAACGAGCGCGCCCACGAGGAGGCGGCCGCCGCGGTGGTCCGCGAGGTCGCCGCCCGGCGGGCCGTCGAACGGGCCCGGCGGGCGCGCGAACTCGGGCTCGCCGAGGGCGTCGAGGAGGAGTGGGGCGAGGACGAGGGCGAGGACGTGGACGCGCCCTCCGAGTACCCGGAGCGGTGGGCCGACGTGCTGGCCGCCGAGAACGTGCGCGGGCGGCTCACCGCCCGGGGCGGGCCGCACCACCGGCCCGGGCCGCCGCCGCCGGACAGCGACCGGCCGGCGGGACCGGCGGCGGGAGGGCAGCCTGGGGAGCAGGCGGGGAGTCAGGCGGGGGCGGAGCCGGGGGTGCAGCCGGGCGGGGCGCGGCCCGGACCCGTGCCGGGGCCGCCGCCAGGGCCGTCGCAGGGACCGCCGGGGCGGCAGGTACCGGGGTATCCGCCGCGGCCGCCCCGACCGCCGTGGCCGCCGTGGGACGAGCGGTAGGCGGACTTCAGGAACAGGAGCAGGGCCTCTTCCGCGCGTGCGGGGAGGCCCTGTTGCGTCGGTGGCGGGTGCGCACGGTGTCGGCGGTGGGTGGTCGGCGGTGGCCGCCCCGGTCGGCGCGGCCGGTGCGTCCGGCGACAGGCCGTGCACCGGCAGCTCGGGAGGCAATCTGCCGGTGGGCGCCAGGGCGGTGGCGACGCGCCCCGGCGGACGGACTGCGACCGCGGGGGCCGGCAGGCCCGGTTCGGTGTCGCGGTGGCGCGCCGCGAGCCGGCGGCCTTCGCCGGGTGCCGTGGTCCGCACCTCTTGTCAGTCCCTTGTCGGGCACGGGCGGTTCTCGCCGACGGGCAGAACCTTGCCTGGGCACAACACTGTTGGGGCTCGGTAAAGCTTTCCTCAGGTCCGGGTATCGAGTCGGGGCCCGGGTGCGGCGGGGCCGCGTCGGCGGGACACCATGGCCGGGCGCCGGGGTGCCCCGGCGGCGGGCGCCCGATGGTCCGGGACCGCCGGGACGAGCGAGGTGAGCGGGCGGATGGACGCGGTGGTGGACGGCGCGGTGGGTGGCCTGGCGGGCGGACCGGGGGGCCATCTGGTCGGCGGACCCGCTTCGGCGCTCGCCTACAACGGGCCGCCGCCGAGGCAGTGGTCCGACCTGGCGACCTCCTGGACGGCCGAGCCGCTGGTGCTCGCGCTGTCGGTGCTGCTCGGGGCCTGGTACCTGGCGGCGGTGCGCAGGGTCACCCGGGCGGCGGGGGAGCGGGCCGGGTCCGGCGGTGACCGGTCCGGTGGCGGGTGGTCCGGTGGTGGGCGGTCCGGCGACGGGTGGTTCGGTGGTGGACGGTCCGAGGGTGGCCGGTCCGGCGACGGGCGCTGGCAGGCCACCCGTACCGCCGCGTTCCTCGGCGGGCTGCTGCTGTGGGTCTGGTGCACCTGCTCCGGCCTCGGCGTGTACGACCGGATCCTCTTCACCGACCGGGCCGTGCAGGTCGTGCTGCTGCTGATGGTCGTCCCGCTGCTGCTCGCGCTCGGCGCGCCGGTCTCGCTGCTGGTCGAGGCGGCGCCGGCGGCCAGGCGGGAGCGCCTCCTGCGGGCGCTGCGCAGCCGCCCGTCCAAGGTGCTGATGTTCCCGGCGGTCTCCACCGCCCTGCTGATGGCGCCGCCGTGGCTGCTCTACTTCACGCCCTGGTACGAGTGGTCGGTGTCCAGCGGGCTCGGGAACGCGGTGCTGCACCTGGCGCTGGTGCTGCTGGGCCTCGCGTACTTCTGGCCGCGCCTGCAGCTGGACCCGGTCGGGCACGAGTACCCGCACCTGGTCGGGCTGTTCATCACCTTCGCGGAGGTGATCTTCGACGCGGGGCTCGGGATCGTGCTGATCTACGGCGGACACCTGGTCGCCGAGCACTACTACCTGGCGCTCGGGCGCCCGTGGGGCCCGAGCCCGGCACAGGACCAGACCTGGGGCGGCAACGCCTTCTGGGTGCTGGGGGACCTGGTCGGGCTGCCGTTCCTGGCCGCGCTGGTGCGGCGGATGGTGGTGCGGGGGCGGGAGGAGGCCGAGGCGGTGGACGCCGAGCTGGACGCCCGCTTCGCGGCGGCGGCCGCGCGGGCACGGGCGGCGGGGCGGCCGGAGGAGGAGGCGGAGACGGAGGCGGAGATGCGGCCGTGGTGGCTGGACGACCCGAACCTCAAGCACCGGTACGGGGGGTAGGTCGCGCGGGCTGGCGGGTCGACTGGCGGCGGCCGGCTGCGTGTGCGTCAGGCGGGCCAATTTTTGTCCGCCGAGGCCTTCCTGATGCCCTCCGCTCCGCATTTCCGCAGGTCAAAAATAGGTTGGCCCGGGTTCCCCGGTCCGCTAGCGTGTGACACGTCCGGTTCGGGGGCCATTGGGCCGCCCGAGGAGTAGAGAGCAGGAGGTGAACCCCGTGGTCGTTGTCGCCCCGATAGCTGCCCTGGGCAGCACTCGCGTTCACCTCCTTTCCCCGGCCGTCGGCTGAGCCCTTCGCGCCAGCCGTAGCCCGCCGGGACCATCTCCTCCCGAAGGGCCACTGCGTTGTTCAACGCTGCCTCCGTTCCGTCGTTCTCTTCTTCCTCTTCCTCCTCCTCGTTCTCCGACGAGGCCTCCGCGCTGACCGGCTACGGCTGGACGGCCGAGCTCGCGGAGCTGTTCACCCCGCTCGGCGAGGCCGGGCTGCTCCCGGCCCGGATCGTCCGGGTCGACCGCGGCCAGTGCGACGCCGTGATCACCGACCCGGAGACGGGCGAGCCCCGTACCGTCCGGTTCGACACCCGGCCGGTGGGCGACGCCGACATGATCAACTGCCCGTGCACGGGTGACTGGGCGGCGGTCGACCTGTACGCCCAGCCGATGGCCTCCGTCGTCGCGCTGCTGCCGCGCTCCACCGCGATCATCCGCAAGGTGGCCGGCAAGCGCTCCGACGGCCAGGTGCTGGCCGCCAACGTGGACACCGTGCTGATCGCCTCCTCCCTCGCGACCGATCCCGACCTCGGGCGGATCGAGCGCTTCCTCGCCCTGGCCTGGGAGTCCGGCGCCGAACCGCTGGTCGTCCTCACCAAGGCCGACCTCGTCGACGACGCCGACTTCATCCGGGCCGACGTCGAGGCGGTCGCTCCCGGCGTCACGGTGCTCGTGGTGAGCGCCGAGACGGGTGAGGGCATGGACGTGCTCCGCGCCTGCACCCCCGGCACCACCGCGGTGATAGGCCAGTCCGGTGTCGGCAAGTCCACGCTCACCAACGCGCTGGTCGGCTCCGTGGTGATGACCGTCCAGGAGGCCCGCGAGGTCGACCAGAAGGGCCGCCACACCACGACCACCCGCGAGCTGATCCCGCTGCCCGGCGGGGGCGTGCTGATCGACACCCCCGGGCTGCGCGAGGTCGGCCTCTACGGTGGCGAGGGCGTGGACCTGGCCTTCGCCGACATCGCCGAGCTGGCCGAGGAGTGCCGTTTCCACGACTGCGGCCACCGTACCGAGCCGGGGTGCGCGGTGCAGGAGGCGCTGGCCGACGGCACCCTGCCGCAGCGCCGGATGGACAGCTACCTCAAGCTCCAGCGCGAGAACGAGTGGATCGCCTCGCGCTCGGACGCCCGGGTGGCCAAGGAGCGGCTGCAGAAGTGGAAGACGATCACCAAGTCGATGCGAGCCGCGGGAGGTCCGGTGAAGCGCTGAGTCCCGGCACCGGCCGGCCGCCGCAGCAACGGCCGCCGGCCGGCCTCCGCCGGGCCCGCCCGGCTCAGCGGAGGTCGGCCACCACGCGGAAGCGCTGCAGGACCACCGGAGTGGTGTCGTCCACGGTGAAACCCGGGTCATCGAGGGCGTCGAGCATCTCCGGACTGCGCCAGAACCGCTCGTGCACCGCACGCCACTCGGCCACGCTGGTGCACCCCTCGCCCTCGTCCAGGGCGTGCTGGAGGTCGACCTCCGCGAGCGGGACCACGCGGACGTCCGTGGTCTCGATCACGGCGACCCTGTGCTCGTCCGAGTCGACGACCGCGGAGCGCTCCCCGGGCAGCGGCAGGGGGTCGCCCTCGTGCTCGTAGTCGGCGACCAGGCCGGTGGTGCTGGTCTTGGCACCGTCGAGGATCGCGGCGACCAACTGGTCCCGCAGCGGACCGGGGAACGCGAACTCGGCCGGAGGCAGGGCGACGACGCGCGGGTCGTCCGGACCGGTGTAGGGCTGCTGGTCGCTCATGCCGTGAGAGTAACGGCGCGGCGGCCGGCGGGCTCGCGAATTTCGGGCCGGGCGACTCGTCGCGGGCGCCGCACGGAGGGCCCGCCGGCCATGGGCGCATGGCCGGCGGGCGATGGCCGGTGGCCGGTGGGCCGGGAGTCGACGAGTCGCGGGCTCGCGGGCCCACGAGCACGCGAGCTGTAGGGCGACGGGGTCGTGGAGCTGCGGAGCCGCAGGTTCCCCGGGCTCCCGAGGCTTCTCGGGCGAGGCGGGTGGTGGGTGGGGTGGGGGGAGAGGGGGAGGGGGAGGCCCCCCAAAGGAGCGATCAACGGCGATGTCCGATTCCCGCCAGTCACCCCCCTCCCGGTGCCGCAAACTGGACAACGTGATCGACGACGACATCCGGTACCGAGCCGTGGACAGCCGCGACTCCCGCTTCGACGGGGTCTTCTTCACGGCGGTCACCTCCACCGGCATCTACTGCCGTCCGAGCTGCCCGGCCGTGACCCCCAAACGCGTCAACTGCGTCTTCTACCCCAGCGCCGCGGCCGCCCAGGGGGCCGGCTTCCGCGCCTGCCGCCGCTGCCGCCCCGACTCCGTGCCGGGCTCGCCCGAGTGGAACCACCGCGCCGACCTGGTCGGCCGGGCGATGCGCCTGATCGGCGACGGCGTGGTGGACCGCGAGGGCGTCGCCGGTCTGGCCGGCCGCCTCGGCTACAGCTCCCGCCAGCTGCAGCGCCAGTTGACCGCCGAGCTGGGCGCCGGCCCGATCGCGCTGGCCCGCGCCCGCCGCGCGCAGACCGCGCGCCTGCTGCTCCAGACCACCGAACTGTCCGTCACCGACGTCGCGTTCGCGGCCGGCTTCGCCTCCGTGCGCCAGTTCAACGACACCGTGCGCGAGGTCTACGACCGCACCCCCAGCGGCCTGCGCGCCGAGGTCGCCGCCGGCCGCCGCACCGCGACCCCGGCCGGTGGGCTGACCCTGCGCCTCGCCTACCGCGGCGCGCTCGACAGCGAGCACCTGATCGACTTCCTCGCCCTGCGCGCCGTTCCCGGGGTGGAGGAGGTCGTCCCCGGCGCGCGCCCCGGCGTGCGCGTGTACCGCCGCACCCTCGCGCTCCCGTACGGCCACGGCATCGCCGAGGTCGACGGCCTGGCGCCGGGGGAGCCCCGCACCCGCGGCTGGCTCGACTGCCGCCTGCTGCTCGCGGACCTGCGCGACCTGCCGACTGCCGTCCAGCGCCTGCGCATCCTCTTCGACCTGGACGCCGACCCACTCGCGGTCGACGACCAGCTCGGCGCCGACCCGCTGCTCGGCCCGCTGGTCCGCGAGCGCCCCGGTCTGCGCTCGCCCGGCCACGTGGACCCGCACGAGCTCGCCGTCCGCGCCGTCCTCGGCCAGCAGATCAGCGTCGTCGCCGCCCGTACCCTGGCCGGACGGCTCGCCGAGAAGTACGGCACCGCGCTGCCCGAGCCCAGCGGCGGTCTGCGCCTGCTCTTCCCGACCGCGGCGGCCCTGGCCACCGCCGACCCGGAGGACTTCGCGATGCCCGCCGCCCGCCGCCGCGCGCTCACCGGGCTGTGCGCCGCGCTGGCGGAGGGCGTGGTCCGGCTGGACAGCGGGGCCGACCGGGAGGAGGCCGCGGCCGCCCTGCTGGACCTGCCAGGGATCGGCCCCTGGACGGTCGGCTACCTGCGGATGCGGGCCCTGGCCGACCCGGACGTCTTCCTCCCGAGTGACGTGGGCGTCAAGCACGGCCTGCTCCGTCTCGGCGCCGCCGGGGACCCGAAGTCCGCCGCCCGCGCCGCCGAGGCCTGGGCCCCGTGGCGCTCCTACGCCGTCCACCGGCTGTGGGCCGGCCCCGCGAGCCCCGGCCCCAGCACCGGCGGCAAAGTCACCAGCACCAGCACCAGCACCAGCAGCACCGGAACGGAGAACGGACGAGCATGAGCACCACCGTCTACACCACCATGGAGAGCCCCTTCGGCCGGCTGCTGCTCAGCGGGGTGCTGCCCGAGGACGGCGGACCGGCCGCGCTGGCCACCGTCACCGCGCCCGGTCAGAAGTACGCGCTCGCCGAGCCCGCCGGCGACTGGGTGCTCGACCCGGAGGCGCTCGCCGAGCCGGTGGCCCAGCTGACCGCCTACTTCGCCGGCGAGCGCACCGGCTTCGACCTCCCGCTCGCGCCCGAGGGCACCGAGTTCCGCCGCCGGATCTGGGCCGCGCTGGACGAGATCCCGTACGGCAGGACCGTCACCTACGGCGAACTCGCCGAGCTGGCCGGGCAGGAGCCGCGCATGGTCCGGGCGGTCGGCGGCGCGGTGGGCGCCAACCCGCTGCTGATCGTCCGCCCCTGCCACCGGGTGCTGGGCGCCAACGGCGCGCTCACCGGCTTCGCCGCCGGCGTGGACCGCAAGCGCTGGCTGCTGGACCTGGAGGGCGGCGCCCTGTTCTGACCTCCGCAGGCGTCCAGCCGCGCCTTGCGCTCAACTCCATAGGTCCACCCGCCAGTTGTTGCTGCGCATGAGCCGCCCGGGCGGGAACTCGAAGTCCGTCTCGCCGAGCAGCGTGAACCCGGCCTTCGCGCAGACCGCGTTGGAGGCGGCGTTGTCCACCGAGGGGAAGGCGTGCAGGTGGGGGTGCGCGGCTTCGCGGCGGGCGGCCGCGACCGCCGCGCGGGTGGCGGCGACCGCGATGCCCCGCCCCTGGAAGCCGGGCAGCACGTTCCACCCCATCTCGTGGACGGTCCGGCCCTCCCAGAGCCGGGTGCCGTAGCCGACCGTCCCGACTGCCTCACCCTCGGGCAGCAGCACGATCCGGTACATGCAGCCGAGCCCGGACGGGACGAAGTCCAGGTAGCGCCGGTGCCGTACGAGCAGCTGCTCCGGGCTCTCCGGCCCGCCGACGTGCTTCTTCATCTCCGGCGTGTTGACCCGGCGCAGCAGCGCGAGGTCGTCGTCCGTCCAGGGCTCGATCCGTACCTCTGCCCGTACGTCTGCGGTGGTCATGCCGGGGACGTTAGCGCCGGACGGACCCCGGCTACCAGCGGTTTATCCGGCCCCGGGGCCCTGTTCGGCGGTCGACCCCGGTTCGGCCGTGACCTCCCGCTCGGCCGCAGGCCCCTGCTCGGCCCCGGTGCCGGTCCGGGCGAGGGCACGGGCGAGCTCTTCGAGCGCCGGCAGGGCGTCGACGACCGCCGCCCGGTCGGCCGGGTCGAGGGTGCCGAACGCGGTGGCGATCCGCCGCTCGTGGGCGTGCTGCCAGTCGTCCAGCTGCCGCCGGCCGGCCGGTGTGAGGGCGATCCGGGCCGTGCGGCGGTCGCCGGGGTCGGCCTGGCGGTCGACGAACCCGGCGTCGAGCAGCTTGCCGACCAGCCCGCTGACGGTGTTGGGCGCGAGGCGCTGCCGCGAGGCCAGCTCGCCGACCCGCAGCGGTGCGGCGGCCAGCGTCTGGAGGAGTTCGACCTGCGCCATCGGCAGGGACTCCCACGGGTAGTCGGTGCGGATGCTGCTGCGCAGCGCGCGGCGCAGCCGGGTGACGGTGTCGGTCAGCCGCCGGGCGTGCTCGACCGCCGGGTCGGTGCTTCCGGCGGCGGGGTCGGGAACGTGTGGTGACGACGGCATGGCGGACAGCGTATCTCCTGGTGCGGGGCGGTCCGGCGGCCGGTTCGGGGCCCGCGGTCGCACCTGGCCGCGCCTGCTCGCGGCGCCGTCGCGGGTGCCGTCGCGGGCTTCGTGGCAGGCGTCCGTCCGGGGCACCGCCCGTACCGTGGGAGGCAACCCGTCGTAGAGCGATCTGCTCGTAGCACGAACATATCTGTATCCGATATATTCGTGCACATGAACGCCGCCACCCTCGCCTCGCGGCTGCTCACCGAGCGGCCCCGGCCGCGCGGCATAGCCGACTGGCGCCACGCCCACTGGCTCGCCGTCGCCACGGTCTGCCTCGGAGCCTTCCTCGGCCAGCTCGACGCGAGCGTCATCGCCCTGGTCTTCCCCGCCATCGGCCGCGACTTCGACGCGGGGTTCGCCGCCGTCGAGTGGGTCGCCCTGGCCTACCTGCTGGTCCTGGTCGCCCTGCTGGCCCCGATCGGCTGGCTCTCCGACCGGGTCGGCCGCAAGACGATGTACATCGGCGGCTTCGCGGTCTTCGGCCTCTCCTCGCTCGGCGCCGGATTCGCCGGCGGCCTCTGGGCCCTGGTCGGCTGCCGCGCCGTCCAGGCGGTCGGCGCCGCGATGATGCAGGCCAACAGCGTCGCCCTGGTGGCGCGCGGCGTCCCCGAGCGCGCGATGCGGCGCGCGCTCGGCATCCAGGCCTCAGCCCAGGGCCTCGGCCTGGCGCTCGGACCCAGCCTCGGCGGACTGCTGGTGGAGCACGCCTCGTGGCGCTGGGTGTTCTGGGTCAACGTGCCGATCGCGGTCTTCGGCATCGTGGCCGGCTGGTACCTGCTGCCCCGCACCCGCACCTGCGCGTCGGACGCCCCGGCCGCCCCGGCCGCCGTGCCGGGCCCCCGCCTCGCCGGGGCCGGCCGCAGCGAAGCCCGTCTCTCCGAAGCCCGGCACAGCGAAGCCCGTCTCTCCGAAGCCCGACTCGACGGGCCCCGCGAGGACGCCCGCTTCGACCTGCCCGGCATGCTGCTGCTCACCGGGGCGACCACCGCGCTGCTGCTCGCCCTGTCCACCGCCTCCGGACTGCCCCTGCCCGGCTGGGCGGTGGCCGCCCTGCTGCTCGCCTCCACCGCCCTCACCCTGGCGCTGGTGCGCCAGGAACGGCGGGCCGCCCGGCCGATCCTGGCACCCGGCCTGATCAACACCTCGGGTGTGCGCTCCGGCCTGGTGGTGGCACTGATCGGCTACCTACTGCTGTTCTGCCCGCTGGTGCTGGGCCCGGTGCTGCTCACCGGCGCGGGGGTGTCGACGGCCCACGCGGGCCTGGTGGTCACCCTGCTGCCCGCCGCGTTCGCGTTCGCCGCGACGGTCGGTGGCGGGCTGCTGCCCCGTGCCTGGTCGGACGTGACCAGGTGCCGCCTCGGCGCACTGCTCGCGGCCGCCGGACTGCTGCTGTTCGCCGTGCTTCCGGCCTCGGTCGCGGCGGCGCCCCCGCTGCTGATCGCCGGGTACGGGCTGGGCCTGCTGCTGCCCGCCAACAACGCGCTGGTGATGCGGGCGATCCCGGCGCAGTGCTCGGCGGTCGGCGGCGGCATGGTGAACATGGCCCGCAGCCTGGGTACGGCCCTCGGCATGGCGCTGTCCGTCCTCGGCGTCCACCTGGCGGGCGCCGAGTCCGGTGGGCGGACGGTCCTCCTCATCCTCGCCGCCGTCGCGGCCGCGGCCGCGCTCCTCACCCGGCCCGCCCGGGCCTGAGGGCCACGGCGGGGAGGAACCGGCAGAACGGCGGACGGCCGGGGCGCGGCGGGGACGGTACGGGACCGTCCCCGCCGGCGCCCCGGCCGTCCGGGGAGAACGCGGGGCTCACGGAGCACACGGAGCACACGGCCTGCGGAACGCCCGCAATGCCCGCAACGCCCGGAGCGCGCCCGAGGCGGCCCAGCCGCGGAGGGTGCGGAGCGGTCGCTCAGGAGGCGGGTACGCCGGGGGCGGCGCCGCGCTCCTTGAGCATGTCGGTCATCAGCTGGAGCTCGGAGGTCTGGCCGACCACCATCGACTGCGCGAGCCGCTTCTCCGTCTCGTTCCCGGCCTTGTCGACGTAGCCCTGGGCCATCTCGACGCCGCCCTTGTGGTGCTCGATCATCAGCTGGAGGTAGTACACCTCGGCGTCCCGCCCGCTGAGCGTGCGCAGCTTCGCGATCTGGGTGTTGGTGGCCATGCCGGGCATCAGCGAACCGTCGTGGGCCTGGTACTCGTGGCCCATCTTCATCCACGCCATCGGCGTGGCGGTCGCGTGCTGGGACAGCCCCCACTGGTCGAGCCAGCCCATCATCATCCCGCGCTGGTTGGCCTGGGTGTTGATGATGTCGAAGGCCAGGGTGCGGGTCGGCTCGTCGGCGGTGCGGTCCCGGACGACGAACGACAGGTCCACGGCCTGCTGGTGGTGGGTGGCCATGTCGCGGGCGAACCCGGCCTCGGGGGAGTCGTCGGCCGGGACGGACAGCGTGGACGAGCCGGACGCGGAGGTCCCGCTCGCCACCAGGGCCGGCACCCCGAGCGCCAGCGCCACGGCGGCGGCCAGCGCGGCCGGCCACCACATCCGGCGGCGGTGCGAGGGGCCGCCCTCCTCGACGGCGTCCGCCTCGGCGTGCGCGGCGTCCTCCGTCACGGCCCCGTCGGGGCGGCCCGGCTCGGCGGTCACATCTGCCCCATGGTGCAGGAGGCGCCCGGCTCCTGGGTCTGCTTGCCCTGGACGTACTTGGTGAAGAACTGCTCCACCCGCGGGTCGCTGGCGCTCTCCACGATCAGCTGGGTGCTCCAGGCGTTGAGGGTGATGGTGCCCTCCTCGTCCGGGTACGGGCTCATCAGCGAGTACGGGGTCTTCTTGACCTTGTCGGAGAGGGTCTTGAGGTCGTCCGGCGTGGCCTTGCCGTTGTACGTCACCCAGACCGCGCCGTGCTCCAGCGAGTGGACGGCGCGCTCGTTCTCGACCGGCTGGTCGTAGACGTGGCCCATGCAGTCCAGCCAGATCGCGTTGTGGTCGCCGCCGACCGGCGGGGTCATCGGGTACGTGACCTTGTCCTTGACGTGGGTGCGGCTCAGTTCGCCGAATGTCTTCACACCCGGGATGTCCGCGTTGGCGGCGGTCTCCTTGTCCTTCTTCTTCTGGTTCTGGTCCATGACGACCCAGGTGCCGGTGGCTATCGCACCGATCACCAGCACGCCTGCCGCCACCGAGGCGAAGATCTTGTTGCGGCGGTCGCGGCGCTGCTCGGCGGCGCGCAGCTCGGCGATCCGGGCGCGGCGGTCGCCGCCGGCCTGCTTGCCGCCGGGCTTGTTGGACTGCTTGGAAGCGGAACCCATGGTGGTCGTCCTTGTCCCCGCCGCACCGGGTCGGTGGCGGCGGTCAGCTGGAGTGAGAGGAAGGGCGGATCCGTCGGCGGTCGTGCCGACGGCGGGTTCCACTCAGGACCGGTGGACCTGGAGTTCGTGCAGGTCGGGAACCGGGTGCGAGCCGTCCAGCAGACCGGTCGGCACCACCCGGGGCAGCGCCTCGGGCGCGGCGGGGGTCAGCGGTGACACGGCGGGCTGCGGCTGCGGCGGCGGGTTCGGCAGCTGGGCGTCCTGCGGGCAGTACGGGTGGCTGGAGCAGCCGTTGTTGCGCGGCGGCTGGCCGTCGGCGGTGCAGAGGATCCAGTGCCCCTGCTCCTCGGCCGTCCGGTGGTGGTCCGAGGACTGCGCGGACTTGGTGACCTTCGCGGCGCGGCCGCTGTGGGAGGTCTGCCCGGTGGCGACCTGGACATTGACCACACTGACGACGGTGACGGCGCCGACCGTGGCCGAGGGCGGCGCCGGATGCCCGGAGCCGTCCGCCGCCTTCGCCGGGCCCGCGCAGGGCAGCAGCGTCAGCAGCGCGGCGAGCAGCAGGACCAACAGCCGACCCACCGGGCGGCCCGCGGACGCGGCCCTCCCCGGTCGGGGTGAACTGGGGGCCGACGCGGTCATGCGCACATTTAATCAGCCGAACGAGTGATGCGATGCCCCCCATTGGCCCCCATTTTCGGCGGCCAGGACACCCGGATGGCCAGGAAACGCCCTGCTCCGGACACATCCGGCAAGCGCGGACGGAACGGAAGCGGACGAACCGATGACGTACCCGGCGCCGGTCCGGCGAACCGGCTGGTGAGCGCGGTGGCCGGGACTTTCCGGTGGGTGACCGGTTGTCGCCGAAACCCGGACAGGGCCGTCGCGGGTGGAGAACAATGTCGTCAGCCCGGCCCGCCGGGGGCGGCGCGACCACGGAACGACCAGGAGCCGTCAGATGAGCAAGCAGGGTGCACCCGCACAACCGCACCGGCCGGACGACGGTTGGTGGGACGCCGTCTACGACGGTCCGACGGGCACCCTCCCGGACACCCCGCACGCCGACCCGGGGGACGGCAGCGTGGACGACTGGTTCGACACGGCGGTCGGGCTCATCGGGCAGCAGCGGTCGGCGGAGCCGGAGGCGCAGCCTGAACCGGAGGCGCAGCCTGAACCAGAAGCGGAGGCGAAGGCGGAATCCGAGCCGGAGACGCCCGGTGAGCCTGACGGTTCCGAGGGGCCGGCGGGCTTGCCGGGCCCAGGGGGCTCTGAGATCTCAGCGGGCTCGGACAACCGGGACAGCATCGACGACTGGTTCGACACCGCGGTCGGCGTGATCGGAGGCACGGAGGGGATCGGGAGTCGGACCTCCACCGAGACCCACCAGTTCCCGGCCCCCGCCTTCGCCGACGACGCACCGAAGGCGGCACCGGAGCCGGAGGCCGTACCGGTCTCGGACCCGGTCTCCCTGGAGAAGCCCACCCCGGTGCCCACCCCCGAACCTGCGCCCGAGCCCGAGCCCGTCGTCGAGGCACAGCCCGAGGCCGGACCCGATCCCGAACCTGCGCCCGAGCCCGAGCCCGTCGTCGAGGCACAGCCCGAAGCTGGGCCCGAACCCGATCCCGAACCGGAGCCCGAGCCTGGGCCCGTCCACGCCCCGGAGCCCGACTCCGACCCCGACCCTGAGCTCGTGGTCCAGGCCGCGGCCGTCCCGGACCCCCGCCTGGCCGTCCGCGCACCGCTCGCCGACGGCGGCGCCGCCGTCCCCCACGTCGGCGAACGCCCTCCGACCTACGGACCCGAGCCGACGGCCGTACCCGAGGCGGACCCGGGCGCACTGCGCGCGCTCGTACCGGACACCGTGCTGGACGGCGCCCAGTACGGATCGTCCGTGCTGCGTGCCGCCTCCGTGCGGGGTGACTCCGCGCGCTACCGGGGCGAGCCGCGCCGCGACTCCCTGTTGGTCACCCGGTTCGGCGAGGGGCCCGACGGCCTGCTGCTCGCCGTCCTCGGCGGCTTCGACCGTACGGGCGGGACTGCCGAGGAGGAGGCGGTCACCGCGGGCGCGGTCGCAGCTGCCACCGGGGAGGCGTGCCACCAGCTCGCCGCCGCGATCGGGCGCAGCCGGGCCGGACTGGCCGCAGACCTGCGCGACGGCGCCCGCGACCGGCTCCGCTACGGCCTCCAGCGCCTGGCCACCGGTGCGGCCGCCCCGCTGCGCGCCCTGGTGCCCCGGGCCGAGGGGGACGACAGCTCGTCACCGGCCTCGCTGCACTGCCTGATGGTGTCGCTCGACCCGGAGGCCGGCTACCGCGCGGCCTTCGGCATCGGGCCGGGCGGGCTCTACCTGCTGCGTTCCGGCCACTGGATCGACGCCTACGCGGCCCGACTCCTGCACCACCCGGACGGTCAGCCGCCGGTCCCCGAGGCTCCGGCCCCCGGCCCGCGCCCGTTCCGCTTCCGGCTCGTCCCCGCGACGCCGGGCGACATCCTCCTCCTCTGCGCCCCTGGCCTGGCCCGCCCCATCGCCGACGAACCGGCCGTCGCCCACTTCCTCTCCTCCCACTGGACCCACCCCCACCCCCCGGGCACCGTCGACTTCCTCCGCCAGGTCCAGGTCCGCGCCAAGGGCTACGCCGACGACCGCACAGCCGCCGCCATCTGGACCGAGTGACCCCGGCCCAACCTGCGCGACCCCACCCCCGCACGGGAAGTCGGCCCGGCCGACTTCTCACGCCCCGCCCCCCGCTTCCCCTACCGCGCAGGAAGTCGGCCCTGCCGACTTCCTGCGTGCGGTGCCAGGGCGACCGGGCGGACTCCTTTGCGAAGGTGCCTGGCCCGACAAATATGTAGACCGATCTGCATATTAATTTCCCGGAGGGCCAGGTTCAGAGGCTGAGCGCTGCGCGAAAAGTCGGTCTGATCGACTTCTCGTGTACTGGTGCTCAGGTCGCTGCCGTAGTGGAGAGAGCTCGTGGGTGCATGGGCGAAGCGAATATGTAGACCGGTCTGCATATCCGAGGCAGAGGGAGCGTTGGGTGTTCACGCAGGAAGTCGGTTGGGTCGACTTCCTGTGCGCGGGGCTTAAGAGAGTAAATCTGTAGACCGGTCTGCATATTTATCCCCCAGGGTCACGTTCGCAGGCTCACCCTGCGGGAGAAGTCGGTCTGGTCGACTTCTCGTGTGCAGGTGTTCAGGTCGCCACCGTAGGGAGGGGGTCAGTGGGTGTTCGGGCAGGGCGAATGTGTAGACCGGTCTGCATATTCGGTGGCAGGGAGCGCTGGGTGGTCGCGTAGGAAGTCGGTTGGGTCGACTTCCTATGCGCGGGGGTGCCTGCATGCGCGCGAATCTGTAGCCCGATCTGCACATCCAGCCGGCTAGTCGGGTGTTCGCGCGAGAAGTCGGCCCCGCCGACTTCTCGCGCAGGGCCAGGGCCACCGGCTGGCGGCGGGCGCAGGGGCGCAGGGGGGTCAGGTGCGGAGGAGGATGGTGGTGACGGCGGTGGCCTGGGTGAGGGCGGCGGGGCGGTGGGCGTCGGGGAGGCCGATGGCGATGGGGACGGCGAGGCCGTCGAGCAGGGCGCGGATCTGCACCGCGCGGTCGGCGGCGGGGCCCGGGGTGAAGTGGCCGGTGGCGGTGCCCTCCTCGATGAGGGCGACCAGGTCGGCCTGCCAGGGTGCCTCGATCTCCTGCTGGCCCTGCCGGATCTCGGAGCTCGCGGGGGAGCGGCCCCACACCTCGACCCAGAGGATCCAGCGCGGGTCCCCGGCCCCCTCCGGCAGGTAGAGGCGCAGGTAGGCGTCGAGGCGCTGCCAGGGGTCGAGGGCGCGGTCGGCGAGGGCCTCGCGGCGGCGGGCGCCGAGCTGGTCCTCGCTCCAGCGGAGGGTCTCCAGCAGCAGCTGGTCCTTGCTGCCGAAGTAGTAGAGCAGGTGCCCGGCGCTCATCTGGAGCTGCTTGCCGAGCCCGGCCATGGTGAGTCCGGCGAGCCCGTGTTCGGCGATCGCGGCCCGGGCGGCGGCGAAGACCTCCTCGCGGGGTCGGGCCGGCCGGCGCGGGCGGGGGTCGGCCATGTGCGGATCTCCTCGGTGGCACGGCGCACGGAAGGCTGCCCGGCGCTCGGAAGGCGGCCCGGGTGGGAGCGCGCGGCTCCCACCCGGGTGGGGTGTCAGAGCGCCTTCGGCTGCTGCTGGGTGATGCAGTGGATACCGCCGCCGTTGGCGAAGATCTCGCGGGCGTCGACGAGTTCGACGGTGCGCCCCGGGTAGGCCTCGGCGAGGATGTCGGCGGCCTGCTGGTCGCGCGGGTCGTCGAAGGCGCACAGGATCACGGCGCCGTTGGCCACGTAGTGGTTGATGTACGAGTAGTCGACCGGCTCGCCGTCCTCGTCCAGCAGGACGGTGGGGGCGGGCAGTTCGATGACCTCCAGCGGCCGGCCCCGGGCGTCGGTCGAGGCCCGCAGGACGGCGACCAGCTCGCGGCAGACCTCGTGGTCCGGGTGCGCGGGGTCGGGCTGGACGTGGGCTACCACGACGCCGGGGCGCACGAAGGAGGCGACGATGTCGATGTGCCCGCGGGTGCCGAACTCGTCGTAGTCGCGGGTGAGCCCGCGCGGCAGCCAGATCGCCTTGGTGGTGCCGAGGAAGGCGTGCAGCTCGGCCTCGACCTCCTCCCTGGTCCAGTCCGCGTTGCGGCCCTCGCCGAGCTGGACGGTCTCGGTGACCAGCACCGTGCCCTCGCCGTCGACGTGGATGCCGCCGCCCTCGTTGATCAGCCGGGAGGCGAAGCGCCGCGCCTGCGTCAGTTCGCCGATGTGCTCGGCGATGTGCTGGTCCTTGTCCCAGCGGGCCCAGGACTGCGCGCCCCAGCCGTTGAAGATCCAGTCGGCGGCGGCCAGCGAGCCCTTGCCGTCGATCAGGAAGGACGGGCCGATGTCGCGCATCCACGCGTCGTTCAGCGGGCGCTCGACGATCTCGACCCGCTCGGAGACGTACTTGCGCGCCTCCGCGGTCTCACCGGTGTTGACGACCAGCGTCACCGGCTCGTACCCGGCGATGGTGTCGGCGACGGCGGCCCAGGCCTGGCGGGCGGCGTGCAGCTGCTCGGGGCCGTCGAAGGTGGGGTTGGCGGTGGGGAAGGCCATCCAGGTGCGGTCGTGCGGGTGCCACTCGGCGGGCATCCGGTAGCCGAGCGAGGCGGGGGTGGGGGTGGTCATCGTCGCGTCCTAGGGGAGGGTCAGAGGAAGTAGAGGCGGCTGAGCGAGACGCTGTCGGCGGGCTCGGAGCGCAGCGGCGAGCCGTCCAGGGAGACCAGTCCGGTCTCGGTGACCTCGACGTGGCCGACTCGGGCGTTGCGCACCATGTCGCGCGGCCCGATGCCGCGGGTGTTCCGCACGCCGACACGGCGGCGGCGGGTGGGCAGCCCGTCGGCGGCCCGGTCGAGGTAGGCGCCGTCGGCGGCGGCCTGGGCGACGAAGGCCACCGAGATGTCGGCGGCGGTCGCGCCGTGGGCGCCGAACTGGGGCCCCAGGACGAGCGGTTCGCAGCGGTCGGTGGAGGCGTTGGGGTCGCCGACCACGCCGTACGCCGGGAAGCCGGCCTTGAGGACCAGCTGCGGCTTGGCGCCGAAGTGGTCCGGGCGCCAGAGCACGATGTCGGCGAGCTTGCCGACCTCGATCGAGCCGACCTCGTGCGAAAGGCCGTGCGCGATGGCCGGGTTGACGGTGAGCTTGGCGATGTAGCGCAGCACGCGCTCGTTGTCGTCGCCGCTCTCCGTCGTCCCGTACGAGCCGGTGCCGTCGAGCGGGCCGAGTTCGGCCTTCATCTTCCCGGCCATGGCGAAGGTGCGGCGCACCGTCTCGCCGGCCCGGCCCATGCCCTGGGCGTCGGAGGAGGTGATGCCGATGACCCCGAGGTCGTGCAGCACGTCCTCGGCGCCCATGGTGCCGGCCCGGATGCGGTCGCGGGCCATCGCGGCGTCGCCGGGCAGGTCGGGCTTGAGGTCGTGCGCGGAGACGATCATGTCGTAGTGCTCGCCGAGCGCGTCCCGGCCGAACGGCAGGGTGGGGTTGGTGGAGGAGCCGATGACGTTCGGCACGCCCGCCATCTTGAGCACGTTGGGGACGTGCCCGCCGCCGCAGCCCTCGATGTGGAAGGCGTGGATGGTCCGGCCCTCCAGCACCTTCAGGGTGTCCTCGACCGACAGGCACTCGTTCAGGCCGTCGGTGTGCAGGGCGACCTGGACGTCGTACTCCTCGGCGACCCGCAGCGCGGTGTCCAGGGCGCGGGTGTGCGCGCCCATGTCCTCGTGCACCTTGAAGCCGGACGCGCCGCCCTCGGCCAGCGCCTCGATCAGCGGGGCCTCGTCGGAGGACGAACCGCGGCCCAGGAAGCCGATGTTGACGGGCCAGGCGTCGAACGCGTTGAAGGCGTGGCGCAGCGCCCAGGGCGAGTTGACGCCGACGCCCCAGACCGGGCCGAACTCCTGGCCGATGATCGTGGTGACGCCGGAGGCCAGCGAGGCCTCCATGATCCGCGGCGAGAGCAGGTGGACGTGGGTGTCGATGGCGCCGGCGGTGGCGATCAGGCCCTCGCCGGAGACGATGGTGGTGCCGGTGCCGACGACCACGTCGACGCCGTCCAGGGTGTCCGGGTTGCCCGCCCGCCCGATCGAGGCGATCCGGCCGCCGATCAGGCCGATCGAGGTCTTGCGGATGCCCTGGACCGCGTCGATCACCAGCACGTTGCTGATCACCACGTCGCAGGTGTCCCGGACGGCGGCGGGCTTGAGGTGCAGGCCGTCGCGGGCGGTCTTGCCGAAGCCGGCCAGGAACTCGTCGCCGGGGGCCTGGGAGTCGGACTCCACGCGGACGATCAGTCCGCTGTCGCCGAGCCGGACGCGGTCCCCGGCGCGCGGGCCGTGCACGGAGATGTAGTCGTGGGGAGAGATCGCCGTCACGAGGGCACCTCCGAGTCGTCGAAGCTGGTCAGGTAGCCGGTCGCGCGGGCCTTCGCGAGGGCGGCCTCCTTCGCGCCGGGCGCGTCGAGGGGACCGTCCACGAGCCCCGCGAAGCCGATCGCGACCCGCTCGCCGCCGATCGGCACCAGGCCGACCTCCACGGTGCTGCCCGGGTCGAAGCGGACCGAGGAGCCGGCCGGGACGGCCAGGTGGGTGCCGTAGGCGGCGGCCCGGTCGAAGGCCAGACGCGGGTTGGCCTCGAAGAAGTGGAAGTGCGAGGTGACCGAGATCGGCACCCCGGAGGTGTTGTGGACGGGGAGCAGCAGGGTCTCCTCGACCGGGTCGTAGCCGGTGCCGTCACCGATCAGCGCGCCGCCGGGGGCCTCGTCGCCGAGCGAGCCGGCGCCGCGGAACGGGTCGTTGACGACGGCGAGGCGGGTGCCGTCGTCGAAGACCGCCTCGACCTGGACGACGGTGACCACGTCCGGCACGCCGGGCAGCACGTCCTCGGCGGTCAGCACGGAGCGGCCGGCCTCGATGGCCTCGGCCAGGCGTCGGCCGTCGCGGGCGGCCTCGCAGACGGTGTCCGCGATCAGGGCGGTGGCCTCGGGGATGTTGAGGCGCACGCCCCGGGCGCGGCGGGCGCGGGCCAGCTCGGCTGCTGTGAAGATCAGCAGCCGGTCCCGCTCGGTGGGGGTCAGTCGCACGGTTCCTCGCTCGCGGTCGCCGGGGGAGGGGGTCGGCTCGGGGCCTCGGAAGGGGTCCGGTCCCGGAAGGGGCCCGGTCCCGGAAGGTCCGGGGTTCGGACGTTCCGGGTTCGGATGTTCCGGGGACGATGTTAGAACGTCGTTCAAACTTCTCGGGTCATTGAACCCGCACCGGGCCGCCCTGTCCAGCGTTGCCGCTGCGCGGGCGTTCGGCTTGCTGGGCGGGGGATGGGGGTGAGCGGCCCGGACGGGACGGGGAGCGCCCGCGAGCCCGCGTCCCGGCCCCCGGCGCCCGGCCCCCGGCGCCGGTCGTCCCCGGTCCCGGCGTCCCGCCCCTCCCCGCGCCTCCCGCGCGCGGGAGGCGCGGGGAGGGGCGCGCAGGCGGGCGCACGGTCCGCACGGGCGCCGGGTGTGCGCGGGCTCGGATGGGGGCGTCCTCGAAAACGGCCTCTGCGCTTCGCAAACCTGTCCGGCGCGGGCAGTTGGATCACGCGAACCACCCCGTGCCCCTTTCACCCCACGTGATCGGACGCACACTGTTGCAAACGCCGTCAACTGGGCATGAGGATGAGTGGTCAGATCGAGGGGGCCACCCGGCCGGCGGGGGATCCGGAGGCGGGGGCCTGGGATTCAGGGCGGGGGCAAGGGTTGATGGACGGTCAGTCGCGATTCCCGCGGCAGCGGACGAGCTCCGGCGACGCCTACCGGTCCGGGCCGGTCCAGGGGCCGGTCGGCGGCACCGGGACGACCCTGCCGGGCTCACCGGCTCCGGGTTGTGCCGTGCACCGCCGGCTGCACCTGGCGCTCGACCCGGCGGACCTGGTCGGGGTGGGCGCGGTCCGGCGGCGGCTGCGGTCGGCGCTGAGCCACTGGGGGGTGCCGGAGCTGTCCGACACCGCCGAGCTGCTCACCTCCGAGCTGGTCACCAACGCGCTGCTGCACACCGGCAAGGGCGCGGTGTTCGACGCGGTGCTCGGCTCGGACCACCGGCTGCGCGTCGAGGTGCAGGACGGCACCAGCAGACTGCCCGGCCGCCGGCGCGATCCGGAGGCCGAGTACGCGACCTCGGGGCGCGGGCTGCTGCTGGTGGAGGCGCTCGCGGACTCCTGGGGCGTGCAGCTGCGCGGCGACGGCAAGGTCACCTGGTTCGAGCTCGCCACGCCATGAGCCGGCGGGTCGTCCCGGCGCCGCCGGCCGGCCCCGGCCCGCCACCGCCCGCCGGGTCGTGCGATGGTTCGCCGTCGATTGATTCGCCGTCGAAGGAAGCCCTGAACAGAAGGCGGAACGGAAGATTTCCGGCCCGTTGGCATTGCCGCTCGGCCGAACATTGGCCAGGATGGTGGGAATGTGTGTCCACGTGCGGGAAGCAGCGGGGAGACCGAACCTCGACTGGCCACCGTCCGTCGCACCGTCCTATCCAGCACGACCCATCACACCGCCACGCGGCCCGTCCGGACGGTCGGCGCGGTCCGCCACGGCAGCGGCAGGAGCAGCATGCCCACTGAGCCCGAGTCGCCGGGGCCGGCGCTTCCTCCCGGCGCGGCGCCCACCGTCGAGCCGCGAGCGGTAGAGCCGCGAGCCGTGGAGCCGCGAAGCGTGGAGCCGCGAACCGTGGCCCCCCGGTCCCCGGCCCCGCGGACCGTGGAGCCGCGCGTGGCCGAGCAGCCCGGCCCCACCACCACCGGGAACGGCCGGGCCCGGCCGCCCGCCCAGCCCTCGCGCCGCGGCTCCGTGGTGCGCCCGTCCCCGAGCCTCGCCGCCGCCCGGCTGGCGCCCGTGCTGTCGGGCGGGCTGCCGCCGTCCTCCGCGGACACCATGCCGGACTGGCTGGAGCCCGCGATGGCCGCCAACGGCATCGGCTCCTTCGACTGGGACATCCGCCGCGACGTCCTGGAGGGCGACCAGCGGGCCTGCGCCATCGTCGGACTGGACGCCCTGGAGCACGGCCGCTTCGACCGCACCGCCGCCTCCTTCCTGTCCCTGCTGCACCCCGAGGACGCGCCCGTGGTGCGCCGCCGGGTCGAGCGCGCGGTGGCCGAGCTGGGCCAGTGCGGCGCCTACTACCGCACGGTCGGGGCGAAGGGCGGCATGCGCGCGGTGCGCTTCCGCGGCCGGGTGCTCGCCGACGCCTTCGGCCGGGCCTCCCGGATGGTCGGCTTCGTCTGGGACGCCACCGTCGAGCTGCACAAGCGCGACCACGCCGACCGGATGGCCCTGCTGCGCGAGGAGCGCTCCCGGTTCATCAAGGAGGCGGCGCGCGCCCTCTCCGAAGCCGTCACCGTGCGTGACGTGGCCCGGGTGTTCACCGAGCTGCCGCTGCCCGGGCTGCCTCCGGACGGCCTGGTGCTGGCCTCCTTCGAGGCCGGACGGGCGCAGATCCTCGGCGCCTCCGGCTACCGCGCCGACTCGCTGGCGGTCTGGGACCGCACGGTGCTGCCGGCCGGCCACCCGGCCGCCGAGGCGCTGCGCCACCGCGCGCCGGTCTTCGTCTCCACCCGCGAGGAGTTCCGCGACGGCTACCCGGAGGTGTGGGAGCCGACCAGCCGCACCGGCCGCAGCTCCTGGGCGTACCTGCCGCTGGTGGCCAGCGGCCGGGCGATCGGCGTCTGCGTGGTCAGCTTCGACGACGAGCGCGAGCTGGACGCGGACGAGCGCACCCTGCTGACCACCCTGGGCGGGCTGGTCGCCCAGTCGCTGGCCCGGGCCCGGCTGCACGACGCCGAGCACGAGCTCGCGGCCGGCCTCCAGCGGGTGATGCTGCCGCGCACCGTCCCGTCCATCCCCGGCGTGAGCACCGCCGTGCGCTACATCGCGGCCGGCTCCGGCCTCCAGATCGGCGGCGACTGGTACGACGTGGTGCCGCTGCCCGGCGGGCACGTCGGCCTGGTGATCGGCGACGTCCAGGGCCACGACGTGCACGCCGCCGGGATCATGGGCCAGCTGCGGATCGCGCTGCGCGCCTACGCGGCCGAGGGCCACCCGCCCGCCGCCGTGATGGCCCGCGCCTCCCGCTTCCTCGCGGACCTGGACACCGACCACTTCGCGACCTGCACGTACGCCGAGGTCAACGTGGACTACGGCGTGGTCTACGCCGTCCGGGCCGGCCACCTCGACCCGGTGGTGCGCCGCGCGGACGGGACCGCCGCCGTGGTGCCGGTGGCCGGCGGGCTGCCGCTGGGCATCGACCCGGACCAGGAGTACCGGGTCACCCGCTTCAGCCTGGACCCGGGCGAGACCGTGCTGCTCTGCACCGACGGCCTGGTCGAGGCGCGCGGCATGGACCTGGACGAGGGCGTCGCCCGGCTCACCCGGGTGCTCGCCCGCCCGCTGCCGGACGCGGCGGAGGCCGCCCGCGACCCGCTGGAGGAGCTGGCCGACCGGATCTCCTCCCAGGCCGCCGACTACGGCGAGCGCGAGGACGACATAGCGCTGCTGCTGCTGCGCTGGGACGGCCCGGCCGGCGGTCTGGCCGCCCAGCAGCTGCGCCGCCGGATCGGGCAGGCCGACCTGGCGCGGGTCGCCGAGGTCCGGGCCGAACTGCGCGACGCGCTGCGCCGCTGGGGCGTGGCCGAGTTCATCGACACCGCCGAACTGCTCTCCTCCGAGCTGGTCACCAACGCCATCCGACACACCGACCGGGACGCCATGTTCACCGCCCGGCTCTACCGGGAGCCGGAGGCGGACGGCGGCCGGGCCCGGCTGCGGGTCGAGGTGGAGGACGAGTCGGACCTCTGGCCGACCCGCCGGACGCCGGGGGAGCAGGCCTCCTCCGGGCGCGGGCTGATGCTGGTCGAGGCGCTCGCGGACTCCTGGGGCGTGGAGCCGCGCGGCTCCGGCAAGCGGATGTGGTTCGAGCTCAGCGGGTTGGCGGCGGCCGCGGCCTGATCCCCCGTCCGGACCCCCGGGGCACCGGCGTGCCGCCCGGGCCCGGGCGGTCAGCCGAACTGCTGCTCCAGGTCCTTCAGTTTGCGCTCCAGCGAGTCCAGCCGGGGCAGCGTGACGGTGTCGTCCTCGGTGGTGAGGTCGACGGTGCGCCGCCCCGAACGGGCCGGCAGGCCCGGCTGGACGACCGCGCCCTCGGCCGGTGCGGTCGGAGCCCGCTCCGCCCCGGTCCGTTCCGTGACCGCCCGTTCCGTGACCGCCCGTTCCGCGACTACCCGTTCCGTCCCAGGAGGTGCCGTTCCGGCGGCCGTCGCGGGCTCCGGTCCGGAGGACAGCTGCCGAGCCGCGCCGCCGCCGCGCCGCCAGGCGCTGTGGGAACGGTTGATCGCCCGGATCTCGGCCCGTTCCCGGCGCCCGGCCAGCTTGCGGCGCTGCTTCTCGACGGCGCGCTCCCGCTTCTCCTCGCGCACCTCGTCCACCGCCTCGTCCAGGCTGCGCACGCCCTCCAGCAGCATCAGCGACCAGGCCGCGTAGGTCTCGCGCGGGGCCCGCAGCCAGCGGACGACGCGGATCTGCGGCAGCGGACGCGGCACCAGGCCCTGCTCGCGCAGTGCGGCCCGGCGGGTCTGCTTCAGCGCCCGGTCGAACAGGATCGCGGCCGAGATCGACATGCCGGAGAAGAACTGCGGGGCGCCGGCGTGGGTCAGGCCGCGCGGCGCGTGCACCCAGTTGAACCACGCCGAGGCGCCGGCGAAGAGCCAGACCAGCAGCCGGGAGCCGAACGCCGCGTCGCCGTGACTGGCCTCGCGGACGGCGAGCACCGAGCAGAACATCGCGGCACCGTCGAGGCCGAACGGGACGAGGTACTCCCAGCCGCCGGACAGGCCCAGGTTCTGCACCCCGAAGCCGACCAGGCCGTGGAAGGAGAGGGCGGCCGCGACGCCGGCGCAGCAGAACAGCAGGGTGTAGGACGCGCCGCCGTACAGGGATTCCTTGCGGCGGCGCCGTTCCTCGGAGCGCTCCCAGGAATCCGTGCCGGTGGTGGAGGTAGTGGATCCCCGGCTGCGGAGCAGGGCCACCAGGAGCGCGCTGACCAGCAGCCCCACGACCACGGTGATCGCCCATCCGAGCGGTATGTCGGACAATTTCATCGCTGGAATCGGCCTCGCTTTCCTGCGTCGCTCTCCTGCGTCCTGACGGCGGGGACCATCATGGCGGATGCTCGGCGGGGGAACGGCTGATTCTCCGTCAATGCGCTGAGGAGAGGGATTTCTGACCCGGCTACCATCGCATTGTCATATGAATTTGACGTGGATTCTTCCCGCAATCACGGGCTTTTCGGACCTGCCCTCGGACGGATATTCGTCAACGTCGCGTGACGCGCGGGCAGCCGGCGCACATCTCCCGCGGATCCGCGGTGTAGACGAGGCAGCAACTGGCCCGGGACCGCTCCGTGCCCGGAGCGCCGCCGTCCCCGGGCGCCGGGGGCGCGAAACCGGCGCCCGGGGTGAAGGGGGCCGGGGCCGGCGCGGGGCGGGTGCCCGCGCCGGGTGGGTGTGCGGGGGCGAGGGGCTCGCCGGGCGCCAGCAGCGCGGACAGTTCGGTGCGCGCCCGCTCCTGCTCCCCGAGCAGCCCGGCCGCGTACCAGAGCCCCTCCACCACGGCGTCGGTGGCCATCGCCCACAGCACCCGGGGCCCGCGCCGGGCCTCCGGGCCGAAGGCGGTGAGCACCGGGGCCAGGAAGGCCCCCAGCGCGGACCGCAGGGCGGCGGCCAGCGCCCGCTCGTCCGCCACCGTCCGGGCCTGCCCCGGGCCGACCGCCGATCCCGCCGCCGAGCCGACCGCCGAGCCGTCCGCCGACCCCGCCGCCGAGCCGACCAGCGGGCCGGCTGCCGGCCCCGCCGCCGGGTCGTCCGGCAGACAGGCGAACCCCACCGGGCGGACCGTGAGTTCGACCCCCTCCGGACGTCGGCGCAGCGCGACGTCCCCGAGGGCCGGCAGCGGGACCCGCCGCTCCAGGAACCACGGCAGCGTGAACAGCAGCGAGACCGGCCATACGAAGCGGTGCAGCCCGAAGCCGGCCGCGACGTCCGGGCGCAGCGGCTGCCCGTAGCGGGCGAGGCCCTGCCGGGCGTCGTGGGCGATCAGCTCGCGCACCGCCTCGGGGCGGGTGGCGAGGTCGGCGGCGGGCAGCCAGCCGTCGCCGCGCCGGGGTGGGGCGCAGCGCACCGTGAGGACGGGGGTGAGTCCGGACAGCCGGTGGTACGAGGGGGCGCCCGGGGCGGTGGGGCCGGGAGCGGGGGCGGGGGTGCGCGGCCGGGGGCCGGGCCGGGCGCTGCTCACGGTCATGGACGGCCCCATCGGGTCGACCGGGGCGCCCATGGTCCGCCCGGCGGCGCCCGGTGCAGCGGCGGCGCCGGACGCGGCCGGACCGGGGCATGGCGGTGCCCGGGGAACGGCAAGGCGACCTGGCCGAGGTACTGCTCCCCCCGGCCAGGTTAGCCTCACCTTAGCTGATGCCGCCCCCGGTCTCGCTCACGATGCGCCCGTCCGGGGGAGGCCCCGGCGTACGGATGAGCTGCCGCGCGAGCCAGACCGGCACCCCGCCCAGGGCGGCCACCAGCCGGCTGGCCTCGGCCCGCAGCCGCGCGGCCTCGGGCGGCTCGGACACCTCGGCGAGCGCCGCGAGCGCCGGCGCCACCCCCACCGTGAAGCCGAGTTGCTCGCGCAGCCGCAGCGAGGCGTCGAACCCCTCCCGGGCGTTCCCGCGGTCCCCGCGGGAGAGCGCCAGCGCGCCCAGGTGCCGCCAGGTGTACGAGCGCAGCAGTTCGTCCCCGCGCTCGCCGGCGCCCTCGTGCGCCCGGCGGTAGGCGATCCAGGCGGCGCTGCGGTCGCGCAGCAGGTTCTCGGCGACCAGCCCGCGCCGGAAGTCCAGCAGTGGGCGGCCCGGGGCGTCCGGCGGCAGCAGGGCCGAGGTGCGGCCGAGCGCGGCCTGCGCCTCGTCCAGCCGGTCCCGCGGGCCGAGCACGCTCGCCACGTACGCGAGGAAGCCGCGGGCGCAGGCGGCGGCCGCGCGCTGCTCGGTGCCGGAGGCCAGCGCCTCCGCCAGGCGCAGCGCCTGCTCCGCCTGGGTCCAGTTCGCGGCGGTGAACAGGCACTGTTCGATGAGGAGTTCGGCTCGTCCGAGGGCCGCGTCCGGGTCGTGCTCGGCGGCCGGTCGCAGCAGTTCGGCGGCCTCCTGCCAGCACCCCCGGGACCTCAGCCGCCACACGGTGTCACCCGGCTCCTCCGCTGCCGCCCTCCCCCGCCCGACCGGCCCGCTCGGGTCCCATCCGTGCTCCGACAACGCCACCTCCTTGTGTGCGCCATCCGGCATGGGCGCGGACCTGCCCCTGGGGCCCTGCCGTCACGACCCGTGCGCATGACGACGGCAGGGCGAAAGGCCCGCGCTGTGGCGGCAATTCAACACGGGGGTGAGCTTGTGCACCAGATCACGAGCGAAGGTTGTTGCTTTTGGAAGAAGAATGATCTAGAGGAGGCGGAGCGGGGCGGTCCGGTGGGCCGCCCGGTGGGTCAGGAGGTCCAGCCGGTCTCCATCAGGGCCTCGGCGGCGCCGTTCGCGGGCTGCGGCACACCCGCCAGGTCAAGGCTGAACAGGGCGACCAGCAGCTGTTCGCCACGCACGGTGGCCTGGTGCGAATAACCCGCGAGGGTGAACATCGCGGCGGCCGTCTCCTCGGCGTGCAGGGTCTGCAGCCACAGGCACTCGACCGACTTCACGTCGGCGGGCTCGGTCCAGGTGTCCACCTGGGCGACCATCCGGCTGCCCAGCAGGGTGACCCCGTCGCGCTCCTGGGCCTCGGTCAGCTCCAGGTCGTCGAAGCCCAGCCACTCCAGGTAGCGGGCGGCGGTGAACACCGCGTCCTGGGAGGTGCGCACCGGGTGCGGGCGGAACGGCGCGCGGTGGCGGAACGGGCGGGAGCGGCCGGCCGAGGGCGGCGCGGGCGGGGCCGGGGCGGGCGCGCTCGCCGGGTGGGCGGGGTACGGGCGGGCGGCGTGCGGGCCGGGGGCGGCGAGCGGGGCGGCGCCGCCGGTGCCCAGCCGGGTGGTGCGGTCCACCGGCAGCCGGACGGTGGCGCCGCAGTTGCAGGTGAACTCGGGCTGCGGCCACTGGTCGGAGCGGCCGCAGTGCGGGCAGCGCATGCTCAGCCAGGAGTCCTCCCAGGAGCGGAAGCGGACCTGCACCGGCACCCCGCCGCGCAGCAGCGGCACCTTGAGCGAGGCCCCGCACGGGCAGGGCAGGGAGGGCGGTTCGTAGAGGTGCTCGCGGCGGCAGGCGGGGCAGCGGATCGCCCGGGCGCCACCGCCCGGCCCCGGCCGCGTGGGGTCGTGTCCGGTGAAGTCGTCGGGCAGTCCGGCCATCGCGGGCTCCGTCCGTCGGTGTCGGGTGGGTGGGACGTCTCCCATGCTCCCGGAAATGTCCGGCGCCGGACGCGGAATGGGGCAATCCTCAGGGACGGATCAGGGGATCCTGCCCGCTCTGGTAGGGGCGGAATCCTTCCCGAGGGGGATGCTCGGCAGGCCGTGCGGGACGCTCACCCGGCGGACCAGCGGGCCAGGTCGGCGGGGGTGTCGAGGTCGTCCGGGACGGCGACGTCGGCGCACTCGACCAGCACCAGCTCCGCCGCGTGCGCCGCCAGCAGGGCGCGCGCCCCGGTGTCGCCGCGGGCGCCCGCCGCCGCCTCGGCGAAGTGCCGGGCGCCGATCAGCACCGGGTGCCCGCGCCGCCCGCCGTAGGCCGCCGCGGCCAGTGCGGCGCCGGCCCGGTGGGCGGCCAGCAGCCGGGCCACCGCGGCCGGGGTGACGCCCGGGGTGTCCACCAGCATCACCAACGCCGCCGAGGCGTGCGGCGGCAGCGCGGCCAGGCCGGCCCGCAGCGAGGTGCCCATGCCCTGCGCCCAGTCCGGATTGCCGACCAGCCGGCAGCCCGGCAGGTGGGCGGTGGCCCGCACCCGCCCGGCCTCCGCGCCCAGCACCACCGTGACGTCCGCGCAGCCGCCGGCCCGGACCACCGCGACCGCGTGCTCCACCAGCGGCCGCCCGCCGTACCGGAGCAGCGCCTTGGGCCGCCCGCCGAGGCGCCGCCCGCCCCCGGCGGCGAGCACCAGGGCGGCGACCGGGGCGGCGGCAGGGGCGGGCCCGGGGGCGGGTCCGGCGGGTGTCGGCGCGGTCTGCATGGGGACAGCGTGCCCGGTCGGGGCCGGGGCGCGCATGGTGGGAACCCACAGCGCCGCCCCGTACACGGGGGCCGTGCACCGGCGGTCCCGCGCGCTTGGTCCCGGCCCGCCCCGGCCGGGCCGGGTCAACGGCGCGGGACCTGAGCGGGTGTGAGCTTCGACATGCTCCCGGGGCGCCGCGTGGCGTCGCCTTGACCTGCCCCGGGGCGGCTGATCTGCTGGTTCGCCGTCAACCCGCCCTGATCCCGGGAGTTCTCCGTGCCCGCCCGCCGCACCACGCTGTCCGCCGCCACCGTGTTCCTGATATGCGCGCTCGCGCTGGTCGGCTGGCTGATCGGCGGCCGCGACCACCAGCCGAGCGACCCCCGACCCGGCGGCACCGCCGCCGCCGCGGGCACCAGCCCGCTGCAGAACCCGGACGGCACCAAGCCCGGCCTGGCGCCGCTGACCACCCCCGAGGACCGGAAGGCCGGCCGGGACGTCATCGCCAGGGTCGCCACCGCCGCCGTCGGCACCAAGGACGGCTACGACCGCGACGAGTTCGGCCCCGCCTGGACGGACAACGTCGCGGGCGTCCCGTTCGGCGGCAACAAGTGCGACACCCGCAACGACCTGCTCGCCCGGGACGGCACCGCCGTCGAGCACAAGGACGGCTCGGCCTGCACCGTCACCGCGATGACCATCTGGGACCCGTACACCGGCAAGAGCGTCCAGTGGACCAAGCAGCAGGCCTCCAGGATCCAGATCGACCACGTGATGCCGCTCTCCTACGACTGGCAGATGGGCGCCGCCAAGTGGGACAAGGCCAAGCGCGTCCAGATCGCCAACGACCCGCTCAACCTGATCCCCGCCGACGGCTCGCAGAACGCCTCCAAGGGCGACTCCGGCCCGGCCGCCTGGCTGCCCGCCAACACCGAGATCCGCTGCGCGTACGCGGTGCGCTTCGCCCAGGTCTCGCTGAAGTACCAGCTTCCCGTCACCGAGGCCGACAAGAAGGCCATGCTCCAGCAGTGCGACGGCTGACGAACCGCCGATCCCCGGCGCAGTGTCGACGTCCGGCCGGGAAGGCGGGTGCGGTGTGCCCCGGTCCGGGGCCGGGTGGTATTCGTGGGCGGTGGCCCCGAAGACTTCCCGGCACCGCCGGTCGCCCAGGCACGCCGTGCCCGCCCTCGCCGCCGCGCTCGCCCTCGCGCTGGCGGGCGGCTGCACGGGCACCGCCCGACCGGCCGACCGGCCGCCGCTGGACGAGCGGGTCGCCGCCACCGCAGACCCCGCCCTGCGCGCGCTCTACGACCAGCGGATCGACTGGCACCGGTGCCCCGGCGACGACGGCACCGGCCCGGACCGGGCCGCGGTGCGCTGCGCCGCCCTCAGGGTCCCGCTGGACTACGCCGACCCGGGCGGCCGAACCCTCGACGTGGCCCTCGCCATGGTGCCCGCCGCCGACCGGGAGCGGCGGCTCGGCGCCCTGCTGCTCAACCCCGGCGGCCCCGGCAACTCCGGCGTGGAGACGGTCCGTTGGGGTTGGAAGGGCTACCAGGGGCCGCTGCACGACCGGTACGACCTGGTCGGCTTCGACCCGCGCGGCGCCGGCGACACCACCCCCGTCCACTGCCTGGACGACCGCACCCGCGACCAGTGGAACGCCACCGACGACCCGGCCCACGACCGCGCCCGGATCCTCGCCGAGGCCTGCCGCACCCGGCACGCCGAGCTGCTCCCGCACCTCGGCACCCGCGACACCGCCCGCGACCTCGACGTGCTGCGCGGCGCCCTCGGCGAACGCCGGCTGGACTTCCTCGGCTACTCCTACGGCACCCACCTCGGCGCCCGCTACGCCGAGGAGTTCCCCGAGCGCACCGGCCGGCTCGTCCTCGACGGCGCCGTCGACCACAGCGCCCCCGCCGCCCGGCTCGGCATCGAACAGGCCGCCGCCGCCGAGGCCGGACTCCGGGCCTTCGCCGCCGCCTGCGCCACCGAGGACGGTACGGCCTGCCCGCTCGGCGCCGACCCGGCCACCGCCCCGCAGCTCCTCGCCTGCTTCCTCGACGGCCTGCGCGACCGTCCGCTGCGCACCGCCGACGGCCGTACGCTCACCGCCGCGCTCGGCTGGGACGCCGCCCTGAACGTGCTCGCCGACGGCCACCGCTCCTGGCCCCGGCTGCGCGCGGCCCTCGACCCGGCCGTCACCCGGGGTGCGGCCGACGGCCTGCTCGCCCTCGCCGACGGCGCCGCCGGCCGCGGCGAGGACGGCCGCTACCGGACCGCGGCCGACGCGTACGCCGCCATCTCCTGCGCCGACGGCCCGCCGCCGCCCACCGAGGCGGAGCTGCGCCCGGCCCTCGCCGAACTCGCCGCCCGCGCCCCGCTGACCAGTGGACACGACCCGGTCGGCACCCTGCTCGACCCGGACTGCCGCCCCTGGCCGTTCCGCACCCCCGAACCGGCGCGGCCCGTCCGGGCGCCGGGCAGCGCGCCGCTCCTGGTGATCGGCTCCACCAGCGACCCGGTCACCCCGTACGCCTGGGCGCAGCGGCTCGCCGGCGGCCTGGAGCACGGCGTGCTGCTCACCCGGGACGGCGACGGGCACACCGGGTTCGACAAGAGCGGCTGCGTCCGGGACGCGGTGATCGCCTACCTGGTGGACGGCCGGCTGCCGGCGGCGGGCACCCACTGCCCGTCCGACTGATCGGCCCGGAGGCGCGGAAGGGGGCGTGTCGCGCGAACGCGGCACGCCCCCTCGGGGGTTCGGGCTCAGGAGGCGGGGGCGGTCAGGTCGTAGAACGGGGTCGAGCCGACGGTCCTCGCGGTGAAGTGGGCGGTCACCCAGGACTCGATCTGCGCGGACTCGTTCTGCTGCCCGGCCGCGCTGCCGCCCGCGCTGCCGCCGAAGCCGCGCCGGGAGCCGCCCGCGCCGATGAACCAGTGCACCTTGCCCTCCTGGACGTACTTCTGGAAGCCGGCCAGGGTCAGTGAGGGGTCGGTGCCGTTGAAGCCGCCGAGGGCCATCACCGGTTCGCCGGTGGCGAGTTGGTAGCCGGCGGCGGTCTGGGAGCCGATCGCGGCGGCCGCCCAGGTGTAGCGGTCGGCGTTCTCCTTGAGCAGGGCGGCGACCTCGTCGGTCACCTTGGGGCCGTCGAGCAGACCGCCCATGCCACCGGGGGGCGGGCCGCCGGCCGTCCCGCCGCCGGAACCGTCGGCCGTGCCGCCGCCCGGGAAGCCCTGCCGGCCGTCCCGGCCGCCCTGGCCCGCCGGACCGCCCTGGCCGCCCGGGCCGAACCAGCGGCCGTTGCCGTTGCCGTCGCCGCCGCCCGGGAAGCCCTTGGCGCCGTTGCCGCCCCTGCGCCCCGCGCCGCCCGGCCCGAACGCGCCCGCCACGCCCGGCCCGGCGGTCACGATCGAGCCGGTGTGCGGGGTGTTCACGGTGTCCACCGCGTACGCCGCCGGGCCGCCGAGCGCCGCCGCCAGGCCCAGCAGGCCCGCCACCGAGGCGATCCGCGCGCCGGCCCGGCCGGAGAGCCGCCCGGCCGCGGCCCCGGCAGAGCCGGTGGTGGAGGGCCCGCCGTCCGAAGGCCCGCTGGCGGACGGCCCGCTGGCGGACGGCCCGGCGACCGACGGCCCGGCGGCCAGCGCGGCCGCCGCCACCAGCCCGCCGACCAGCACCGCCCAGCGCAGCCACGGCAGGAAGTCCGGGCTGCGGCCGAGCAGCACGAACGCCCACACCGCCGTCACCGCGAGCGTCCCGGCCAGCGCCAGGGCCCACGGCAGCCGGTGCCGGGCCCGCCACAGCCCGTCCACGCCCATGCCGACCAGCGCCGCGACGGCCGGGGCCAGCGCCACCGTGTAGTACTGGTGGAAGATCCCGGACATGAAGCTGAAGACCAGCGCGGTGGAGAGCAGCCAGCCGCCCCAGAGCAGGAACGCCGCGCGGGCGGTGTCGGTGCGGGTGTGGCGGCGGGTCGCCCAGAGGCCGACCAGCAGCAGGATCAGCGCGGCCGGCAGCAGCCAGGCGATCTGCCCGCCGATGTCGGTGCCGAACATCCGGGTCAGTCCGGTCTCGCCCCAGCCGCGCCCGCCGCCGGGCATCGCGCCGTTCGGCAGGTCGAGCCCGGTCGGCATCCGGCCGCCGCCGCCCACGCTGCCGGTCTCGTCGCCGTTGATCCGGCCGAGGCCGTTGTAGCCGAAGGTGAGCGAGAGGAAGCTGTCGTCCTGCGAGCCGCCGACGTACGGGCGGGCCGAGGGGGGCAGCAGCTCGACGACCGCCACCCACCAGCCACCGGCCAGCACCATGGCCGCGCCCGCGAGCAGCAGCTGCCGCACCCGCCGCCACCGGTCGGTGGGCGCGACGGCCAGGTAGACCACCGCGAAGGCGGGCAGCACCAGGAAGGCCTGCAGGGTCTTGGTGAGGAAGGCGAGGCCGAACATCACCCCGGTGAACACCAGCCACCGGGTGCCCGCCGCCTCGACCGCCCGCACCAGTCCGTACGCGGCCAGTGTGAGCAGCAGCACCAGCAGCGCGTCCGGGTTGTTGAAGCGGAACATCAGCGCCGCGACCGGGGTGAGCGCCAGCGCGGCGCCCGCCAGCAGGCCGCCGAGCGGGGAGAACCGGCGGCGCACCGTCGCGTACAGCACGCCGACGGTGGCCGTGCCCATCAGCACCTCCGGGACCAGCACCGACCAGGAGGAGAGGCCGAAGACCCGCGCCGAGAGCGCCATCGGCCACAGCGCGGCCGGGGGTTTGTCGACGGTGATGAAGTTCGCGGCGTCCGAGGAGCCGAAGAAGAAGGCCTTCCAGTTCTGGGAGCCGGCCTGGACGGCGGCCGAGTAGAAGGAGTTGGCCCAGCCGGAGGCGCTCAGGCCCCACAGGTAGAGGAGGGTGGTCGCGGCCAGCAGCGCCAGCAGGGCCGGGCGCACCCAGCGCGGGTCGTCCGCGCGACCTCGCCAGGCGCGGGCCGGGAGGGTGCGCAGCCGGCCGGACCAGGAGGCCGGGCCCCCGGGGCCGGCGGGCGGCGGGGGCTGCTCGGGGAAGAGCGGTGCCGGGTCCGGTCGGGCCGGGGCCGGCCGCGGCACCTCCGGCGGCGGGTGGTTCGCGGCCTCGGGCCACGGTTCGCCGGCCGGAGGGGAGTAGCTGCTCGTGGTCATGCGCCATACGGTCGGTGGCGCTACTGAGAGAACGGTGAGACGGACCTGTGAGGCGGGTGTGATCTGCCGGACGTCACGCGGACGGCGGCATGGTGATCTGCCGGCCCAGCCACTCCAGGGCCGGGGGGATCTCCCGGGTCCAGGTGTGGAAGTTGTGGCCGGCGGTGTCCAGGGTGATGGTGGACATCTTGGTGGGGGCCTTGAAGGCGGCGACCATGGCCTTGGTCTCGTCGTAGTTGTTCTCGTCGTACGCGGTGGTCAGCAGCAGCGAGACCGGGGCCGGGGGCTGGTTCTTCAGCCGCCACAGCAGGTCGTTCTCCTGCTTCAGCTGGGCGCTGCCGCCGAACAGGTCGCCGGTGGTCGGGTCGTGGGCGGCGCTGTAGTAGCCGGAGAGCGCGACGGCCGCGCGGTAGGAGTCGGGCTTGCGCAGCGCGAACTTGAGCGCGCAGTAGCCGCCGGTGGAGTTGCCGATCACCGCCCGGTTGGCCGGGTCGGTGCCGATCCGGTAGGTGGTGGCGAGGGCCTTGGGCAGGTCGGAGGTGAAGAAGGTCTCCACCTGGGGGCCGTTCGGCACGTCCACGCACTCGGTGTCCCGGTCGCCGACCAGGGTGGGGCGGGTCATCACCAGGACGGTCGGCGGCAGCTTCTTCTGCTCGATCGCGCTCAGCGTGGACGCCGGGTACTGCATCAGCGAGATCAGCTTCTCCGGGGTGCCCGGGTAGCCGGTGAGCACCAGGGCCATCGGGAAGCGCTGCTTGGCGTAGTCCGGCTGGAAGTACTGCGGCGGCAGGTAGACGTACGCCTCGGTGGTCAGACCGCTGCCGGCTCCCCTGACGTCGACCTTCTGGATCAGGCCGGAGCGCTCCGGGTCCGAGCCCTGGGAGGAGTAGAACTTCTCCTCCCCGGTGACGGCCACCCCGGAGGCGTTGGGCTGGTGGTCGACCACCGTGCCGAGGCCGCCGCTGGTGCCGAGCAGGTCGGTCCAGGAGCTGTAGAAGCCGAAGTAGCTGTTGGCGATCAGGCCCATCGCGGCGAGCACCGACACCTGGGTCGCCAGGAACGCGCCGATCCGGCCCAGCCAGGCCTTCCAGCCCCTCCCGCCGAACCGCGGCCAGAGCCACATGGTGGCGGCGAAGACGGCGATCGCGAGGACCGAGGCGATGATCTGGAGCGGGAGTCCGGTGAGACTGAGCACGGGCCCGATCGTAGTTGACCACCTGGGAGCCTCCTGGACGGGCCCTTCCGATGATCCGCTGGTCGCCTCGGTGGGGTCGGCCTGGACGGCACGGAGGCCACCCGGCCGACCGCGGACACCGCCCCCGAGCCGTAACCCGACGGTGCGACGGCCGGGAATCGGGTTGACGGTGTGGTGCGGGCTCGGGACCATGTGTGCCCGTGCGGCTGCGCGGTGTGCGCGCAGGGCGGGTTCCCGGGGGTGGGGCATGAGGTTCGTGAGGTCCGAGCGGTTCGTGGGGAAGGCCGGCGTGGCCGTGGGCGCGGCGCTGGTGCTGGCGGCCTGTTCCGGTGGCGGGGGCGGCGGTTCGGCGGGGTCGGGGCCGGCGGGTTCGGCGGGTTCGTCGGCCGCCGCGAAGCCGACCGCGAAGCCGACGCCGACGCCCACCCGGGTGCCGTACGGCCCGGTGCTCAGTGCGAGCGTCGACCCGGTCACCACCGCGCTCGCCCAGGTGGCCGGCGCCAAGAGCGTGGCCGACCTCGACACCGTGCTCGGCGGCATCGCCACCAGCGCCCAGGGCGCCGCCAAGTCGCTGGGCAGGGCGGACGAGCCGCCCGCGGTCACGGCGGCGCAGACCGAGCTGGTGGCGGCGATGTCCTCGCTCGCCACCGACGCGGGCAAGGTCCGCAGTGACATCACGTCCCACAAGGTCTGCGCGCTGAGCTCGGCCGAGGCCGAACTGGGCAGCTCCCAGGGCCTGGCGGCGGTGTCGGCGGCGCTCACCAAGATGACCGCGGCCGGCTACCAGACCACCTTCGCCGTCCCGCCGCTGCCCCAGCAGCAGTCCCGCTCGCTGGACAACGGCACCATGGTCCGCAAGGGGAAGCTGCGCGGCGAGGGCGTGTTCAAGGTCGAGAACGGCGGCCGGACGGACGCGGTGGTCTCGCTCGCGCTGAACGGCAAGGCCGTGCACTCGGTGTTCGTGGGCAAGGGCCAGAACGCCGACGTCGAGGGCGTGGAGGACGGGACGTACGAGGTCTTCGTCTCCGGGGGCGCGGACTGGGACTCCGACGCCAAGGCCTTCACCCAGAACTGCCACTTCACCAAGTTCGAGGACACCTTCCCGTTCGAGACCGGGCGGACCGCGACCTCCTGGGAGATCACCCTCCAGCCGGTGGCCGACGGCAACGCCAAGACCAGCGACGTGGACCCGAACGCCTTCCCGCAGCCGTAGCCGCAGCCGTTGCCAGCCGCAGCCGCAGCCGCAGCCGTCGCTGTGGCTGGATTCCCGTCCCCTCCCCGGCACCGGCCCGTAACGGGCATACCGGGACGGGTCGTTGCCGTCGGATGGCACGCCCCGTCCCGGACAGTGCGAGTTCGGTCAGAGTGGTTGACCGCTTTGAAGTGACCATGGCACTTTCGTGCGGCGTGGGCGTCGGCGACCAGTCGTACACCCCGCGATCCCCCACAAGGAGAGCCATGTTCAAGAGACTTGTCGCGGTGGCCGGTACGAGTGCCGTCGTCGCGGGCGGCCTGGCCTTCGCGGCCGCCCCCGCGCAGGCCGTCCAGGCGGCCGACCTGACGTCCACCATCGCCCTGAGCAACTGCTCGGCCTCGCTGGTCCGTTACCCCACCTCGGTGGCCGGCGACCGGGCGATGATGCTCACCAACGGACACTGCCTGCCGACCATGCCCGCGGCCGGGCAGGTCATCCAGAACACCACGGCCAGCCGCAGCGGCACCCTGCTCAACGCCTCCGGCGGCAGCCTGGGCACCGTCCAGGCCGACAAGCTGCTCTACGCGACCATGACCGGCACCGACGTCGCGCTCTACCAACTCACCGACACCTACGGGTCGATCAGCTCCAAGTACGGCGCCGCCGCGCTGACCATCAGCGACACCCACCCGGCCGACGGCGCGTCGATGTACATACCCTCGTCGTACTGGAAGCAGGTCTGGAACTGCTCGGTCAACGGCTTCGTGCCGACGCTGCGCGAGGACGAGTGGACCTGGCACGACTCGCTGCGCTACAGCTCCGGCTGCAACACCACGCACGGCACCTCCGGCTCGCCGATCGTCGACTCCGCCAGCGGGCGGATCATCGGCATCAACAACACCGGCAACGACGACGGCGCCATGTGCACCCTCAACAACCCGTGCGAGGTGGCCGCCGACGGCACCACCAAGGCCTACAAGGGCCAGAGCTACGGCGAGCAGACCTACTGGTTCACCACCTGCCTGAACTCCAGCCGGGTCATCGACCTCAACGTCTCCGGCTGCCTGCTCACCAAGCCGGCCGGCAGCGGCGCCGTCTCGGTGACCAACCCGGGCAACCAGTCCACCGCCGTCGGCGGCGCGGTCAACCTCCAGATCAACGCCTCCGGCGGCACCGCCCCGCTGTCCTACGCCGCGACCGGCCTGCCCGCCGGCCTGTCGATCAGCTCCTCCACCGGCGTGATCACCGGCACCGCCTCCACCGCGGGCAGCGCCACCGTGACCGTCACCGTGACGGACGCCGCGGGCAAGTCGGCCTCCACCTCCTTCACCTGGGCGGTGACCGGCGGCGGTGGCGGCGGCTGCACGCCGGCCCAGCTGCTGGGCAACGCGGGCTTCGAGTCGGGCACGGCGACCCCGTGGACGGCGTCGAGCGGCGTGGTGGACAACAGCTCCTCGCAGGCGGCCCACGGCGGTTCCTGGAAGGCGTGGCTGAACGGCTACGGCTCCACCCACTCGGACTCGCTGTCGCAGACCGTGAGCATCCCGGCGGGCTGCAAGGCGACGCTGAGCTTCTGGCTGCACATCGACACCGCCGAGTCGGGCAGCACCGCGTACGACAAGCTGACCGTGACGGTGAACGGCACCGCGCTGAAGACCTACTCCAACGCGGACGCCGCGGCCGGCTACCAGCAGCGCACCTTCGACCTGTCGGCCTACGCGGGCCAGACGGTCACCGTGAAGTTCGCCGGGACCGAGGACGCCTCGCTCCAGACCAGCTTCGTGATCGACGACACCGCCGTCCAGACCAGCTGAACCGGTAGCGTCCCGAAGGCCCGGCGGCCGCAGCCGCCGGGCCTTTTCCGTCGGTCCGCCGCCGACTCCCGTACACCGCCCGGAAGTCGGCGGAACGGGCCGGGGCCGCCCTATGCTGGGCGGATGATCAAGCCGATTGAGCTGGTGATATTCGACTGCGACGGCGTCCTGGTGGACAGCGAGGTGATCGCCGTCCGGGTGCTGGTGCGGCTGGGGGAGGAGTACGGCTGGCCGTTGACCGCCGCGGAGGCGATCGAGCGGTTCGTCGGGCGGTCCGAGGCGGTGAACCGGGCGACGGTCGCCGAGCGGCTGGGCGGGGACACGGCGGCGGTGTGGAGCAAGCGCTTCGTCGAGCTGCACGCCGAGGAGGTCGACGCCGGGCTGACCCCCGTGAACGGCCTGCCGGAGGCGCTGGCGGCGATCACCCTGCCCACCTGCGTGGCCTCCAGCGGCACGCACGAGAAGATGCGCCACACCCTGGGCCGGACCGGCCTGTACGACCGCTTCGCCGGGCGGATCTTCAGCGCCACCGAGGTCGAGCGCGGCAAGCCCGCACCCGACCTCTTCCTGCACGCCGCGCGCTCGATGGGCGTCGACCCGGCCGCCTGCGTGGTCGTCGAGGACAGCCGGCCCGGCGTCGAGGCCGCCCGCGCCGCCGGGATGCGCGCGCTCGGCTACGCGGGCGGCGTCACGGCGGCGGAGCGGCTGGCCGGGCCGGGCACGGTGGTCTTCGACGACATGCGGGCCCTGCCCGGGCTGATCGCCGCCGGTGCGGTTCACCAGGGGTAGGTGCCGCCCTCCGGGTGGAAGAACGACCCGCTCGCCCCGGCCGCCGCCTCGCCGAGCTGCCGGGCGATGCGGCGGCCGCCCTCCTCGGCACTGGCGGGACCGCTGTGCTCGTTGAGGTCGGTCGCGCAGTAGCCCGGCTCCAGCACGCTGACCTTGATGCCGGAGTCGCGCAGCGCCCGGGCGTACACCAGGGTGACGGCGTTGAGCGCGGCCTTGGAGGAGTTGTAGGCGAGCAGCGCCGCGTGCTCCCACATCGGGTTCTGCGGGTCGCCCAGGAAGGAGAAGCTGCCGAGGCGGCTGGAGACGTTGCCGATCAGCCCGGCCGGCGACCTGCGCAGCAGCGGCAGCATCGCGTTGGTGACGGTGACGACGCCGAACACGTTGGTCTCGTACGTCTCGCGCACGGCCTCGACGGGCAGCTCCTCCGGCGCCCGCTGCCAGTCCCGGGCCACGCCCGCGTTGTTGACCAGCGTGTCCAGCCGGCCGTACTCGGCGTCGATCAGCCCGGCCGCGGCGGCGGCGGTCGCCGGGTCGGTCACGTCCAGGCGGACGAAGCGGGCGTCCAGGCCCCGGGCGGTGAGTGCGGCGGCGGCCGCCGTGCCGCGCTCCGGGTCGCGGGCGCCGATCAGCACGGTGTGCCCGGCTCGGGCGAGTTCCCCGGCGGTGGCGAAGCCGATGCCCTTGTTGGCGCCGGTGATCAGGGCGATGCGGTGCTGCGCTGAAGTGGTCATGGCCCCACCCTGGCCGGGTGCGGCGGGGGCCGGGAGAGCCCTGTCGAGGGTGGTACCGGCGGTCCCATGGTGGCGGGGGCCGGTGTCGGGGCAGACTGGCGGCGTGGAACACGTCGACCGGGCGGAGCTGGCCGCCTTCCTGCGGCGCCGGCGCGCCCGCGTCCAGCCGGCCGACGTCGGCCTGCCGGCCGGCGGGCGGCGGCGCACTCCCGGCCTGCGCCGCCAGGAGGTCGCGCAGCTCGCGGGCATGTCGGTGGAGTACTACATCCGCCTCGAACAGGGCCGGGGGCCGCGGCCGTCCCGGCAGATGATCGGGGCGATCGGCCGGGCGCTGCGGCTGTCCGACGACGAGCGCGCCCACCTGCACCACCTGGTGGGCGAGTCGCCGCTGCCGCCGCCCGGACCGGTCCGGGACGTGCGGCCCGGCATCCTGCACCTGCTCGACCGCCTGGACGACACCCCGGCCATGGTCTGCAGCGCCATCCGCGAGGTGCTCGCCTGGAACGCCATGGCGGCCGCACTGCTCGGCGACTTCTCCGCCCTGCCGCCGGCCGACCGCAACCTGGTCTGGCGGTTCTTCACCGACCCGGTGGCCCGCGCCCTGCACGATCCCGAAGGCGCCGCGGCCTTCGCCTGCGGGGCGGTCGCCGACCTGCGCTCCGCCACCGCCCGCTACCCCGCCGACGGCGGGCTGCGCGCCCTGGTCGACCGGCTGCTCGCGCACAGCGCCGAGTTCCGGGAGCTGTGGGAGCGGCAGGACGTCGAGGTCCGCCGTTCGACGAGGAAGCGGATCATCCACCCCGTGGTCGGCCCGCTCGACCTCGACTGCGAGGCGCTGCACGACCCGCACCGGGACCAGTGGACGATCTTCTACACCGCGGCTCCCGGTACGCCCTCGCACTCGGCGCTGCGGCTGCTGAAGGTGGTGGGCGGTCAGGACCTCGCGGTCCGGGGCTGAGTGGCGGTGCCGGCCCGGACGGGCACGGCGGCGGGCGTGGGGCCGTCCGCGGCGGGCGCCCCGCCGGGCGGCGGGCGCAGGGTGGCGGTGGCGATGTCCAGGAAGGCCGCCACCGGGCCCGGGCGGTCGCCCTCCGGCACCGCCAGGCAGATCCCGACCGGCGGCGAGTCGGTGACCGGCAGGTAGACCAGGCCGGGGCGGGAGTACGAGCCCGCGACGCTCACCGGGACCAGCGCGATGCCCTGCCCGGAGGCGATCAGCTCGAACTTCTCGTCCAGCGAGGAGGTCCGCCGCGTCCGGGCGTCGAGGACCGGCTCGCCGTCGAGGTCGGCCGTGGTGAGGGCGGTGCGGCCGGCCAGCGGGTGGGTGACGGGCAGGCAGGCCACCTTGGTCTCCTGCCCGACCGGGACGGTGTGCAGCCCGGTGTCGTCGAACGGCCGGCGCAGCAGCCCGAGGTGCGCGCGGCCGTCGCGCAGCGGGGCGTCCTGCTCCCACCAGCGCAGCGGCAGGACGTCCACCGCGACCTGCGGGTGGCGCGCGGTGAACGCCCGGATCGCCTCCGAGACGTGCAGGCCGGGGGAGAAGGCGACCACCAGCCGCTGCTCGCCGCGCGCGGCCTCCTGGACGCGGCGCAGGGCGGTGCCGACCACCGTGCCGATCAGCGTCGCCTCCTCGTACAACCGCCTTCCGGCTTCGGTCAGTTCGACGCTGCGGGTGGTCCGGGTGAACAGCCGGCAGCCCAACTCCCGCTCGAACGAACGGATCTGCCGGCTGAGCACCGGCTGGGTGATGAACAGCTCCTGCGCCGCCCGGCCGAACTGCCGGTGTTCGGCCACCGCGACGAAGTAGCGGAGCTTGCGCAGGTCCAGATCCATGCCCGCACGGTATCAACGCGTCCGGAAGGGCATTGGACGCCCGGCCCCGGTGCTCCGAGACTCGACCCATGACCCACACCACCGACAGCACCGGCCGCGCCGACGCCGCCGACCGCACCGGGACCGCCCTCGTCATCGGCGCCTCGCGCACCCTGGGCCTGGGGATCGCCGCCGAGTACCTCCGCCTCGGCTGGGACGTCATCGGCACGGTGCGGGGCGCCGAACGCACCGGCCTGCACGAGCTCGCGGAGACCGCCGGCGGACGGCTGACCGTGGAGTCCCTGGAGATGACCGACCCGGGGCAGACCGCGGCCCTGCGCGAGCGGCTGGCCGGGCGCGCCCTGGACCTGCTCTTCGTCAACGCCGCCGTCACCCGCGGCGACCTGCCGATCGGCGAGGTGCCGACGGAGATGTTCACCGAGGTCATGGTGACCAACGCGCTCAGCCCGATGCGGGTCGTGGAGTCCCTGGGCCCGCTGGTCGCGCCGACCGGGACCATCGGCGTGATGTCCTCCGACCAGGGGAGCGTCTCCCTCAACACCGAGGGCGGGCAGGACCTGTACCGGGCCAGCAAGTCCGCGCTGAACCAGCTGATGCGCTGCTACGCCGTCCGCCAGGCCGGCAGCGCGCGGTCCCTGCTGCTGATGGACCCGGGCTGGGTGCGCACCGAACTCGGCGGGCCCGACGCCGAACTCAGCGTGGAGCAGAGCGTCCCCGGGGTGGTGGCGACGATCGAGCGCCACCGCGGCCGGCCCGGCCTGCGGTTCCTGGACCACGAGGGGAACGTGGTGCCCTGGTAGCGGCAGCTCCGGTGGCCAGGGTGCCCAGGCGGGCCCCGAGGGCGGGGCGCCCGGCGCCAATGCGGTTGCCGGGACCGGCCGTCCGGTGGCAGGGTCGGGCCCCATGGCCTCCTCCCGCAAGCTGCACCCGGACGAACTGGACATCGACGAGGCGCTGGTGGGCCGGATGGTCGCCGAGCACTTCCCGCAGTGGGCCGGCCTGCCGGTCGAGCCGGTGCTGCCGGCCGGGACCAGCAACGCGATGTACCGGCTGGGGCCGGAGCTGGTGGTGCGCGTCCCGCGGATCCCCGGGGTGGTCGAGGAGATCGCCAAGGAGGACCGCTGGCTGCGGCGCCTGGCCCCGCGGCTGCCGGTCCCGGTGCCCGTCCCGCTGGCCGTGGGCGGACCGGTGGACGGCTGCCCCTGGCCCTGGTCGGTGCTGCGCTGGCTCGACGGCACCACCGCGGACCCCGGACGGATCACCGAACCGCTCCTGCTGGCAGGCGACTTGGCGGCCTTCGTGACCGCCATCCGGCGGATCGACCCGACCGGCGCCCCCGCCGCCTACCGCAGCGAGTCGCTGGCCGAGCGCGACGCCGCGACCAGGACGGCGGTCGCGGCCGTGCCCGACCTGGTCGACGCCGCCGCCGTGACCGCCGCCTGGGAGCACGCCCTGCGGGCCCCCGCACCCGCCGGCCCGCCGGTCTGGATCCACGGCGACCTCCAGCCCGGCAACCTGCTGGTGGACCCGGACGGCCGGCTGGGCGCCGTCATCGACTTCGGCTGCGCGGGCCTGGGGGAGCCGGCCGTCGACCTGATCCCCGCCTGGTACGTCCTGCCCGCCGCCGCCCGCACCGCCTTCCGTACGGCCGTGGCCGCCGACGACGCGACGTGGGACCGGGCCCGCGGCTGGGCCCTGTCCATCGCCCTGCTGGAGGTGGCCTACTACCGGGACAGCGACCGGAGGATGACCGGCATCGCCCGCCGGGTGGTCGCCGAGGTGCTGGCCGATCACGCCTCCCCGGCCGGCAGCCGCCACTCGTAGGGGAACAGGTCCCGCTCCCAGCCGGGGAGGCGGCGAGCCCGGCGGCCGCCCGCGGGGTGCGCAGGTGCTCGCACTCCCCGGCCCCGTGCTCCTGGGACGGGCGTTGTCAGACCGCGAACGGCCCGTGCCCGGTCCGGCTACCGGGGCACTCGGTGCTGCCACTCCCGGGCGAACACCACGGAGCCCGCCTCCAGTGCCCGCAGCTGGACGACGCTGATGAAGTGCCCGGCGTCGCAGCGCAGTTGGGTGCGGGTCTGGACGGTCACGTCCCAGCCGATGTCGGGCCGCTCCAGCCGGACGGTGTGGTCGGTGCGGGCCTGGGCGCTGAGCGGGGCGCCGGTGAGCACCCGGTAGGCGGTGACGGTGTGTTCGTCGCGGACCAGGCCGTCGGGGTGGGTGCGGGTGCCGTCGGTGGCGGGGGAGAGCTCGGTGCGCCACTCGTGGCGGCCGATGTCGTGCACGGTGAGGTGCTCGGGCCGGGCGGTGAGCGGCTCGGTGAGGTGGACGTCGAGCGGATCGGGCAGCGCCGGGGCCTCGAAGGTGAGGGGCGGGACGCCGACGTCGGCGGCGAGGTGGCGCACCGGCAGGCTCAGCACGGAGCGGGACGGGTCGACGCCGTACCCGGTGTCCTCCGCCGGGGGCCACACCCAGGGCCAGTAGACCGAGGAGAGCGCCAGCCGCAGCCGGTGCCCGGCCGGGACCGCCCGGGCGCAGGCCGCGAGCTCGACCTCGGCGTCGGGCCCCTCGGCGACCAGGATGCCCCGGGTGACCAGCTCCGAGGTGCCGTCCGGGCCGACCGCGCACAGCCGTACCGCGACCTGGACGGGCGCCCCGTCCTCGCGCAGCCGCAGCCGTGCGGTCGGGGTGCCGAGCAACTCGACCGGTTCGGGCAGCGGCTGGGAGTCGAAGCAGACCGAGCGGCCGTCCTCCTCGCGCTGGTCCGGCGGCAGGTCGGCGGGGCGGCCGTGCGGTACGTACGCGCCGGCGTTGAGGCCGGTGTGCTGGGGGGAGCGGACCCGGACGTACCGCTCGTCGGAGGCGGTGCCGGCGGCGCGCAGCGGCCCGTCCAGGCCGTAGTGGATCTCCCGGACGTCGGGGGAGGGCCAGGCCTCGTCGCCGGTCCAGCGGTCGCCGAGCCGGCTGCGCAGGGCGGGCTGCTTGAGGGCGTCGGTGTCGGCGCCGCGCAGCCAGTGGTCCCACCAGCGCAGGGCGTCGGGCAGGGCGTCCTCGGGCAGGCCGTGCGGCCAGGGGCCGATCAGGGCGCGCGCGGTGGGGGACTCGGCGAGCAGCCGCAGCACGAAGGAACAGGACGGGTCGCCCCAGCCGGCCACCGCGAGGGCGGGCACGGACACCGGGACGGTGCTCTCGCCGGCCGCGAGCCAGTCCTCGACGGGCGGCCGCAGCGACTCCAGCCGGGCCAGCCAGCCGGCCCGCCAGGCGTCGCCGACGTGCCGCGGGTCCGGCGGCAGGGCGGCGTCGGCGACCAGGGCGGTGAGCCGGGTGTGCAGGTCGGCGGCGAGCACGGCCCCGCCGAGCCGGTGGCCGCCCTCGGGGCAGGCGGTGACCACGGCGCCGACGGTGTCGGGGGTCCGGGCGGCGAGCCGCAGGGCGGTGGTGCCGGCCGCGCCGACGCCGAGCAGGCCGAGCCGGCCGTTGCACCAGGGGCGGTGGGCGAGCCAGTCGACCACGGCGGCGCCGTCGGCCAGCTCCTGGTCGCCGCCGGGTTCGCCGGGGACGCCCTCGGAGTTGCCGTGCCCGCGGGTGTCGACCCGGACGGCGGCGTAGCCGTGGCCCGCGAACCAGGGGTGGCGGCGGGCGTCCTCGGCGGCGGTCCGGTCGGTGAGGCGGCCGCCGGAGTACTCCAGCACCGCGGGGCCGGGCTCGTCGCCGACCGGCCGCCACAGCCGGGCGGCCAGCCGCGTCCCGTCGGGCAGCGGGATGCGCAGGTCCTCGCGGGTGGTGTGGAAGGGGTAGGACGGCATGGCCGCTCCCATCGGTCCCGGGCGTCGGTAATCCGACAGTAGGGGAGGGAGCGGACCTTTTCCTGATGAGGGGGCCTGGTGAACGGAGGCCCCGCCGGGGGCTCCCGCCGGGGCGGCTCCCCGCCGAGGGCCGCCCCGGCGGGCGGCTCCGGGGCGGGAGGCTCCCCGCCGGGCGCGCCCCTCCCGTCGAGCGGCGGGCGGTGAGGGGCGCGCGGCGGGGCGCGGCCGGTCGGGCTCAGGCCTTGCTCAGCCAGGCGGTGGCGTTGAGGGCGAGCGCGGCGTTGGTGCCCGCCGGGTCGTCCCAGCCGTTGAAGAGGGTGTTGCCGGACTGGCCGGTGCCGTCGTCGGCCGGGGAGCTGTCGCCCCAGATCGCGACCCGGCCGGAGCCGAAGGTGCTGGTGACGAAGAACGCGCCGGTGTTGCCGCTGTAGCCGGTCCGGTAGACCAGGCCCTTGACCGTCGGGTTGTCGGCGGGCTTGAGGGTGAAGGTGGTGCCGCTGCGCAGGATCGAGCCGGTGACGGTGCCGAAGGTGCCGTGCAGCACGGGGTCGGCGGCGTCGCTGGTCGCGCGCGGGTTGTCGGTGGAGATGTTGAGCAGGTCGACCGAGAAGCCGAAGGGGTCGTTGTTGTTCACCCCGTTGCTGGTCAGCAAGTCGTTGATGATCTTCGGGGAGTCCCAGCCGTCGTTGTTGCGGTCGCTGTTGAGGTGGTCGGAGATCAGGAACAGCCCGCCGCCGTTCTGCACGAACCTCATGATCGCGGTCTTCTCGCTCGCGCTGAACCGGATGTTGGGTTCCGGGATCACGAAGGTGTCGAAGTTGGCGAGGTCCAGCGCGGCACCGGTGCCGTAGCTGATGGTGGAGCCGGCCGGGAGGCTCTTCAGGCTGTACTGGCCGGTCTTCTGGAGGGCGACGCCCCAGGCGGACAGGGCGCCGGTCCAGCTCTTCTCGGTGGTGGGGGCGGCGTTCTGGGCCAGCGGGTCGGGCTGGCTGGTGCTGATGATCCAGTCGGCGTTGCCCGCGGTCTCGGCCTTGCTGTTGTCGAACAGCACCCGGTGCGGGGTGGCGCTGACCGCGGCGGCCGTGGTGGCGGTGGCGGTGGGGGCGGCGGTGGCGGGGGCGGTGAGACCGGCCGCGAGCAGCGCCGCGCCGGCCAGGGCCGCGGCGGTTCGGATACGGATCGTCATGGGCCGTTCCTCCGTGGGGAGTTGAGGGTTCGGCGCTCAGTTTTCGCGCGTAGAACGGAAGTATCCGCGCGTAGAGCCCGTGGTGAAAGCCCTGGAAGGTTACGAAGCCTTGTACGGGTCGTGACGATCTCCGGGAGGGGGTGGCGGCGGGGGGAGGCGAATCCGTAATTGCGCATGACTTGCAACTGCGTGCATCGAGGCGGAAAGATGGCCCAGCTCCGACCGCCCGAACGAAAGGACACGATGATGACCGCCCCCCGTTGGCGCGACCGGCTCAGCCGTGAGGAGTGGATCCGCCTGGCCGGAATGGGCGGCTTCATCCTCGCGCTGCACGTCATCGGCTGGTTCACCCTGATCGCGCTGGTCGAGCCCGAGCACTACGACGTCGGCGGCCAGGTGTTCGGCGCGGGCATGGGCCTGACCGCCTACACCCTCGGCATGCGGCACGCCTTCGACGCGGACCACATCGCCGCCATCGACAACACCACCCGCAAGCTGATGGGCCAGGGCAAGCGCCCGCTGTCGGTCGGCTTCTGGTTCTCGCTCGGGCACTCCTCGATCGTCTTCGGCCTCTGCGCGCTGCTGGCCCTCGGCGTCCGCTCGCTGGCCGGCCAGGTGGAGTCCGACGACTCGGCGCTGCACGAGCTGACCGGCCTGATCGGCGTCGCCGTCTCCGGCACCTTCCTGCTGCTGCTCGGCCTGATCAACCTGGGCGCCTTCAACGGCATCCTCAAGGTCTTCCGCCGGATGCGCCACGGCGACTACGACGAGGCGGAGCTGGAGCGCCAGCTGGAGCGGCGCGGGCTGATGAACCGCATCCTCGGCCGGGTCACCAGGGCCGTCACCAAGCCCTGGCACATGTACCCGGTGGGCCTGCTGTTCGGGCTGGGCTTCGACACCGCCACCGAGGTGTCCCTGCTGGTGCTGGCGGGCGGCGCGGCGGCCTTCTCGCTGCCCTGGTACGCGCTGCTCACCCTGCCGATCCTGTTCGCGGCCGGAATGAGCCTGCTGGACACCATCGACGGCTCGTTCATGAACTTCGCGTACGAGTGGGCCTTCTCCAAGCCGGTCCGCAAGATCTACTACAACCTGACCGTCACCGGGCTGTCGGTGCTGGTCGCGCTGGTGATCGGTTCGATCGAGCTGATCGGCCTGCTCGGCGAGAAGCTGGACGTCACCAGCGGCCCGATCGCCTGGATCGGCGGGCTGGACCTCAACTTCGTCGGCTACGCCATCGTCGGACTGTTCGTGCTCACCTGGGCCGCGGCGATCGCCTACTGGAAGTTCGGCAACGTCGAGGAGAAGTGGTCGGCCGGGCTGGCCACCGCCTCCGCGACCGCCTCCGGCGAGTCCGACTAGCGCGCCCGCGCAGCCGAGGGCCGGTGACCGGGGTCTGGTCACCGGCCCTCGGGGCTGTCGGGCCCGGGCGCGCCGGCGCGGCGCGGGCGGCGCTACTTCAGCGCGGCGAGCACCGCCTGCGCCATCACCTGCTCGCCGGTCGCGTTCGGGTGGAACGGTACGGCGGGCGAGCCGGGCAGCGCGCCCTCGATCCAGCGGTCGTCCGAGCAGACGTCGTGCCCGAGGGTCGGCGTCGCGGTGTCCACGTAGGTCGCGCCGTTCGCGGCCGCGGTGGACTTCAGGGCGGCGTTCAGCGTGTCGAGCACCCCGTGCATGTACTCGACGTCGCCCGGGGTCACCGGCTGGCGCAGGACGCAGGTCGAGCCGTCGGCGGGCAGCACCGACGGGTAGCCGACCAGCAGCACCTTGGCCCCGGGGGCCTTGGCGTGGATGCGCCTGAGGGTGTCGGCCAGCTGCGGGGTGATGGTGGTGCGGATCCGCTCGGCCAGGTCGTCGGTGCCGTACTGCCAGGACATGGTGCTCCAGTCCCAGTAGCCGTGGTGGTAGACGTCCTTGCAGGGCGTGCCGAACGGGTTGACGACGGCGCCGGCGACGCAGGTGGCGACGAGTTCGCCGAGGCCGAGGTCGCTGGCGGCCAGGTCGTTGCCGCCGATCCCGAGGGTGACCAGGTCGGTGTCGGCGGTCACCGCGTCCAGCTGCGGGTCGTTGACCCGGATGAAGGCGTCGTACTGGGGCTGCGTCATCGCCTTGATCTTGGCCGCGGAGCAGGTGACGTCGCTGTACCGGCCGGCCTTGAGGGCGGCGGCGACCAGGTGGCCGTAGTTGCGGTCGGAGCGCAGGCACAGGCCGGCCGACTGGCCCGGCACGCCGGCGCCGGCGGCGTAGGAGTCGCCGAGCGCCACGTAGTGCTTCGGCGCCGCGACGGCGGCCTGGGCGGTGGTGGAGGTGAGCGCGAGCGCGGCGCCGAGGGCGACGGCGGCGAGCGCGGTGGAATTCCGGAGGTGCCGGGATTTCCGGGCAGGGCGGAGCACGGTTCCTCCTGGGGGAGAGAAACGACGGGTGGGGGTCGTGCCGAGCCGGGCCACAGCTACTCGCAGGTAAGTTACTGCCAGGTTTCCCGGGCGTCCATGGTTCGCGCGGAAATCGCCGATATTCCGTCAGGCGGCCCGGACGGCATTTCGCATTTCGCTCCACCGCGTATCGTTCGGGCCCCGACGTCAATTCCGAAACGACCCGGAGCGGAATTCGGCCCGGCGCTCGTTACCCGCGGGTTGACCGGACGTCACCGCAGACCGCACTATCGGGCGCACAGCGACGGCGCGTCCCGGGCGCGCCGCCACCGCGAGCCGCGACGGAGGACTGCGCATGGCCCTGGACGCCGACGTCATCGTCATCGGGGCGGGCCTCGCGGGCCTCGCCGCCACCGCCGAACTCGCCGACGCCGGACGGAAGGTGATCCTGCTCGACCAGGAGCCCGCGACCGGTCTCGGCGGCCAGGCGCACTGGTCCTTCGGCGGCCTCTTCCTGGTCGACTCGCCCGAGCAGCGCCGGATGCGGATCCGCGACTCGCACGCCCTCGCCCGGCAGGACTGGTTCGGCACGGCCGGCTTCGACCGGCCCGAGGACGCCTGGCCGCGCCGCTGGGCCGAGGCGTACGTGGACTTCGCGGCGGGCGAGAAGCGCTCCTGGCTGCACGGCATGGGCGTGCGGTTCTTCCCGGTGGTCGGCTGGGCCGAGCGCGGCGGGTACCTCGCCGACGGGCCGGGCAACTCGGTGCCGCGCTTCCACATCACCTGGGGCACCGGGCCCGGGCTGCTGGCGCCCTTCGTCCGGCGGGTCCGCGCGGCCGCCGCGCGCGGCCTGGTGGACCTGCGCTTCCGGCACCGGGTCACCGGGCTGTCCGCCACCGCGGGCGCCGTCGACACCGTCACCGGCGACGTGCTGGTGCCGAGCCCGGCGGGCCGGGGCGAGGCCAGCTCGCGCGAGGTCGCCGGTGGCTTCGAACTGCGCGCCCAGGCGGTGGTCGTCACCTCCGGCGGCATCGGCGGCAACCACGACCTGGTCCGCAAGGCCTGGCCGGCCCGGCTCGGCACCCCGCCCGCCCGGTTGCTCTCCGGCGTGCCCGCGCACGTGGACGGGCTGATGCTGGAGGTCGCCGGCCGGGCCGGGGCCAACCTGATCAACGGCGACCGGATGTGGCACTACACCGAGGGCATCGCCAACTGGGACCCGATCTGGGCCCGGCACGGCATCCGCATCCTGCCCGGCCCCTCCTCGCTCTGGCTGGACGCGCGCGGCCGGCGGCTGCCCGTCCCGCTGTTCCCCGGTTTCGACACCCTCGGGACGCTCGAACACATCATGACCACCGGGTACGACCACACCTGGTTCGTGCTCAACCAGCGGATCGTCGAGAAGGAGTTCACCCTCTCCGGCTCCGAGCAGAACCCCGACCTCACCGGGAAGTCGGTGCGTGGCGTGCTCGGCCGCGCGCTGCCCGGCGCCCCCGGCCCGATCCGGGCCCACCTGCGGCACGGGCCGGACTTCGTGGTCGCCGGCAACCTCGCCGACCTCGCCCGCGGCATGAACGCCAGGACCGGCGGGTCGCTGATCGACCCGGACGAGCTGCGCCGCACCGTCGAGGACCGCGACCGGCAGCTGGCCAACCCCTTCTCCAAGGACCTCCAGGTCACCGCGATCCACGGCGCCCGCCGCCACCTCGGCGACCGGCTGATCCGCACCGCCGCCCCGCACCGCATCCTCGACCCGGCCGCCGCTCCGCTGATCGCCGTCCGGCTGAGCATCCTGACCCGCAAGTCGCTGGGCGGCCTGGAGACCGACCTGTCCTCCCGGGTGCTGCGGCCGGACGGCGAGGTGCTGCCGGGGGTGTACGCGGCGGGCGAGGCGGCCGGGTTCGGCGGCGGGGGCGTCCACGGGTACCGCTCGCTGGAGGGCACGTTCCTGGGCGGCTGCCTGTTCTCCGGCCGCACGGCGGGACGGGCGGCGGCGCGGGCGGTCGGCTAGCGGTCGGCCGGCGGTCGGCCCGGGGCTCGGACGGGCGCGGGGACGGGGAGCGCTCCGGGGTCGTGCCCCGGTGCGCCCCTCCCTCGTGCGGACCGCACCCGATCCGCCCCGCGGCGGGGCCGCGACGGGGTGACAGGTACAGTGCGGAGGCCGGTGCGCAGGGCGCCGCAGACCAGGAGGGGTCAGGAGAACCGATGAGCCGCCGAGACCGCGACGGTGCCCGGGACCGCAAGCGGGGCGCCGGCGCCCCGGTGACCGTGACGGTCTGCCGGGGCTGCTGCTGCGGCACCGAGGCGAAGCACCCCGGGGTGGACCACGCGGGCCAGTACGAGCGGCTGCGGACGGCGGTGGGCCCGGCGGGCCGGGTCCGGGCGGTCAAGTGCCTCGACGTGTGCACCCAGTCCAACGTGGTGGTGGTCGGCCCCTCCGCCGAGGGCCGGGCGGCGGGCGGCCGGCCGGTCTGGCTGGGCTTCGTGCTGATGGACGAGATGATCGACGACATCGCCGCCTGGGTGCGCGCGGGCGGTCCCGGCCTGGCCGACCCGCCCGGGCTGCTCGACCTCCAGCTGATCTCGGTCTCCCGGCGGGTCCGCGAGGGCCTGCCCGAGTGAGGCCGCCTGAGGCCGCCCGCCGGGCCGGTTGACTGATCGTCAGATCGCATCGGCCGGGGGTGGTTCGCGGCCTTCACCACTACGATGACCGGTGGTGTCCGGCCGTTCCGGGCGGCGCCGAGCCGTCTTCGGACGGTACCGAGCCGTTTCCGCGCGAGGGAGGAAGCCGATGACGACGGTCTGCCGCATCTGCGCGGGCACCGGCCGGACCGCCGGTCTCAGCTGCCGGACCTGCCAGGGCACCGGCACCACCGAGGTGGGCGGCGGGGGCGGCAACTGCTTCCTCTGCGACGGCACCGGGGTGTACGTGCGCTACCGGGTGGACGCGACCGGCGCCAAGCACGCCTACCGGGACGAGATCTGCCGCACCTGCGACGGCACCGGCAACCGGGCCGCCAACCAGTGGGACGAGCCCTCCGGCTGACCCTCCGGGCCGGGTTCCTGCCGACAGCCGGGGCCGCCGCCGACACCCGCTCGGACCGGGCGGCGCGAGGGAGCCATGATGCGGCGTCGGGACGGTACGGACACGTCCTTTGCCGAATCATGGTCGAACAATTGCGTTCGAATGACCGGCGCGCTGCGACCCGTTCACCCGGCGTCCGTGCGCGATCAACGAACCGCTGGAAGAGTCCCGCGCATGGATATCCCCAACATGGGCGTGCCGGCCGAGCTCGCCGACCGCATGAGCATGGCCGAGCAGCACGAGTACCTGCGGGCCCGCTTCTCCCGCCGCCGGATGCTGCGCGCCGGTGCCGTGACCGTGGGCGCCGTCGCCGTCGGCGGCGCGCTGGGCCACGGGACGGCCTTCGCCGCCCCGGCCGGCCCGCAGCTGCTCACCGGCGGCACGACCGACGGCGTCGACGGCTCGCTGGTCGCGCCGACCGGCCGTCACCTGCAGTTCGGCCCCGAGCCGGACACCCAGTTCCGCATCTCCTGGCAGGTGCCGGCCCCGGTCAGGAAGCCCTTCCTGCGCTTCGGGCGGACCCCGTGGGAGCTGAGCCACAAGGTCCAGGCCGAGGTCCGCGCCCTGCACACCCCCGCGCTGACCCCGAACGGCCGGCCGGTGGACCAGTACTACCTGCACGTGGCGCTGGAGGACCTGCGCCCCGACACCACCTACTACTACGGTGTCGGCCACGACGGCTTCGACCCGGCCTCGCAGCAGCGGATCTCCACCCTGCACACCTTCCGCACCGCGCCCGCCCGCGACCACCGCTGGGGCAAGGTGTACGAGCCGTTCACCTTCACCGCCTTCGGCGACCAGGGCGTCAGCGCGCACGCGGCCGGCAACGACCACGTCATCAAGGCCCAGAACCCGGCCTTCCACCTCCACGCCGGCGACATCTGCTACGCCGACCCGGCCGGTTCCGGCACCGACCCGGACAAGTCCGTCTTCAACGCGCGGACCTGGGACGACTTCCTGGTGCAGACCGAGCCGGTCGCCGCCGACGTCCCGTGGATGGTCGCGTACGGCAACCACGACATCGAGGCGTGGTACTCGCCGAACGGCTACGGCGGCGAGAACGCCCGCTTCTTCCTGCCGGACAACGGCCCCGACCCGCGCGCCGTCCCCGGCGTCTACACCTTCCGCTACAAGAACGTCGGCGTGGTCTCGCTGGACGCCAACGACGTCTCCTACGAGATCCCGGCCAACCTGGGCATCTCGGCGAACAAGCAGACCAGGTGGCTGGAGCGCACCCTCAAGGACCTGCGCGGCGACGAGACCGTCGACTTCGTGGTGGTCTTCTTCCACCACTGCGCCTTCTCCACCACCGTCGCGCACGCCTCCGAGGGCGGCGTCCGCGAGGCCTGGGTGCCGCTGTTCGAGAAGTACCGGGTGGACCTGGTCATCAACGGCCACAACCACATCTACGAGCGCACCGACGCGATCCTCGGCAACAAGGTCTCGAAGCAGGTGCCGAGCGGCGCCACCATCGAGCCGGCCAAGGACGGCGTGGTCTACGTCACCGCGGGGGCGGCCGGCCGCAGCCTGTACAAGTTCGACGTGCCGGACACCTACGAGGGGCACGAGAACCACCAGGACGAGGTCAGCACCTACTACTGGAGCAAGGGCCGGGTGAAGACCCCCGAGACCATCCAGTGGTCGCGGGTGCGCTACACCGGCTACTCCTTCATCAAGGTCGACGTCACCCCGAAGCACCTGGGCCAGAAGTCGGTCATGAAGGTCACCGCGCTGGCCGAGGACGGCACGCAGATCGACAACTACACGATCCTGCGCGAGGTCGGCGAGGGCTGGGACTCGAACTCGGACGACGACGGCCAGGGCGGCGGCTGGGGCTGGTAGTCCCGGCGGGGCCCCGGCGCCGGAGGTGCGGCGCCGGGGCCCGCACCGCCCGGCGCCGGCCGTCCCGGCGCGGGGCCCGTACGCCTCGGTGCCGGGGGCCTCAGCGCCGGGGTCCGTACATGATGACGGCGACCCCGGCCAGGCAGATCAGCGCGCCCAGCACGTCGTAGCGGGTCGGCCGGAAGCCGTCCACCACCACGCCCCACAGCAGCGAACCGGCCACGAACACCCCGCCGTACGCGGCCAGCACCCGGCCGAAGTGGCTGTCCGGCTGCAGCGCCGCGACGAAGCCGTACGCGCCGAGCACCACCACGCCCACCCCGGCCAGCCACCACGGCCGTTGCTCGCGCACGCTCTGCCAGACCAGCCAGCAGCCGCCGATCTCGGCGAGCGCGGCGAGGACGAACAGGGCGACGGAGCGGAGGACGGCCATGGCCCGAGCGTACGGGGACGCCGTGGCCGTTCAGCCCTGGCGGTAGGTGGCCAGGAAGCGCCCGATCCGGTTGACGGCCGTCTCCAGGTCGTCGGCCCGGGGCAGGGTGACGAAGCGGAAGTGGTCCGGGCGGGGCCAGTTGAAGCCGGTGCCCTGGACGACGTGGATCTTCTCGCGCAGCAGCAGGTCCAGCACGAACCGCTCGTCGTCGACGATCCGGTGCACCGCCGGGTCCAGCCGGGCGAAGGCGTACAGCGCGCCCTTGGGCTTGACGCAGCTGACGCCGGGGATCTCGTTGAGCGCCTTGACCGCGATGTCGCGCTGCTCGGTGAGCCGCCCGCCGGGCAGCACCAGGTCGTCGATGGACTGGTGGCCGCCGAGCGCGGCCTGCACGGCGTACTGGGCGGGCACGTTGGGGCACAGCCGCATGCCGGAGAGCATGGTCAGGCCCTCCAGGTAGTCGGTGGCGTGCTGCCGGGGCCCGGAGACGACCAGCCAGCCGCTGCGGAAGCCGGCCACCCGGTAGGACTTGGAGAGGCCGTTGAAGGTGAGGGTCAGCACGTCGTCGGCCAGGGCGGCCAGGCAGTGGTGCTCGGTGCCGTCGTAGAGGATCTTGTCGTAGATCTCGTCGGCCAGCACCATCAGGTGGTGGCGGCGGGCCAGGTCGAGGATGCCCTCCAGCAGTTCCTTCGGGTAGACCGCGCCGGTGGGGTTGTTGGGGTTGATGACGACGATCGCCTTGGTGCGGGCGGTGATCTTGGCGGCGATGTCGTCCAGGTCCGGGTACCACTCGGCCCCTTCGTCGCACAGGTAGTGCACGGCCTTGCCGCCGGCCAGCCGCACCACGGCGGTCCAGAGCGGGTAGTCGGGCATCGGTACGAGCACCTCGTCGCCGTCGTCCACCAGCGCGGTGACGGCCATCTGGATCAGCTCGGAGACGCCGTTGCCGAGGAAGACGTCGTCGACGGTGACGCCCTCGACCCCGCGCTGCTGGTAGTACTGCACCACCGCGCGGCGGGCCGGCAGGATGCCGCGCGAGTCGCTGTACCCGTGCGCCTTGGGCAGGTTGCGGATGATGTCCTGGATGATCTCCTCGGGAGCCTCGAAGCCGAACGGGGCCGGGTTGCCGGTGTTCAGCCGCAGCACGCTGTGCCCGGCCTCCTCCAGCGCGTTCGCCTGGTCGACCACCGGGCCGCGGATCTCGTAGCACACGTCATTCAGCTTGCTGGACTGCCGAAACTCCATCTGCGGCCTCCCGACCGTCACCACCGCTCCGCTGCTTCAGCTTTGTTCTACCAAGTGTGTACTTGGAAAGTCCAACCTCTTGGCTATGCTGATCCGCATGTCACGCCGAAGCTACGACCAGTACTGCGCCGTCGCCCGCGCCCTGGACGCGGTGGGGGAGCGCTGGAGCCTCCTGATCGTCCGTGAGCTCCTCGGTGGCCCGCGCCGCTACACCGACCTGCACGCCGACCTGCCCGGCGTCTCCACCGACATCCTGGCCACCCGGCTCAAGCAGCTGGAGGGGGACGGGCTGGTCGTCCGTCGCCGACTGGAACGGCCCGCCAATGCGATGGTCTACGAACTGACCGGGCGCGGCCGCGAACTGCGGCCGGTCGTCGAGGCGTTGGGGGCGTGGGGGCTCGCCGCCCTCGGTGAGCAGCGGCCCACCGACGCCGTGCGCGAGCACTGGTTCACGCCCCGGAGGGCGGCGGAGGAGACGGCGGCGGTCCCGGCCGGCTGACGGCGGTCGCGCCGGCCGGCGGTCGATGCCCGCGGGGTGTGCCCGGAGGGGGTGTGCCCGGAGGGGGCAGGGGCGGCGGCAAGGCCCCCGTCGCCGGCCGCCGCCCCGTGGCCCCAGAATGGCCCGGGCCGATAAACGAACACTCGACGTGCGATGAGCGCCGGGGCCCGCCGCCGCTCCCGAGTGGGCACACACGTACGATCGTCGGATCACGAAGCCGTCTCGGGAGACCACTCGGGAGACCAGGAGAGCGGAGGCCAGCCCGTGCCCACCCCCTACCGCAGCTACGTCGCCGTCGGCGACTCCTTCACCGAGGGCATGTGCGACGACCTGTTGCCCGACGGTCACTACCGGGGCTGGGCCGACCGGGTCGCCTCGGCGCTGGCCGGCGAGACCTCGGCGACGGCCGGTGGGAACGGCGGCTTCCGGTACGCCAACCTCGCCGTCCGCGGCAAGCTGATCGGCCAGATCCACGACGAGCAGCTCGCCCCCGCCGTCGCGATGGGCGCCGAGCTGGTCACCCTGGCCGGCGGCCTCAACGACGTGCTGCGCCCCGGCTGCGACATCGACGCGGTCGAGCGGCAGCTCGGCCGCTGCGCCACCGAGCTTCGCGCCGGCGGGGCCACCGTCGTGCTGTTCACCAGCACCGACCCCACCCGCCGTCTGGCGGGCAGCGCCCGGCTGCTGCCCGCGATCCTGCGGATGAAGGCCTTCGTCCAGGAGCTGGGCCGGCAGGACGGTTTCGCCGTGGTCGACCTGTTCTCCGCGCCCTGCTTCGACGACCGCCGGCTGTGGGCCGAGGACCGCCTGCACCTCGCTCCCGAGGGCCACCGCAGGGTCGCCGCGGGCGTGCTGGAGGCGCTCGGACGCCCCGCCGCCTTCGACTGGCGCGCCCCGCTGCCCGCCGCCGCCCCGGCCGGCCGCGCCGAGCGGCTGCGCGAGGACGCCCGCTGGCTGGGCACCCACCTCGGCCCGTGGATCGGCCGCCGCCTCACCGGCCGCTCCTCCGGCGACGGCCGCCCGGCGAAGCGGCCGGAGCTGCTGCCCTACTCCTAGGCCTCCGGGCGTTCCGGCTGCAGGACCAGGCTCGCCATCGGGGCGTGGGTGGTCCAGCCGAGCGCCGTGTAGAGCGCCTGGCCCTCCGGCGTGCCGACCAGCACGCCGGTGCGCGCGCCCCGCTCGTACGCGGCGGACTGGAGCGTCCGCATCACCAGCGCGCCCAGGCCCCGGCGGCGGTGCTCGGGCACGGTGGTGATCTGGTCCGGTACCGCCACCGGGCCGGCCAGGCCCGCCTGGCCGCGGGCGGCGAGGTGCCCCTCCCCGGTGCGCACCAGCGCCCGGAGGACTCCGCCGCGCTCCCAGGTGGTCACGCAGTAGCCGGCCGGGGCCCGGGGCCGCTCGGCGGTGAGCGGGACGCTCATCAGGAAGCCCGGCACGTCCAGGCGCCACCGCTCGTCCAGCCAGGGGCGCACGGTCGCGTCCTCGGTGAACAGCTTCAGCCAGGTGGTCGGCGCGGTGACGGTCTCGCCGAGCTTGCGGACGTCGGCCTCGGTCGGCTCGGGCAGCACGTGCCGGCCCACCTCGCCGGCCGGTGCCCCGACGTCGATGCTCCAGCCCCAGGGCTGGTCGACGGGCTCGGCGGAGCCGCGCGAGACGGTCCAGCCCGAGATCCACATCCGGACGAGTTCCCTGATGCCCGGGTCCTGCATGGTGCCCACCCCTGTTTGTAATAGTCTCTAGGTCACTTCGTACCTTACAGGCGTCGAGGGTCGTCTGCCCAGTAGGATTTCCGGGTTCACCGCGCCGTCCGGCGCTCGGCTGGAGGAAGGACCGGAACGTGCGCGAGACCGAACCGCCGCAGGACCCCACGGCGGCCGCGCCGACCCCGCTCGAATCCGACTGCGGCAGCTGCTTCGGCCTCTGCTGCGTCGCCCTGCCGTTCGCCGCCGGCAGCGACTTCGCCATGAACAAGGCCGCCGGCAGCGCCTGCCACAACCTCCGGACCGACTTCGGCTGCGGCATCCACGCCCAGCTGCGCGACCGGGGCTTCCAGGGCTGCACCGTCTACGACTGCTTCGGTGCCGGGCAGCGGGTCTCCCAGGTCACCTTCGGCGGCCGCAGCTGGCGCGAGGAGCCGGACAGCGCCAAGCCGATGTTCGACGTCTTCCCGATCGTGCGGCAGCTGCACGAGCTGCTCCACTACCTCACCGAGGCGCTCGCCTTCGACCCCGCCGGCGCCGTCCACGACGAGCTGCGGCAGGCGCTGGCGGAGACCGACCGGCTGGCCGGCGGCACCCCCGAGGAGATCCTCGCCGTCGACGTCCCGGCCCACCGGCAGCGGGTCAGCGAGCTGCTGCTGCGCGCCAGCGAACTGGTCCGCGCCGCCGTCCCGCGCCGCCGCGAGCACCGGGGCGCCGACCTCTTCGGCGCCCGGCTGCGAGGCGCCGACCTGCGGGGGGCCAACCTGCGCGGTGCCCTGCTCGTCGCGGCCGACCTCTCCGGCGCGGACCTGCGCCTCGCCGACCTGGTCGGCGCCGACCTGCGGGACGCCGACCTGGCCGGCGCGGACCTCACCACGGCCCTCTTCCTCACCCAGGCCCAGCTCAACGCCGCCCGCGGCGACGCCACCACCCGCCTCCCGGCGGGCCTCACCCGGCCCGGCCACTGGCCCGAGACCGCCCCGGTCCCGAAGGCGCCCCGCCGGGCCGGCGGCCCCCGCCCGTCCCGGAGCCCCCGACCGTCCCGGGCCCCGCGCCGCACGTAGGGCCCGGCGCCGCTGGTCCCGGCACAGCGGGCGGGGGCCCACAGCAGGTAGGCCCCGGCGCTACTGGCCCACCCGGCCGTCGACGCACTCGCGCAGCAGGTCGGCGTGGCCGCAGTGCCGGGCGTACTCCTCGATCCGGTGCACCAGCAGTTCCCGGATCGCGATCCGGTCCCTGCCGACCCGCTCGCCCAGGTCCTGGTGCCCGGCCAACTCGGCGTCCAGCGCCGCCTGTTCGCGCTCCAGGTCGCGGAACGCGGCCTCCACCACGGCCTGGTCGCCGACCGCCTCGTCGAAGTCCGCGTCCCGCCCGCCGTACAGCCTGGGCAGCGGCTCGCCGTCGGTGATCCAGTTCCGCCAGTCCCGTTCGACCTCGGCCAGGTGCCGGACCAGCCCGAGCAGCGACATCGTCGACGGCGGGACCGAGCGGCGGGCCAGCTGCTCCGGGTCCAGGCCGTCGCACTTCATCCGCAGGGTCAGCCGGTAGTTGGTCAGGCAGTCCTGGAGCGCCCCGAGTTCACCGTCGGGGCCGGGCCCGTCACTGTTGCGGGGGTCGTCGTCCGGATCGGCCCACATGTCGGGGTGAACGGTCGCCGCTGTCCATCGCACGGGTTGTTCGGTCATGCGGTGCATGATCGTCCGTGACCACGCCGTCCCGCCACCGGGTTGTGCCGCGCCCCGGTCCTCGCCCGGTCCTCGCCCGGGCCGCTGCCGACGGTGCGGGCGCGGGTGGGAAGTCGGACGGGCCGACTTCCCACGCGGCAACGTCGTCTGCTCAGGCGGTCGGCAGACGGTCAGTGGCCGGTCAGCAGCCGGGCGCGCAGGGCTTCGATCTGGTCGCGGTCGACGCCTAGGGCGCCGGTGAGGTAGCCCTCGACCGAGCCGTGGCGCTCGGCGAGGTCGGCGAGGACGAGCCGGATGACGGTCTCCGGGGCGCGCCCGTAGCCGGGCCAGCGCAGGGTGCGGCCGGGGTGGGCGGCGTGCCACTCGGCGACGAGGTGCGGGGTGGCGAGCTCGGTGAGCGCGAAGTCGGCGGCGATGTCGTCCTCCCCGACGCCGAGCAGGGTGTGCAGCAGGGCGGCGATCAGCCCGGTGCGGTCCTTGCCGGAGGCGCAGTGGAAGACCACCGGGGCCTCGGCGGCCGTGATCACGTCCAGGACCTGGCGGATCTCCTTCGCCCCGTCCTCGGCGACCTCGGCGAAGCGGTCGGCGAGGTAGCGCCAGGGGTCGAGCTCCGGGTCGATCTCGGCCTGGTCGTACGGGCGGTGCTCGATCGAGAGGTTGTGGTACTCCAGGCCCTCGAACTCCGGCACCCGGCCCTTGGCGGCGATCTCCCAGGGGTAGCGCAGGTCGATCACGGTCCGCACCCCGAGGGCCCGCAGCCGGTCGAGGTCCTCGGGGGTGCCGAGCTTGCCGAGCGAGTCGGAGCGGTACAGCAGCCCCCACCGGACGGACCGTCCGCCGGCGGTCGGATAGCCGCCCAGGTCACGGAAGTTGTGCAGGGCGTCGAAGGGGACGTGGCGCGTTGTCATGCGCGCACTCTAGCCAGCGGGCCTCAGCCGGCGGCCGGCCGGTCCCCGCCACCGGTCCGGTCCTCGTCGCCGGTCCGGTCCCCGGCGGCCGGGCCGTAGCCGTGGGCGAGCAGGTCGAAGGCGCGGGTGGCGTCGCCGACGGCTTCGGCGTGCAGGTCGTCGGCGCTGCGGCCGTCCTGGATGCGGCGCCAGTTGTGCAGGGCGAGCACCCGCTGGGTGGCGGTGACCTGGGCGGCGAGCAGGGCGGCGGCGAGGTCCTGCGGCCCGGGCAGGCCGGCGGCCTCGCGCAGCGCCTCGGCCAGCGACCGCTCGGCGCGGGCCACGTACTCGCCGACCCGGGCGGCCAGGCTGGGGGTGCCGTAGACCAGGGCGGTGAAGGCGAGCACCGCGGGGTGGTCGTTGAGGCCGGTGACCGGGTCGCGCCGGGCGAGGCCGGACAGGAAGTCCCGCAGCAGCGCGTCCAGCACCGGCTCGCCGGGCAGCCGCCCGCGGACCACCTCGGCGGCCTGCTCCTGGTGGTCGGCGAAGCGGTGGACGACCAGGTCCTCCTTGGTGGGGAAGTAGGAGAACAGCGTCGGCTTGGAGACCTCGGCGGCCGCCGCGACGTCCGCCACCGACACCCGGTCGAAGCCGTGTTCCAGGAAGAGCGCGATGGCCGCCTCGGAGATGACCCGCCGGGTCCGCTCCTTCTTCCGCTCCCGCAGTCCGCTCATGCGGGACAGGCTAACAGCGGGGATTGACCGGGGCAGGTTTCTGGCCCGGTATGACAATCCGCGGAGCCCGGGACGCGTCCCCGGCCGGAGCCCCGGAAGCGCTTTCGGGGTCTCAGGCCGTGGGCGAGCCCGTGATCTGGCGGACCGGCTCCACCACCGGCGCGCCCGCCGTGACCGGCGAGGCCGCGCCGGAGATGTCGCCCAGCGCGCGGCGCGGGACCGACGGCGAGGCGGTGTCGCCGTCGCCGGCGGCCTCCAGCGACCCGTCCGGCACCTCGCGGTCCTCGGCCGGCAGCTGGTCGCGCAACGGCCGGACAGTGGTGGCGAGTTCGCGCGGGCCGGACGGCGCGGCGACGGGCGCCCGGTTCTTGACGATGCCGATGTCGTGGTCGCCGTACTGGTTGACGGAATCGCCGAGGTGGAGTTGCTCGATCTGCCAGGGGTGATGGCTCACCAGAGCGGTGGCCGCGGAAGCGGACGCGCCCGCGCCGCGCCCCGCTCCACACGCGCCGCTCTACACGCTGCGGTCGGCGAGCACCTCGCGGACGACGTGGCGGGCGTTGGCGGTCAGCGCCTGGTCGGTGTGGCGGTAGTACGGGATCGTCACCAGGGCGATGGAGAACGCCCAGGCGCGGCCGCGGGCCCACATGGCATCGTCCGCGTGCAGGGCGGCGCGGAAGGCCGGACGGGCGGTGGCGGGCAGCAGGTTCCAGGCGGCGATCAGGTCGGCGGTCGGGTCGCCGACGCCCATCAGGGCGAAGTCGATGACGGCGGAGAGCCGGCCGGTGCGGGCGAGCAGCAGGTTGCCGGGGGTGAGGTCGCCGTGCAGCCAGACCGGCGGGCCGGCGTACTCGGGGAGGCGAAGCGCCTTGTCCCACAACGCGGTTGCGGCCGCGGTGTCGATCGAGCCGGAGAGCTGGGCGATGGCCGCACGGGTGGCGCCGTCCCGGGAGGCGAGCGGCGCGCTGCGCTGGGAGGCCGGAGCGCCGGCCGGGTCGACGGCGCGCAGGGCGTTGACGAAGCCGGCCAGGTCGCGGGCCAGGCCCTCGGGCGCGGCCAGCGCCCCGACCACCGGGTTGGCGCCGTCGAGCCAGTGCAGCACCGACCACTCCCACGGGTAGCCGGCGGCGGGCCGGCCGACCGCGAGCGGCGCGGGGACCGGCAGCGGCAGCCGCGGCGCCAGCCGGGACAGCCACTGCTGCTCGCGCCGCGGGCCCCCGGCGGCCCACCCCACCCGGGGCAGCCGGACGGCGAGTTCGGGCCCGAGCCGGAACATCGCGTTGTCCGCCCCGGGGGCGGGGACGGGGGTGACGGGGAGGCGCTCCCACTGCGGGAACTGGGCGGAGATCAGCCGCCGCACCAGGGCCGCGTCGACCACCGGTCCGTCGGGGTGCATCCGGGTGGCAGCGCACATGCCCGGCAGCGTACAGCGCCGGTCGTCGCCGTTCAGCAGGATCCCCGAACTGCCCCGGACTTCTCGGCTGATGGGATGGTCAGCGGTCAGCGGTCAGCGGTCAGCGGTCAGCGGTCAGCGGTCAGCGGTCAGCGGGCGGCGGACGGCGGACGGCCGGCGGGCGGGTTCCCGGCCCCGCCCGCCGGCCCGGGAACCCGCAACCGCGCCCCGCCCGAGCCCCGGTGGAGCCCCGCGCCGGTCCTCCGACCGGTCCCGCGACGGCGCGCCACGCCCGGCCGCCCCGGGTGCGGCCGGGCGCCGTCGTCGGCACCTGCCAGAATGCAGGGCGTACGGCGCAAGCACTGAAGGAGAAGGTGACCGGCTTCGTGACCACGCCAGTCGAACAGGGGGCCCGGCAGGCCCAGCAGGCGATCGAGCGGAAGATCGCCGAGGAACTGGGCGTCCGCGAAGGGCAGGTGAAGGCGGCGGTCGATCTGCTCGACGGCGGCGCGACCGTGCCCTTCGTCGCCCGCTACCGCAAGGAGGTCACCGGCTCCCTCGACGACGCCCAGCTGCGCGCCCTGGAGGAGCGGCTGCGCTACCTGCGCGAGTTGGAGGACCGCCGGGCGGCCGTCCTGGAGTCGATCGAGGCCCAGGGCAAGCTGGACGACGCGCTGCGCGCCCAGGTGCTCGCCGCCGACTCCAAGGCCCGCCTGGAGGACATCTACCTGCCGTTCAAGCCGAAGCGGCGCACCAAGGCGCAGATCGCCCGCGAGGCCGGCCTGGAGCCGCTCGCCGACACCCTGCTCGCCGATCCGGGCCAGGACCCGGCCGCGCTGGCCGACCAGTACCTCAACGACTCCGTGGCGGACCGGAGCGCCGCCCTGGAGGGCGCCCGGGCGATCCTGGTCGAGCGCTTCGGCGAGGACGCCGACCTGGTCGGCTCGCTGCGCGAGCGGATGTGGACCCGTGGCCGGCTGGTCGCGAAGGTCCGCGACGGCAAGGAGGGCGACGGCGCCAAGTTCGCCGACTACTTCGACTTCGCCGAGCCGTACACCAAGCTCCCCTCGCACCGCATCCTGGCGATGCTGCGCGGCGAGAAGGAGGAGGTGCTCGACCTCGACCTCTCCCCGTACGACGGCGAGTCCGAGGGCGACCTGCCCGGCGAGAACGACTACGAGCAGCGGATCGCCGCCCGCTTCGGCATCGCCGACCGCGGCCGCCCGGCCGACAAGTGGCTCGGCGACACCGTCCGTTGGGCCTGGCGCACCCGCATCCTGGTCCGGCTCGGCATCGACCTGCGGGCCCGGCTGCGCGCCGAGGCCGAGGAGGAGGCGGTGCGGGTCTTCGCCGCCAACCTCCGCGACCTGCTGCTCGCCGCCCCGGCCGGCACCCGCGCCACCATGGGTCTGGACCCGGGCTTCCGCACCGGCGTGAAGGTCGCCGTGGTCGACGCCACCGGCAAGGTCGTCGCGCACGACACGATCTACCCGCACCAGCCCGCCAACAAGTGGGACGCGGCCCTGGCCACCCTGGCGGCCCTGGCGAGGAAGCACGACGTCGACCTGGTCGCGATCGGCAACGGCACCGCCTCCCGGGAGACCGACAAGCTCGCCGAGGACCTGCTCAAGCGCCACCCCGAGCTGAAGCTCACCAAGGCGATGGTCAGCGAGGCCGGCGCCTCGGTCTACTCGGCCTCCGCCTTCGCCTCGCAGGAGCTGCCGGACCTGGACGTGTCGATCCGCGGTGCGGTCTCGATCGCCCGCCGGCTCCAGGACCCGCTGGCCGAGCTGGTCAAGATCGACCCCAAGTCGATCGGCGTCGGCCAGTACCAGCACGACCTGAGCGAGGTGAAGCTCTCCCGCTCGCTGGACGCCGTGGTCGAGGACTGCGTCAACGCCGTCGGCGTGGACGTCAACACCGCCTCGGCGCCGCTGCTCACCCGGGTCTCCGGGATCACCGGCACCCTGGCCGACAACATCGTGGCCCACCGCGACGCCAACGGGCCGTTCCGCACCCGCAGGCAGCTCAAGGACGTCGCCCGGCTCGGCCCCAAGGCCTTCGAGCAGTGCGCCGGCTTCCTGCGCATCCCCGGCGGCGAGGACCCGCTGGACGCCTCCAGCGTGCACCCCGAGGCCTACCCGGTGGTGCGCCGCATCCTGGCCGCGACCGGCGGGGAGCTGCGCGAGCTGATCGGCAACGGCGAGCGGCTGCGGGCGCTGCGCCCGGCGGACTTCGCCGACGACACCTTCGGCGTCCCGACCGTCACCGACATCCTCGGCGAGCTGGACAAGCCGGGCCGCGACCCGCGTCCGGCGTTCCGCACCGCGACCTTCAAGGAGGGCGTCGACAAGATCGGCGACCTGGAGGTCGGCATGGTGCTGGAGGGCGTGGTCACCAACGTCGCCGCCTTCGGCGCGTTCGTGGACGTGGGCGTCCACCAGGACGGGCTGGTGCACGTCTCGGCGCTGTCGAGGAACTTCGTCAAGGACCCGCGCGAGGTGGTCAAGCCCGGCGACATCGTCAAGGTCCGGGTGCTCACGGTGGACGTGCCGCGCAAGCGGATCGGGCTGACCCTGCGGCTGGACGACGAGGTCGGACGCGAGCGGGGTGGGGACCGCGGCGACCGCGGTGACCGCCAGGCCCGCCCGCCGCGACAGGAGCGCCGCAGCGGCGGACAGGGCGGCCGCGGCGGCCAGGACCGGCGCGGGGGCGGTGGTCAGGGCGGCGGCCAGGGCGGCGATCGCGGCGGCTTCGGCGGCGGCGCTCCGGCCAACAGCGCCATGGCGGACGCGCTGCGCCGCGCGGGTCTCACCGGCGGCGACGGCGGCTCGGGCGACCGCCGCTCCGGGCGGCGCTGAGCCGCCCCGGGGGTACGGACGACGCGCGACCGTACGACGGGCGACCGCACGACGCACGACCGCACGACGCACGACCGCACGGACACACCCCGGCCGGGGGGGGGGGGGGGGGGGGCCCCCCCCCCCCCCCCCCCCCCGCCGGCCCGCCCCCCCCCCCCCCCGCGGGGGCGGCGGGGGGGCCCCCGCCCACGAGGGGCGCCCCCCCCCCCC
>NZ_JBIVSD010000019.1:0-113214 GCF_044756065.1 Kitasatospora sp. NPDC092039 | reverse complement strand
GGGGGGGTCCGCCCGCGGCGCGCCGGTCGGCGGGGCCCCCCCCCCCCCCCCGCCCCCCCCCCCCCCCCCCCCCCGGCCCCCCCCCGGGGGGGGGGGGGGGGGCCCCGCCCCCCCCCGCCGCCCCCCGGCCGTCGTCCGTCACACCAGGAGCTTCTCCTTGGCCTTCTGGTACTCCTCGTCCGAGATGGCGCCCCGGTCCCTCAGGTCCGCCAGCTTGGCCAGGTCGTCGACGTGGCTGCGGCCTCCAGCGGGACCGGTAGCGGTACCGGTGCCGACGCCGGTGGCGGTGGCGCCGACGCCGCCCGGCGCCGACCCGGCCGCGTCCCGGATGTAGGCCCTGAACGCGTCCTCGGACCGCTGCGCCTGTTCGACGTCCCGTCTGCCCATCGACTGCCCGCGGGCGATCAGGTAGGCGAGGACGCCGATCAGCGGCAGGACGATCACCAGGACCAGCCAGCCGGCCTTGCCCCAGCCGCTGAGGTCGTGGCTGCGGAAGATGTCCGTGATGATCTTGAACAGCAGGAAGAACCAGAGGATCCAGAGGAACAGCTCCAGCATCGTCCAGAAGATGTTGAGCACCGGGTAGTCCACGGCCAGCAGTTTGGTCTCCATGGCCGAGTCATATCACCGCAAAACGGACACGACTCTCCGCTGTTCGGCTGTTCCGGTGGTTCTCCGCCCCGACGGGAATATCCGCGGCGCAGGAAGGCCGCAGGGGGCCGTCGGGAGGGGCTCAGCCGAGCCCGGCCCGCCGCCGCAGCTCCACCGCCAGCTCGACCAGCTCGCCCCACCAGGCGTCGTGCCCGGCCAGCAGTAGCCGCCGGGCCTCCGCGGGCGCCACCGGCCGCACCTCGACCACCTGCTCGCCGTCCGCCGGGTTGGTCGGCGCGGAGTCCAGCGCGACCTCGCCCCAGCCCCACAGCCAGGCCTTCTCCGGGTGCGGCTGCCACGGCCGGTACGGCACCGGGTCCTCGGTGCGGCAGCGGTGCGCGCCGAGCCAGTAGGGCTCGCCGAGCAGCCGGGCACCGGCCTCCTCCCGCAGCTCGCGGGTGAGGCAGGAGGGGATGCTCTCGTCCTGCTCCCGGGTGCCGCCGGGCAGGAACCAGTGGTCCCGGTCGTCGCGGCAGAGCACCACCCGGCCGTCCACGAACCCGACCAGGTGGATGTTGGTGACCAGCGCGTCCGGCGGCAGCTCGGTGGAGAACTGTGCGTCGAACCGCCCCCAGCCCCAGTACTGCGGCGCGTGCAACGCCGGGAACAGCGAGGCGAGTTCGGCGGATCTGGCAGAGGCGTCGGCGCGGTCCGTGGTGTCGGTCATTCGGTGATGGTAGTGCCGGCCGGGAAACGGCGGGGGGCGGTCGGGTGGACGAGGGCGATGTCGGGGGTGGAGATGGCGCGTGGGCGTCGCGGGCGGGGGCCCTCGGCCGCGACGCCGACCCAACTGCCGAGGGAGATCTCGGCGGTGATGCCCGGCCCGAAGCCGGCGATCAGCCCGGTGGTGCCCTCGGGCACGCCGCCGTCCGCGAACAGCCGGGCCAGCGCGTCGAAGACCACGGCGCTGGCGATGTTGCCGCGTTCGGTGAGCGTCGCCCGGCTGTAGCGGAAGGTGGCCGGCTCCAGGTTGAGGAAGCGGCACAGGTCGTCCAGGATGCGCGGGCCGCCCGCGTGCACGATGTAGAAGCCGAGCCCGGAGACGTCCCAGCCGTGCTCCCCGGCCAGGCCGCGCAGTGCGGGCGCGAGCATCTCCATGGTGCCGGGCACCCGCTTGTCCAGCTGGAAGTGGAAGCCGGTGTCCTTCACCCCGTACGAGATCCAGTCCACGGTGTGCGGGACGAGGTGCGAGCCGTTGCGCTCGACCTGGACGCCGTGTCCGCCGTGTCCGCGCATCACCACCGCGGCGACGGCGTCCCCGAACAGGCCGTTGGAGAGCAGTGAGCCGACGCCGAGGTCGGTCGGCTGGTAGCAGAGCGAGCAGAACTCGCAGGCGACGATCAGCACGTTGGCGCCCGGGTAGGCCCGGCAGAAGTCGTGCGCCCGGTTGACGGCGGCGCCCCCGGCCGCGCAGCCGAGCTGGGCGATCGGCACCTGGCGGGTGTCGGAGCGGAAGCCCATGGTGTTGATCAGCCAGGCGGTCATCGACGGCATCATGAAGCCGGTGCACGAGACGTAGACGATCAGGTCGATGTCCTGGGCGGTCAACTCACCGTGGGCGAGGGCCCGTTCGACCACCTCGGGGACGCGCCGCTTGGCCTCCCGCTCGTACACCTCGTTGCGGACGGTGAAGCCCGGGTGGGTGAGGGTCCGCTCGATCGGCTGGACCAGGTGCCGGGTGCGCACCCCGGTGTTCTCGATCAGCCGCAGCGCCAGGCCGAGCTGGGGGTGGCCGTCGTGCAGGGTGCGCGCGAGGTCGAGGGTCTCGTCGAGGGTGATGACGTGCTCGGGCACGGCGATCGCCGGGCGGCAGAGAGTTGCCATGGTGCGGGTCTCCCCAGTGCTGCGGGAACGGTGGGTTGGAGGGGAGGCGGTTACCAGGCCACCGGCAGGGTGCGCGGGAAGCGCCAGATCGAGCCGGAGTTCCAGTCGAGTTCGGACGGCTCGACGGCCAGCCGCAGGCCGGGGAAGCGGCGCAGCAGGGTGCCGATGGCGACCTGCAGCTCCATCCGGGCCAGGTGCGAGCCGAGGCAGTGGTGCTGGCCGTACCCGAAGGCCATGTGGGTGGGCGCGCCGCGGTCGAGGTCCAGCTCGTCGGGGCGTTCGTAGAAGGCCGGGTCCCGGTTGGCGGTGAGGTAGGAGACGTGCACCGCCTCGCCGGCCCGGATCAGCACGCCGCCCAGTTCGACGTCCTCGGTGGCGACCCGGGCGATGCCGACGCCCTGGCGGAAGGGGATGAAGCGCAGCAGCTCCTCCAGGGCGCTCGGCAGCGTCTCGGGGCGGGCGCGCAGCTTCGCGAGCTGTTCGGGGTGGGTGAGCAGGGTGTAGGTGAGGTTGCCGAGCTGGTAGGTGCTGGTGTCGTGGCCGGTGACCAGCAGGACCATCGCCATGACGGTCAGCTCGTCCGGGTCGAGCAGTTCGTCGCCGTCGCGGGCGGTGGCCAGGGCGCTGATCAGGTCCTCGCGGGGGTGCGCCCGGCGTTCGGCGGTCAGCTCGGTGAAGTAGCCGCGCAGGGCGGTCTTGGCGGCCTCCTGGCCGTCCCGGCTGCCCGGGCCCATCCGCATCATGGCCACCGCGTGGCCGCGCAGTTCGGCGCGGTCGGCGGCGGGGATGTCGAGCAGCTCGCAGATGGTGGTGAGCGGGAGGCGGTTGGCCAGGAAGTGCATCAGGTCGGCGGGGGCGCCGTGTTCGGTCATCTCGTCGAAGTAGCCGTCGACGGTGCGCTGGGTGGCCGGACGCATCCGCTCGACCTGGCGGTTGGTGAAGCCCTGGGCGACCAGGCGGCGCAGCCGGTTGTGGGCGGGCGGGTCCATCAGGTTGATCGCCTCGGCCTGGGCGATCGGGGCGGGCGTCATCCGGGGCAGGTCGCGGCCGATGCCCCCGGCGCGGCTGAACCGGCGGTCGGTGGTGACCAGTTTGACGTCCTCGTAGCGGGTGGCCAGCCAGGCCTCGCCCTCGCCGTACGGCAGCCGGATCCTGGCGACCGGGGCTTCGGTGAGCAGCCGCTTCAGGAGGGGGTCGAACTCCAGGCCGTCGGTGTGGTGGAAGGGGCAGTCCCACACGGGGGCGGTGGTGGTCACGGGCCGGTCCAAGTGTTCTCGTCATGCCGGTGGCGGTGCCCGAGGTGTCGGTCCTGTTCGGGCGTGGACATGCAGATGGTGCCCCATGAACTGGCAAAAAGGCGGATTCGGCGAAGAGTTAGCTCTAAGGAGTGAGATTCGGATGATAGTCACGCGAATTAGGGCACGGCGCGGGCGAGTTGGCGGTCAGCCGCCCGGTGCCACCAGCCCGGTCCCGTGGGCGAGCACCACCGCCTGCGCCCGGTCGCGCAGGTGGAGCTCGGCGAGGATCCGGGCCGCGTGGGTCTTCACCGTCGACTCGCTGACGGTGAGTTCGCGCGCCGGCTCGGTGGTGGACAGCCCGCGCCCGAGCAGCGTGAGCACCTCCGCCTCGCGCGGGGTGAGCGGGGCGAGGTCCCGGTGCAGCGGCGGGCCGTCGGCACCGGGGGTCGGGCGCGGGGCGCCGGCCGCGAAGCGCTCGACCGGGCGCCGGTGATCGAGGGCGCGAGCAGCGCGTCCCCGGTGTCCACCAGCCTTACGGCGGCGGCGAGATGGGCCGAGGTGACGCCCTTGAGCAGGAAGCCGCTGGCCCCGGCGGACAGCGCGGCGTAGACGTAACGGTCCAGGTCGAAGTGGTCAGCATGATCACCCGTCAGTCGGGCACCTGGGCCAGGATGCGCCGGGCCGCCTCCAGGCCCTCTGTGCCGGGCATCCGGATGTCCGGCAGGGCGACGTCCGGGCGGTGCGGTACGGCGGCGGCCACCGCCTCCGCGCCGGCGGCGGCCTCGGCGGCCACGTCGATGCCGCGCGCGGTGAGGATCATCCGGAAGCCGGTGCGGACCAGCTCCTGGTCGTCGGCGACCACCACGCGCGGACGGCGCGGCTCGTCGCGCTCCACCGGGCCCGCCGTCACGGCCGGTCCAGCGGGATGCGGGCGCGGACCCGGAAGCCGCCGCCGAGCCGGCGCCGGGCGTCCAGGTCCCCGCCGTACACCGCGACGCGCTCGCGCAGGCCGATCAGGCCGCGCCCGGCGCCGTCGGCCGGCCGTGGTGTCGGCCGTGGCGTGGGTCGTGGCGGGCGGTGGTGCGGGTCGTGGTGCGGGCGGTGGCGTCGGGCGTGTCGTCGGCCGTGAGGACGGCCGCGGGGCCGGGCCGGGCGCCCCGGAGAGCACGCTCAGGCCGCTGTTGGGCACCTCCACCCGCAGGTAGGGTCCGCGTAGCGCACCGTCACCTCCGCCGTCACCCCGTCCCCGTGCTTGAGCGCATTGGTCAGTGCTCCTGGACGATCCGGTACGCCGTCACGTCGATGCCGCCGGGCAGCGGCGGCGGCTCGCCGGAGATCCGCACCTCGACCGGCAGCCCGGCGAAGGCGAACCGGTCGATCAGCGGGTTCAGCCGGTCTCGGCCGCCGACCCGAGCCTCTCGCCCCCGGTGGTCGAGCCCGGACCGCCCGGACCGGTCGTCGCCGTCATCGGCTTCACCACCGTCTTCACGGTGCTGCTGTCGGTGGTCGCCGTGCCGGGCGTCTTCGACACCCTGCTGCTCACCGTCCGCGAGCGCCGCCGGGACCTCGGCATGCTGGAGCCCATCGGGGTGACGCCCCGGCAGGTGGTGGCGATGACGGTCACCTCGGTGGCCCGGCAGGGCGTGGTCAGCGGGGTCGTCGGTATCCCGTCGGGGTGCTGGCCCACCGGCTGATCGCGGACAACGCCGGGATCGTCCTGTTCCTGAGGAGACGCTCGACGTCTGGAGCGCCCCGTTGCTCACCGGCCGCGCCCTCGCAGGCGTCGCGATCGCCGTCCTGGGCGCGCTCCTCCCGGCGCGGTCGGCGGCCCGGCTGCCGACCGCGGAGGTGTTGCACAACGAGTGAGCCCGGGGGAGGGGCCCGGGGACCAGCCCGGGCCCGTCCTCGGGCCCGTTCCCGGGCCGGTCCGTTCGGACGGCCGGTCGGGCCCCTTCGACCGGCCGTCCGCGTTGTCCGAGCTTGCGGAAACCTCCGCCGCGCGTGTCATGGCACTGACGCATGCTCAATCCGCAGTGTGCGGGCGCCTATCATCGCGCCATGGCCACCGCTGAGCTGATCCGCATCGTCTCCCGCTCCTCGCCCATGGCGCTCGCCCAGGTCGAGCGGGTCCGCACCGAACTCGCCGCCCTGAACGCGGGCCTGCGCACCGAGGTGGTGCCCGTCACCACCTCGGGCGACCGCTGGACGGGTGATCTCGCCCAGCTCGGCGGCAAGGGCGCGTTCACCAAGGAGGTCGACGCCGCGCTGCTCGCCGGGGAGGCCGACGTCGCCGTCCACTGCCTCAAGGACGTGCCCGCCGACCGCCCGCTGCCGGCGGGCACCGTCTTCGCCGCCTACCTGCGCCGTGACGACATCCGCGACGCCCTCGTCCACCCCGGCGGCCTGCCGCTGGCCGCGCTCCCGCCCGGTACCCGGGTCGGTACCTCCTCCGTCCGCCGGGTCGCCCAACTCGCCGCCACCCACCCGCACCTGGAATGCGTGCCGATCCGCGGCAACGCCAACAGCCGGCTCGCCAAGCTGGACGCCGGGGACGTCGACGCGCTGCTGCTCGCCGTCTCCGGCCTGGAGCGGATCGGCGAGCAGGCGCGGATCACCGAGGTGCTCGGCATCGAGGCGATGTGCCCGCCGATCGGCGCCGGCATCCTCGTCCTGCAGTGCCGCGAGGGCGACACCGCGACCATCGAGGCGGTCACCTCCCTCGGCCACCACGACACCTGGCGCGAGGCGGCGGCCGAGCGGATGTTCCTGCACGCGCTCCAGGGCCACTGCAACAGCCCGATCGCCGGCTACGCCCGGTCCGAGCGGGACGGCCGGCTCTCCCTGCGCGGCCGGGTCTTCACCCCGGACGGCAAGCAGGTGCTGGACGCCCACGAGTGGGCGGGCGCGCTCAGCCCGGAGGACCTGGGGACCTCGGTGGCGCTGGCGCTCAAGCGGCAGGGGGCGCAGGAGCTGATCTCCTCGATCCCGCACTGAGCCGGTCCGTCGGGTCCGGGCGGTCGTGCGGGGGTGACGGCCCGGCGGTCTCATCCGCCGCGGATCCGCTCGGGACCTCGCGTCCTGAATCTCGCGTCCCGGATCTCGCGTCCTGGATGTCGCGTGCTGGATCCGCCCGGGATTCCGCGCCCCCGATCCGCCCCGGATTTCCTGCCCCGGACCTGCCCCGAATCTCCCGCCCCGGGCGAGAACCGGGCGGCCGTGCGGGGCGTCCGTTTGAGGCGTGATCAGTGCGGTGCTCGGCGGGATGCCGATGTTCTGGCCCGGGCTGCTGCTCTCGCTGGTGCCCGCGGCCCTGTTGAACCGGCCGGTGGGGCGGCTGCTGCGGGCCCACTGGGCGGTGGGCTTCGTGCTGCTGCTCGGGCTCGGCGGGGTGGTCGTGGCGACGCTGCTGCCGGAGGCGTTCCGGCTCACGGAGGGCGCCGTGCGGCACTGCGCCGTGGAGGGCGGCCGGCCGCGTTCGCCGTACGAGCTGCTGCACGTCCGGCACATCGAGTTGAAGCTGGCGACCTTCGCCCCGGTGGGCTTCGCGGCCGCGCTGGCGGGCACCCGGCGGCGGGCGGCGGTGGCACTGCTGGGCGCGGCGGCGCTTCCGTTCGCGGTGTCGGCGGTGCACTACGCGGTGCCGGCGATCGGCCGGGCCTGCGATGTGCAGGACGTCTGGGACGGGGTGCAGGGGGTCGCCCTGGGGGCGGCGCTGGGGCTGGCTGTCGGGCCGCTGGTACGGGCGGTACGGGTGCGCACCGTCTGAGTGCCCCGGACCACTGGTCCCGGGCTACTGGTCGAGGAGCGGGAAGAGCCGGGTGACGGCGGCGACCGGGCGGGCCCCGTCGGGCCGGGTGGCCGGGTCGGCCTCGCGGCCCCGGTAGCGGGCCAGCATCCGGCGGACCTCCTCGCCGACGGCGGCCAGTTCCCCGGGCGTCAGGTAGACGACGGCGCTGAACGCCTCGTCCTGCCGCCACTCGGCCGGGGCCTCGGCGCGCCGGGCGAGCCAGCGCTGGTAGCTCTCGTCCTCCAGGCCGCGCGCCAGTTCTCCGAACTCCTCCTCCGCCGCCGGAGGTTGGGCCGTCGGCAGCCGCCACGGCCGGGCCCGTCCGTCGGTGGCCGGGGCCTCCTCGATCAGCCCGTAGCGGGCCAGCTGCCGCAGGTGGAACGAGCACAGGCCCGAGCTGAGGCCGAGTCGGGCGGCGGCCTCGGTGGAGGTGAGGGTGCCGTGCGCGGCGAGCAGCTCCAGCAGGGCGGTGCGGACGGCGTGCTCGGGGAGGGAGCCGGTTCTGACGAGGTCTTCGGTCACTTTGCAAAGTCTGCTACTTTGCAAAGTCGACAGCAAGTCCATCGTCCGTCGAGGGAGCGCCCGTGTCCGAGCTGCGTGAACGTCCGACCGTCCTGCGGATCACCGAGGTGGGGGAGGAGATCCTGCGCCGCACCTGCCGTACGGCCACCGAGGAGGACTTCGGCAGCGAGCGCCTGGCGCGGCTCATCGACGACATGTTCGTCACCATGCACGTCGCCGACGGCTGCGGCCTCGCCGCCAACCAGGTGGACGTCGACCTGCGCCTGTTCGTCTACGACTGCCCCGACGACGACGGCGTCCGGCACACCGGGCACATCCTCAACCCGGTGGTCGAGGAGCAGGAGCCCGGCCGCGCGCTGATCGAGGAAGTCGAGGGCTGCCTCTCCGTGCCCGGCGCCAATACCAGGCTCGCCCGCCCGGCCCGTGCGGTGGTGCGCGGCGTCGACCAGCACGGCGAGCCCGTCACCATCGAGGGCACCGGCTACTTCGCCCGCTGCCTCCAGCACGAGACCGACCACCTGAACGGCGGGCTCTACATCGACCGCCTCTCCGCCCGCGACCGCAAGCGGATGCTGAAGCAGGCCGCCGACCGGCGGGAGAAGGTCTTCGCCGAGCGCGCCGCCAGGGCTGCCACACTGGACCGGTGACCGAGCCCGCGCACCTCGCCGCCGTCCGGGAGTCGTACGACACCGTCGCCGCCGACTACGTCCGCCTCGTCGTCCCGCCCGAGCGCATGGACCCGCTGTCCCGGGCGATGCTCGCCGCCTTCGCGGAGCTGGTGCGGGAGTCGGGCGGCGGCGAGGTCGCCGACCTCGGGTGCGGGCCGGGGCGGGTGACGGCGTACCTGTCCGGTCTGGGACTGTCGGCCTTCGGGGTGGACGTGTCCGGCGAGATGGTCGCGCTGGCCCGCCGGGCCTATCCCCGGCTGCGCTTCCTGCACGGTTCGATGGCCGCCCTCGACCTCCCCGGCGGCGGCCTCGGCGGCATCCTCGCCTGGTACTCCGTCCACCACACCCCGGTCGGGCAACTGCCGTCGCTGTTCGCCGAGTTCCACCGCGTCCTTGCGCCCGGCGGCCACCTCCTCCTCGGCGGCCACGTCGGCGAGCCCCAACTGCTGCGCCCCGCCCAGGCGTACGGCCACCCGGTGTCGTACGCCTCGCACCTCGTTCCGGCGGCCCGCCTGGCCGAACTGCTGGAAGCGGCCGGGTTCACCGTCACGACGCGGATGGAGCAGCCGCACCCGCAGCGCGCGTACCGCTCGTACGCCTGCCTGTTGGCGTGCGCCTCCGACCGCTGCTGAGGCCGGCCGCCGAGGCCGCCGCCGAGGCCGCTTTCCGGGTGGCGTGCCGCTCCCGCTTGACCTGGACAGTGCCCGCAAGCCCGGTCTGCGCCTTCCGCGATGCGTGTTTCGCCCCGGGCGAAGCGGGGTCAACCGGAATGCCGACCTCCACAGCGGTACCGGGGGACGACCCCGCAGACCTCTGCCTCGGCTACGAGCGGGCCGACCAGGACCAGGATCAGGACCACCCGATCCCGGACGTTCGCATCCTCGCCGGGGATGAGGGTGGCCCCCGACGCCCAGCGCCAGGCCTTCACGGAGGGGGACGCCACCACCGGCGCCGCCTTCGTGGACGATGCGACGGGGCTCCGTCTGGTGATCAACCGGCAGGCCGCCGAGCCGGTGTGCCACGCCTACCGCAACGGGGACGGCAAGTGGCTGGTGAACCCGATGTTCCCGGCCGGTATCCCTGCTTCACCACGGCCTGCACCGGCGCGGACGGTACGGCGGGGCCGGTGCGCCGGCGGCCATCGAGAACGGCAAGGACAGCGTCAGTGGCTGAGGAGCGCCGGGCGGGACCCGTACAGAGTGGACCTGTCGGGTCAGACGGGCTCGGCGGCGGTGGCGGCGAAGGCGACGAACGCCCGCCAGGCGGCGGGAGAGAAGGTGAGTCGGGGGCCGGACTCGTCCTTGGAGTCGCGGACGTGGACGGTGTCGGGGGCCTCGGCGACCTCGACGCAGGCGCACTCCTTGTCGGAGCTGTAGCTGCTCTTGAACCAGGCCACTTCCATGGTCCATGACGGTACGCCAACGGCCTGCCGCGTGAGAGGCGGTGGGCCGTTGAGGGAGGCTTCGATCAAACGTCGGTGGTGGCGGCGGACTTCACGAACGCCCCCACGCGGCCGGCTCGAAGGCCGGCTGGGGACCGTTCCTGTCTTCATCGTTCCCCCAGGATCTTCTCGATCAAGGCCAGTGACTCCTCGGGGCCTTGAGCCTGCGCCCTGAGAATGTTGTAGCGCGGTTCTACCGCCACGTGCTCAGTCCTGCCACGGGCGACCCCGAACTACCGTGGGACAACTGCGGTGACTGCGGGTATGACGGCGACCCCTGGCCATGCGATGACCTGGCTCGACCTCGCGTCACCTTATGCCGATCATCCTGATTGCCCCCGGCGCCACTGAGGCGGAAGTCGTTTACGGGACGACCGGTTGGGCCCGGCTCGTTCGACTTCTTGCTCGGCCGCATCCCGAGTGACTATGTAGACCGTCGGTCTATTTGTGGGTGCCTCGCGTCGGCCTTCTGCACGAGAAGTCGGGTGGGCCGACTTCCTGTGTCGCAGCATTGCCGCCTACGGGTTTGTCCCCTCCGCCGCGAGTTGAGGAGTAATGGGCTGGCCTGTTCGATTCCTGGCTGGCCGCTTCATCCTGGCGTGAATAAATAGACCGGTCTGTTTATTTTTGCTGGCTTGAGTTGACCTCTCTGTATAAGAAGTCAGGGGGCCGACCTCCTGTGCCCCCAGTGGTGCGCAGGTGGAGGCGTTTATGTAGACCGACCGTCATATTCTGCGCCCGATCCTGCTTGGGTAGCGCGAGAAGTCGGTTGGCTCGACTTCCCGCGCGGCGTGCCCTCTCCGAGCGATAGTGCACCCTGTCTTCCTGTGTTCCTGTGGTACTGCCGTGCGGGCGCGAATTTCGCTGCACAGGAAGTCGGCCTGGTCGACTTCCTGTGCAGCGGCATTGCATTTGCACGTCCGCTCTGGTCATCTCCTCTGTGAGGACCGGCCGACTCGGTTTCTTCGGTCGGAATCCGAGGCGAATATGTAGACCGCTTGGTTTATTTGTGAGCGCTGGAGGCCGGCCTTCTGCGCGAGAAGTCGGCTGGGCCGACTTCTCATGCTGGGCTGGTGGTCGAATATATGGACCGGTCGTCATATTCGAGCAGCCGCGCACTCGCCCCGCAGGCCACCGTGGCCCGGCGCCCGGTGGCCCGCTGCGTAGGAAGTCGGGTGGGCCGACTTTCTGTGCGGCGGTGGGTGCGGGTGATCAGTGAACTCTCTCAGAGTGGCCGCTGATCGGGTGACGGGTTAGCGTCCCGCAACGCATGAGGTTTCCGTGCCGTTGAGGGAGGTGTTCGGTCTCAACTCTTCAGCGCAGGAGCCTCGGTGGTTCCCCATCCGGCTGGACTCGACCTGCCGCACGCCCTGGTCGAGTGGATATCCATGCTCATCGTCACCCGTGAGGGTGACCGACGCTGCAAGCTCCCGCCCCACCAGCGTGCCCTCGGCGGTCTGGTCTGCCTACGCCGGCACGACACGCTCGCACAGATCGCCGCCGGCTTCGGCATATCCAACAAGAACGCCATCTACCGCCGCTGGCCCAACCGGCTGGCGCTCGGCCTCGCCGCGTACAAGCAGCTCGCGAAGGCCGCGCCGCTCCCCGATACCGGTGAACTGCGCGGCGACGCCCTGGAGTTGCTGCGCCAGGCGAACCGTCACTGGAGTTCCCCGCTGGGCGCCGTGCTGCGCGAGCTGCTGGCCGCGGCCGGCGGTGCGACGGAGTTCCTGGCGCAGCTGCAGGACCAGTCCGGCGACGCCGCGGCGGCGCCCTGGCTCACCGTGCTGGGCCGCGCGGTCGCCCGCGGTGAGGCGGCCCCCGAGGCACTGCACCCCCGGGTGGCGACGGTCGCGGTGGTGCTGCTGCGCAACGAGTTCATGGCGCGCGGGGTGCCGACCGCGCCGGACGACGTCCTGGTGGAGATCGTGGACGAGGTGTACCTGCCCCTGGTGCGCGGCCGGGCTCCGCGCGGCTCCTGAAACCTGCCGCGGGCGGATGGTGCTGCCCGCGCACGTGGCGGGAAGGTCGAGGCCCGCACCGCGTCGTGCGGGCCGTCGCGCTTGCGCGGGCTGTCGCGGAGGGGCTTCTCGTTCTGCTCGCCGAGGGCTCGGACCGCCTGCTGGCGCCCGGGGTCAGGGGATGAGGGAGTCGGCGAGGCGTGCGGCGGTGTCGGCGTCCAGGGGGCCGTGGCCGAGTAGGAAGCGGTACCAGAACACCCCGTAGACCTGGTCGGCGATGAGGTCCAGGTCGGCGGTCCCGGTCAGTTCGCCGCGGTCGCGCGCCCTGGTGAGGAGGTCGCGCAGTGCGGTGCGGCGGGCGGCGGTGAAGGTCCGCATCAGTTCGGCGAGGTGCGGGTCGCGGGCGGCCTCGCGGGCGACGGTGCGCAGGGCGGAGGCGGTGGTGTCGCGCTGGGCCGCCTCGAAGGTGTTGGTGACGAAGGCGCGCAGGTCGGTGCGGAGGTCGCCGGTGTCGGGGCCGTGGACGTCCTGGTCTGCGCGGTCGGTGAGGGCGTCGAGCAGGACGGCGCCCTTGGAGGGCCACCAGCGGTAGACGGTCTGCTTGCCGACGCCGGCCGTGCGGGCGATCGCGTCGATGGTGACGGGCGTTCCGTCGGACTCGGCGAGCAGGCGCAGGGCGGCGTCGAGGATCGCCCGGCGGGCGGCCTCGTTGCGGCGGCGCCCGGTGTGCGGGCGTACGGCCGGCGCGGCCCCGGCAGTCTCGGCGCTTTCGGTGGCGTCGGTGCTCACGGCGCTGTCGGCGGCCTCGGCGGCCTTGGAGGCCTTGGCGGTGTCGCTCATCGGGTTTCCTCTCCTCCTGCCCTCGCTTGACAAGACTAACAGTCTCGACAAGCATCATTGCCGGAACCGGTGGTCTCGACAAGCGAAAGGCCCCACCATGAGCACTGCGTCAAACCTCTTCGCCGGACAGCGCGTCGTCGTGATGGGCGGCAGCTCGGGCATCGGTGAGGCGGCGGCCACCGCCTTCGCCGCGGACGGTGCCGAGGTCGTGGTCACCGGCCGCGACCGCGACCGGCTGGACGCCGCCGTCGCCCGGATCGGCGGCCGGAGCACCGGTCGCCGACTGGACGCGGCGGACCCGGCCGCCCTCGCCGAGTTCTTCGCCGGCGCCGGCACCGTGGACCACCTGGTCGTCGCGGTCAGCGGCGCGGCCGGCGCCGGCCCGTTCGCCGAGCTGGACCTGGCCGAGCTGGCGACCGGCTTCGACGGCAAGTTCTGGCCGCAGGTGCGCGTCCTCCAGGCGGCGCTGCCGCACCTGCGCACGGACGGTTCGGTCACCCTGATCACCGCCGCCTCGGCCCGCGCCGCCATCCCGGGAACCGCCGGACTGGCCGCCATCAACGGCGCGCTGGAGGCGATGGTCCCGCCGCTGGCCGTCGAACTCGCCCCGCTGCGGGTCAACGCCGTCTCGCCCGGCGTGATCGACACGCCGTGGTGGGACCGCGTCCCGGCCGAGCAGCGGACCGCGCTGTTCGAGGGCCTCGCCGCCACCACTCCGGTCGGCCGGGTCGGCCGCGCGGAGGACGTCGCCCGGGCGATCCACATGCTGGCCGCCAACAGCTTCGTCACGGGGGTGGTGTTCGACTGCACCGGCGGGGCCAACCTGCCCACCGGGCGCTGAGCGGTCCATTGTCACAGGCCACCCGTACGGTGTGACCGTGAACGCTCCCGACGTCGTCCCGATCAGCCACCGGCCCGACTACCGCACCGACACCATCGGCCGCTGGCAGGGCGGCCAGTTCTTCGCCTCGGCCGTCTGCCTCGGCGTCGGCCGGTACTACGCCGTCCTGCACCGATTCGACGACGCCGGCCGGCACCTCGACTCGCGGATCCGCCCCGCCGGCGACGCGGTGGAGGCCAAGCGCCTGCTGGCGGAAGAGCTCGACGCCCTGCCCGGCCGGGAGTACCGGGACATCGCGATCGCCCCGTTCGCCGTGCACGTCGACGGCGAGCTGTTCGGCCTGGTCCGCGAGGACTACGAGCCGGACGACGAAGACGAGTCGGACGACGAGGGCGAGCAGGACGACGAGGGCGAGGAGGCCGAGAAGGACAGGGAGATCGAAGAGGACGAGGAGGCCGAAGACGACGAGCGGATCCACTTCGAGCTGTACCCCGACGGCCTCGGCTTCGACGCCCCCTGGTGCGGCTGCTACGACACCTGAGCCGCCGCCGCGCCGGCGCGCCCGGGCGTCACCACTCCGCCACCCGGTAGTCCTTGAGGAACACCCCCGACACCGGGTCCCCGGCCTCGCCGCGGACGATCGGGTCGTAGATCCGGGCCGCGCCGTCCACGACGTCGAGCGGGGTGCGGAACCCGTGGGCGGCGATCCTGGCCTTCTTCGGCGCCGGGTTCTCGTCCGTGATCCAGCCGGTGTCGACGGCGCACATGTGCACGCCCTGGTCGGCGAGTTGGGCTGCGCTGGTGCGAGTGAGCATGTTGAGCGCGGCCTTCGCCATGTTGGTGTGCGGATGCCGGGCGGTCTTGTTGCGGACGGCGAACCGGCCCTCCACCGCCGTGACGTTGACGATGTAGCGGGCGGGGTGCGGCGAGGCCAGCAGCAGGGGCAGCAGCCGGTCGCAGAGCAGGGCCGGGGCCAGCGCGTTGACCAGCTGGGTCTCCAGGACCTCCGCCGGGTCGAGCGAACCGAGCGTGGCGGACCAGGAGTTGGCGGGGGCGAGGTCGGGCAGCAGTCCGGCCTCGTCGGCGAGGTCCAGCAAGGAGCTGGCGCCGGAGGGGAGTTGGGCGAGTCCGGTGACCGGACGGAACCCGGGTGCGGCGTGGCCGATCGCCCGGCGGTCGGCGGCGGGCAGGGCGTCCTGCTCGCCCGCGGCCAGCAGCGCGTACGACTCGGGCGGGCGGCGCAGGGTCTGCGCGGCGTTGTTGACCAGGATGTCGAGCGGACGCCCCTCGGCGCGCAACCGGTCGGTCAGGCCGATGACCTGGCGCGGGTCGCGGAGGTCGATGCCGACGACGGTGAGCCGCTCCCACCACTGCCCGCTGCCCTCAGCGGCCCGGAAGCGGCGGACGGTGTCCTGCGGGAAGCGGCTGGTGACGACCAGTTCGGCGCCGTCCCGCAGCATCATCAGCGCGAGCTGGAAGCCGATCTTGACCCGCCCGCCGGTGAGCAGCGCCCGGCGCCCGCGCAGGTCGGTGCCGAGGGCGCGGCGGGCGGTGTTGTCGGCCGCGCAGTCCGGGCAGAGCATGTGGTAGAAGCCGTCGACCTGGCGGTAGGCCTGCTTGCAGACGTAGCACTTGCGCGGGAGCCGCAGCTCGCCGACCGGGCCGCGGGGCCCGTCCGCCGCAACCAGCGGCGCGTCCTCGCGGCGGGTCCGGCGGCCGGTCGCGGTGGTGGCGAGCAGGTCGGCGTCGGCCTGCCGCTGGGCCTGCCGGGCCTCCTGGCGGCGGCGCTTGCGGCTCTCCATGACGAAGGAGCTGAGCTGCCGCTCGGCGTGCAGCCGGGTGCGGTCGTGGGCGGGGAGGGCGCGCAGCCGGCCGAGGGTGCGGCTGAAGGCGGCGAGTTCCTCGGCGGTGACGCCCGCCGCGCCGGCCACGTCGTTACCGGCCACTTCGTCGCAGGCCGCCTCGTCGCAGGCCGGAGTGGTCGTGCTCAACTGGATGTGGTCGTCCCGGACCGTCATGTCCGCCCCCTCGTGCCGTACAGGTGGGACGGACTGTAATCGACGGTCCGGGACGATGAGATGCCAATTTCCCCCGGTGGGCAGTAGCGGGAGGCGGACGGTGGGATGCCCGGCGCCCGTGGGTGACCCGCCGGGATCAGCCCGCGTACTGGCCGATGATCCTCGCGAACTCGTACGGCTGCTGCGGGATGTCGGTGCACGTGGACAGCGGGCCGCCGGTGCAGGCGTCGGCGTCCCGGGTGGCGTCCCGGAAGGAGAGCATCCCGAGGTGGTACCGCCGGGCGAAGGCCAGCAGTTGCCGGGCGTCGGCCTGGTCGTAGACCTGGTGGTCGTCGTTCTCGCCGACCATCGGGGTGGCGCCCACCATGGCCCACAGCTGGGTGTCGGTCTTCGCCGGGTGGAGCGACTTGAGCTGGCCGAACAGCGACTGGGCCGCCTGCACGGCGGCGTCGCCGTAGTCGGTCCCGCTGCGGTGGTAGTCCATCGCCAGGAGGTCGACCAGGTCGACGGCCGCCCCGGCGTCCCGGGCGGACTTGACGACGGCGACGCCCTCGCTGGTCAGGCCCTCGGGCAGGACGGCAGGGTGTACGACACCTTGAGGCCGGGTGGGCCTGCTGGAGCCTGGCGAGCGCGGTGGAGCGGCGCTCGTTGGCGGCGGTGTCGGCGATGGCCGCGCCCTCGAGGTCGAAGTCGACGTAGCGCAGCCCGTAGGCCTTCACCACGGCGTCGTACTCGGTGAACAGCGCGTCCACCGTGCCGCAGACGGCGGCGAGTTCGGTGCCGGCGGCGCCGCCGAAGGAGACCTTGACGTCGCCGCCGGCCGCGCGCAGCGCGTCCACCTGGTCCTTGGCCCAGGCGGTGCGAGGGTCGTAGGCGTTGAACCAGCCGGCCTTGCACCCGACGCCGGTGACGAAGCCCATCGTGTAGCCCTTGAGGCCGCCGGCCTCGGCCGGTTCGGGCATCGAGGGGGTGGGCCAGGCGCCCATGTCGACGTACGGGGCGACCGGAAGCGCGACGCTCGCCCCCCGGGCCGCCGGTCGGGGCGCTGGTCGGGCCGCCGGTGGGCTGGCCGGTCGGTGTGCCGGTCGGGCCCGGCGGGGGCTAACTCGGCGGCGAGGTCGCCGGATTGACGCCGCCGGGGCCGGTCAGTGCGATGTCGTCGGCGAGGTAGCCGCCCTGCCCGTACCAGCCGTGCAGGTACACGGTGACGCTGGTGGTGGCCGGCCCGGTGGTGAAACGCGTGGACAGCTGCTGCCAGTCGGCGCCGCCGGCGGTCCAGGTGGCCGGGTCGGTGGTGCCGCTGCCGGTGGCGCCGAGGTGGACGTACCGGCCCTGCACCCAGGCACTGAGCGTGTACTCGGTGTCGGGCCGGACGCTGACGGTCTGCCCGCACTGCGCGGTGTCACTCGCGCTCACCGCGCCCTGGAGCGCGTACGTTCCGCTGTGCGCAACGGAGTCGACCACGCTCCCGGTGTCGGCGGAGCAGCTCCAGGAACCGGCCGCGCCGCTCTCCAGTCCGCCGTCGGCGAGCAGGTTGCCGTCGGCGGCACCGGCGTTCCCGGCGAGGACGGCCAGTCCGCCGGCGGCGAGCGCGGCGGCGGCAGCGAGGCTCAGCAGGGTGGTCCGACGGGCGGGGCGGCGGCGCGTGGGGGCGTGCTGGGGCGCGCTGGGCATGGGGGTGCCTCTCGGGACGTGGCGGCTGCCCGCGCCGCGAGGGGGAGACGCGCGGCGGGCGGCGGCCCTGGGGTGGTCCGGTGCGGGGGAGGGCGGGGGAGCGCGGTGCGGGGGAACTCGATGCGGGGAACGTGGTGCTGAGCATCAAACTGGACTAGACCAGCTGTGCACGTCAAGCACTTCCCGGTCCCGGAAGCCCCGTCGGGGGCGGGTTCCGGGAAGGGTCGAAGCGTTCCTGGCGGTGCGTTATGGCGCCTGGGGCAGCTTGAGGGTGGGGGCGACGTGCGGGCAGACCGGGAGGCCGGAGCCCGGCTCGTTGGTGCAGACGGTCGCCGGAGGGTACTCCCAATCGGGGGGCGTGGACGTAGGCGTGGAGACCGGGGACCGGGGGGACAGTGGGGCGCGCCGGGAGTCCTGGAATGTGTTGTAGCCGCTGATGGCGAAGACCGTCCCCCAGGCGACGACGATCAGGCCGATCAGGACGTCCCCGGCGATCCGGGTCGCGATCCCGGCCCGGCCCCGGTCGACGACCACGGCCCGGTGCGGCCGGTCGGGCAGGTACCGCACCGTCGCGTGGTCGCCCACGACGCGCCGCGCGCCGGAGGTGTCCTCCAGTCGGACCTCCGCGCCGTCCCGGGTGCGGAACCCGAGGATCACGTGCCGCTCCGTCCGGGTGCGCCGGCTGGACGGGTCCCGCTCCTGCGTCGTGTACGTCTCCAGGCAGCGGGCCTCGGCCGACAGCCCCTCGGCCGGGGTCCGGAGGTCCAGCCGGGCCCGCCGAACCCCGAGCACCGGCTTGACCACCCCCAGGCCGACGGCCAGCAGCCCGATGGCTCCGACCACGATGCCGACGGCAGCTCCGTCCTGGGGCATGTCCACCCCCCGTGGATCGTTCTGTCGAACGCGTGACCCTTCGTCAGGAGGACGGCGATCACCGCCGTCCGGTTCCCCGGCGGCTCCTCCGTGCGGGCCGGGCTCCTCCGTGCGGGCCGGACGGAACGGGCTTGACCTTGAGTGCACTCCAAGGTGAATGCTGAAGGCGTTGATCGGCACCACCACGCGAAACACGATGGGAGCACCGCCATGCGCAACGCCTCGTTCGGTACCGGCGGACCCGAGATCGGCGTCATCGGTCTCGGCTGCATGGGCATGACCTGGGCCTACGACGTGCGGAACCGGGACGACGAGAACTCGGTCCGGGTGATCCGGCAGGCGCTGGACCTCGGCGTCGGCCTGATCGACACCGCCGACATGTACGGCCCCTACACCAACGAGGAGGTGGTCGGCGCCGCGCTGGCCGGCCCGTACCGGGAGCGCGCCTTCCTGGCCACCAAGGTGGGCATCGTGCCGGGCGGCGGGGGCCAGCAGGAGCGCAACGGCCGGCCCGAGCACGTGCGCCGCTCGATCGACGGGAGCCTGCGCCGGCTCGGCACCGACCACGTCGACCTCTACCAGCTCCACCGGGTAGACCCGGAGGTCCCGATCGAGGAGACCTGGGGCGCCTTCGCCGAGGTCGTCGCGGCGGGCAAGGCCCGGAGCATCGGGCTCTCCGAGGCGACGCTGGACGAGATCAAGCGGGCGCAGGCGGTGCACCCGGTGGCCTCGGTGCAGTCCGAGCTGTCGCTGTGGACCCGGGACGTGCTGGCCGAGGTGCTGCCGTACACCGAGGAGCAGGGCATCGCCTTCCTGCCGTTCTCGCCGCTCGGCCGGGGCTTCCTGACCGGGGGCATCACGTCCTTCGAGGAGCTGCCCGCCGACGACTTCCGCCGCCGGCTGCCGCGCTTCCAGCAGGACGCGCTGAAGGCCAACCTGGAGCTGGTCGGGACGGTACGGGCGGTCGCCGAGCGGATCGGCGCCACTCCGGCGCAGGTCGCGCTGGCCTGGGTGCTGGCGCAGGGCCGGTACGTCTTCCCGATCCCGGGCACCCGGACGCCGCGCTACCTGGCGGACAACGTGGGCGCGGCCGGGATCGAGCTCTCGGCGGCGGACCTGGCGGAGCTGGACGCGCTGCCGGCCGCGACCGGCGAGCGCTACTGAGGGCCGGCGTTCAGGGCTCTCGGAGCCCCCGGCGCTCCATCACCCACACCAGCTGCCGCCCGGTCTCGCCCGGCGCCCGGACGGCCGCCTCGGCGACCCGGTCCAGCCGGTAGCCGAGCTTGCGCGGGACGGCCGCGCTGGCGCCGTTCGCCTGGTCGCAGTGGATCTCCACCCGGGTGATCCCGGGCAGCGCCAGCGCGGCCTCGGTCAGCGCCCCGGCCGCGGCGGTGGCGATGCCGCGGCCGACGTGCCGGGCGGCGACCCAGTAGCCGATCTCCAGCGCGCCCGGGCCGATCCGCCCGTGCAGGCCGAAGGCGCCGATCACGCCGCCGGGTTCGGCGTCCAGGCCGGCCAGGTACATGAAGTCGGTGCCGGCCTCCCAGGCGGCCGCGCCGGACCGGGTCAGCTCGGCGGTCCGGGCCCGGGAGGGGGCCTCGGCCGCCCACTCCATCCAGGGCCGCAGGTGGTCCAGGTTGGCGCGGACGGCCCGGTTCAGCGCTTCCGCGTGGGTACTGCGGCGGCGCCGCAGCCAGAGGCCGCCGGGCAGCCGCAGCCGTTCCGGCGGCCGCCCGGCGGTCACCGCCACGGCCGGCGGGCCGGGACCGCAGGACCGCGGCTGTGCTGGGCTCATGACGGCGATTATGTCCTTGGCCGGGACCTGTCACCATTCGAGGTCCCCCCGGTGGCGGGCGCGCCCGGCCGCACCCCGGCGCGTCAGAGCCGGACCATCACCTCGTCGAGCTCCTTGCGCCGCAGATCCGGCACGCGCGCGCCCTCGGCCGGGTAGCCGACCGGGATCACGTACGCCGCGCGCTCCTCGGCCGGGCGGTCGCACACCTCGTTGAGGAACCTCATCGGGCTCGGGGTGTGGGTCAGCGTCGCCAGCCCGGCCTGGTGCAGGGTGGCCAGCAGCAGCCCGACCGCGATCCCCACCGACTCCTTGGTGTAGTACGGGCGCGGCGAGTCGGGGCCCTTGTGCACCTCGAACACCACGATCACGGCCGGCGCGTCCTCCAGGAACGGCTTGCGCCAGTCGGTGCCGATCGGGGCGAGCGCGGCCAGCCACTCCGCCGAGGCCCGGTGGCCGTAGAACTCGCGCTCCTCGGCCTCGGCCGCCTCGCGCAGCCGCCGCTTGCGCTCCGGGTCGGTGATCACCACGAACCGCCAGGGCTGGACGTGCGCGCCGCTGGGCGCGGTGCCCGCGGTCCGGACCGCCCACTCGAGCACCCCATCCGGGATCGGGCGGGTGGAGTAGTCGCGGACGGTCCGGCGCTGGGCCATCACCTCGTGGAAGGTCCTGCTGCGGGCCTCGGCCTCGTGGGCGGGCACCGTCATGGGCGTGAGCGGGACGGTCGGGTGGGACGTCCCCGCCACGGCGCTGTCTGTGCTGTCAACCATGGCGGACAGCACAGCACATGACGGGCCCTCCGGGAAGAGGTAGAGACCAATCGCCGGTCAGTGGCGGCTCAGATCTCGTGCACCCGCCCGTCCCGGACCTCGATCCGCCGGTTCACCGTCACCGTGTCCAGCATCCGCCGGTCGTGGGTGACCAGCAGCAGGGTGCCGGTGTACGAGGCGAGCGCGGACTCCAGCTGCTCGATCGCGGGCAGGTCCAGGTGGTTGGTGGGCTCGTCCAGCACCAGCAGGTTGACCCCGCGGGCCTGCAGCAGCGCCAGCGCGGCCCGGGTCCGCTCGCCGGGGGAGAGGGTGCCGGCCGGGCGCAGCACGTGCACCGCCTTGAGGCCGAACTTGGCCAGCAGGGTGCGCACCTCCTCCGGCGAGAGCTCCGGTACGGCGGCGGCGAAGGCGTCCGCCAGCGGCTCCCCGCCGAGGAACAGCCCGCGCGCCTGGTCCACCTCGCCGACCACCACGCCGGAGCCCAGCGAGGCGCTGCCGCCGTCCAGCTCCAGCCGACCGAGCAGGGCGGCCAGCAGCGTGGACTTGCCGGCGCCGTTGGCGCCGGTGATGGCGACCCGGTCGGCCCAGTCGATCTGGAGGTCCACCGGGCCGAAGGCGAAGTCGCCGCGCCGGGCGCTCGCCCCGCGCAGGGTGGCGACCACCGAGCCGGAGCGCGGCGCGGTGGCGATCTCCATCCGCAGCTCCCACTCCTTGCGCGGCTCCTCGACCACCTCCAGCCGCTCGATCATCCGCTGGGTCTGCCGGGCCTTGGAGGCCTGCTTCTCGGTGGACTCGGCGCGCGTCGCACGCCCGATCTTGTCGTTGTCGGAGGACTTGCGACGGGCGTTGCGCACCCCGTGCTCCATCCAGCCGCGCTGCATCCGCGCCCGGGCCTCCAGCCCGGCCCTGGTGTCGGCGTACTCGTCGTACTCCTCGCGGGCGTGCCGCCGGGCCACCGCCCGCTCCTCCAAGTACGCCTCGTAGCCGCCGCCGTACAGGTTGACCTGCTGCTGGTGCAGGTCCAGCTCCAGCACCTTGGTCACGGTGCGGGCCAGGAACTCGCGGTCGTGGCTGATCAGCACGGTGCCCGCACGCAGGCCCTTGACGAAGGACTCCAGCCGCTCCAGGCCGTCCAGGTCGAGGTCGTTGGTGGGCTCGTCCAGCAGGAAGACGTCGTAGCGGGAGAGCAGCAGCGAGGCGAGACCGGCCCGGGCGGCCTGGCCGCCGGACAGGGCGGTCATCGGCAGGTCCAGCGAGACCTTCAGCCCGAGCGAGTCGGCGACCTCCTCGGCGCGCTCCTCCAGGTCGGCGCCGCCGAGGTCCAGCCAGCGGTCCAGGCTCGCCGCGTACGCGTCGTCGGCGCCCGGCCGGCCCTCGACCAGGCCCTCGGTGGCCTCGTCCAGCGCGGCCTGGGCGGCCGCCACGCCGGTGCGGCGGGCGAGGAAGTCACGCACCGACTCGCCCTCGCGCCGCTCCGGCTCCTGCGGCAGGTGGCCGACGTTGGCGCCGGCCGGGCTCAGCCGCAGCGAGCCGCCCTCGGGGGTGTCCAGGCCGGCCAGCAGCCGCAGCAGGGTCGACTTGCCGGCGCCGTTCACGCCGACCAGGCCGATCACGTCGCCGGGGGCGATGACCAGGTCCAGGCCGGAGAAGAGGGTGCGTTCGCCGTGGCCGGCGCTGAGGTCCTTGACTACGAGTGTCGCGCTCATGATGGGGCCGATTGTAGGAGGAGCGGCCCGGGCGGCGGAAAAACGGCGGGACGGGCGCCGGGGGAACCGGCGGCGGCCGGGTGGGGGAACCGGCGGGCGGGCGCGGAAACGCCGGGGGCCGCGGCCGGCTCAGCCGCGGCCCCCGGACTACCGGATCACCTGGTCACGGGACCACCTGATCACGGGACCACCTGATCACAGGACTGCCGGATCACCTGGTCACCGGTGGATCACTTGGCCTTCTTCGAGAAGTACTCGAACATGTGCTGGGCCACGTCCTCCAGGTACGGACCGGCCTCGTAGGTGTTCGCGCCGTTGCCGATGGAGGTGTCGCTGACCAGGGCCGGCTTGCCGTCCTTGGTCGCGAACCAGCCGCCGCCGCTGCTGCCGCCGGTCATGTTGCAGCCGATCAGCAGCATCGCCGGGCGGCTCGGGTCGCCGGTCTTCTTGGACGGCTTGCCGCCGTCGCAGTGCTCCAGCTCCACGCCGTCGAAGGGCTTGCCCTCCGGGAAGCCGTAGTTGCTGACGGCGCCGACCTGGTCACGCGGGGCGTTGAACCAGAGCGGGACGGAGCCGCCGACGGTCTCCTCCAGCGACTTGCCGCCCGGGGTGGGGTTGGCGACCTTGATGATGCCGAAGTCGTACTGGCTCCACGGGCCGCCCTTCTCCGGGTCGGCCTCGGCGGTCCACTGCGGCGAGACCATGCCGGAGGTGGCGGTCCACTCGCCGTACGGCTCGGCGTCCTCCAGCTTGGCCTGCTTGTTGCCGTTGCTCAGCACGCCGTTGCTGTTGAAGGCCGGGGCGAAGGTGATGTCGGTGTAGTACTTGTTGCCCTTGCCGCCGTGCAGGCAGTGGCTGGCGGTCCACACCAGGTTGCTCTTGCCCGGGTTGGCCGGGTCGGAGACGACGGTACCGGAGCACACGTAGTCCTCGTTGCCGTCCTTGAAGAAGATCTTGCCGTTGACGTGCATGTTCTTCGGGAACGGGTGCGCGACGGGCTTGGCCGGGACCATGGCGGGCAGCTGGTCCGCGCCGCCGCCGGGCTGGGCCGCGGTCGGCTGGGCCGGGGCGGGCGCGCTGGTGGCCGGAGCGGCGCCGGTGGGCTGCGCGGGCGGCTGGGTCGCGTCCGGGGCGGGCGCCGGCAGCGGCTTCGGCTTGGCCTCCAGCAGCTTCTGCAGGGTCCAGTAGCCCTTGGCCGCCGGGGTGATGACGTTCGCCTGGGCCCACTTGTCCCAGTCCTCGAGCTTCCAGGTCTTCAGCTCCTCGAGCGTCGGAAGCTTGATCGGGGCCGCGCCCGGCTTGCCGGGGACGCTGGCCGCGACGCTGGGAGCCGCGGTCGCGGCCGGGTCGGCGTTGTCGGGGCCGCACGCGGTGGCGACCACCATGGTCAGCGCGACGACGGAGGCGCCCAGGACGGCACGGCCCGGCCGGGATATCGGTGACATGAGTTCAAATCCCCCTGTTGACTACCGCCATGCGGCCCGTTCCCCGGGTGCGGCCCCACTCGGCCGCAGGCATGGCAGGTGAGGAGTCTGCCATGAGGCCGCGGGACTCCCGACATCCGCCCCTGACCGGGACGGAGCCGTCACCGGACCGGGACGAAGCTGTCACCGGTTCGGCACGGGATCGGCACCGGGCCTCCGTCGCGCCGGTTTCCGCGGCGCCGGGCGCACCAGGCGCTCCGGGCGGAGCGGCGGCCGGGCAGGCCTGGCGGAGCGGAGGCAAGGCAGGCCCGGCGGGCCGGGGCCGGTAAATCGGTTGCGGGTGGCGCAGCGGCTGCCTACCGTGGTCCGCGTCATCAGCCAGACAAGGAGAAGGCCGTTGCTCTACTGAGGTCCCGGGACACCGCCCCCGCCGCGCAGGCCCTGCTGCCGTCGCGCGGTGCGCGAGTGTGCGACCTCAGTCACGGCCCGTGGCGCTCCTCTGCGTGACGCCACCCTCCACCTCCTCCCGGCCGTCCCCGGTTCCGCACCCGCGGTGTCTCCCCGTGTTGCTCACCACCCCTTCGGCAACCACCCCGGGAGGCCTGTATGGCACACCAACCCACCACCACCGCCGTCCTCTGCACCGAGCTCTCGTTCGAGTGGCCCGACGGCAAGCCCGTCCTGGACGGCTTCCACCTCGCCGTCGGCCCCGGCCGCACCGGCCTGATCGGGCTCAACGGCGCGGGCAAGTCCACCCTGATGCGGCTGATCGCCGGTGAACTCACCCCGACCGGCGGCACCGTCCGGATCGACGGTGAACTCGGCTACCTGCCGCAGGGCCTGACGCTCGACACCACCCTGCGGGTGGACGAGGCGCTCGGCATCCGCGCCACCCGCGAGGCCCTGCACGCCATCGAGTCCGGCGACACCGACCAGCGCCACTTCGACGCGATCGGCGACGACTGGGACGTCGAGGAGCGCGCCCGCGCCACCCTCGACCGGCTCGGCCTGCGCCGCCTCGGCCTCGACCGCACCACCGGCGAACTCTCCGGCGGCGAGGCCGTGCTGCTGCGGCTGGCCGCCCTGCTGATGGCCCGTCCCGACGTCCTGCTGCTCGACGAGCCCACCAACAACCTCGACCGGGCCGCCCGCGAGCGGCTCTACGAGACGGTGGCCGGCTGGAACGGCGTGATGCTGATCGTCAGCCACGACCGCGAACTGCTCCGGCACGTCGACCAGATAGCCGACCTGAGGGACGGCGAAGTCACCTGGTACGGCGGCAACTTCGCGGAGTACGAACGCACCCTCGCGGCCCAGCAGGAGACGGCCGAGCGGGTGCTGCGCAACGCCGAGGCCGACGTCCAGCGCCAGAAACGGGACTTGGCCGAGGCCCGGATCCGACTGGACCGCAGCGCCGCGTACGGCAAGAAGCGCTCGGTCACCCGCAACGACCCGCACATCTTCGCCGGGATGCTCAAGCGCAAGGGCCAGGAGACGGCCGGCCGGCTCCAGGGCATGCACACCGAGCGCCTGGAGGAGGCCAGGGCGCGGGTCAGCGCGGCCGAGGAGGCCGTCCGGGACGACGCCGAGATCCGGATCGACCTGCCGCGCACCGCCGTCCCGGCCGGGCGCACCGTGCTCACCCTGGACAAGGTCCGGCTGCCCTACGGCACCACGGCCGACCTCGACCTGCGCGGGCCCGAGCGGATCGCCCTGGTCGGCCGCAACGGCGCGGGCAAGACCACCCTGCTGCGCACCATCGCGGGCGAACTCGCGCCGCTGGCGGGGGAGGTGGTCACCCTGGTGCCGCTGCGGCACCTCCCGCAGCGGCTCGACCTGCTGGACGACGAGCGCTCCGTCGTGGAGAACGTCAAGCTGTTCGCCCCCGCCGCCGGGGACAACGCGGTCCGCGCCCGGCTGGCCCGCTTCCTGTTCCGCGGTGCCCGGGCCGACCAGCCCGCCGCCACCCTCTCCGGCGGCGAGCGGTTCCGCGCGACGCTGGCCGCCCTGCTGCTGGCCGACCCGCCGCCGCAGCTGCTGCTGCTCGACGAGCCGACCAACAACCTGGACCTCGCCAGCGTCCGCCAGCTCACCCAGGCGCTGGCCGCGTACCGGGGCGCGCTGATCGTGGCCAGCCACGACGTGGCGTTCCTGCGCGGCCTGGGGCTCACCCGGTGGCTGGAGCTGGACGGCGAACTGCGGGCGGTGGAGCCGATGTAGCGCCTCCTACCGCTGCCGGGCCCGGTGTTCCTGCCGGTCCTGTCGGCCCTGCCGGTCCGGCGCACCCTGGTCGGCCCGCGCACCCTGGACGTCTTGCGCGTCCTCGGCGCCCTGGTCGCCCCGGGCGTGCTGCGCGTCCTCGGTGAGCATCCGGCGGGCCGTGCTCAGGGCCGAGTCCCTGAGTGCGGCCAGCTCGTCGGGGGTGAACACCGGGGTGCGGACGTCCGGGGGGATGCCCGGGCCGTCGTAGGTGGTGCCGTTCCGGGTCAGGTACTTCTCGTTCGGCAGGATGGCCAGGAAGTCCGGGGAGAGCGTCTTGACCATGATGTCGGAGAAGACGCCCTGGGTGTTCTCGCCGACCCGGAGCACCCGCGGGGAGCGGCCGGTCATGGCCTGGGTGAAGGTCTCCGCCGCACTGGTGGAGATCGAGGAGGTGAGCACGGCCACCGGCCCGGTGAAGCGCCCGCCCGCCGAGGGCCGTACGGTGATCGGCTGGGGCCGGGTGAACTTCGTCGGGTCGGCCGGGTCGTTGCGCGCCACCTTCCGATAGGCGACGTAGGGGCGGTCGGTGAGCCGGGCGGCGATGTGCAGCGCGAGCGCGTCCGAGCCGCCGCCGTTCAGCCGGACGTCGACGACCAGGCCGGTGGGCCGGTCCGGGCCGGCCAGCACGGCGTCCAGCGCCCGGTCCAGCTCGTCGACCTGGCTCCGGAAGCCGCCGTCGGCGTAGTCGTCGAAGCTGCTCACCCGGAGGTAGCCGAGGCCGTCGGGCAGCCGGCCGGTGCCGAGCCGACCGCCGGCGAACTCCCGCTCCGGGCCGGTGAGTTGGGCGGCCGCGGCCCGTCGGGCCCGCGCGGTCAGTACCTCGGTCCGCACCGTGGACCCGGGCCGCTGCCCGCTGAACACGTCCTCGGCCTGCCCGTCGACCACCCGGGCCAGCCCGGTGTGGGCGTCGCCGAGCGGGCGGAGCATGTCCACGAGGACGGCCTGCAGCTGGTCGGGGGTCGTCGTCGGCGTGATCGTGCGCCGCTTCTCGTCCCGGACGGCGTGCCAGTCGACGCCCTTGGCCGCGAAGAACGGGTAGTTCTCCTCGAAGTTCTCCCAGAACCGGTCGAAGACCGCGAGCGGATCGTTCGGCGCCGGCTTCGCGCACAGCGCCGGCAGGGCGGCCAGTCGGGTGAGCGTCTTGCTGCCGACCCCGCCCTCCTCGCGCTCGACGGCCCGGTTCCGGCCCCTGGGGGTGATCGTCAGGGCCAGACCGTCCACGGCGTAGCGGGTGGTGCCGTCCGGGTCGGGGGCCGTGGTCTGCGTCCCCTTGATCCATCCGGGCACGCAGCTGTGCGCCGTCACGTCGTAGGTGGTGAGTCCGTTCCCGGAGACCGCGATCAGCAGACCGTAGCCCTCCGTCCGCCAGACCCCCTCCAGCGGGTTCGCCCGCACTCCCTGGAGGGCGGGCGCTCCCTGGGGCGAGGTCGCCCCCTGGGCGGCGGCCGCCCCTGGTGCCGCCAGCCCCACGGCCGTCGCGAGCGCCACCGCCGCGGCGCTGCCCGTGCTCCTGCGTTTCATCTCCGGCCTCCGCCGAACCCCGGTCTCCCCCGCGGAACCCCTCCGCCACCGCTCCCCGCCGACGCTACGGCGGCCCAGCGGCCCGGTCGTCATCCCACGCGCCGCACCCGCTTCCTCCTCCGGGCCCATCCGGCATCCTCCTCAGGGCTCATCCGGAGGCGGCGGAACGGTCCCGGGCGGCCTCGACAGCGGCCGGTCCGGCCGCGGGTGGGAATCCGCCGTCCGCGGCCCCGACTGCCCTTCGCTCCGGCAGCACCGGCGGCATGCCTGCGCTCAACATCGAGTACACGGAGCACGAGCCCGCCGCGATCCGCGAGGCCGCCGCGGCGGACGGCAAGCCGGTGAAGGCGTACATCCGCGACCTGAGCGTGCGGGAACAGCAGCGCCGGGTCTTCGTGGACCACGCGGTGGCGTTCCGGAAGGCGCACCGGGCCGGGTTCGACGCGGCCTGCCCCGAGGACTCCCCCGCCGCCTGAGACCGGACGCGGACGGGCGCTGGTGGAGCCGGCGCGCGACGTGGCTGAGGCCCGGTCGGACGTGTACGCGGCGGCCGACCGGATCCGCGCCTGGCGGATCTGCGGATCTGCGGATCTGCGGGTCCGCGGATCCGAGGCCGGCCGCCGCGCCGGGTCCGCCGGGGTCAGGAGGCCTGCGGCGCCGGCCGCAGCCTGCCCGCGATCCGCGTCCCGAGCCGGTCCAGCCCGACGACGAGCGCGGCGAGCACCACGAACTCGACGGTCAGCAGGGCGATCTGGCCCCAGACGTAGCCGTAGCCCTTGGTGGTCGGGTCGAAGAAGAAGTACGGGTAGGGCAGCGGGTAGTCGTCGAACAGCGCGTTGCGGGTGAGCACGATCGCCGCGTAGCCGAGCGGGAAGGCCAGCCAGAGCGGGATGTCCTTCCAGGCGGCGGCGTTGCGCGGCCTGAGCACCAGCCAGTCGACGATCACCATCACCGGCGTCACGTAGTGCAGGAAGAACGACGACCAGTGCGCCAGCTTGTCCGGCCCGCTGAACAGGCCGGGCAGCGGGTTGGCGCCGTGTTCGAGCAGGACGTGCGAGACCAGGCCGGTGATCAGGATGTACAGCGTGGCGGCGCCGCGCAGCCGGGGCGCGGGCGCGTCCACGGTGTCGCGCTTGAGCATCCAGTAGACCGCGCCGACGAAGTAGCCGAACACGATCACGTTGCTCTGCACGGTGAAGTAGACCAGCGGCGCGGTTCCGAGGATCAGGCCGAGGCCCGCAGAGAGCACGATGCCCATGCGCCACCAGAGCGCGGGTCGGGTCCGGACTGTCATGCGGCCACCAGTTCGTTCCAGGCGATACGGGAGGTATCGGACGTTGCAGGGGGAAAGCCGCACTCTACTCGCTGGTTACGATCGGATGGAATCCGCGTTCGACGCTCCCGGCGCCGGTGCGCCGGGGAGGGTGCTGGGCGAGGGGCGGAGCCGGGCCGGGTGCCGGGCGGGCGTCAGCCGGGCAGCACGAACCCCGACTCGTACGCCGCGATGACCGCCTGGGTGCGGTCCCGTGCGCCCAGCTTGGCCAGCACGCTGCCGACGTGCGTCTTCACCGTCTCCTGGCTCACCACCAGCCGGCGCGCGATCTCCCCGTTGTTGAGCCCGGTGGCCATCAGCCGCAGCACCTGCCCCTCCCGCTCGGTCAGCCGGCCGATCGGCCCGCGGTCCGCCGACTCCGCCTCCCGCCGCCGGTCCGCGCCGTGGCGCAGCGCGAGGTCGCGGACGGCCGCCGGGAACAGCAGCGAGTCCCCGCGGGCGACCAGCCGTACCGCCTGCACCATCTCCTCGGCCCGGGCCCGCTTCAGCAGGAACCCGGCGGCGCCCGCGCGCAGCGCGTCGTACACGTGGTCGTCGTGCTCGAAGGTGGTGACCACCAGGATGCGCGGCGGCGTGGTCATCCCGTTGACCAGCTGTTCGGTGGCCCGGATGCCGTCGATGCCGGGCATCCGGACGTCCATCAGCACCACGTCCGGGCGCAGTTCCCGCACCAGCGGGACGACCTCGGCGCCGTCGGCGGCATCGCCGACCACGGTGAGGTCGGGCTCGCTGTCAATCACCACCCGCAGGCCCAGGCGGACCAGCCGCTCGTCGTCCGCGATCACCACCCGGATGACGTCGGTGTCCCGGTTCACGTCCCGGTCCACGTCCTGAGTCGAGCTCTGGCTCACGCTCTGGTCCGCGCTCTGCATCACGCTCTGGTTCACGCCCTGGTCCACGCCCTGGTTCACGTCGTCCCCTCCGCCGGCAGCCAGACGGCCAGCCGCCATGTCGTTCCGTCCTCGTCCGGGCCCGCCGTGCTGCCGCCGTGCAGGGCTGCCGCCCGCTCCCCGATCCCGCGCAGTCCGCGCCCGCCGCCGGGGCGGCTCGGCCGGGCCGGGCCGAGCGGGTTGGTCAGTTCGATCTCCAGCCGGCCGTCGGCCAGCCCGACCCGCAGTCCGGCTGGGGCGCGCCCGGCGTGGCGCAGCACATTGGTCAGGCCCTCCTGCACGATCCGGTACGCCTCGCGGGAGACCGCCTCGGGCAGGCCGGCCAGCCCGGGCGCCAGCTCGGCGTCCACCGCCACCCCGGCGCGGCCGAGCTGGCGCAGCAGGTCGTCCAGCCCGGTGAGGGTGGGCCCGGCCGGTTCGGCGGCCTCCGGGTCCTCCTCGCGCAACAGTCCGAGCACGGTGTCCAGTTCGGCGACGGCGGCCCGGGCGGTCTCCTCGATCGCCGCGAGCGCCTCGGCGGCGAAGTCCGGGTTGCTGCGCAGCACCCGGGCGGCGGCCGAGGCCTGGATGCCGACGGCGCTGAGCGCGTGCCCGACCGAGTCGTGCAGCTCGCGGGCCAGCCGGTTGCGCTGGGCGAGCACGGTGGCCCGGCGCTCGGCGGCGGCCACCCGCTCCTCCGGGGTCGGGCCGAGCAGGGCGGGTGCCCATCGGGCGAGCAGCGCGCCGCAGGCGGCGTTGGTGCCGACGATCAGGAGGAGCACGCCGAGGCCGAGGGCGGGGCCGGTGGTCAGCCAGTCGGGGAAGTGCCGCTGCCAGGTGCGGACGAACTCCTCCGTCCCCGGGAAGCCGAGGAGCAGCACCACCGCGAAGGGGGTGCCGGCCAGCGTCATCCCGGCGACCACCCCGCCGAACAGGACGTGCAGCACGTACCAGAGCGCGGTGCGCCACCGGGCCGCCCAGGAGCGGGCCGGTCCGGTGGCCAGTTCCTCCGGCCGGGCTACCGAGCACAGCGCCCGGGCGGCCGCGCCCTCCAGGCCCCGCACCATCGGCACCAGCGCGGTGACGGCGGCCATCGGCAGCGAGGTGAGCAGCGACAGGACGTACAGGAGCAGTTGGCGGGCGGGCGACTGGTCGGGGTTGAGCGCCCCGAACAGCACCACCGACAGCATCCAGTACGGCATCAGCAGCGCGCCGCCCAACACCAGGTGCACCCAGCGCAGCCGGGCCCGCCGTCCGACCGCCGCCCCCGCCGTACGCCGCAAGCGGCCGCCCACCCCCGTGATCACCCGCGCGACTCTACGGCAGCGGCGCGCCGCTGGGCGCCCCGTTCGGTGAGCGCGACCGCCCCGACGGCCAGCACCAGCACGGCGGCCACCACCTGGGCGGCCTGCACCAGGGGCAGCAGCCCGGGCACGGCCATCCGCAGTTCGGTCACCCGGGTCGTCGACACCCCGAAGGCCACCAGCTGCCAGCCGCCCCAGCCGAACAGCGAACCGGCCGCCGTCCAGACCACCACCAGGGGCCCGAGCAGCCGGCGCCCCGGACGGATCCGGAAGACGATGCCCAGCAGTGCCGCGGTCGCGGCGACCGCCATCGCCGCAGTCACCCCGTCCATCACCACCACGCCCCGGTTGCGGTCCTCCGCCATGCTCTGCGGCAGCCCGGCGCTGCCGCCGAGCGCCCAGTAGACCCGGCCCGCCGCGACGCCCGCGGCGAGCAGCGCGGCGACGCAGGCGAGGGTGCGCTGCACGGTCAGGGTGGGGGAGTCGGGCAGGTCGCCGATCCGCTCCCGCAGCAGCCCGGCCCAGCGCCGGCGGGCGTACAGCGCGAAGGCGGTGATCAGGGCGAGGCCCTGGACGGTGAAGCCGCCGTACACGACGAGGAAGACCCAGTCGCCGACGCCCTTGTCGTCCGGGTCGCCGCGTTCGGGGCCGAGCACCAGGAGGCTCAGCAGGTACAGCGGCAGCGCGACCAGGATCGTGCCCAGCAGCCCGGTCGCCACCCACATCGGGAACGCCACCAGCCCGGCCGGGGCCCGCCGCCCCCACGGCCGGGCGAACGCCAGCGCCAGGGCCACGGCGATCGCGTCCATGCCGAAGGTCAGCAGGTTCACCAGCCACAGCCGGTCCATCTCGCCGGCGTCGTCCGATCCCACCGGATGCCCGGTCAGCCAGAGCAGCTTCAGGGTCAGGTACGGCCCGGTCGCCGCCACCGCCGTCCAGGCCGCCCCGGCCCGCACCGTGTGCTCGTTGATCCTCATGCCCCCACGGTCCCGCCGGGCCGCGCCCCGGGTCCTCCGCCCGGGGCGCGATCCCGCTCCCCCTGGCGGGGGATCTCCGGGCTCAGGCCATCCGGTGGATCAGCCGGTCCTCCTCGTCGGTGCGGCCGTCCGGATCGGCGACCAGGCCGAGCCGCTGGGCGAGCCGGCGGGAGGGCAGGTTGTCGGCGTGGATCAGGGCGATCACCGGGATGCCGGGGTGGCGCGGCAGCGCCTCGGCCATCGCGGCCCGGGCCGCCTCGGCCGCGTACCCCCGCCCCCAGGCGGACGGCCGGAACCGGTAGTAGAGGTTGAACACCCGTTCCCCGTCCAGCGTGTGCAGGAATAGACCGGCGAACCCGATGACCGTCTCCGGGTCCTCCCGGGTGGCGACGGCGCAGTACCCCACGCCGTCCCGCACCCAGTCGGCGACGAACCCGTCCAGCATCTCCCGGCCCGCCGCCCGGTCCCGCTGCGGCCCGTACGGGTTGTACCGGTTGGTCTCCGGGTCGCCGTGGATCGCGAACACCGCCTCGACGTCCCCCTCCTGCGGCCGCGTCAGCACCAGCCGTTCGGAGACGGCGACGATCGTGCGGGCGGTGGGGACGGTCCGGTCTGTGAGGTCGGCCTGGTCGGTCCGGTCGGTCCGGTCGGTGGTGGTCATGGTGCTTCCCCCGTCTTCGTAATGGCTGCATCGCAGGATAGGCCGTTACGGAGCCGGTCGTCCGGTTGATTTCCGGGGCCTGCCCGGGGCGTGCCGGGAAGGTGCGGAGCCGATGCGGAGCCGACGCCGGAGTGGGCTCGGGGCCGGTGGGCGCGGCCGGGCGCGGAGGTCTTGTTACTGACCGGTCGCTTGCCTATCATCCCGAGTGTTACAGCTTTACTGTCAAACCCCGAAGGGTTCTGCGGCCAGTGCGTGACACAAGCAGTGCACCGGGCCCGGGCGGTCCGGGTGCCCCGGCGGGTGGCCCGGGGGCCGGTGGCCCGCTGGCGGGCGTGCGGGTGGTGGAGCTCGCCGGAATCGGGCCGGGGCCGTTCGCGGCGATGCTGCTGGGCGACCTCGGGGCGGACGTGGTGCGGGTGGACCGGCCGGACCCCTCGCCGCTCGGCACCGACCCGGCGTACGACCTCAGCAACCGCAACAAGCGCTCGGTGCTCATCGACCTGAAGTCCCACGAGGGCCCCGGACGGGTGCTGGACCTGGTCGAGCGGGCCGACCTGCTGATCGAGGGCTACCGGCCGGGTGTCGCGGAGCGGCTCGGGGTGGGCCCCGCGGAGTGCCTCGCGCGCAACCCCGCGCTGGTGTACGGGCGGATGACCGGCTGGGGGCAGTACGGCCCCCGGGCGGCGACCGCCGGGCACGACCTCGGGTACGCGGCGGTCGCCGGGGTGCTCGGGATGGTGGCGGCGCCGGGCGGGGCCGAGGCGCCGCCCGGCATCCCGGCCAACCTGCTGGGCGACTACGCGGGCGGCTCGCTCTACCTGGTCGTCGGCCTGCTCGCCGGACTGCACCACGCCCGCGCCACCGGCGCCGGCCAGGTGGTCGACGCCGCGATCGTGGACGGCGCGGCACACCTCGGCAGCATGCTGTGGGGCCTGCTCGCGGCCGGCCACTGGCAGGACCGCCGGGGCGTCAACCTGCTCGACGGCGGCGCGCCGTTCTACGCGGTCTACCGGGCGGCCGACGGCGGCCACCTGGCCGTCGGTGCGCTGGAGCCGCGCTTCTACGCGGAGTTCGCCCGGCTGCTGGAGCTGGGCCCGGACGCGCCCGGCCAGTACGACCTGGCCCGCTGGCCCGAACTGCGCGCCCTGATCGCCGCCCGCTTCGGAACCCGGACCAGGGCCGAGTGGGAGGCCGTCTTCGCGGGATCCGACGCCTGCGTGGAACCGGTGCTGACGATGCGCCAGGCCGCCTCCGACGACCACCTGTCGGCGCGCGGGACGTACGTCGAGGCGGACGGCGTCACCCAACCCGCCCCCGCCCCGCGCTTCTCCGTCACCCCGGGCGCCCTGCGCCGCCCGCCGGCCCGCCCGGGCGCGGACACCGCCGAGGTGGCCCGGGACTGGGGCGTCCCGTCCCTCGACCCCTCCTCGGATCCCTCCCTCGACCCCTCCTCGGATCCCTCCCTCGACCCCTCCTCGGATCCCTCCCCCGACCCTTCGGCCGGCGCTTCGACCGGCGCTTCGGCCGGCGGCGCTTCGACCGACCCCTCGGCGAGTGCTTCGGCCAAGACTTCGGCCAAGACTTCGGCCAAGACTTCGGCCAACGTGCCGGCAGAGCAAGGAGAGTAGCGGTGCAGCGCGAGATCTTCACCGAGCAGCACGACGACTTCCGGGCCACCGTGCGGTCCTTCCTGGCCAAGGAGGTGCTGCCGCACTACGACCGCTGGGAGAAGGCCGGCATCGTCGACCGCTCCGCCTGGCTCGCGGCCGGCCGTCAGGGCCTGCTCGGCCTCGCCGTCCCCGAGGAGTACGGCGGCGGTGGCACCCCCGACTTCCGCTACGCCGCCGTGCTGGCCGAGGAGTTCGCCCGGGCCGGCGCCTCCGGTCTGGCGATCGGCCTGCACAACGACATCATCGGCCCCTACCTCACCTCGCTCGCCACCGAGGAGCAGAAGCGCCGCTGGCTGCCCGGCTTCTGCTCGGGCGAGCTGATCACCGCGATCGCGATGACCGAGCCCGGCACCGGCTCCGACCTCCAGGGCATCCGCACCCAGGCGGTCGACCAGGGCGACCACTTCCTGCTCAACGGCGCCAAGACCTTCATCTCCAACGGCATCCTCGCCGACCTGGTGATCGTGGTCGCCCGCACCACCCCGGAGGGCGGCGCGCACGGGCTGAGCCTGCTGGCCGTCGAGCGCGGCGCGCCCGGTTTCGAGCGCGGCCGCAACCTCGACAAGATCGGCCAGAAGGCCCAGGACACCGCCGAGTTGTTTTTCGAGGACGTCCGGGTGCCGAAGGGGAACCTGATCGGCGAGCTCAACGGCGGCTTCGTCCACCTGATGCAGAACCTCGCCCAGGAGCGGCTCACCATCGCCGCCGCGGCGATCGCCGGTGCCGAGTACCTGGTCGAGATCACCACCGACTACGTCAAGCAGCGCGAGGCCTTCGGGCGCCCGCTCGCCAAGCTCCAGCACGTGCGCTTCGAGATCGCCGAACTGGCCACCGAGTGCGCCGTCACCCGCGCGTTCGTGGACCGCTGCATCACCGAGCACAACCGCTGGGCGCTCACCCCGGTGGACGCCTCGATGGCCAAGTGGTGGGCCACCGAACTGCAGAAGCGCACCGCCGACCGCTGCCTCCAACTGCACGGCGGGTACGGCTACATGAGCGAGTTCCCGGTCGCCCGGGCGTTCACCGACGGCCGCATCCAGACCATCTACGGCGGCACCACCGAGATCATGAAGGAGATCGTCGGCCGGTCCGTCCTCGGCTGAGCGGTCCCCGTTCCCGCCGCTGTCCGTACCCTCTCGAGCTTTCCGCCCCGCGGACCTCCCGCCCCCGAAAACCCGCTGAAAGGCGTTCCCACCGTGACCACCGAAGCGTACGTCTACGACGCGATCCGCACCCCGCGCGGCCGGGGCAAGGCCTCCGGCTCGCTGCACGGCACCAAGCCGATCGACCTGGTCGTCGGACTGATCCACGAACTGCGCAACCGCTTCCCCGGGTTGGACCCGGCCGCGATCGACGACATCGTGCTCGGCGTGGTCAGCCCGGTCGGCGACCAGGGCTCCGACATCGCCCGGATCGCCGCCATCGCGGCCGGCCTGCCCGACACCGTCGCCGGCGTCCAGGAGAACCGCTTCTGCGCCTCCGGCCTGGAAGCCGTCAACCTGGCCGCCGCCAAGGTCCGTTCCGGCTGGGAGGACCTGGTCCTGGCCGGCGGCGTGGAGTCGATGTCCCGGGTGAAGATGGCCTCCGACGGCGGCGCCTGGTTCGCCGACCCGATGACCGCGTACGAGACCAACTTCGCCCCGCAGGGCATCGGCGCCGACCTCATCGCCACCATCGAGGGCCTCTCCCGCACCGACGTGGACGCCTTCGCCGCCGAGTCCCAGGCCCGCGCGGCCAAGGCCCAGGCGGACGGCCTGTTCGACCGCTCGGTCGTCCCGGTGCGCGACCGCAACGGCCTGGTCGTGCTGGAGCGCGACGAGTTCATCCGCCCCGGCACCACCGTCGAGACCCTGGCCGGCCTCAAGCCGTCCTTCGCCGCCATCGGCGAGGCCGGCGGCTTCGACGCCGTCGCCCTGCAGAAGTACCACTGGGTCGAGGCCATCGACCACGTCCACCACGCGGGCAACTCCTCCGGCATCGTGGACGGCGCCGCCCTCGTCGCCATCGGCAACCGCGAGGTCGGCGAGCGGTACGGGCTGCGCCCGCGCGCCCGGATCGTCTCCGCCGCCGTCTCCGGCTCCGAGCCGACCATCATGCTCACCGGCCCCGCCCCGGCCACCCACAAGGCGCTCGCCAAGGCCGGGCTCACCGCCGCCGACATCGACCTGGTCGAGATCAACGAGGCCTTCGCCGCGGTCGCGCTCCGCTTCATCCGCGAACTCGGCTTCCGTCACGACCAGGTGAACGTCAACGGCGGCGCGATCGCGCTCGGCCACCCGCTCGGCGCCACCGGCGCGATGCTGCTCGGCACCGTGATCGACGAACTGGAGCGGCGCGACCTGCGCTACGGCCTGATCACCCTCTGCGTGGGCGGCGGCATGGGCATCGCCACCATCGTCGAGCGCATCTGACCCCCCTCCCAGACCTGGAGCACCTGATGAGCGACACCACCACCATCCGCTGGGAGCAGGACCAGGACGGCGTGGTCACCCTCGTCCTCGACGACCCCACCCAGTCCGTCAACACCATGAACGAGGCCTTCACCGCCGACTTCGAGACCGTCGTCGGGCGCCTGGCCGAACTCGCCTCCTCCGACGCGCTGCGCGGCGTGGTGATCACCTCCGGCAAGAACACCTTCTTCGCCGGGGGAGACCTGCGGATGCTCTCCGCCGCCCGCCCGCAGGACGCCGGGGCCGTCTTCGAGAAGTCGATGCGGATCAAGCGCGCGCTGCGCACGCTGGAGACCCTCGGCAAGCCCGTCGTCGCCGCCGTCAACGGCAGCGCGCTCGGCGGCGGCCTGGAGATCGCCCTCGCCTGCCACCACCGGATCGCGCTGGACACCCCGGCCAGCCGGATCGGCCTGCCCGAGGTCACCCTCGGCCTGCTGCCGGGCGGCGGCGGAGTGGTCCGTACGGTCCGGCTGTTCGGCATCACCGACGCCCTGCTGAAGTTCCTCCTCCAGGGCCGCCAGTACCGTCCGGCGCAGGCGCTGGAGCACGGTCTGGTGCACGAACTGGTCGACACCCCCGAGGAACTGGCCGCCCGGGCGCGCGCCTGGATCGAGGCCAACCCGACCGCCGTCCAGCCCTGGGACGTCAAGGGGTACAAGATCCCCGGCGGCACCCCCGCCACTCCGGCCTTCGCCGCCAACCTGCCCGCCTTCCCGGCCAACCTGCGCAAGCAGCTGAACGGCGCGCCCTACCCGGCGCCGCGCAACGTCCTGGCCGCCGCCGTGGAGAGCGCGCAGGTGGACGTCGACACCGCGATGACCGTCGAGGCCCGCTACTTCACCGAGCTGGCCTGCGGACAGACCAGCAAGAACATGATCCAGGCACTGTTCTTCGACATGCAGGCGGTCAACTCCGGTGCCGGGCGCCCGAAGGATGTAGAGAAGCGGCTGGTCCGCAGGGTCGCGGTGCTCGGCGCCGGGATGATGGGCGCGGGCATCGCCTACACCTGCGCCAAGGCCGGCATCGAGGTCGTGCTCAAGGACGTCGGCGTCGAGGCCGCCGAGCGCGGCAAGGCCTACTCCGAGGGGTTGTTGGCCAAGGCCGTCGCGCGCGGGCGCTCCACCGAGGCCGAGCGCGACGAGCTGCTCGCCCGGATCACCCCCACCGGCGACACCGCCGACCTGGCCGGCTGCGACGCGGTGATCGAGGCCGTCTTCGAGAACACCGAGCTCAAGCACAAGGTGTTCCAGGAGATCGAGGGCGTGGTCGACCCCGACGCGCTGCTCTGCTCCAACACCTCCACCCTGCCGATCGGCGTGCTCGCGGAGGGCGTCGAGCGCCAGGCCGACTTCATCGGGCTGCACTTCTTCTCGCCGGTCGACAAGATGCGCCTGGTCGAGATCATCCGCGGCCCGCAGACCGGGGACGGCGCCCTCGCCCGCGCCTTCGACCTGGTCCGGCAGATCGGGCGCACCCCGATCGTGGTCAACGACTCGCGCGGCTTCTTCACCTCGCGGGTGATCGGCCAGTTCCTCAACGAGGGCGTCGCCATGGTCGGCGAGGGCGTCCACCCTGCCAGCATCGAGCAGGCCGCAGCCCAGGCCGGCTACCCCGCCAAGGTGCTCTCCCTGATGGACGAGCTCACCCTCACCCTGCCGCGCAAGATCCGCGACGAGTACCGGTGCTCGGTGGAGGCCGTCGGCGGCACCTGGACGCCGCACCCGGCCGACGCGGTGGTCGACCGGATGGTCGACGAGTTCGGCCGCCCCGGACGCAGCGGCGGCGCGGGCTTCTACGAGTACGGCGAGGACGGCAAGCGCGGGCGGCTCTGGCCGGGGCTGCTGGAGCACTTCGGCGGCTCGCCCGCCGACGTCCCGTTCGAGGACCTCAAGGAGCGGATGCTGTTCAGCGAGGCGCTGGACTCGGTGCGCTGTCTGGAGGAGGGCGTGCTGACCTCGGTCGCCGACGCCAACGTCGGCTCGATCCTCGGCATCGGCTTCCCGGCCTGGACGGGCGGCGTGTTCCAGTACATCAACGGGTACGAGGGCGGCCCGGCCGGCTTCGTGGCCCGCGCCCGCGAACTCGCCGCCGCGTACGGCGAGCGGTTCGCGCCGCCGGCGCTGCTGGAGCGGGTCGCGGCGGAGGGGCGGACGTTCACGGACTGAGCTTCTTGGACCGAGGTGCTCGGACTGGGGTTCTCGGACTGAAGTTCTCGGGCTGAGGCTCTCGGGCTGGGACTCTCGGGCTGGGGCTCTCGGGCTGACCGGCGGGTCGGTCCTTGCCCCGGTGAGGCCGTGCGGTGCACGGCCTCACCGGGTTCCTGCTCCTGCTCCTGTCGTGGCTGCTACCGGGCCTGCTTCTGCTCATGCTCCTGTTCGTGCTGGTGCTGGTGCTCGTGCTCGTGCTCCTGGCGCAACTCCTCGCCCAGCTCCTCCCGCAGGTACCGCTGGAAGGCCGTGACCAGTGCCTGCGCCACCATCGGCTGGATGTGGTCGGTCAGCGCCCGCATCCGGGCCAGCTCCGCCGGCTCCGGCTCGCTCTCCCGGTACGGCTTCCACACCGTCTCGCGGAACAGCCGCTGCAGCTCCCGCGCCGTCGCCCGGCTGTGCTCCAGCACCACCCCCCGGGCCGCCAGCAGCGTCTCCAAGGGGATCGGCACGTCCAGGATCCGCACGCCCAGCGGCAGCAGGCCGGGATCAACCCGGAACACCTCCGGATCGCCCGTCCGCTCCAGCGCCCCCATGGCGGCGAGCCGCTCGACCTGCTCCTCCGTCAGCCCCCGACCGGCCCGGCGCTCCAGCTGCGTCCTGGTGGCCTCCTCCGGGGTCTCCGGCGTCCAGGACGCCACCAGCGCCCGGTGGATCGCCAGGTCCAGCGGGGAGCTGTCCTCCGGCAGCCGCGCCAGGTACCGCTCGATCGCGGCCAGCGTCAGCCCCTGCCGCTGCAGTTCCTCGATCAGCTCCAGCCGGTCCAGGTGCGCCGCCCCGTACAGCCCCACCCGCCGCGGCCCCAGCTCCGGCGGCGGCAGCAGGCCCTTCGTCCCGTAGAACCGCACCGTCCGTACCGTCACCCCGGCCCGCGCCGCCAGCTCGTCCACCGTCAGCCGCGGCCCGGCTCCGGCTCCGGTCGTGGCCCCGGTCGTGGCCCCGGTTCCGGCCCCGCCGTGCTCCCCCATTTGCCGCCTCCCGCACTGGCACACTCCTGCTGTGACAGCAGCAGTGTGACAGTGCGGTGCATGGCGGTCCACCGATGGGGAGGGCGGTGCGGGGACGGGGCGTCCGGCCGGGTACGCCGACGCCCCTGCCGTCCGCCGGGGATCCGGTCCGGCTTCGGGCAGGGGCGTCGGGACGGTGTGCGCTGCGGGTCAGGCGAGGGCGGGGTGGTGGCGGCGGGTGACCTCGGGGTGGGCCCTGGTGTAGCCCTTCCACTCGTTGAGGCCGAAGTCGGCGAAGAGCGGGTTGTCCGGGTCCTCGGTGGCTCCGGGGGCGTGGTGGGCGAGCGGGAAGTCCAGCGGCTCGATGTGGGCGTCGAGGCGGGGGTTGTAGAAGAACGGCACCGAGAAGCGCTCGCGGGCGCCGGGCGGGCTGACCACCCGGTGGCTGGTGGCCTTGAGGTAGCCGTCCGTGGCCACCTCCAGCAGCTCGCCGAGGTTGACGACGAAGGCGCCGTCGAGCGGCGGGACGTCCAGGAAGGTGCCGTCCGCGCGCTCGACCTGGAGGCCGCCGACGGTGTCCTGCAGCAGCAGGGTGATGAAGCCGTAGTCCTTGTGGGCGCCGACACCCTGGCCGGCGCCGTCCGGGGCGGTGCCGGGGTAGCGGACCAGCTTCAGACGCAGGTGGGGGTGGCCCGCGAAGGCCTCGTCGTAGAAGTCGGGGCGGGCGCCGATCGCGGAGAGGAGTTCATGCAGCAGGCGACGGGCGACGTCGCCGAGGTGGTCGATCCAGCCGAGCGCGGCGGTGCGCAGCTCGGGCAGCGCCGCGGGCCACTGGTTGGGCCCCTCCAGCCACCAGTACGGGGGCTCGCCGGTGCCGGGGACGTGCGGGGGCAGCTCGGCGCCGATGTCCAGCTGGTCGCGCCAGTCCTGGCTGCCGCCGGTGCGCTCGTCTCCGGTGCGGGTGTAGCCCCGGTAGTGGGGGGAGTTGAGGTTGCTCACGGCGAGCCGGTCGGCCTCGGGGAGCGTGAAGAAGGCGCGCATGGCCCGGGTGAGCGCGGCGGTCTCCTCCGGGGTCACGCCGTGGCCGACGAGCTGGAAGAAGCCGACGCCGGTGGCCGCGGAGCGGAGTTCGTCGTGCAGCCGGCGGCGGTCCTCCGGGCTGCCGTCGGCGAGCGAGAGGTCGATCACCGGGAGGGCGTCGGGGACGGATCCGGCACCGGTTTCGGATATGGGGGTGTACTGCTGCGTCATGTGTGACATCCGCTGGGTCTCGTCCCGGCTGGTCCCGGTGGTCGACCGGGGACGGCCGGAGCAGCGCCTGGTGCGGCGGGTGCTCGGGAGCCGGGAGGTGGTGGCGACCGGGCAGGGGTCGCCGTTGAGGGTGGTGGCGCGAGGTTCAGCCGGAGCGTCGACAGGACATGGTCGTCACGCGGAGCAGGTCCACGTGGCGGCGGCGAACAAGGATGAGCACTCCACCAGCCTAATTGACCCGTTCCACGGCAGGCGAGCCCCCTACGGCGGAGGTCCATCCATCACTTGTCGGTGGACTATCAAGCTGTGGGGTGGTGGTGCTGATGGTGCTGCCGGTGGTGGTGTCGGCGCGCGGTCGACGGGCGGCCCCTTTCAGGAGAGGCGGTGTCGGGAGTCGCGGATTCGGGAGTTGCGGATTCGGGAGGCAGGGCCCCTTTCAGGAGTTGTTGAGGTAGGCCAGGACGGCGAGGACCCGGCGGTTGTCGTCGTCGGAGGGCTGGAGATCGAGCCGGACGAAGATCGACGCGGTGTGCTTGGCGACCGCCCGCTCGGTGATCACCAGCTGCTGGGCGATCGCCGCGTTGGACCGGCCCTCCGCCATCAGGGCCAGCACCTGCCGTTCGCGCGGCGAGAGGGTGGAGACCGGACCGGCCGAGGAGTTGTGGGTGAGCAGGCGGGTGATCACCTCCGGATCCATCGCGGTGCCGCCCTGGGCGACCCGTCGTACGGCATCGATGAACTGGGTGCCGTCCATCACCCGGTCCTTGAGCAGGTAGCCGATCCCGCCGGTGCTGCCGGCCAGCAGCTCGCGCGCGTACAGCTGCTCCACGAACTGCGACAGCACCAGGACGGGCAGGCCGGGGTGGGCCTTACGGGCCGCCAGCGCGGCCCGCAGCCCCTCGTCGGTGAAGCCCGGGGGCAGCCGGACGTCCACCACGGCGATGTCGGGCCGGTCCGCGGCCACCGCGGCGAGCAGTTGCTCGCCGTCCTCCACCGCCGCGGTGACCTTCATGCCGTTGGCCTCCAGCAGCCTGGTCAGGCCGTCCCGGAGGAGGAAGAGGTCTTCGGCGATGACAACGCGCACGGGATCTCCAGGTTCACGATGGTCGGCCCGCCGGGCGGGCTGCTGATCGCGAGCACCCCGTCGAAGGCGGCCAGTCGGCGTTCGGTTCCGCTGAGGCCGGTCCCCCGGGACGGATCGGCGCCGCCCCGCCCGTCGTCGGTGACCGATATCCGCAGCAGCCCGTCACTGTGCCCTACGTCGATCCACACCCGCGAGGCCCCGGCGTGCTTCACCGCATTGGTCAACAGCTCCGTCACCGCGAAGTAGGCGGCGGACTCCACCGGGGCGGGCGCCCGGCCGGGCAGGCCGCCGGTGAAGTCGACCGGCAGCGGCAGGTCCAGCGCCGTCGCCCGCACCGCGTCGGCCAGGCCGCGGTCGGCGAGCACCGGGGGGTGGATGCCGCGGACCAGGTCCCGCAGCTCGCCGAGCGCCTTCACCGAGGACAGCCGGGCCTCGGCCAGCAGCGGCCCGAGGGCGTCCGGGTCCTCCTTCAGCTGCTCGGCCACGGTCAGCAGCATGCCGAGCGCCACCAGCCGGGCCTGCGCCCCGTCGTGCAGGTCCCGCTCGATCCGGCGCAGCTCGGCCGCGCCGGCGTCGATGGTGTCCGCCCTGGTCCGCGCGAGGTGGCTGACCTGACGGGCGAGCTCGGCCCGCCGGGAGGGCCCGAGCAGGGCCCGGGCGGCCTTCTCGTGGATCCGCAGGGCCGGTGGGGCGGCCCACAGGACGGCCAGCGGCGCGGCGGTCAGGCCCATCGCGTAGACGACGCCCAGTGCGAAGAACCGTCCGTCCCGGCCGAAGACCTCCAGGGCGACCGGGGCCAGCAGGACGATCACACCGGTGAGCAGCACCGTGGCGCCGGTGAGCAGCGTCCAGGCGAAGTCCCGCCAGGTCGCCGGGTCGGTGAGCCAGCCGCCGGCCCGCAGCCGCTGCCACCGCCCGGCGCCGACCGGCCGGCGGTAGGGCACCGGGATCGGCCGCCCGCTCCACCTGCCGACCGTCCGCCTGCTCTCCGTCGCGATCCAGCGGGCGCCGAACAGCCCGAGCACCAGCAGCGAGGGCGCCAGCCAGACCGAGCCGGCCCGGCCGCCGGGCGCGGCACCGCCGTAGACGTGCGTCGCCATCAGCGCTATCGCCCCCGGGGCGAACAGCGCGGCGCCGACCGCCCGGCCGCCGCCCCCGGTGGCCCAGCAGAGCGCCCAGAGGGCGACCGGCGCCATCGGCACCGCCAGGATCAGCGGCCCACCCGGGTGGAGGCCCCGGGGCTCGTCCGGCCCGAACAGCGCGGCGGCCAGCAGGACCGGCCCGGCCAGCAGCGCCAGGAGGCCCGTCACGGCCAGCGTCACCGCGTACCAGGCGCGCACCCCGTCCGCGCAGGCCCGGCCGACCCGCAGGGCCAGCCCGTTCGGCACTCCCGCGTCCATGACGCCCCCTTTCCCTTCCGCGGCCCCCGTCCGGAGGCCTCGAAGCCGCGGCCCCGAAGCCCCCCGCGGACCCCGGTTCCGATCTTTCGATGGGTCAGTCTGCCCGGCCGGGGCCTGCGGCGCTCTAGGCCTGAACACCCAGTTCGGGGTGTATCTGAATACACCCCTGAGAGGCCGTCCAGACGGCTGTCGGCACCCCGCCGCCGATACGTAGCGTCATGTCCCGTCAGCCGGCCCGGGGTTCCCGTGCCGGACCTCGAACCGTGGAGGGCCCGTGAACGCGCCGATCATCCGGATCCGCGGCGTCAGCAAGACGTACGACCGATCCGACGCCGCCCGTCCCGCCCTGGCCGGGCTCGACCTGGAGGTCCGGGCCGGCGAGGCGCTGGCCGTGCTCGGCCGTTCGGGCAGCGGCAAGTCCACCCTGCTGAACCTGGTCGCCGGCCTCGACCGCCCGAGCGAGGGCGAGGTGGAGGTGGACGGCGTGCCCGTGCACCGGCTCGGCGAGGCCGCGCTGGCCGAGTACCGGCGGGCGCGGATCGGCATGGTGTTCCAGTTCTTCAACCTGCTGGACGACCTGAACGCGGAGGACAACGTGCTGCTCCCGGCCCAGCTGGCCGGGATGCGGCGGGAGCAGGCCCGGGCCCGGGCCGGGGAGCTGTTGGAGCGGCTGGGGGTGGCCCGGCACGCCAAGGCCTTCCCCGGTCGGCTCTCCGGCGGAGAACGCCAACGGGTCGCGGCGGCCCGGGCACTGATGAACCGCCCGCCGCTGCTGCTGGCCGACGAGCCCACCGGGGCGCTGGACACCGCCTCGGCCGCCGACGTCCGCGACCTGCTGCGCGGGCTCAACGCGGAGGGCCAGACGATCCTGCTGGTCACCCACGACACCGCGCTCGCCGAGGCCTGCGCCGACCGGACGATCGAACTGCTCGACGGCCGGCTGGTCCGGGACACGGCGGCCGTGTCGGCCCCGGGCGGTGGCCGATGAGCGCGCTCGGCAAGGTGGTGCGCGCCGGGGTCGGCCGCCGGCGGGTGCAGACGCTGGTGATGGTGCTCACCACGACGGCGTCGGTGACGGCCTGCATCCTGGCGCTCGGGCTGCTGGTCGCCGCCCGGGGCCCGTACCAGCGCTCCTTCGCCGACCAGCACGGCGCCCACCTCAACGTGCTGTACGACCAGGCGAGGGCGAGCCCCGCCCAGCTCGCCGCGACGGCCCACGCGCCCGGGGTGACGGCCGCGGCCGGCCCCTACCAGGCGGTGACGGTCCGGCCGCGTTCCGGCCCCGGCACCCGGATCCCGCCGACCGGCAGCCCGCTGCCGCCGATGACCTTGGTCGGCCGCGGCCAGGACGGCCCGCTGGACGGCCTGCGGATCACCGACGGCCGCTGGACGGCGGGCCCCGGCGAGGTGGTGTTCCTGGACGGGCACTCCCCGCTGGCGGTAGGCGACAGCATGGAGTTCCCGGACCTGCCGGGGCACCCGACGCTCAAGGTCGTCGGCCTGGCGGCCTCGGTCTCCTGGAGCGCGGACGGCTGGGTCGCCCCGGAGCAGGTGGCCGGGCTGACGGCGCCCGGCACCGCGCCCGCCGCCCAGTACCTCTACCGTTTCGCCCACGCCGGCAGCGACGCCGAGGTGGAGGCCGACCGCGCCGCGCTGGCCGCCGCGGTCCCGGGCGAGGCCCTCGCCAGGGCCACCTCCTACCGGCCCGTCCGGGAGGAGGCGAACCGGACGGCCGCGACCTTCGTCCCGTTCGTCACGGCCTTCGGGGTGCTCGGTCTGGCCATGTCGGTACTGATCATCGGCGTCGTGGTCAGCGGCGCGGTCAGCGCCGCCACCCGCCGGATCGGCATCCTCAAGTCCCTGGGCTTCACCCCGGCCCAGGTGGCACGCGCCTACGTCGGCCAGGCGCTGATCCCCGCCGGGCTCGGCACGGCGCTCGGCGTGCTCGTCGGCAACCTGCTGTCGGTGCCGGTCCTCGGGCTGGCCCACAAGGCCCTGCGCGGCGGACTGCTCGGCATCCCGGTCTGGGTGGACGCCGTGGTCGCGGTGGTGGCGCCGGCGGCCGTGGCAGGCACCGCGCTGGTGCCGGCGCTGCGGGCCGGACGGCTGCGGACGGTGGAGGCGCTCGCGATCGGCCGGACGGCGCCGGGCGCCAAGCGGGCGGCCGCCCGCGGTTCGGCCACCGGGGCAGGGCCGGCGGGCCGGCTGTCCCGGGTGCAGGACGTGATCGGCCGACTGCCGGTGTCCCGGGCGCTCAGCCTCGGGCTGGCCTCCCCGCTCAACCGGCCGGGCCGCTCGGCGACCACCGGCGCCGCCGTGGCGCTCGGCACCGTCGGAGTCACCCTCTGCGTCGGCCTGACGCTCTCCCTGGGCTCCCTCCAGGAGGGGCTGACGGCCGACCGTGCGGGCGGGGTGGTGGTCCAGGTCCCGATCGAGGGCGCCGCACAGCCCGTCGACCACGTGGACGAGGCGGCCGTGGCCAAGGCGATCGACTCCCGTCCGGGCACCCGGGCCTGGTACAGCAGCGTGCCGACCCAGGTCGCCCTGGCCGGGAACACCGGGCGCTCCGCGGTGGTCGCCTTCGACGGCGACGCCTCCTGGAGCGGCTTCCACATGATCTCCGGCCGCTGGTTCCGGGGCCCCGGCGAGATCGTGGTGGCCGCCGCCTACCTGCGGGCCAACCAGGCGAAGGTCGGAGACACCGTCACCCTCGCCGACCACGGGCGCAGCACCCCGGCGAAGATCACCGGTGAGGTCCTGGCCACCAGCGACGTGGTGTTCACGGACCGGGCGACGCTGGCTCCGCTCGGCGGCGCGATCCGCACCGAGGCGCTCGCCTTCCACGTCGACCTCACCCCGGGAACCGACGCGCGGGCCTACGCCGACGGGCTGGACCAGGCCGTGCGGCCGATGGGGCTGGGCGCCGAGTCCGGCGGGGAGCACGTCAACATCGTGATGCTGGCGATGAACACCCTGGCGGGCACGCTCACGCTGCTGCTCGCCGTGGTGGCAGGGCTCGGAGTGCTCAACACCGTGCTGCTGGACACCCGGGAGCGGGTGCACGACCTCGGGGTGCTCAAGGCGCTCGGGATGTCTCCCCGGCAGACCGTCGGTATGGTGCTCACCTCGGTCTGCGGCAGCGGGCTGGCGGCCGGGTTGGTCGGGGTCCCGATCGGCGTCCTGGTGCATCACCAGGTGCTGCCCGCGATGGCCCGGGCCGCCGGGATCGGGGTGCCGGACGCGGACCTCGCCGTGTTCGCCCCGCCGGTGGTGGGGCCGCTGATACTCGGCGGCTTGGTGTTGGCCCTGCTCGGCGCCGCCCTCCCGGCCACCTGGGCGGCCCGCACCCGCACGGTCACGGCACTGCGGACGGAGTGACATGGAGTGCGGGCGAGGGAGGGCCGGGAGCCGGGGCGGACACGGCGCCCAGCCGGAGCCCTCCGGCCCCTCCCGGCCCGGATCAGGACAGCCGCGCCGCCGCGTACGCCTCCATGGCGGCACGCTGGTACGCGGCCAGGCCCGGGGCGACGGCCTCGTACGCGGCGCTCCACCGCTCGTTCTCGGTGCAGGAACGGGCGATCGCCAGGTACTCCCCGGTCGGGACGGACCGGAGGGTACCGAGCAGTCGGTACTCCTCGTCGATCGCGCTCTGCACGGGCTCGGCGTCGGCGGGGTGGCCGGCGGCCATCAGCTCGGCCAGGTGGATCATGCGGGCGGTCCGCTCGCGCTGTCCGGCCTCGATCTCGGCCGGGGTCATCGCGGCGGTCGCACGCCGGGCCGCCTCGGCGTGCTCGGGGAAGTCGCGCAGGCTCGCGTCGACGTCGTCGGGCTGGACGCCTTCGAACAGGTTCTCGGGGCGGTTGATGGTCATGGGTGTGCCGTCCTTCCGGGAGCGTTCCAGGTCGGCGATCGTGCGGGAAACGGTGACGGCCAGGGCGTCGAGCCGGTCGCGCTCGGCCACCAGCCGCCGGCGGTGGCCCCGCAGGGCCTCCAACTCGTCCACCTGATCGCCCAGGATCCGGGCGATCTCGGTCAGCCCCACGCCCAGGGCCCGCAGCACCAGGATCTGCTGCAGCTGGAGCAACTGCCGCTCCTCGTAGTAGCGGTGGCCGTTGGAGCCGATCCAGGCCGGGGTCAGCAGTCCGATCTCGTCGTAGTGCCGGAGCGTCCGGGCGGTCACGTTCGACATCCGGGCCACCTCGGCGATGGGCCAGGCCATGGCCGCCTCCCTCGTTTCCGCGTCCCCACGTTCGCGTGGACCGGGGCCGGTTCTCCGGCCCCGGTCACGACGGTAGGAGCTGCCGCTGCGGCAGTTTCAAGCCCGACGCCCCGCTCCGCCCCCGCCGGTCTCCAGCAGGCCCCGGTCGCCCCGTCGTCCGGCCGCCTATGCCTCGCCGAACCAGTCCAGGGACTGCCCGTGCGGCCCGGTGAAGGCCACCGGCCGCTCGTCCAGGGCGAGCGCGAACAGCCCGGACCCGGCCGGGGCGGGGAGGGGAAGGCGCCGGGCGACGCTCGGCAGCACCGAGACCGCCTCGTTGGAGATCCAGTGCCCGGGCAGCTCGCGCATCGTCGCCGCGAACTCCTCCCGCTCCTCCGGCGGCAGGTACGCGAGCACCGCGCTGTGGAACACCACCGGCGTCGCCCCCGCCGGGGCCCGTGCCACCAACTCCCGTACCGTCGCGTTGAGATCGCCGCGCACCAGCAGCGGCGGTTCGGCCCGGGCGACCCGCACGGCGCCGCGCAACCGGTCCAGCCGGTGGGTCTGCTCGGGCCAGACCAGCGACTCCAGCCAGCGCATGTCCTCCTCGGCCCGCACGTCCAGCGGATTGAGGTCGATCCCGGCCCGCCACACCACCTCGGGCAGCCGCTCCCGCAGGGAGGCGGGCAACGGCACCGGCCCGCTCAGCTCGCAGTCCAGCGTCACCGGGCTCGCCTCGGGGCCGAACTCGGGACCGATCTCGGAGCCGAAGCCCGTCCCGGTCACGTAGCGGTACCGATACCGGTACCGGTCCGGGTACAGGCAGAGCCCGGCCGAGGCGCCCACCTCGATCAGGGCGAGCGGCTGCGGCAGTGCGGCCAGCACCGGCAGCAGGGTCGCGCAGCGGCCCGCCTCGTTGGTCTGCGTCCGCCGCTCCAGCATCGTCGCCGAGACCTCGGCCCAGTGCCCCACCGCCCAGTCGCGGAAGGCCGGCCAGCCCTCCGTCACCGGGCCGCCCAAGTGCCGGACGGCGCCGAACAGCAGGTTCGGCTGCCGCTTCGCGGCCGGAAGCCCGTCCAGCAGCGCACACAACCGACCGTCCCCGGCGACGCGTTCGGCCAGCTCCTGGTAGCTCGCCGAATTGCCGCGCGCCTCCCGCTCCGCGAATGCCCGGTAGAGCTCCCCAGTATCGCCGCGCATCCCCCGCACGTCCCTTCCGTACCCTCTCGCATGGTCGAACCGGCCCAGCCTACGCCCGGCCCGCCGCGCCTTCCGTCGCGCCTTCCGCCGCCCCCAGCGCACCGACCAGCACGCCGAGCACCGGTCGGCCCCAGGCCCCTCCCGGACGACGGCGTGCACGGTGCGAACCGGGTCCCGATCGCGCAACCGCCGCACGCCGATACCCGGATGGCGCAGGCTCATACCCAGCTCAGGGGCAGCACCCCCAACCCGGCCGCGACGACCCCCTGCGCGGTGGCGTGGTCCGGGACCGGGTCGGGCGGTCCGGTGCCCACCCAGACCCCGTCCGCGAGTTCGGCCAGCTCCGAGCACGCACCGAGCGGCGAGCCGGTGGCCCGGGGTCAGCACGGTGCGGTGCGGATCGTCCCGCAGGCGGACCCCGCAGGCGGGTCCGGAACCGGCGCGTCCGTGGGACGGATCACCACCGCCAGCCCGGCGCGGCCGACCCACACCTCGTCTGAGCGGGCCCGCCGGCTCGGTCGTGCCGAGGTCGAGCCGTACGCCCGGAGGCTCCCGGCGGAACGCGGCGCAGGCGGTGGCGAACCAGCGGACGGTCAGGCTGCCGCTGCGCCCGGCCCGCAGATCGGCCGACGCCGCGCCCGCCTCGGCGATGTGCCGGTCGATGGGGGCATCGTCCCCGGCCAGCCGGCGGTCGGCTCCGCGCTCTCCGGTCTGCTCGGTGAACTCCTCGGCCCGCGCTCCACGGTCCGGCTCGGCGGGGCCGTCCTGGCGAAGGCCTTCCTGCCGGTGTTCCTGCCCCGCTCCACATCCGCCGCAGCCTGCCGGAGCCGATCGACGCCCACTCCGGTCAGCCCGATCGGCCCGGCCCGGCCCGGCCCCCGCCCGGCACCGGGGCCGGGCCGGCTGAGGCGCTCAGCCCAGCAGTCCGCCCATGTGGCCGTCCTCGGCGAGCAGCCGCCAGGAGCAGCCCGGCGAGGCGAAGGCCTCCGGGTCGACGGCCTCCACCAGCCGGTCCACCACCGCGCTCAGCAGTGCCTGCGGATCGAACACCGCCCAGGTGTCCCGGGCCCGGCCGTAGTCCCAGCGGTCCCACTCGGCACGCAGCCGCTCGTACGTCCAGAGGGCGTAGAGCAGGGCGGACAGATCGCGGTTCAGGTAGGCCTCGGGGTGGCCGTCGTCGTACCAGTCCGGAAGCTCCAGCCGGCCGGTGGCGCCGTCCAGGGCGATCGTGAGGTCGGTCGGCCAGTCCCCGAGGGCCAGGAAGTCCCTCTGGTACGGCCGCTCCTCCTCGCCGTCGAAGTACTCGGGGTACGCCTCGCCCATGGTGACCAGCGGCTCCTCGCACACCCCGAACATCGCCCCGCCCAGCGGAAGACCGACCTCGGTCAGCAGCTGCCGGGTCGGCCCGTGCACCAGGGCGGCGGGCAGTTCCTCGGACCGGAAGCGGTGCACCCGGCCGGAGCCGCCGTCCTGGTCCGTCAGCGCCGCCAGCTCCGCCACCAGCTCCGGGGCTATCTCGTACGCGGGCCCGCCCGGACCGCCCGGCAGCGCACCCCAGCCCAGCGCCCGCACCAGCAGCGCGGTGCCCCAGTGCGGGGGCGGCGCGGACCCGTCGCCGAACAGTCCGGGATCGGCCTCCCGCATCCGCCGCTCGGCCTCCGCCAGCACCTCCGCCATCACGGCGGGCCCGCGCCGCCCGTCCAGCGCCTCCGGCCGTCGGGCCGCCTCGGCCACCGCGTCCACCTCACGGACCAGGTCCGCCAGCGCGGTCAGGCCGGAGGCCAGCAGGTCGCGCCGCGGGCCGCCGTTGTCCAGGAACACCTCGCCGGTCGCCCCGTCCAGCAGCACCAGGCTGCCGCCGGCCGCGAACGGCGTGCAGTACTCCGTCTCCCCGAGGACGAACAGTCGCTCCGCCTCCGCGGGGAACGCCGTCAGCTGCCCGTCCGCGAGCGCCTCGAAATCCAGGAACGCCCCCGTCGACGGCAGCCCCTCCCGCACCAGGAACTCCCGGCTCCCCGCGTGCACCACCCCGTCCGGCACCTCCGCCACCCGCTCGAACCCCACCCGTCCCACCCCTTTCCCGACCTACCCCGTGACCCACAGACCCTAGCGGCCCGGCCCGACAACTCTGGCGGGCGTGGTGTGGGGGAGGTGTGCGGCGGGCGGTGGGTGTGGTGGTTGCCCGGGTGGGGGGCGGTCTGTGGTGGCCAGGTCGCTTTTCGCTGGGGAGGTGTTGTGGGGCGGTCCGGCCCGACCGCACCGATGGGCTCGTCGTGGGGGAGGTGTGCGGCGGGCGGTGGTTGCCTGGGTGGGGGGGGTCTGTGGCGGTCGGGTCGCTTTCCGCTGGGGAGGTGTTGTGGGGCGGCCCGGCCCGACAACTCCGGCGGGCGTGGTGTGGGGAGGTGTGTGGCGGGCGGGGGGTGTGGTGGTTGCCTGGGTGGCGGGGGTCCGGTCTGGGGCGGGGTGCCCCGTCAAGGGGAGGCGCGGCCCGAACCAGCACGGTGCCCCGCCGCCGGCCGCAGGCGCCCCGCACGGCTCACGGCAGTGCGGTCACGTCCACGTTCCACTGTTCGGGCAGGTCCGCGTCGCAGAAGACGCAGGCGTAGTGCTCCTCGCGGACGACGTTGCAGCGGGCGCACCGGGGGCAGCGGCGGAAGACCACCGGGTGGGTGAAGGCGCCGGGGTGCGGCAGCCCGATGCGGGCGAGGGCGGTGGCGACGGCAGGCCAGGAGGTGGTGTCGGGGCAGTAGCCGGTGGACTGGTTGCTGACCGTCTCGACCTCCCAGCCGTCCCGTGACCGCCGGAACCCGATCTCCCCGGCGCTCAGCACCAACTCGCCACCCGCGCAGGCCACGTGTTCACTACGGCGCGGCGCGAGCCGCAGTGCACCGCCGAGGTCGATCACGAAGGTGAACGGTTCCGCGAGCTCCGCCGCCTGCCGGTCCTCCGCCCAGGCGGCGAACTCGCCCGCCGTCCGCACCGGTTGCCCGTGACCGCCTCCCGTCCCGCCGCCTCCCGTCCCGCCATCGCCTCCCCCTGCCCACAGCTCCGGCGGCCCCACGTACCGGTACGCCCGCCCGAAACCGTCCGCCACCTCCGCCGCGACTCCCCGCTCGGCCAGGCGCGCCCGCCAGTACGCCATCTCGACGGCCGTCCCGGCCAGACCGAAGTCCCGCAGCCGGTCGAGGAGTTCCCGGGCCTGCTGGAGCGAGAGGTCCGCGTCCCCGCGGAGCGCCCGCAGGGCGGCCACCGGATCGGTGAGCGGTCCGGTGAGCCGGAGCCGGGCCGGTGCGTGGGCGGTCAGCAGCGCCTCGCGGACGTCCTGCGGCGCGGCGTCCTGGTCCGAGTCCTCGCAGCAGGCGGCCCCGCACTGCGGGCAGGAACGCTCGGCGTCCCACCACAACTCCCGCCCGTGCGTGAGGAACTGCCCGACGCTGCGGACGGCGGTGCCCCCGCAGTCCGTGCACCGGACGGCCATCCGTACGCCCTGTTCCCCGCCCGTCACGCCTGACGTCCCCCGCTCGACGAACCCGTGCCCGACAGCCTACGGCGCTCCTGCCGCCGCCACCGGGCCCGTAGAGTGCGGGGATGAGGCGCTACCTGCTGACCGGCACGCCGGGGGCCGGGAAGACGGCGATCCTGCGGTGGCTGGAGTGCTCGGGCCATCCGGTGGTCGAGGAGGCCGCCACGGACGTGATCGCGCTGCGGCAGGCCCAGGGCGAGCCGGAGCCGTGGGCGGACCCGTCGTTCGTGGACGCGGTCGTCGCCCTGCAGCGGCGGCGGCAGGAGGGGGCGGTCGGCCCGCCGGGGGAGGTGCGGTTCTTCGACCGATCACCGGTGTGCACGTACGCCCTGGCGGTGTACCTCGGTCATCCGGTGACCCCGGCCCTCGCCGGGGAGCTCGACCGGATCCGGGAGGCGGGGGTCTACGAGCGCCGGGTGTTCTTCGTGGAGAGCCCGGGCTTCGTCACCCCGACCGGGGCGCGGCGCATCTCGTACGAGGAGTCGCTGCGGTTCGAGCGGATCCACCGGGAGGCCTACGCCGAGTTCGGGTACACGTGCGTCCCGATCGCCCCGGGGCCCCTGGCCGACCGGGCGGCGACCGTCGTACGGCACGTCGGCGCGACCGCCCGCCACGGAGGCTGACGTCCCCTGCTCCCCGAGCTGCCCGGCGCCCCGGCTGCCTCAGATCCCCGACGCCCCGAACCCCCGCCCCCGAACCCCCGCCCCCGACGCCCCGAACCCCGCCCCTAAGAGGTCCTAACAAAGGCGTTGGACGTGTCGGTCGGTGATCAGGCAGGTGGCGAGGCCGAGGAAGGCCTCGTGGATGTCGTCGCGGCGTTCCCAGCGGATGCGTAGGCGGCGGAAGCCGTGGAGCCAGGCGATGGCGTGCTCGACCACCCACCGATGGACGCCAAGCCCTGAACCGTGGGCGACTCCCCGTCGGGCGATCACCGGCTTGATGCCCTGCTTCCAGACCAGGCGGCGGTACTTGTCATGGTCGTAGCCCCGGTCCGCGAGGAGAGCGTCGGGGCGGTGCCGTGGCCGACCGACGAGGCCGGCCACGTGCGGGACCTTGGCCAGCAGCGGCAGCAGTTGGGTGACGTCGTTGCGGTTCCCGCCGGTCAGCGACACCGCGAGCGGGATGCCCTGGTCATCGACGAGGACGTGGTGCTTGCTGCCCGGCCGGGCACGGTCGACCGGGCTGGGCCCGCTCTTGGGCCCCGCCGAGCGGCCCGCACGTGGCTGGAGTCGATCACCGCCCGCGACCAGTCCAACTGCCGTGCCGACCGCAGCCGTTCCAGTAGGACCAGGTGCAGCCGGTCCCACACCCCGGCCTCGTTCCAGGCGGCCAGGCGCCGCCAGCACGTCATGCCCGAGCCGAAGCCCCGCTCCTGCGGCAGGTACTCCCACTGGATGCCGGTGTGCAGCACGAACAGGATCCCGCACCGAGCCTGACGGTCCGGCACCCGCGGCCCCCCCGGCTTCACGCCCACCCTCGGCGCCGGCAGCAACGGCTCGACCAACTCCCACAGCTCATCCGACACCACCCACGGACGAGACACTCGCTTCCCCACGCACAGACCAACGAGCACACCAGTCGACAGTCACACCGCAACACGACTTCTGTTAGGACCCCTGCTTCGGGAGTGGCCGGTCGTCCGCGGTCGGACGACCAGCTGGTGCTGAACGGGATCGTGTGGAAGCTGAGGACCGGCACGTCCTGGCGGGATGTGCCGGAGCGCTACGGTTCCTGGCAGACCCTCTACACGCGTTTTCGCAGGTGGGCGCTAGACGGCACGTTCTCGCGAATGCTGCGTGCGAGCCAGGCAAAGAAGGACGCGGCCGGGGACATCGACTGGCTGGTGTCGGTCGACTCCACGATCGTGCGGGCCCACCAGCACGCCACCGGCGGCAAAAGGGGACACGCGACCGGGACGAAGCGGGTGATCACGCCCTCGGCCGATCACGCGGAGGGCTGAGTACCAAGCTCCACCTGGCCTGCGACGGACGCGGCCGCCCTCTCGGCTTCGTTCTGACCGGCGGCAACACCAACGACTGCACCCGTCTCGAAGCCGTCCTGGAGGACATCCGGGTCCCGCGGTCGGGCCGGGGCGCCCGCGCACCCGGCCCGACCACGTCATCGCCGACAAGGGCTACAGCTCCCGAAAGATCCGCGCCTACCTGCGCCGACGCCGGATTGCGCACACCATCCCCGAACGCGTCGACCAGGTGCTCGGCCGACTCAACCGGGGCTCGCGCGGAGGTCGGCCACCCGATTTCGACCGGAGCACCTACCGGCTCCGCAACGTCGTCGAACGCTGCTTCAACCGGCTCAAGCAATGGCGCGGCCTGGCCACCCGCTACGACAAGACCCGCGAGTCCTACCAGGGCGCCGTCACCATCGCCTCGATCCTGCTCTGGATCTGATCTTTGAAGACGATCTCTAAGCCCCGACTCAGGCGAGTCCGCCGGCCTCCCGGGCCGCCCGCTCCACGCGGTCGTGGTGGGCCCGCCACCAGTCGGCGTCGCCGGGGGCGGTGTTGGCGCCGTCGGAGCGCTGACCGGCGGAGCCGTCCACGAGTTCGCGGACCAGGTCGGCGTGGCCGACGTGGCGGTGGGTCTCGGCGATCATGTGGACGAGCACCCGGTGCAGGGTCTGCTCGTGGCGGGCGCCGAACGGCACCCTGCCGACGGCGTCCAGCGGCAGGGCCTCGATGGTGGCGTCGGAGTGCGCCCAGACCCGCCGGTAGCGCCCGATGATCTCCTCGGTGCCCTCGTCCGCCCGTGCCCACAGGTCGCCGTTCGGCTCGGTCCCGCCGGTGATCCACACGGGGGCCGGTTCGGGGAAGGGGCGGCCGAAGGTGTCGCCGAAGTACAGGGCCTCGGCGCCGGTGACGTGCTTGACCAGCCCCAGCAGGTTGGTCCCGGTGGGGCTGAGCGGTCGGCGCAGGTCGTACTCGGAGAGGCCTTCGAGCTTCCAGAGCAGGGCGTCGCGGGCGTCCTGGATGTAGATCCGGAGGTCGGTCTTGTCGTCTGTCACGGTCATCTGATCAGTCTGTTGATCTCAGAATGCCTGTCCAACGATTTCCGACGCCGACGGCTCCTGACTACCAGTCAATCCACGTCCAGGTCTGGCCCGTTCACCGTGAGACTCCCCGATGGGGCGGAGAGTTCGCGGTCAGCGGACGACGTCGAGGACCTGCTTCTGGATGCCGTTGGCGTACACCTCGTGCTCGACAAGCTTCAGCTTCTGGGCGTCCTTGTCCGTCGCGCTGAACAGGCGCTTGCCGGCGCCGAGCAGCAGCGGGAAGACGAGCAGGTGGTAGCGGTCGATCAGGCCGGCGTCCGAGAGGGCGTGGTTCAGGGTGGCGCTGCCGTGGACGATGATCGGGCCGCCCTCGGTCCCCTTCAGCGCGGCGACCTCGTCGAGCGAGCGCAGGATCGTGGTCTCGCCCCAGTTCGACACCAGGTCGCCGTCGGTGAGGGTGGTGGAGACGACGTACTTCGGCAGCGCCTTGTAGCGGGCGAACTCCGCCATGTCCGGCCACACCTGGCTGAACGCCTGGTAGCTGGTGCGGCCGAGCAGCATCGCGGTGGCCTCCTCCTGCTCCCGCCCCTTGATCTCGAACGCCTCGGGGAGGAACTCGACGTCCTTGAAGGTCCAGCCGGAGTTGCGGTAGCCGGGTTCGCCGCCGGGGCCCTCGACGACGCCGTCGAGCGAGATGAAGGCGGTGCTGATCAGGGTGCGCATGGTTGGTTCCTCGGTTCTCGTGCGGGTCCGGAGCCGTGCGCCCCGAAGGCCCGACAGCTCGGAAGGGTTCCCGTAGGTCTACGGGGCCGGATGGTCTGAACGGTCTGAACGATCTGAACGGTCTGGATGGTCTGGATGGTCTGGACGGTTCGAACGACCCGGACGAAGCAGGTCAGGCGAGGAGCCCGGCCAGCCACTGCTGCCAGGCGGCCTCGGCTCCGGCTCCGGCTCCGGCCCCGGCCTCAGCCCCGGCACCGTCCGGAACCGGGCCGAAGAGGTGGTGGAACATCAGCACCAGCCCGGGGCCGTGGTGGAACGTGTAGAGCCCGTCGGCGGTGCGGACCTCCAGGCGCTCGTCGTCCGCCCAGACCACCTCACCGTCCAGCGGCGGCAGGCCCGCCGGTCCGCCGTGGACCCGCGTGCCCACGGCGGCCGGGAGCGGCAGCGACAGGGCACGGGCGAGCAGGGCCTGGACCTCGGGCTCCGGCCGCCCGCCCGAGGGCGCGGCGGCGAAGACCGGGACGGCGGTGCGGCCGGGGAAGTGGCTGAGGTACTCGCGGAGCGTGTGGAGGTGGAACGGCCAGCCGCGGCGCAGCGCGTCGTACTCGTCCTGCCAGTCGTCGCCGAGCAGCCCGCTGTGGACGACGCGGAGCACGGTGGAGCCGCCGTCCCGGCCCTCGATCAGGTACTCGAAGGCCATGAACCGGCCGTCCTCGCCGGTGGCCGTACGGGTGGCCAGACGCTTGCCGGGCTCGTAGGCGGTGACGACGGCCTCCTCGCGATGGCCTCCGGTCTCCATGACGGCGGTGCCGCCCTCGCGCGGGTCCAGTTCGTTGCGGCCCATGAACCAGGAGTCGATGCCCGGTCCGGTGGCGATCGCCTCCCAGACCTGCTCAGGGCTCGCCGGGAGGGAGGTCTCCAGCTCGATCTCGAACGGGTGGGTCATCGCGGGTCCTCCTGGTTCGCCTTCTCCCCGTTCGGCGCGGTGCCGGCGGCGCCGGTCTCCGTCCCGGCTCCGGGCTGTACGGCGGGGATCTGGTGGAGCCCGACGACCACCCGGTGGCTGCGGCCCCCGGGGGCGGACTCGTCGTGGTACCGGCTGACGAGGGCGGCCACGGACTGGGCCAACTCCTCGGCGAAGGCGGCCCGGTCGGCCGCGGAGGCGAACCGCACCTGGGCGTCGATGCCGAAGGTGGCGACCCGTCGGCGCGCCCGGGCGGCGCCGGTCAGCAGGGTGCCGACCTCCTGCACCAGCCGGGATCCGAGCGCCAGCAGCCAGCGGGCGGAGAGCTGGTCGGGGAAGCGGGCCGGGTCCGGGCTCACGGCGGCCAGGACGCTGGGGGAGATCACGTAGGAGGACGCGGTGGCACGGTACACCCGTTCGGTGACGTTGCCCTTGCGGCGTTCCTCGGCGAGTTCGACGAGGCCGTGCCGCTCCAGCTCCTTCAGGTGGTAGTTGACCTTCTGCCGGGGCAGCCCCAGCCGGGCGGCCAGCATGGCGGCCGAGGCGGGCTCGGTCAGGGCGGCGAGGAGGCGTGACCGCATCGGGTCCAGCGAGGCCTCGGCCGCGGCGGGTTCTTCGATCACGGCGACTTCCAGCACCGTTCCAGGATCCGTCCGACAAGAAAATTTGTCAAGGAAAAAGTTCTTGTCGGCCATCCGGGTGAACGGCCCGCGCCCGTGCCTCCCCCCGCGAGGCACGGGCACGGGCCGCCCCTTCAGGAGTCGGTCTTCCCGGGGTGCTTGTCGTGGCCGGCGACGGTCAGCCGGCACTGGCCGTCCTCGCAGGAGCGCTGGAGGCGGCCCCGCGAGATGGTCTGCATCAGGCCGATCGTCCAGCACATCGGGCAACCGCGCAGGGCGAACAGGCCGACCGGCAGGAGGACCAGGCCGACCGGTCCGACCAGCGGGAGGAGGGCGATCGAGCCGATCAGCGAACCGAATCCGACCACTCCGCGCGCGACGTGCTCGGGCAGGGACCTGCTGGCGTAGTCGGGGCCCTCGCGGCGGGCGCCGGCTCCGGGCTCGGTTCCGGTCGGCGTCTTGATCGGCGTGGTGGTCGTCGTCCTGACCGTCGCCTTGGTCATCGTTCCGGGCATCGGTTCCCTCCGGGGACTGGTTCGGGGGTGGCCAGCAGGGCCCGTTGAACCGCCGAACGGGCCCGGTGCAGGCGGGACTTCATCGCGGGCGTGCTGAGGCCCAGCGCGTCGGCGACCATCCGGCCGCTGTAGCCCTGGACGTCCCGCATGATCAGCACTCGGCGCTGGTCGTCGGGCAGGGCGGCGACGGCGGCCGCGACCCGGTCCGCTTCCAGGCGCCGCAGGACCGCCTCCTCGGCCGAGGCCACCGAGGCGTCCTGCCGCAACGGTGCGGCGTCGTCCCGCAGTCGGGTCCGCGCGCGCCGGAGGCACTCGTTGCGGACGATGCGGAACATCCACGACGCCAGGGCGCCGGAGGCCCGCAGCATCCCGATCTTGCGGTACAGGATGATCAGGGCCTCCTGCGCCGCGTCCTCCGCGTCCTCCGGGGTGGCGCAGAGCGAGCGGGCGAACCGTTGCACATTGGGGTGCGAGCCCGACACCAACGCGGCGATCGAGTCGACGTCACCGCCCTGCGCGGCGGCGATCAACTGCTCACCGGGCCATGTCGATTCAGCCACGCCCGGCTCGCTTGCGCTTCACGACCAGCATGCAGGTGCAGAGCAGCACCAGGGCGACGGCGATGCCGATTCCGATGACCATCACTACCTCCAGATCCCGTGCCCGACGTCTGTCGGAACGTTTATAAGAGGCACGGGCCGCCCCAAAGGATTCGGCCCCAGCGCGGAAAAAATCGTCCGCGTTCCCGGCGGGGCCCCGGAGGGTCGCCGACGGGGCGTCAGCGGTCAGTCGGCAGTCAGTCGGCGGTCCTCGGGCGGACCGGGATCCCCGTGCGCGGCCTGATCGCCGGCGGCACGGGACCGCGGTGGACGTGCTCGGCACCACCCGGGCGTACCCGCTGGACTCTCGATGGTGCCCGCGCCGTACCTCTCCTCGATCTTCGGCGAGGCGGTGCAACGGAGAGTGACGGGTGGGTTGACCAGGTCGGACTTGAATCTTTGCGAACGAATGTTCGATCCTGGGGGTGTGCCCGTTTTCGAATCTGTTTTCGAATCCACCGCCGAGCAGCCCGCCCGCCCCCTGCTCCGCCCGGTGGCGTCCCCGGCTGCCACGGCCGGGCAGCCGGGGGAGCGGGAGGGGCAGGCGGCGGAGCGCCGGGGGCTGCTGCCGGTGGTACCCGCGCTGCGGGAGGTGCTGCCCGACGCCGGGCTGCGCCGGGGGACGGCGGTGTCGGTGGCGGGCGGGGACACCGGACTGCTGCTGGCGCTCGCCGCCGGGGTGAAGGAGACCGAGGGCGGCTGGGCCGCGGCGGTCGGGCTGCCGGACCTGGGGCTGGCCGCCGCCGAGGGGTACGGGCTGGACCTGCGCCGGCTGCTGGTCGCGGACGATCCGGGGCCGCACTGGGCCGAGGTGGTCTCGGTGCTGGCCGGCGCGGTCGAGCTGATCATGCTGCGCCCGGACGGGCCGGTGCCGCCGAAGCTGGCCGCCCGGCTGGCGGCGGTGCTGCGGCGCAGCGGCTGCGTGCTGCTGGTCGCCGGGCCGTGGCCGGGCGTGGCCCTGCGGCTGGGCGTGCGCTCCGGGCGCTGGTTCGGGCTGGGCGACGGCCACGGGCAGCTCGTCAGCCGACAGGTGGAGGTGGTGGCCGAGGGCCGTGGCTCGGCGGGGCGCGGCCGGACGGCCCGGCTCTGGCTGCCGGACGAGCACGGCGCGGTGCGCCCGCTCCAGGAGCAGCCGCAGCAGGAGCAGCCGCAGCCGATGGCGGAACCGGCGGCACGGGCGATACGGGCGATACCGGTGGTACCGGCGGTGGAGCCGGTGGCGCCCCTCGTGGCGGCGGTGGTCTGAGATGGCGGACGGCAGAACCCCCCGGGTGCTGGTGGTCTGGTGCCCGGACTGGCCGGTGGCGGCGGTCACCGGCGACGACCCGGTCGCGGTGACCGAGGGCGGGCGGATCCTCGCCTGCTCGGCGGGTGCCCGGGCGGCCGGGGTGCGGCAGGGGCAGCGGCTTAAGCTGGCCCAGCGGCTCTGCCCGGAGCTGGAGCTGCGCGACCGCGATCCGGAGGCGGAGGCCCGCCGCTTCGAACCGGTGGTGGCGGCCGTGGAGGCGTTCACGCCCCGGGTGGAGGTGATCCGCCCGGGCCTGTGCGCCATCCCGGTGAAGGGCCCGGGCCGCTACTTCGGCGGCGAGGAGGCGCTGGCGGCCAAGGTCGGCAGGGCGGTGGCGGACGCCCTCGGGCAGCCGCTCGTCCCGGACGCCGTCCCGGGCGCGGTGGCCGTGGACGAAGGCCCGGTGGCCGTCGAGGAACGTGCGGTGGCCGGGGACGAAGGCCCGGTGACCGTGGACGGGCACGCGGGGACCGTGGCCGAACGGCCGGCGGCCGCCCCACAGGCCCAGGTCGGTGTCGCCGACGGCCTGTTCGCCGCCGTGCTCGCCGCCCGGGCCGGGGTGCTGGTCCCGGCCGGCCGGACGGCGGAGTTCCTCGCCCCGTACCCGGTGGGCGCGCTGGGCGACGAGGCGTTGGCCGGACTGCTCGGGCAGCTCGGCCTGCCCACCGTCGGGGCCTTCGCCGCGCTGCCGGCCGAGTCGGTCGCGGACCGCTTCGGCCCGGCCGGGACGGTCGCGCACCGGCTGGCCCGCGGCCTGCAGCCGCGCCCGCTGGTGCCGCGCGACGAGGAGCCGGACCTCGCCGTCGAGCAGCGCTTCGACCCGCCGGAGCCGCTGGCCGAGCCGCTGGTGTTCGTCGCCCGCACGTTGGCCGAGCAGCTGCACCGGCGGCTGGCCGAGGCCGGGCTGACCTGCCGCCGGGTGGCCGTCGAGGTGGCCTGCGCGGACGGCCGGACGGCCTCCCGGCTGTGGCGGCACGAGGGCCGGCTGTCCGCGACCGCGCTGGCCGAGCGGGTCCGCTGGCAGCTCCAGGCCTGGCAGGGCGCGGGCACCTTCGCGAGCCCCGACCCCAGCCGCGACCCGAGCCGCGACCCGAACGCCCACCCGAACGGAGACCCGGGCGGCCAGGAAGGCTTCACCCTGCTCCGGCTGGCCCCCGACGGCCTCTCCCCGGACCAGGGCCGCCAGCTCGCGCTGTGGGGCCAGGCCGTGGCGGACGACCGGGTGGAGCGGGCGGTCGCCCGGGTGCAGGCGGTGCTCGGGCACGCCGGGCTGCGCCGGATCGAGCCGGCCGGCGGGCGCGGCCCGGGCGAGCAGGTGGTCAAGGTGCCGTGGGGCGAGCCGTACGAGGCGGCGGTGCCCGCCGACGCGCCCTGGCCGGGGCGGCTGCCGGAGGTGTGGCCGACCGTGGTGCTGCGGGAGCCGGCGCCGGTGCGGGTGCTGGACGGGGCCGGGCGGCCGGTCACGGTGGACGGCCGGGCGGGGGTGTCGGCCCGGCCGGCCCTGGTCGTGGCCGGGGGCCGGGAGGAGCGGGTGGACGGCTGGACCGGGCCCTGGCCGGCGGTCGAGTACTGGTGGGACCAGTCGCTGGCCCGGCGCCGGGCGCGGTTCCAGGTCGTGGTGGGCGGCGGCCGGGCGCTGCTGCTCACCGTGGAGGGGGGTGCCTGGTACCTGGAGGCCGGCTACGACTAGCGGCGCCCCGGGTCCCGGAGGGGGGAGCAGAACGAGCACGAGAACGACGAAGGCAACCCCCGATGGGCTTCACCAGCCACCCCACCCTCCCCTGGAGCGAACTGCACCGCCGGCTGTCCGGCGCGGCGCCGGACCGTACGGTCGTCCCGCTGCGCCGCTCCACGCCGGCGCAACCGGACGCCGGGCCCACCCCCGAGGAAACCCCCGCCCCGAACACCGGGGCCGCCCCGAACGCCGGGGCCGCCCCGAACACCGGCCCCGCCCCCGGTCAGGCCCCCGGCCCCGTCCCCGGTCAGGCCCCCGGCCCCGTCCCCGGTCAGGCCCCCGAACCCTGGGCCGAACTGCACGTCCACTCCGCCTTCAGCTTCCTGGACGGCGCCAGCGACCCGGAGGACCTGGTCGCCGAGGCGGTCCGGCTGGGCGTGGAGACCCTCGCGGTCACCGACCACGACGGCCTGTACGGCGCCGTCCGGCTCGCCGAGGCGGCCCGGGGGACCGGCCTGGCCACCGTGTTCGGCGCCGAGCTGACCATCCGCGACGGCGACGCGGAGGAGCACCTGCTGGTCCTCGCCCGCGACCCGGCCGGCTACCGCCGCCTGTCCGCCGCGATCGCCGCCGCCCAGCTGGCCGGCGGCGCCAAGGGCAACCCGCGGTACGACCTCGCGGCGCTCGCCGGGGCGCACGACGGCCACTGGGCGGTGCTCACCGGCTGCCGTCTCGGCCGGGTCCCGGCCGCGCTGCCCGACCGGGGCGAGGCCGGGCGCCGACTGCGCACCCTCGCCGAGGCGTTCGGCCCCGAGAACGTCCACGTCGAGCTGATCGACCAGTGGCTGCCCGGCGACGACCGGCGCAACGACGCCCTCGCCGCCCTCGCCGCGGAGCTGGGCCTGCCCGTCGTCGCCTCCACCAACGCCCACCACGCCGGCCCCGCCCAGGGCCGCCTGGCGCAGAGCCTCGCCGCCCTGCACGGGCGCCGCACCCTCCAGGACGCGGTCGGCTGGACCAGGGCGGCGGGCACCGCGCACCTGCGCTCGGGCCGCGAGATGGCCGGCCGGCTGGCCCGCTTCCCCGGGGTGCAGCGGGCCACCGCCGAACTCGGCCGGGCCTGCGCCTTCGACTTCGCCAAGCTGGACCCGGAGCTGCCCGGCTTCCCCGTCCCCGAGGGCGAGACCGAGATCAGCCACCTGCGCGCCCTGGTCGCGGCCGGCGGCCCGGCCCGCTTCGGCCCCGGCAACGCCGCCGCCCGCCGCCAGCTCGCCAGGGAGCTGGACGTGATCGAGGACCTCGACCTGGCCGGCTACTTCCTGATCGTGCACGACATCGTGGACTTCTGCCGCCGCCAGGACATCTGGTGCCAGGGCCGCGGCTCGGCCGCCAACTCCGCGGTCTGCTACGCCCTCGGGATCACCGCCGTCGACCCGATCCACTACAAGCTGCTGTTCGAACGCTTCCTCTCCACCGCGCGGGACGGGCCGCCCGACATCGACCTGGACATCGAGAACCGCCGCCGCGAGGAGGTCATCCAGTACGTCTACGGCCGCTACGGACGCGAGCACGCCGCCCAGGTCGCCAACGTGATCACCTACCGGCCCCGGCTGGCGATCCGCGACGCCGCCCGGGTGCTCGGCTACCCGCAGGGGCAGGTGGACGCGTTCAGCCGGCAGACCGACTTCCGCTCCGCCCCCGGCGCGGACGCCGTCATCCCCGCCGACGTGCTCCAGCTCGCCACCCAGCTCCACGGCCTGCCCCGCCACCTGGGCATCCACTCGGGCGGCATGGTGCTGACCCGGGAGCCGATCGGCGAGATCTGCCCCACCGAGTGGGCCCGGATGCCCGGGCGCTCGGTGCTCCAGTGGGACAAGGAGTCCACCGCCGGCGCCGGGCTGGTGAAGATCGACCTGCTCGGCCTCGGCATGCTCGCCGCGCTGCACGACGCCTGCGACCTGGTCGCGGAGCACCACGGCCTGCGCTACGACCTGGCCACCATCCCGGACGACGACGAGGGCGTGTACGCGATGCTGCGCCGGGCCGACACCGTCGGCGTGTTCCAGGTCGAGTCCCGGGCGCAGATGGCGACCCTGCCCCGGCTCAAGCCGGACCACTTCTACGACCTGGTGGTCGAGGTCGCGCTGATCCGCCCCGGCCCGATCCAGGGCGGCTCCGTCCACCCGTACCTGCGCCGCCGCGCCGGGGTGGAGCCGGCCGGCTGCCCGCACCCGCTGATGGAGAACGCGCTCGGCAAGACCCTGGGGGTGCCGCTGTTCCAGGAGCAGATGATGCAACTCGCCATCGACTGCGCCGGGTTCACGCCCGCGGAGGCAGACCGGCTGCGCCAGGCGATGGGCGCCAAGCGCTCGCACGAGCGGGTCGCCCGGCTGCGCGAACGGCTGCTGGGAGGGATGGCCGAGCGCGGCATCCCGCCGGAGGTGGCCGAGGACGTCTACGTCAAGATCGAGGCCTTCTCCAACTACGGCTTCCCGGAGAGCCACGCGATCAGCTTCGCCTACCTGGTGTACGCCAGCGCCTGGCTGAAGCACCACTTCCCGGCGGCCTTCACCTGCGCCCTGCTGGCCAACCAGCCGATGGGCTTCTATTCGCCGCTCAGCCTGGTCGCGGACGTCCGGCGGCACGGCGTGCGGGTGCGCGGGGTGGACGTCAACGCCAGCGGGGCGCGGCCCACCCTGGAGCCGTACCGGGGGCCGACCCCGAAGCCGCCGCTGACCGCCGGACGCCCGCAGCCGGCGATCCGGCTGGGCCTGGAGACGGTGCGTGGCATCGGCACCCCGCAGGCCGAGGCGATCGTGGCCGGGCAGCCGTACGCCGACCTGGAGGACTTCGCCCGCCGCACCGGCCTGCCCGGGCCCGTCCTGGAGGCGCTGGCGACGGCGGGCGCCTTCGACTGCTTCGGGCTGACCAGACGTCAGGCCCTGTGGGCCGCAGGGGCGTTCGCCGGGATCTCGGCCGACCTGATCCCCGGCACCACTCCCGGCACCGAGGCGCCGGAGCTGCCCGGCATGAGCCCGGTCGAGGAGACCATCGCCGACCTGTGGGCCACCGGCACCTCCGCCACCAGCCACCCGCTCCAGCACCTGCGCACCCAGCTGGAGCGCGGCGGCGCCCTCTGCGCCGTCCAACTCCCGGACGTGCCACCGGGGACGGCGGTGGTGGTCGGCGGCCTGGTCACCCACCGGCAGCGGCCGCCGACGGCCGGCGGGGTGCTCTTCCTCAGCCTGGAGGACGAGACCGGGCTGATCAACGTGATCTGCAACCGCCCGGTCTGGGAGTCCCAGCGCCGCACCGCCCTGGACCGGGCCGGGCTGCTGGTCCACGGCCACATCGAGCGGGACCGGGGCGCCACCAACCTGATCGCCACCCGGCTCACCCCGCTCCGGATCGGCCTCTGAGGCCTCCGGAGGGGGTGCGCCGACGCCGGCCTGACCGGACGCCATCGCCGGTGGACCATCGCCGGTGGACGTCGGCACCGGTGGACGCCGGTCAGTCGGCGGGCGTCAGCCCGGGTACCCGATCTCCGCGAGGTCCTCGGCGAGCTCGTCGAGGCCGGTGTCCGGGTTGAGCGCCGCCACCACGGCCGGAGTGAGCGGGCGCAGCGCCAGGACGTGCTCGACCGCGGCGGGGTCCAGCGCGCGCTCCGGCTCGAAGTAGTCCTCGGCCCACGCCCGGTAGGCCTGGGCGGTGCCGTCCAGCAGCAGGTCGAAGAGGCGCTCCGCGCCGCGCTCGGCGGCCGCGCCGTGCCAGGCGTCGTCCCCGGGGGCGCGCCAGAAGCAGCGGGTGACCGTCGGCCCGTCCTCGTCCCCGAAGGCGGGCTCCTCGGCGAAGCGGCGGAACTCCTCCGGCACGGCCGCGAGCAGCTCCGGGGCGTTGGGCGCCTCGTGGTCGAAGCCGCGCCCGTAGGCGCCGGCGGCGGAGAAGACCACGACCCAGTCGTCGCCCTGGCCGTTGCGCATCGAGGCCATCTCCTCGCCTTCGTCCCAGGCGGCGTCGAAGGAGTGGTAGCGCGACTCCCAGTCGTCCGGGCTGAGGATCGCGTCGAGCGTGGCCAGCGCGCGGCAGCGGTCGCGCAGCTCGGGGGCGGCGGGCAGATGGCTGAGCAGGTCGTTCATGGCGGCCATTCAACCCCGGCGGCCCGACAGCGCCGCGCCCGGGGCCGCCGGGGTACCTCCCGGGGCCGCCGGGCGTCCCGGGCCCCGCCACCGCGAGCCTCCCGGCCCGCCTCCGGCCTCAACCTGGGGCCCGCCCCCGATCCGTCCTACGCCCCGGGCTGCCGCCCCTTGCCCGGTGCCCCGGCGAAGGCCTGGGCGATCGGGAGCCAGGCGGTGGCGACCGGCCCGGTGGCGGTGAGCGCGAGGTCGTCCCGGTGCCGGCGCTGGGTCACCAGCAGGCAGAAGTCCAGGGCCGGGCCGGCCACCACGTCCGGTGCCCAGGCCGGGCCGATGGACCAGGTCCCGCCGTCGGACGCGGTCAGTTCGAGCCGGACCGGGTGCTCCGGTGCGGGCAGTCCGTGCAGCGTGAAGGCGAAGCCCAGGGTGCGCAGCCCGAGGTGGGCGATGTGCCGCAGTCGGTCGGTGGGCTCGCGGGTGGCGCCGAGCGCGTCCGCGACGTCCTGGCCGTGCGCCCAGGTCTCCATCAGCCGGGCGGTCGCCATCGAGGCGGGCTTCATCGGCGGGCCGAACCAGGGCAGCCGGACGTCGGCCGGAGCGGCGGAGAGCGCGGCCAGCACCTGCGCCCGCCCGGCCCGCCAGCGGGCGAGCAGGGCCGCGGGTCCGTCGGCCGCACCCGCGCGGGCGCCCTCCTCGACCGGGTCGGCGCCGGCCGCCAGCAGCTCGGTGAAGCGCCCGCCGAGCGACGCGCCGAAGCCCTCCGGGTCGCGCGCGGCCAGGGCCGTCCAGTCGTCCGTCCAGGCCAGGTGGGCGATCTGGTGCGCCACCGTCCAGCCCTCGGCGGGCGTCGGGCGGGCCCAGTCCCCGGCCGGCAGCCCGGCGACCAGGTCGTCCAGCACCGCGCTCTCGGCCCGTAGGTCCGCCAGCAGCCCGCCCAGGACGTCACCCGGGGCGTTCGGGTCGGTCATCGCTCTCCCTTCCGGCATCTTCCCCTCCGACGTCTTCCCCTCCGGCATCGACTTCTCCCCGCCGGTCCGGGCGGTCGCCGTCCGGCAGTCGCTACCCGCCGGTAGTGTCCCGGCGCACCCTACGCCCGCCCGGCCGCCGCCGTCCGCGACTCCACGGAACACGCATGTCAGGACTCTCGCCACCGGCCCCACCGCGTGTGACAATTCCGCGATGACCAGGGCTGCGGACCCCCACCTTGCGCAACCCGTCGACGGCGCTGTGCGGCCCGACGACCCCGAACTCGCCGCGCGCGCCGCCGAGCTGGTGCGGGACGCCGTGCTCGGCGACCTCGCCCGCCGGGTGGTGGCCGAGTGCGGCGCCGACGTCGGACTGGTCGGCGTGCCCGAGCCGCTGCCCGGGAGCCGCCCCGGCAGCGAGGGCATGGTGCTGCGCCACTGGGCCGGCACCCGGGCCGACCTGCTGCACGACGTGCCCGTCCCGGCCGGACTCGGCCTCGGCGGCCGCGCGCTCGCCGAACGCGCGCCCACCTGGGTGCCCGACTACCGTGCGGCGACGAACATTTCGCACCACTACGACGCGGCCGTGGCCGCCGAGGACCTCTACGCGATGCTCACCGTCCCGCTGATGGACGGCGGCACCGTGCACGGCGTGGTGTACGCCTCGCTGCGCGCCGTCGTCCCGTTCGGGGACGTGCGGATCTCCGCGGTCGGCACGCTGGCGAAGGCGGCGGCCCGGGCGCTCGCCGGGGCCGCCGCGTGGAACCGCGAACCGCCCCGGAAGGCGGCCCCCGTACCGCCGTTGACCCCGCGCGAGCACGAGGTGCTGCGCTGGGCGGCGACCGGCCGGACCAACCCGGAGATCGCCGCCCGACTGGGCCTGACCTGCAACACGGTGACGGGCTACCTCAAGTCCGCGATGCACAAGCTCGGTGTCCGCAACCGGACCGAACTCGCCCTCGCGGCACGGGAGTCGGGGCTGGTCAGTTGACCTGGCGGTCCCGCCCGGCCCAGTACGGCTCGCGCAGCCGGAACTTCTGCAGCTTCCCGGTGGCGGTGCGCGGCAGGGCGTCCCGGAACTCCACCGTGGTGGGCGACTTGTAGCCGGCCAGCCGCTGCTTGCAGTGCGCGATCAACTCGGCCTCGGTGACCGCCTGGTGGCCCTCCCGGAGCACCACCAGCGCCTTCACCGTCTCGCCCCACTTCTCGTGCGGCACGCCGATCACCGCCGCCTCGGCGACCGCCGGGTGGTCGTACAGGCAGTCCTCCACCTCGATCGAGGAGACGTTCTCCCCGCCGCTGATGATGACGTCCTTCTTGCGGTCGGAGATGGTCAGCAGGCCGTCCGTGAGGGTGCCGCCGTCCCCGGTGTGGAACCAGTCGTCCCGCAGCGCCTCGGCGGTGGCCCCGGGCTGCTGCCAGTAGCCGTCCAGCACGGTGTTGGAGCGCACCAGCACCTCGCCCTGGGCGTCCACCCGCAGCCGGGTGCCGAGCGCCGGGGCGCCCGCCTGCACCAGCTTCTCGGCCCGCTCGGCGGCCGGCAGCGCGTCCCACTCGGCCCGCGAGCGGTTGACCGTGACCACCGGGGAGGTCTCGGTCAGGCCGTAGAGCTGCATGAACTCCCAGCCCAACTGCTCCTCGACCTGCTGCACCACCGAGGTCGGCGGCGGGGCGCCGGCCACGATCATCCGCACCCGGTCCCGGCCGGGCACCGGGCCGTCCCAGTCGGCGGCCGCGTCCAGCACCATCTGGACCACGGCGGGCGCGCCGGACAGGAAGGTCACCCCGTGCCGCTCGACCCGGCGCAGGATCTCCGCGCCGTCCACCTTGCGCAGCACGATGTGCCGGGCGCCCAGGCCGGTGAGCGAGTACGGCAGGCCCCAGCCGTTGGCGTGGAACATCGGCAGGGTGTGCAGGTAGACGTCCCGGTCACCGGCGCCGTAGTGCAGGGCCATCACCGTCGCGTTCAGCCAGATGTTGCGGTGGGTGAGCTGAACGCCCTTGGGGCGGGCGGTGGTTCCACTGGTGTAGTTGATGGTGGCGGTGTCGTTCTCGGCCACCGCGTACCGTCGGGGAGTGCCGTCGAAGTCGTACAGCACGGCGTCGCTGTCGGCGCCGAGCACGAACTTGTGCTTGGCCACCACCCCGCTCAGCGAGTCGGCGATCTCCGGGTCGACCAGCAGCACGGAGGCGCCGCTCTGCTCGACGATGTACGACACCTCCTCGGCCCGCAGCCGGAAGTTCACCGGCACCAGCACCCGGCCGTACCCGCTCACCCCGAAGAAGGAGGTCAGCAGTCGGGCCGAGTTGTGCGAGACGATCGCGACCCGTTCGCCCGGGCCGACGCCGAGCCGGTCCAGCCCGGCGGCCTGGGCCCGGGCCAGCTCGGCGACCCGGCGGTAGCTCAGCTCGCCCCAGGATTCGGCCGGCTGCACCGGCTCGTCGACGATGCCGACCCGGTCGCCGTAGACCAGCTCGGCCCGGTCGAGGAAGTCCATCACGGAGAGTGGAATCTGCATGGGGCCACTGTCCTCTCCCGGCCGCGCCCTGCACACCCCCGATCGGGGGTGTCACCCGTCCGCGTGAGGCCCGGCGGCGGGCGGCGCCACCGCGTGCGGCCCGGCCCGGTGCGGCTCGGCCCCGTGCGGCTTGGCCTCGTACGGCTTGGCCCCGGGCGACCCTTCCGCGGGCACCCCGGCCGCCGCCAGCGCCGCCACCAGCCGGTCCCGGGCCTCGGTCTGGGCGGCGATCCGGCGCTCCAGCACCGCCAGCCGCTCCCGGACGATCCCCAGCACCCGCTCGGACGGCCGGACCGCCAGCACGTCCCCGTCCAGGCAGCCCAGCAGCGGCCGGAGGTCCTCCAGGGTGAGCCCTGCGGCCACCAGCGCGCGGATGTTGCGCACCCGGACGACCACCGACTCGCCGTACTCGCGGTAGCCGTTCGGCGCGCGGCCGGAGTCGATCAACCCGGCCTGCTCGTAGTGCCGCAGGGCCCGGGCGGTACTGCCCGTCCGGGCCGCCAGCTCGCCGATCCGCACCGCCACCCGTCCCCTCCCGGTCAGCCCACCAGCGCGCCGCCGTCCACCGACAACACTACGCCGGTCACGAACGAGGCCTGCGGCGAGGCGAGTTGGGTGATCGCCCAGGCCACCTCCGCCGGCCGGCCGATCCGGCCCAGCGGGGTGTGCTCGATCTGCCACTTCCGGATCGCCGCCCGCTGCTCGGGGCCGTACCCGGAGTGGTCGCCGATCGGGGTGTCGATCGCCCCGGGCGCCACCGCCACCACCCGGATGCCGCGCGGCGCCAGTTCCACCGCCCAGCTGCGAGTGACCGTCTCCAGCGCCGCCTTGCTCGCCGCGTACACCGAGTTGCTCGGCCAGCCGCGCTGCCCGACGGCGGTGCTGACGTTGACCACCACGCCCCGGCTCCGCTCCAGCTCGGGCAGCGCGGCCTGCCCGAGCAGCACCGGGGCGACCAGGTTGGTGGTCAGCAGCGCCTCGACGCCCGTACGGTCGAAGCCGCCGATGCTCTGCCGGTCCCGCACGATCGCCGCGTTGTTGACCAGCACGTCCAGCCGTCCGAACCGCTCCAGCGCCACCCGGACGATCTCCTCCGGCGCCCCCGGCCCGGTCACGTCCGCGGCCAGCGGCTCGATCAGCGCGGGGAACGCGGCCGCCGCCTCCTCCAGCGGTTCGAACCGCCGCCCCACCGCCAGCACCCGCGCCCCCTCGGCGGCGAAGGCCCGCGCGGTCTCCCGCCCGATCCCCGTCCCGGCCCCCGTGACCACCACGACCCTGCCCCGCGTCCCGCTCTCATCGCTCATGGGCCCACCCTCCGACCCTGCCGCCAACGTCAGGGTCAAGCGGGAACCCCGCCCTTCCGCGACGGGGGCCCCCGGCCCCGCGCGACGGGAGCCCCGCCCCGTTTGTCGAACCCGCCGCTCCGCTTGCTGAGCCCGCCGCGAACAGGGGCCAGGGGCCCCGCCGCCCGCCACCTCCGACTGCTAGGAAGGGCCCCAACGCACGGTCCACCCACGGGGAGCACACCCATGAACGACCCACGGCCCGACACCACGCTCTACGAGGCCGTCGGCGGCATCGACGCCCTGCGCCGGCTCAGCCACACCTTCTACCGGGGCGTCCTCGCCGACCCCCTGCTCGCCCCGGTCTTCGCCGGATTCACCCCGACCCACATCGAGCGGGTCGCGGTCTGGTTGGCCGAGGTCTTCGGCGGCCCGACCGGCTACACCGACGAACTGGGCGGCCACCAGGCGCTGCTCCGCGTCCACCTGGGCCTGGCCATCACCGAGGAGCAGCGGCTGCGCTGGATGGAGCTGATGGCCGAGGCCGTCCGCGCGGAGCTGCCCGAGGACGAACTGCTCCGCCGCCGGGTGCTGGAGTACTTCGACTGGGGCACCCGGATCGCCGAGGACGTCTCCGCCTCCCCGGCCGGCACCGACCTCGGCGAGCCCGGCCCGACCCCGCGCTGGGGCTGGGAGGGCCTCAAGTGACCGCCGCCCCGGCCCCGGTGGCCGACGGCCTGCTGCTGCGCCCCTTCGAGGACGCCGACGCACCCGCGCTGGTCGAGGCCTACCGGGACGAGACCCTGCGCCGCTTCACCCTCACCCCGGTGGACGACGCCGAGCAGGCCGCGCACTGGCTGCGCCTCCAGGACGAGGGCCGGGCGGCCGGCACCCGGTACTCCTTCGCCGTCCTGGACGCCGGTGAGCTGGTCGGCAACGTGGTGCTCAAGCGCGGCACCCCGGGCGGGGAGACGGCCGAGGTGGGCTACTGGACGGCCGGCCCGGCCCGCGGCCGGGGCGTGGCCCCGCGCGCGGTGGAGGCCCTCACCGCCTGGGCCTTCGCCGCCTTCGCCGAGGACGGCCTGCGCCGGATCGACCTGCTGCACGAGGGCGACAACCACGCCTCCTGCCGGGTCGCGGAGAAGAGCGGCTACGCGTTCACGGAGATCGTCCCGGCCTTCCCGCCGTACCCGCGGGACGGCCACCGGCACTCCCGGAAAAGGCTGGACGGATCCGATCGGCGCAGGTGAGATAGGCACATGGCTTCTCTGGTACGACACGTGACGATCGACTGCGCCGATCCGTACGCCCTCGCCGGCTTCTGGGCCGAGGCCCTGGAGGGCACCCTGGGCGAGGACGACAACCCGGGTGACGACGAGGTCCTGGTGGAGTCCGCCGGCGCCGGGCTGCTCTTCATCCGGGTGCCCGAGGGCAAGTCGGCGAAGAACCGGGTGCACCTCGACCTCCAGCCGCAGGACCGCGGCCGGGACGAGGAGGTGGCCCGCCTGGTCGTCCTGGGCGCCACCGTGCTGGCGGACCGCCGCACCCCGGACGGCAGGGGCTGGGTCACCCTGGCGGACCCGGAGGGCAACGAGTTCTGCGTCGAGCGCAGCCAGGCCGAGCGGGCGGCCACCGGGGGCGCCTGACCGGCCGGGTCAGTCCGGCCACTCGCCCACGGCCGCCCGCCAGGTCCACGAGGACCTGCGCGGGCGGCCGTTCAGTTCCGCGCGCCCGGTGCACCAGAGCAGGACCTCCGCGGGGTGAGCGGCCGGCTCCCGCGGCGCGTCCGGGAAGAGCCGGTCGAGCGCGAAGCGGCACGGTCCGGCCGGCGGCCGCCAGGCCAGGCCGAGGCCGCTGGTGATGTCGTGGGTGTGCAACAGGGTCTCGGCGACGCCCATCGCGGCGAAGCCGAGCGGCTCGCAGGGGCCGTGGTGGTAGGCGCGCAGCTCGGGCGGGGCGGCGTCCAGGGCGGTGGCGAGCAGGTGCCCGGCGGCGGTGACGACGGTGAGCACCTGGGCCGGGTCGGCCTCGGGCCGCACGGTGAGGTCCAGCGGCAGGTAGCGGTCCCGGGGGCGGGCGGCGAGCTGGCCGGCGTAGGCCAGCAGGTCGTGGGCGATGTGGGCGGCGGTGTCGCGGCAGCTCCACTCCAGGAGTCCGGCGGGCAGGTCCCAGTCGCGGTCCCCGGTGTGCGGGGCGAGGACCGCCAGCGAGGCGTCCAGGGCGGTTCGTACGGGGTCGCCGTTGCGCATGATCACTCCTTCGACGGAACGTCACACGATAGGCCCAACGCCCGGGCCCGCGCCGGGAGTCCGTCCGATAATCGACCCTGTCCGACGCGTTCCGTCCGATCGCCGGCACCCCCACCGCGCGAGCCCCCAGGCAGGCAGGTACCCATGGCCAGAATCGCCGTGATCGGCGCCAACGGCACCATCGGCAGCGCCGTCGTCGCCGAGGCGGTGGCGCGCGGGCACGAGGTCACGGCCGTGGTCCGCGACCCGGGTAACTACCGGGGCGGGGCCGCCTCCGTGGAACGCGCGGACGTGCTGGACCCGGCGGACGTGACCCGGGTGGCGGGCGGCCAGGACGTGCTGGTGAGCGCCGTCGGCGGCGGCGACGGCCCGGGCCACCTGGCGCTGATCGAGCCCGCCGCCCGCTCCCTGGTAGAGGGCCTGCGCGCGCTGGGCGACGCGGCGCCCCGGCTGGTCGCGGTCGGCGGCGCGGGCAGCCTGGAGACCGCGCCGGGCGTCCGGGTCTGGGACACCCCGGGCCTGCCGGAGCCGGTCCGCCAGATCATGCACGCCCACGGCGAGGCGCTGGACTACTACCGGACGGTCTCCGACCTGCGCTGGACGGTGCTCAGCCCGGCCGCCGAGATCGGCCCGGGGGAGCGGACCGGCCGCTACCGCACCGGCCTGGAGCAGCTGCTCACCGACGCCGAAGGGCGCAGCCGGATCACGGTGCCGGACTACGCGGTCGCCCTGGTGGACGAGATCGAGCAGCCCGAGCACATCGGCGAGCGCTTCACCTGCTGTTCCGCGTGAGGACCGTGAGGACCGCGGGCGGGTCGCGGGAGGACCCCCGGGAGGTGTGAGCGCCGGGCCCCGCGGGGTCAGCCCAGCTGGATCGAGCGCTTGGCCAGGCCCATCCAGAACCCGTCGATGACGCTGCGCTGGCTGTCCAGGTCGGCCTCGCCGGCGCCGAGGGTGACGAACAGCGGGGCGAAGTGCTCGGTGCGCGGGTGGGCGAGGCGTCCGGCCGGGGCCTTGTGCTCGAAGTCGAGCAGCGCGTCCAGGTCGTGGGCCTCCAGGGCGCGCCGACCCCAGTCGTCGAACTCGGCCATCACCGAGGTGACCCGGCCGTCGTCGCTGAGCGCCCGCAGGTTGTGGGTGAAGAAGCCGCTGCCGACGATCAGCACGCCCTCGTCGCGCAGCGGGGCGAGCCTGCGGCCGATCTCCATCAGTCGCTGCGGGTCGAGGGTGGGCAGCGAGACCTGGAGCACCGGGACGTCGGCGTCCGGGTACATCTCTACCAGCGGGACGTACGCGCCGTGGTCGAGCCCCCGGTCGGGGATGTCCTGGACGGGCGTGCCGGGGGCGCGCAGCAGTTTGCGCACGCGCTCGGCGAGCTCCGGCGCGCCGGGGGCGGCGTACTGGACCCGGTAGTAGTGCTCGGGGAAGCCCCAGAAGTCGTACACCAGCGGGAGGGTGGTGACGGCGCCGAGGGCGAGCGGGGCCTCCTCCCAGTGGGCGGAGACCATGAGGACGGCCTTGGGCCGGGGCAGGTCGGCGGACCAGGCGGCCAGCTCGCCCGGCCAGATCGGGTCGTCGGCCAGCGGCGGAGCGCCGTGCGACAGGTACAGGGCGGGCATGCGCTCGGGTGCCGCGGTGCTCATGGCGTCCTCCTCGGGACCGTTCGACCGGATAGGCGGTGGGCGGTGGGCAGATAGTTCAAATTTGAACGTCTACTGCGGTCGACGGTACACCTTCGTTCGAATTTGAACAACAGGAGTAGGCTTCACCCATGTCCTCTCTGAACGAACCCCGCTGGCTGGACCCGGACGAGGCGGCCGCCTGGCGGGGCTTCGTGGTCGCGAGCAACCTGCTGAACCGGCGGCTGGAACGCCAGCTCAAGGAGGACTCCGGGCTCTCCCACCAGCAGTACGAGATCCTGGTGCACCTGTCCGCCGCCCCCGGCGACTCGCTGCGGATGACCGAACTCGCCGACAAGCTGGTCACCTCCAAGAGCGGCCTGACCTACCAGGTCACCCAGCTGGAACGGGCCGGCCTGGTCGCCCGCCGCTCCTGCCCCAGCGACGTGCGCGGCGTCATCGCCGAACTCACCGACCAGGGGCGGGAGACGCTGCGCCAGGCCGCGCCCGGACACGTCGCCCTGGTGCGCGAGCTGCTGATCGACGTGCTCACCCGCGAGCAGCTCGCGGTCCTCGCCGAGGGCCTCGGCGCGGTCAGTGCCCGGCTGCGCCCGGAGGACGTCTGACGACCGCCCCGCCCTCGTCGGGCGATGGCGCCCGCTCCGCCGACAGCTCACGCCCCGCGCTCGCCAGCCCCGCAATTGCAAGCCGAGGACTATATTCACCATCGCATCTGCGAATGCTCGGCCCATCGCTCGGGTAGTCCTCTCGCGGGCCGCGGCGCCGTGGCCCGCGAGGAGGGAGCACCATGACCCCGGCGAGGCCCACCGTCCGACTCCACGGCCACCTCGACCGCCCCGCCGAGCTGACGGTGGCGCAGCTGCGCACCCTCCCCGCCCACCGGGTCGAAGTCGGCTTCGACTGCCGGACGGCGGGCGAACGGCACCACGCCTACGAGGGCCCGGCCCTGCTGGACGTGCTGCGCGCTGCCCGGCCCCGGATCGACTTCTCCGGCCGCAAGCAGCGGCTGCGTTTCCTGCTCTCGGTGGCCGGCGCCGACGGCCACCGGGCGGTGGTCTCCTGGGCCGAGATCGACCCGGACTTCGGCGGCCGGCGGATCCTGCTCGCCACCAGCGTGGACGGCGCCCCGCTGGACGCCGTCGGCCCGCAGCTCGTCGTCCCCGACGACCACTGCGGCGGCCGCTACGTCAGTGCCGTCACCGCGGTCTGGCTCGGCCCCCTCGGACACCCGGCGCGCCCCACCGCCTGACGGCCCGCCGCCGCCCCGCGGGTCTGCCGCCCGAACCCCGCCGCCGCACGCCGGAATGGGCCGGACGGTGGTCCGAAAACACTCGCCGGAGCCGGGTTTCCATGCCAACATGCCCGATATGGGGACGATTCTGCACGGCACCTTGGTCACGCTCCGCCCGGCCACCGGCGAGGACATCCCGGCACTGGCGGCCATCCGCGGCACGCCCGAGGTGTTCGCCCGCTGGCGCGGCGGCGACGACCTGGCCGGCGAGGTCGCCAACGACCTGGAATCGCCCGGTACCGAGACCTTCGCGATCGACCTCGGCGGCCAGGTGGTCGGCGCCATCCAGTGGTACGCCAACAACGACGACGAGTACCGGCACGCCGGGATGGACCTCTACCTCGACCCGACGGTGCATGGCCTGGGCCTGGGCACCGACGCCGTGCGCACGATGGCCCGGCACCTGGTGCACGACCACCACTACCACCGGCTGGTGATCGACCCGGCCGCGGACAACCTCGCCGCGATCCGCTGCTACACCAAGGTCGGCTTCCGCACCGTCGGCACCATGCGCCAGTACGAGCGCGGGCCGGACGGCACCTGGCATGACAACGTGCTGATGGACCTGCTCGCGGACGAACTGCTCGAAGGCTGACGCTCCGGCCGCGCCGGTCCCGGCCCCGCGCCGGCCCGACATCAGTTCCGGCGGCCCCGGCGTCAGTCCCGCGCCGCGGCCGGCGGGCAGCCGCAGGAGCGCCGGACCACCAGCCGGGCCGGGAAGGTGCGGGCGCCCCGGGCGCGGCGCTCCGGCCCGCCGAGGACGAGTTCCAGCGCGGCGCGCGCCATCTCGTCCTGCGCCGTGGTGACGGTGGTCAGCGCGGGCCCGGCGATCACCGCCTCGGCGATGTCGTCGAAGCCGGCCACCGCGAGGTCCTCCGGCACCCGGATGCCGAGGTCGTCGGCGGCCCGCAGCAGGCCGATCGCCTGGTCGTCCGTCGCGCAGAACACGGCGGACGGCCGGTCGGGCCGGGCGAGCAGGGCGAGCGCCTCGGCGTGCGCCCGGACCCGGTCGAACGGTGCCGGGGTGAGCCGTCCCTCGGTGGGCAGCCCGGCCTCCTCCAGCGCGGCGACCCAGCCGGCCGTCCGCCCGGTGACCGGGTCGTGCGGGCTGAGCGCGCGGGTGCCGCCGAAGCAGTGCACCTCGGCGTGCCCGTGCCCGAGCAGGTGGCGGACCACCTCGCGGGCGCCGCCCTCGTCGTCCGCGACCACGGCGACGCCGTCGGTGCTCTCCGCCCGGTGGTGCAGCAGCACCACCGGGGTACCGTCGGCCACGTCGAAGCCGGTCAGCCCGGGGGTCGCCGGGTCCTGGGTGACCAGGATCAGACCGTCCACCTGCATCCCGAGGAAGGCGCGGATGTAGTGCGCCTCGCGCTCGTCGGCGTAGTCGGAGTTGCCGATCAGCAGCAGCCGGCCGTGCTCGGCGGCGGCCTGCTCGACGGCGTGGGCGAGCCCGGCGAAGAACGGCTGGCGGGCGTCCGGCACGACCATCCCGAGCAGGTCGGTCCGCCGCCGGGCCATCGCCTGGGCGACCCGGTTCGGCCGGTAGCCGAGCTCCTCGACCGCCGCGAGCACCCGCGCCCGGGTCGCCGGCGCCACCGGCCGCGGCCCGTCGTTGATCACATAACTCACGACCGCCGTGGACGTCCCCGCCGCCCGCGCTACATCGTCCCGCGTCACCCTCGCCATGACCGTTGAGCCTACACAGCCCCTCCGACCAGCCTGTTTGCCGAGGCCCCGGGCGCCCCGACCGGCCCTCCGCGGTCGCGTCCCGGCCCCGGCCCCGGCCGCCCGGAGGGTGACGGGACAGGCACGCGCCCGCCCGGCGCCCCGCCCGTGGCTCCGCACCCCGCCCGCACGGCCCCGGGGGCGGAGCCGTCCGCTGGTTCGCACATCCCGCCGGGGCCCACGGTCCGCTAGTACGCGTAGTCCGCGGTGACGTCCGCCGACAGGCCGAGGGCGCGTTCGGCGCGGGGGCCGCGCAGGGCCAGCAGGGTCTGGGCGAGGGCGTCCACGGCGGCCAGGTGGGCGAGCCGGCTGGCGGTGGTCTCCAGGCCGAAGACCAGGTCCTGCCCGCCCGCGACCAGGGCCAGGGTGGCCGTCTCGGTCAGCGGCGAGCGGGCGTAGCTGGTGAGCGCCAGCACCCCGGCCCCGGCCTCGCGGGCCCGCCGGGCGGCGTCCACCACGCTGCGGGTGGCGCCGGTGTGGCTGACGGCCAGGCAGGCCGTGCCCGGGCCGAGCCCGGCGGCGGCCAGCTGGGCGGTGATCGGGTCGGCCGGGGCGTCCACCAGCAGGCCGAGCGCGCGCAGCCGGTACGCGAGGTCGAGCACCACCGCGCCGGACAGCCCGGCGCCCAGCAGCACCACCCGGCCCGCGCCGTCCAGCAGTTCGGCGGCCGCCCGCAGCTCGGCGGCGGAGAGGGTGGCGGTCAGGCCGTCCAGGGCGGCCCGGGCGGCGCGCAGGGTCTCGGTGAGCGCCCGAGCCGCCGGATCGCCCCCGTCGTCGGGCGCGGGCGCGGCGGCGGGGGCCTGCCGGGCGGCGGCGATCTTCAGCTCCTGGTAGCCGCGGAAACCCAGCCGCTGGCAGGCCCGGACCACCGAGGAGGGCGCGGTGCCGGCCAGCGTCGCGACGTCGCTGACGCTCAGGTGCACCAGGTCGGCGCCCCGGTCCAGCACCACCTGGGCGACCCGGGCCTCGGTGCCGCGCAGTTCGCCGAGCCGGGCCCGGATCTGGGCCGCCAGCCGGGATTCCAGGGGCGTGAAAAATTCGGAACGCTCTTCCATGGATCCAGGGTACCGTGGAATCTCGTTCCGGGTCCGTCGGTTTCCGGCGGTCGTTCGAGGGGAGGTCCGTGATGTCCGGAGGTGTTCCGGCGGTGCCGGTGGCCGTGCTCACGGCGGCGGTGCTGCACGCCGTCTGGAACGGCCTGGCGCACCGGATCCCGGACAAGCTGGTCGGCTTCACGCTGATCAACCTGACGTACGCGGCTTGCGGGCTCGTCCTGGTGGCGCTCAACCCGCTGCCGGCGGCCCGCGCCTGGCCGTACCTGCTGGCCTCGGTCGCGGTCCAGGTGGCGTCCACGGCGCTGCTGCTGCGGGCCTACCAGTTGGGCGACTTCGGCCAGATGTACCCGGTCGCCCGGGGCAGCGCGCCGCTGCTGGTGGCGCTGATATCGGCCACCGTGCTCGGCCGGCACCTGGGCACCGGAGAGCTGCTGGGGGTGCTGGTGATCTCCTCCGGGCTGTTCGGCCTGGCCTTCGCCCGGGGGATACCCGGGCGGGCGCAGCTGCCCGCGTTGGGGGCCGCCGTCGGAACGGGCGTGATGATCGCGGTGTACACGGTGCTGGACGGCAGCGGCGTACGGGAGTCCGGGACGGTCGGCGGCTACGTGGCCTGGCTGTTCCTGCTCCAGGGGCCGGTGCTGGCGCTGGTCGTCCGGGTCCGGCGCGGCCCCGGGCTGCTCGCCGGGGCGGGGCGGGCGGTGCCGCTGGGCGTCGTCGGCGGGGTGCTCTCGCTGACGGCCTACGGGCTGGTGGTGTGGGCACAGGCCAGGGGGGACTTGGCGACGATCGCGGCGCTGCGCGAGACCAGCATCGTCATCGCCGCGCTGATCGCCGCCGTGGTGTTCCGCGAGAGCCTCGGCCGGCTGCGGCTGACGGCGGCGTTCACCGTGCTGGGCGGGATCGCCGTCCTGGAACTCGCCCGGCCCTGAGGCGCCGGGGCGCGGGCGAGCTCCGGCGGTTCCGATTAGCCCGCGTCGGGGACGACGACCGTCAGCGAGGTCTCCTGGAGCACGAAGTCCAGCGCCTCGTACACCCGGCGGGCCGGGTTGCCCTCGGAGACCACCAGGGTCACGTCGGCGAGCCCGCGCTCGGCGGCGTCCCCGAGCGTCCGGCGCAGCAGGTCGGCGCCGAGGCCGCGGTAGCCGCGCTCCGGGTGGCGGAAGACGTCGGCGACCCAGGGCCGGCCGTCGCGGTCGGTGAGGACCAGCCCGGCGACCACGCGGTCCTCCGCGTCCACGGCGAGCACGCTGGACGGCAGCACCGGGCCGATGACCTTGCCCGCGAGCAGGGGGGCGAGCCGCTCGGCCACTACCCGGGCGTCCTCGCCCGGGTAGTGGTCGACATGGCCGGCGGGGAAGGCGGCCCGCCAGGACTCGTACAGCTCCTCGGGCGCGCGGTCGCAGGGCACCGCCCGCAGGCCCTCGCGCAGCGGCGCCCCGGCCCAGTCGGCGGGCGGGGGATCGGCGCGCAGGTCGCGGCGGAAGGTGTGGGCGTGCCGCAGCACCCGCGCGCCCTGCGCCACCAGCTCCCGGCCGAGCCCGGGAGTGCCGGAGACCACCCAGCCGGGCAGCTCGGCCCGGATGAACGCGGCGGCGTCCACCGACTCGTCCAGGACTTCCAGCAGGTCGGCCCACGGCCGGCCCTCCCGCTCGTCCAGCACGTAGCGCAGCACCGGCTCGCCGTCGGCACCCCGCCTGACCACCCAGTCCTCGGCCATGGCCCACCCCACAATCTCGCGGTCGGATCCCGCGGTCGTCCGTCGGCGGCCATGCTCACCGAGGGCCTGCCGTCCGGCAACCGGTTATTCCAGGCCGCCGGCGCGGAGTTCCCGGGCGGAGCTCCCGGCGTGGGGCCCGGCGTGGGCCCCCGTCGTGGGGTACCGGCGCGGCGTCACCGTCGTGGGACCGCCGACGCCGGTCTGCCGGTGCCGGTCGCCACACCCGGGCGGGCGCCCTCCGGGTCAGGCCACCACCGCGGCCCGGACGCAGAGCACGTCCGGCAGGTGGGAGACCAGCAGCGACCAGCTCTCGCCCTCGTCCCGGCTGCCGTACACGTCGCCGGTCCGGTTGCCGAAGTAGATCCCGGCCGGGTCGGCGTCGTCGGTGCGCAGGGCGTCGCGCAGCACGATGCCGTAGTGGTCCTCGCCGGGCAGGCCCTGGGCGAGCTGCTGCCAGCTGGTGCCGCCGTCGGTGGTGCGGAAGACCCGGCAGCGGCGGCCGGGCGGGATGCGGTCGTCCGAGCCGCCGAGCGGGAAGAGGTAGGCGGTGTCCGCCCGGCGCGGGTGGGCGGCCACGGCGAAGCCGAACTCCGCGGGCAGCCCGTCCACGATCGAGTGCCAGCTGCCGCCCCAGTCGTCGCTGCGGTAGACGCCGCCGTGGTTCTGGAGGTAGAGCCGGTCCGGGTGGACCGGGTCCGCGGCGATCTTGTGCACGCACTGGCCGAACTCGGGGTACTGGCTCTCCTCCGGGAAGAACTCGGCGCGCAGGCCGGTGTTGGAGGGCTGCCAGCTGTCGCCGCCGTCCTTGCTGCGGTAGACGCCGCCGCTGGAGACGGCGATCAGCAGCCGCTGCGGGTCCCGCGGGTCGGTCAGGATGGTGTGCAGGCCCTGGCCGCCGTAACCGGCTCCCCACTGCGGCCGCTGGGGGTGGTTCCAGAGCGGCTCGACCAGCGCGAAGGTCTCGCCGCCGTCGGTGGAGCGGAACAGCGCGGCCGGCTCGGTGCCCGCGTAGACGACGCCGGGGGCCTCCGCGCCGGCGGGCTGGAGCTGCCAGACCCGGGTGAGCGAGGCGCCCGTGGACTCCGGGAAGCGGATGGCCGGCTGCGGCGGCTCGAACCAGCTCTCACCCAGGTCGTCGGAGCGCCAGATCGAGGGCCCCCAGTGGCTGCTGTCGGCGCCGACCAGCACTCTGGTCCGGCCGTCGCGGCGGTCGATCGAGACGGAGTAGATCGCGTTCATCGGGAAGTGCGGCCCGCTGAACTCCCACGTCAGCCGGTCGCGGCTGCGGCCGAGGAAGAGGCCCTTCTCGGTTCCGACCGCCAACAGCACCTCGGACATGCCACACACCACCTGGTCACGAGTACGGCCCCCCGGGACGCCCCCGACTGCCAGTGTCCCGCCGTCCACCGGTGGTCACATCTCGCCGCGCCGGTCACCCGGGAGGCCGACATCCGTTCGAGGGGCCGCCCGTTCGTGGCCGGGGGCCGCCCGTGCTGGTCGCGGGGCCGCCCCCGTTCGGGGTCAGCCCCGGCAGTCCTCCAGCAGCCGCAGCCAGACCTCGCTGATCGTCGGGTACGCGGGCACCGCGTGCCAGAGCCGGTCGATCGGGACCTCGCCGACCACCGCGACGGTGGCCGAGTGCAGCAGCTCGGCCACCCCGGGGCCGACCAGGCAGGCGCCGACGATCAACTGCCGGTCCAGGTCGAAGACCACCCTGGCCCGGCCGCGGTAGTCGTCACCGTAGAGCGAGGCACCGGCGACGGAGCCGATCTCGTGGTCGACGGTCTTCACCCGTAGCCCGGCCTCCTCGGCGGCGGCCCGGGTCAGACCGACGGCGGCGACCTCGGGCTGGGTGAACACCACCTGGGGCGCGCCCGCGAGGTCGGCGGACGCGGCGTGCGCGCCCCAGCGCGAGGTGTCCAGCGGGCGTCCCTGGGCGCGGGCGGCGATCGCGGCACCGGTGATCCGGGCCTGGTACTTGCCCTGGTGGGTGAGCAGCGCCCGGTGGTTGACGTCCCCGGCGGCGTAGAGCCACTCGCCGCCCTCGCCGTCCGCCCCGTCCACGTTGAGCACCGTGCAGCTGTCGTCCACCTCCAGCCAGTCGCCAGGCTTCAGGCCGACCTGCTCCAGCCCGATGTCGGCGGTGCGCGGTGCCCGGCCGGTCGCGTACAGCACCTCGTCGACGGTCAGCGTCCCGCCGTCGTCGAGGGTGAGGGTCACCGGCCCGGAGCCGTCCGCCCGCTCCAGCGCGGTGACCTCGGTGCCGAAGCGGAGGTCCACTCCGGCAGCCCGCAGGCCCTCCGCGACCAGCTCGCCCGCGAACGGCTCCATCCGCGGCAGCAGCCCGTCGCCGCGCACCAGCAGCACCACCTCGGAGCCGAGCGCCCGCCAGGCGGCGGCCATCTCCACCCCGACCACCCCGCCGCCGACCACCGCCAGCCGCCCGGGGACGGACTGCGAGCCGGTCGCCTCCCGGTTGGTCCACGGGTGGGCCTCGGCGAGCCCCGGCACGTGCGCGGGCAGGACCGGGCGGCTGCCGGTGCACACCGCGACGGCGTGCCGGGCGGTGAGCACCCGCTCGCTGCCGTCCTCGGCCTCCACCGTCACCGTCCGCACCCCGGCCAGCCGGCCGTGGCCGCGGACCAGCTCGATGCCGGTGTCCCGCAGCCACTGCACCTGGCCGTCGTCCTGCCAGTCGGAGGCGAAGGAGTTCCGCCGGGCGAGCACCGCGGCCGGGTCCAGCCGCCGGTCGCCGACCGCCTCCCGGGAACCGGCCACCGCACGGGCGTCGGCCAGCGCGGCCACCGGCCGCAGCAGCGCCTTGCTGGGCATGCAGGCCCAGTAGGAGCACTCGCCGCCGACCAGCTCGGCCTCCACGATCACGGTGCGCAGCCCGGCGGCGACCGTCCGGTCGGCCACGTTCTCGCCGGTCGGGCCGGCCCCCAGGACGATGACGTCGTACTCCTCGGCGGTGCTGGTCATGCCCGGTCCTCCGTCGTCTCGATGGCCGCCCCGGTCCGCGGGGCGGCGGTGGCGGGTGTGCGCTCGCGGTTGTCGTGCGGTCGGACGCGCCGGTCCGTGGCCGGCCCGCCGGTCGGTCCGCCCGCCGGGGCGGCCCTCCGGGAGCTCGGGCCGCGGCCGCCGTCGTACCCGTACCCGTACCCGAGCCCGAACCGGGCCGCCTGCCGCGGCCACTTCTCCCGCTCGGGGCGCAGCCGCGGGGTGACCACGGTGCGGGAGCCGGGCGGGGTGCCCGGCCGGGCGGGCCGCCCCGCACCGCCGTCCGGCCGGAACTCCGGTCCGGAGTCCGGCGGTTCGGTACGGCTGGGCTGCTCGCGCACGGGTGCTCGCTCTTCGCTCGGGTACGGCGTGGGCCCCATCCTGCCGGTCCGGGCGTGCTCGCGCGACGGACGGACACGCCGAGGGCGCCGTCGGAACACCGCCGGACGCGGACGGGACAGTCCCGGGGCCCGGCGGCGGCCGGGAGCGGCGGCCGGCGACGGCGGCCCGAGCGGCGGCGGCCCGAGCGGCGGACGCGCCACCGGACGGACCGCCGGGCTCAGAGCGCGGCGAGCTCCGCCAGCACCGCCGCCGTATCGGCCGGGCGGGAGAACATCGGCCAGTGCCCGGTGGGCAGTTCGCGCAGCTCCCAGTTCGGCCCGGACATCCCGGCGAAGTACGGGTGCCCGGCGGCGATCAGCTCGCGCACCTGGGACAGCGGGAAGGAGCAGGAGACCAGCGCCTGCGGCAGCGCGGCCCCGGCACCGGTCAGCCGCAGCCGGTCCCGGTACACCCCGGCCGGGTGCGGGGTGGCGCGGGAGCGGACGCGTGCGAGGGTCGCCTCGTCCAGCCCCGCCACGCTCGCGCCGTGCTCCGCCAGGAACTCCCAGGACGGCATCGGCAGACGGCCGTCGACCACCGAGGCCTCGGCCGCCCGCTGGTAGTCGGGCTGCCAGACGTCGAAGAGCGCGGAGCCGTCGATCAGCGGGCCGCTGTCCAGGTAGACCACCCGGCGGATCCGCTCCGGCAGCCGGTCCGCGAGCCCGCCGACCGGGGCGCAGGCGCCGCTGTGCGCGACCACGACGACGTCCGACAGGTCCTCCCGGACCAGCAGCCCGGCGAGGTCGGCGATGTGGTCCTCCAGCCCGAACTCACCTTTCTCGACCGCCCGTTCGGCCACTCCGGGCAGGCTGACGGCGTACACCCGGTGGCCGTCCGCGCGCAGCGCTTCGGCGACCTCGTCCCAGGCCCAGGCCCCGATCCAGAAACCGGGGACCAGTACGAACGTGCTCATGGCGGATCACTCCATTCGTCGGTGGGGATGTCGCGGAGGCCTCGGCGCGCCGGGGCGGGCCGAGCCGGCGGGCCCGGTCGAGCCCCGGCAGGCGTCGACGGCCTCGACGGGCCCGCGGAGGGCATCGCCCCGGTGGGGCCTCCTTCACCGCCGACTCTAGGATCGGATCCGGACAGAAGTCGCCCGGATTTCTCCCGCGTCGCCGCCGGGCGCCCGGAAGGACGTCAGGAAACGGCACGGACGCGGCACGGAGAGCGGCACGGACGCGGCACGGAGAGCGGGCGCGGGCCGGTACGGAAAGCGGCGCGGAGACGGAAAGGAGCGCACGGTGGAGCACCCGGTCAGCCGCGTCCTCGCCCTGCTGGAACTGCTCCAGGACCGCCCCGGCCTGACCGGCGCCGAACTGGCCGCCCGGCTGGACGTGGACGAGCGCACCGTCCGCCGCTACGCCGCCCGGCTGGCCGAACTCGGCATCCCCGTCCAGGCCGACCGCGGCCGCTACGGGGGCTACCGCCTGCGGCCCGGCTACCGGCTGCCGCCGCTGATGCTCAACCCGGACGAGGCCGCCTCCGTGGTGCTCGGCCTGCTGGCCGGCCGCAGCTCCGGCCTGTCGGTGGGGGAGGGCGCCACCGAAACCGCCCTCGCCAAGATCCAGCGGGTCCTGCCGCCGCCGCTGCGCGAACGCGTCTCCGCCGTCGAACAGACCCTCGGCCTCACCGCCCTCCCCGCCACCGGACCCGGCCCGGCCGCCGCCGCGCTGTTCACCCTGGCCGAGGCGGCCCGCCGGCGGCGCCGGGTGCGGCTCTCCTACCGGGACCGTGAGGACCGGCCCAGCGAGCGCGAGTTCGACCCGTACGGGCTGGTCTTCCACTCCGGGCGCTGGTACACCACCGGGCTCGACCACCGCAGCGGCGCGCCGCGCACCTTCCGGCTGGACCGGATCACCCGGGTCGAGCGGGGCGAGACCGGCTTCGAACCGCCCGAGGACTTCGACCCGGTCCAGCGGGTGGTGGAGTCACTGGCCGAGGTGCCCTGGCGGCACCGGGTCGAGGTGGAGCTGGAGACCACCCTCGCCGAGGCCCGCCGCCGGCTGCCGCCCGCCGTCGGCACGCTGACCGGACTCGCCGAGGACCGGGTGCTGCTGCGGGCCCGGGCGCAGAACCTGGACGGCGTCGCGGTGCTGCTGGCCGGGCTGGGATGGCCGTTCACCGTCCGGGAGCCCGCCGCGCTGCGCGCCGAGGTACGGGCGCTCGCGGCCCGGCTCGCCGCCTGGGGCGCCGACCCCGGCTGACAGCCGAGGAGCCCGGGCGCGGCGGCCACGCGCGGGGGCCGACAGGAGGGCCGGGAACGGCGAGGGCCCGGGGAGACCATGCTCCCCGGGCCCTCGGACGTCCGGATCAGGCCTGGCCGCCGGCCGCCTGCTCCTCGGCGACCTTGCGCTTCACCTCGGCCATGTCCAGGCCGCGGGCCTGGCCGATCAGGTCCTCGAACACCGCCTCCGGCAGCGCTCCGGGCTGCGAGAAGACGAGCACGCCCTCACGGATGATCGCCAGTGTCGGGATCGACTGGATGTCGAACGCGGCGGCCAGCTCCTGCTGCGCCTCGGTGTCCACCTTGGCGAAGACCAGGTCCGAGTGGCGCTCGGCCGCCTTCTCGTACACCGGGGCGAACTGGCGGCACGGCCCGCACCACCCGGCCCAGAAGTCGATGAAGACGAAGTCCTTGCCCTCCGGGCCCGGGACGATCTCGTCGAAGTTCTCCTTGGTCAGCTCGACCGTGCTGCTCATCTCGCGCTTCCTTCCCTTCCGGAGGTGGCGGTCCGGGCCGGTTCGGGCCTGGTGCCCGCCACAACGGCCCCGGTCGGCGGGGTATTCCGGCCGGGGCGCCGGTAACCCCGGCGTCCGGGACTGAGCAGCCGGCGGCCGCCGCCCGTACAGGAGGGTGTCCGGTCCGTCCCGATCCATTCCCCCGTGCGGGAGGCACCCCATGCGCAGCACACTCCGCACCCGTCGGACCGCCGTGCTGGCCGCGTCCGGCATCGCGGCGGCCGCCCTGATCGCCGGCTGCGGATCGTCCGGCGGCTCCTCGGGTCCGTCGAGCAGGCCGAGCGCCCCGGCGGGCGTCACCCTGCAGACCGCCCAGGACCCGAAGCTGGGCACGATCGTCACCGACGGCGCCGGCTTCACGCTCTACCGCTTCGACCAGGACCGCAACAGCCCGCCGGAGTCCTCCTGCAACGGGAGCTGCGCCGTGGTCTGGCCGCCCGAGCACGCCGACGGCGACGTCACGGTGAAGGGCATCGACAGCAAGCTGGTCGGCACCGTCACCCGTGCCGACGGCACCGAACAGGTCACCCTCGACGGCTGGCCGGCGTACCGCTACTCGCCGGACACCAAGCCCGGCGACACCAAGGGCCAGGGCGTCGGCGGCACCTGGTTCGCGCTGACCCCGGGCGGCGACAGGGCGGGCACCCCGGGCGGCTCCACACCGAGCCCGGCGGGCCCCGGCAACCCGATGCCCGGTGCCCCCGCGCCCGGCAGCCCGATGCCCGGCACCCCGGGCTACTGACCGGTTCCGACCGCCCTCGACCAGGAGGCCCGGGTGCGCAACGATGATGTGGTGACCGAGGAGCACCCCGTCGGCCGCTCCGACCGCTCCGGCGGCCACGGCGCGGGGGCGCCGGACGAGGACCTGATGCGCGCCCTCTACCGGGAGCACGCCGGTCCGCTGTTCGGCTTCGTGCTCCACCTGGTCGCCGGGGACCGGCAGCGGGCCGAGGACGTCGTGCAGGAGACGCTGGTCCGCGCCTGGCGCAACATCCACCGCCTCGACCCGGAGGGCGGCTCGCTGCGGCCCTGGCTGGTCACGGTCGCTCGGCGGATCGTGATCGACGGCCACCGCAGCGCCCTGGCCCGGCCGCGCGAGGTGGACGCCTCGGCGCTGGAGCAGCTGCCCGCCGAGGACGAGACCGACCGGGCGCTGCGGATGATGTCCGTCGCGGACGCGCTCGGCGACCTCTCGCCCGCCCACCGGGAGATCATCGTCGAGACCTACCTGAAGGGCCGCACGGCCAACGAGGCGGCCGCCGAACTCGGCATCCCGGCCGGGACGGTGCGCTCGCGGGTGTTCTACGCGCTGCGCTCGCTCAGGCTCGCGCTGGAGGAACGGGGAGTGACATCGTGACCAAACACCCCGACCCCGATCCGGCCCCCGACCGGCTGCCCGACGGCCTGCCCGGCGCCGACGCCGTGCCGCCCGGCGACGCCGTCCCGGCCGGCGCCGCCCCCGGCGCACCTCGCCACGCCCCCGGCCCGGAACACGTCGACGCCGGCGCATACGTCCTCGGCCTGCTGGAGCCCGCCGAGCGCGCCGCCTTCGAACGGCACCTCGCCGACTGCCCGCAGTGCGCCGGTCAGGTGGCCCGACTCGGCCCGGTGGAGCCGCTGTTGGCCGAGTACGCGGCCACCGCGCGGGCGGCCGGAACGGACCCGGCCGGCCCCGACCCGCAACCGGATCCGCGACTGCTGGACCGGCTGGTCGCCGAGGTCGGCGCCACCCGGCGGCGGGGCCGGGTGCGGCGGCTGGTGCTCGCCCTGGCCGCGACCGTGATGGTGGCGGTCGGCCCCGCCGTCACCGCCGCCGTGCTCACCGCCGAGCAGACACCCGCCGTCGTCGCGGCCGCCCAGCAGTTCAGCGCCACCGACCCGGGCACCGGCGCGCACGCCACCGTCGGCGTGGACGGCGCCACCTGGGGAAGCCGGATCAGCCTGCAACTCGGCGGCGTCCAGGGCCCGTTGACCTGCCGGCTGGTCGCCGTCTCGCGCACCGGCGAGCAGCAGACCGTCACCACCTGGTCCGTCCCGGCAGGCGGCTACGGGAACGGGAACGGGAACGGAGGCGGGGACGGCACTGTGCGCACCACCGGCGGCACGGCGCTCCAGCCCGGGGACATCGATCACTTCGAGGTCCGGGTCCAGGACGGCGGCGCGCTACTGGTCGCGATCCCGACCCACCACGCCTGACAGTGAGGATGTTCATGAGCGGTTCCCGGGCAGGTCTGACCCGACGCCTGACTGATCTCGGGCCCTCAACGGGAGCTGTCGGCCTCGTGGCGCAGTAGCAGCACAGCTCGGCGTGGCCGCTGCCGGTTGGGAGCCGCACCGACGGGCCCTGCTCCCCGCAGACCGGGCAGCCCGGCAGCTCGACGCCGTCCCCCAGGGCGTTTCTGCCGCCGGACGTAGCAGGGCAGCCGCAGCCGCGGGTGCGGGTGCGGGAACGGGTCGTGCTGCCCGGCCGCGTCCGGCGAGCCCCAGCTGCGCCGGTGCCACCAGGCCGTCGCCGACAGCTGCCGCCGCCCTTCCCGCTTCTCCGCCCGGCGCCGCGTCCGGTACTCCTCGGCCCGGGCCCGCCACAGCTCGCGCGCCTCGTGCGGTTCGTCCACCGCCCGGACCAGCGCTGGCGGGGAGCCACCCGCCTCGCCGTCCGCCACCCGCTCGCCCGGGCGGCTCCCGGCGCTCACCCCGCGTCGGCGGCGATCCGGGCCAGTACGCGCCCGCAGCGGCGGGCGAAGGCGCGTTGGGCGAGGGGGAGCAGCGGGCCGGCCAGCCGGGCGTACCAGGCGATGGGTCGGCTGAAGGCGGTGACGGAGAACCGGACGCCGCCGTCCGGTGCCAGCTCGACCAGGAAGGTCTCCTCGCCCTGGGCGAGGTGCCCGGCCCGGGTGCCGTAGGTGAAGCCGTACCGGTCCGGGCCGTCGACCACGGCCAGCACCCGGTTGGGGGCGCCGGCCCGCAGCGGGCCGAGGCCGATGGCGCAGTGGACGGCGACGTCCGGGGCGGCGCGGTCGGCCGCCGCGTCGATCCGGACGCCCGCGAGCCGGTGCATCCGCCATTCGAGCAGGGCGGCTCCGGCGGCCGCCAGGGCGGGCCGGCCGCGACCGATGAGCGCGCTGTGCCGCAGGTGGTTGTAGCCGACGGGCAGTTCGCCGGTGCGGCTGGCGCCCTGTTCGGGGTAGCTGTAGTCGTTCATCGGGCGGCCTCCCGGGCCTCGGTCGGGGTGGTGGTGACCCGCTCGGCGCCGGCACGGCCGGCGGTTGCCCGGTCGGCGCCGGTACGGCCGGCGGCGATCCGGCGCCAGGCGAGCAGGGCGCAGAGCGCGAAGCCGAGCGCGTTGCCGACGCCGTGGGTGGCGGCCATCCAGGTCAGGGTGGGGTGGGGGAGTCCGGCGGCCCGGCCGAGGGCCCACCACAGGGCGAGCACCATGGTGAGCGCGAGGACGGCCGAGGAGACGGCGAGCAGTCGGGCGGTGGCCCGGTCGCCGCCGCGGGGGCGCAGTTCGCGCCAGGTGACCAGGCCGACCAGCCACATCCCGGCGCTCAGTACGGCGGCCCCGGCGAACTGCCACCAGTTGCCGAGGAAGTACCCGGCCAGCACCAGCAGGGTGCCCGCGGGGACGCTGAGCGCCGCGCAGCGGGCCGCGCCGGAACCGGGGCGGACGGTGCGGCAGACGAGTCCGGCGACCAGGGCGGCGGTGAACCCGGCGTAGTGGAAGTGCGGGACGGTGAGCGCCAGGATGTGCGGCTCGAAGCCGAACAGCGGGTAGCCGGAGCGCTCGGCGACCAGGGCGACCCCGGCCACCGAGGGTGCGGCGAGCGCGGTGAGCACCGCGACCTCGGCGGGCGCGAGCGAACGGCTGCGGGCCAGCCGCAGCGGCGCGTGCAGGGCGATCGCCAGGGTGCCGAGCGCGTAGAGCACGGCGCTGCCGGTGGCCAGGCCGCCGCGGGGCAGCCAGAGCGAGAGCGCGCCGGGTACCGCGGCGATCGGCCAGAACCGGTGGACCCGGGCGAGCCCGGGCTCGTCGATCAGGGCGAGGCCGAGTGGGACGACGGCACCCATGCCGAGCAGGATCAGCAGGTCGACCAGTTCCGTGGTGCCCTTGCCCATGGTGGGCGCACTCCCTTGAACGCGTTCAAATGACTTGCGCCGCCGACTCTACGCGGCTGAGTTGAACGCGTTCAACCCGCCCCCCGGGTACCGGCCCCGGAGCCGTCCGGGTCGGCTGGCCTGGTGTTCACGGTGGGTGCGGCGCACCCTGGAGGAGTAACCGATGGAGGTGATCCGCCATGCAGACTCTGGTCGGTTGGCACATCGAGATGGAGTTCCGCGAAGACGGCCCGCGGACCAGCGCCGCCGCACTGCTGCGGCTCGGCGACGGGACCGAACTGCGCGCCCACGGCTACAGCAGCCGCCACCCCTCCGACCCGGAGCAGCTGAGGGTCGGCGAGGAGATCGCGGGGGCCCGCGCGCTCAACGAGCTCGCCTCGCAGCTGCTCACCAAGGCCCACGGCGAGATCCAGGAGGTCAGTCCGGTCCCGACCCACCCGCTGTCCTGACTTCCCCACGGTCGGTCGGCGGTCGGTCGGCGGTCGGTCGGCGGTCGCTCGGCAGCCGGTCGGCGACGGGTCAGTGCTCGCTCGCCGGTCGGACGGTGACCCGGGAGACGGAAGCGGTCCTGAGGACGGCCCCGGAGGCGCCGAGCGCCGGGGTCGCCACTCCCGGAGGCCCGGCGCGCGAAGTGAAGTGACGGTGCGTCAGTTCGTGTAGTAGCCGGTCGGCGGCTGCCATTCCGGCCCGACCAGCCGCTGTTCCAGTTCGCTCAGCGTGATCCGGATCCCGACCGTCCCCGCCAGCCCCACCCGGAACCGGCTGCGGGCCAGCGCGATCAGCGCCGTCAGGCCGTACTTGTTGATCAGCGAGGTGCGGTAGCGGGCGGTGTCGTCGGCGTCGCAGAGCCGTGCCCGGGCCGGGACCCGGCGGCCGGTGGGGCGCCCGCGGGCGTCGCAGGGGCCGATCAGTACCCGGGGGTGGCGGCGGATCCGTTCGGCCTCGCCGGAGTGGGCCGGGGCCCAGACCCCGAGGGCCGTGCCGTCGGGCACCACCCAGAGCTGCGAGTCCATGCGGCCGCCGTTTTCGTCGAAGGTGGTGAGCAGGAGGTACCTGCTGTCGGCGAGCCCGTCGGTTCGGTGGTGCACCTGTCCTCCCTGTGCCGTCGGGGGGTGCGGGTGAGCCCGCCCGCGGGGCGGGCCACTCCATTCTCGTCGACCGCGGCGGCCGGTTCGAGGGGGCGGGGCTGTTCGTGCGCCGGAGCCGGGCGCAGGCCCGGACGCCACTCGGGTCCGGAGACCACGCGGGCCCGGAGACCACGCAGGCCCGAAAACCACGCAGGCCCGGAGACCACGCAGGCCCGGAAACGGCGAGCGGCCCGCCCGGTGTCGTGGAGGACACCGGACGGGCCGCGTACGCACCCGAGCAACCCCTGGGCGTCAGTGCACCAGCACCGGCACCTCGTTCTCCTTCGCCGCGCCCGTGTCCGAGCCCGCCGCGGCACCCGGCCGGCCGGCGTTGACGAAGGTGAAGGCGACCGCGGCGGCCGCCACCAGGATCCCGAAGGACACCCAGATCGCGGTGGAGAAGCCGTGCACCATGCCCTGGAACTGGAGCGCCTTGGCGGCCTCCGGCGAGGTGGCCGCCGCGGTGGCGTGCGAGGCCAGCCAGCCGGTGGTCGCGCTGGCCGCGATGGTGTTCAGCAGCGCGGTGCCGATGGCGCCGCCGACCTGCTGCGAGGTGTTGACCATCGCCGAGGCCACCCCCGCGTCGCGCGGCTGGACGCCGTGCGTGGCGAGGCTCATGGCCGGCATGAACGCGGTGCCCATGCCGAGGCCCATCAGGACCAGGCCGGGCAGGATCAGCGCCGGGTAGGAGGTGTCCACGCCGATGTGGGCCAGCAGGAACATGCCGACCGAGGCGGTCAGGAAGCCGGGCGCCATCAGGTAGCGGGCCGGGACCCGGGTCATCAGCCGGGCGCCGATCTGGGTCGAGCCGGTGATCATGCCCGCCACCATCGGCAGGAAGGCGACGCCGGTCAGCACCGGGCTGTAGCCGAGCACGATCTGCAGGTAGTAGGTCAGGAAGAGGAACAGACCGAACATGCCGATCACGGCCATGCCCAGCGACAGGTACACCCCGCCGCGGTTGCGGTCGAGCACCACGCGCAGCGGCAGCAGCGGGGCCTTGACCCGGCGCTCCACCAGCACGAAGGCGGTCAGCAGCACGGCGGCCGCGACGAACAGCCCCACGGTGCTGGCGGACGACCAGCCGTCGGACTCGGCGCGGGTGAAGGCGTAGACCAGCGAGACCAGGCCGGCGGTCACCAGCAGCACGCCGGGGACGTCCAGCTTGTTGCGGTTGCGGCCCTCGGCGGGCTCGCGGATCACCATGACGGCGCCGACGGCGGCCACGATCGCGAACGGGATGTTGACGAAGAAGGTCCAGCGCCAGTTCATGTACTCGGTGAGCAGGCCGCCGAGGATCAGACCGATGGCGCCGCCGCCACCGGCGATCGCACCGTAGATGCCGAAGGCCTTGGCGCGCTCCCTGGCCTCGGTGAAGGTCACCGCGAGCAGCGACAGCGCGGCCGGCGCGAGCAGCGCACCGAACACGCCCTGCAGGGCACGGGCGCCGAGCAGCATCGCGGTGTTGGCCGCGGCGCCGCCGAGCGCGGAGGCGAGGGCGAAGCCGGTCAGGCCGACGATGAAGGTCCGCTTGCGGCCCCACAGGTCCGCGATCCGGCCGCCGAACAGCAGCAGTCCGCCGAAGGCCAGCGCGTAGGCGGTGATCACCCACTGGCGGTTGCCGTCGGAGATGCCCAGGTCCTGCTGCGCGGACGGCAGGGCGATGTTCACGATGGTCGCGTCGAGGACGACCATCAGCTGGGCGAGGCCGATGAATATCAGCGCCTTCCAGCGCCGGGGATCGGGCAGCGTCGCCGGTCGGGCGTCGGTTTGAGGCATGGGGGTACTCACTTCACGGTGCGTGTGGTGTGCGTGAACGGTCGAGCGCCGTACGGGGACACGGCTGGTCGCCGTACGGGAAGGTGCGGTGTCAGGGCGCGCCGGGGCGCGGCAGGGCGCCGCCGGGCGGTCGGTACTGGTGGTCGGTGCTGGTGCTGGTGCTGGTGCTGGGTGCCGGGTTCGGCACGGGCGGTCGGTGCTGGTGGTCGGTCAGTTCTGGGGCTGGAAGTCCTCGAAGGTCGCGGACCGGCCGGGCAGGGCAGAAGGCGCCGGCGCGCGCAGGCCGTCCAGGAAGATCTGCAGGTGCCGGTGGACGAAGTCGTCGAGCCGGCAGGAGGTGTTCGGCAGCGGCCGGGTCAGCTGGCTCATCGCGATGAACAGGTCGCCGTGCTCGACGTCGGCCCGCAGCTCGCCCGTGGCCCGGGCGCGCTCCATCAGCCCGCCCACGGCGGCCTGCAGACGCTCCCGGATCTCGGTCAACTCCGGGCCGAACGGGTCGACATGGGTGCTGAACAGGGTGCAGAGCCCGCCGATCTTCTCCCCGACGGACGCGTGCACGAACCGCTGGAGGGCGTCGAACGGGCCGCTGCCGTCAGGAGCGTCCGCCTCCGCCGTCGCCGCCTCGGCAAGGGCCAGGATGCGGTTCTTGACGAGCAACGCCACCTCGTGGATCAGCGCCACCCGGTCCGGGAAGTTCCGGTACAGCGTGGCGTTGCCGACCCCCGCCCGCTTCGCGATCTCGTCCAGCGGCGCGTCCGCACCGTACTCGACGAACGCGTCCCGGGCCGCCAGCACGATCCGCTCCCGGTTCCGGCTCGCGTCCGCACGCAACTTCGGCGTACGCGCGCTCCCGGCGGGACGGCCCGACTCGGCGGTGGTGGTCACGACGACTGCTCCTCAGGATACCGGGGAAATTCTCCCCGCTTCTGCCAACGTACTCGAAAACGGGGAATCCGTCCCCGGAATTTCCGCCGGTGATGTGTCCTGCGCCACATCGATGACCGGGTCGATCAGCTCGGCTATGGTCGGAAGCGGACGGCCGTAACCGCCCCGCCGGTGAACTCGTTCACCCGGAGGGTGTCCAGGCGAAGGAGGAAGGCCCGTGACTGTGATCTCCGAGCGCCCGCAGATGCTGCCCGAGCAGTTCGAGGAGTTCGCCCGTCACCTGGGTCGAACCGTCGAAGGCATCCGGCTGGAGTTCATCAACGGGAAGTTGGGGATCAAGCCCGTGCCAGACGGCGACCACGGCCGCATCGTCCAGTGGCTCCTGCGGATCTGCATCCAGGCCCGGCCGGAGCTCTACCTGCATGATCAAGGCCTGAGGCTCGAGGGCTACCGGGACGGGCGCGCCCGCCCGGACGGCACGCTCGCGGATGCGGACGCCTTCGTCGGGTGCGGCGACTGGGCGCCGACCGGCGGGGCCCTGATGGTTGCGGAGGTCACCTCCTACGACTCCGACACCGACCGTCGTGATCGTGTCGAGAAGCCCCGTGCCTACGCCGAGGCCGGCATCCCGGTCTACCTCCTGATCGACCGGGACTCCGCGGAGGTCGTCGTCCACAGCCAGCCCGACGGCGTCCGCTACGAGACCGTCCGGACCGTTCCGTTCGGCAGGACCGTCCACCTGCCCGACCCGGTGGGGATCTCCCTGGACACCGAGCCCCTCAAGAACTGGGTGCGCTGATCCCGGGCATGGCTTCCCCGGGGCGGTGCGGGTGGCGGCCTAGGGTGTGGGTGTCCCGGGCGGCCGGTGGGCCGTGGGAGTCGGGAGGGGCCCGGCGGCCGGGTGGGCGAGGAGGTTCGCGATGGGCAGCGGTGAGACGGCCGCGAGGGTGCGCTGTGTGGCGGCCGTACCGTGCTGGGTGAGCCTGATGGCCCGGGACCTGGAGGACGCCGAGGAGTTCTACGGTCCGCTGCTCGGCTGGGAGTTCGAGCCCGTGGCGGACCGCTTCGGTCCGTACGTGCACGCGGTGACCGGCGGGGAGGCGGTGGCCGGGCTGGGCGTCGCCGGCGGCGGGGCGATCCCGCTCGCGTGGACCAGCTACTTCGGGACGGAGAGCGCCGACGCCGCCGCCGACGCGGTGCGCGAGCGCGGCGCGACCCTGGCGGTCGGCCCGCTGGCCTTCGACGCCGGGCGGGTGGCCTTCGCGGCGGACCCGGCGGGCGCGGCGTTCGGCATCTGGGAGGGCCCGCTGGGCCGGGCCCGGCGGCTGGACCTGCCCGGGGCGCCGGTCTGGATCGAGCTGCGCACCCCGGACCCGTTCGCGGCGGCGCTGTTCTACGGCGAGGTGTTCCGCTGGGACGGCCGCGACCCGGAGCGCTTCGACGTCCGCTGGGAGCACGACCGGGTGGTGCTGCGGGCCGAGGGGCACAGCGTGGCCGCGCTGGCCAAGGAGCAGGCGGGCGGACCGGCCGGGACGCCGCCGCACTGGGAGGTGTCCTTCGCCGTCCCGGACACCGACCGGGCGCTGGCCCGGACCGTGGAGCTGGGCGGCGGGGTGATCGGCCCGGCCTTCGACTCCCCGTACGGCCGGGTGGCCCGGCTGCGGGACCGCGACGGCGCCCGGTTCGCGGTGATCGGGCCGAAGGGCTGAGCAGCGGCTGACCAACTACTGATCGGCCACTGATCAGCCGGAAGGGATCGATCGACCGAATGGGATCGATCGGCAGGGAGGATCGATCGGCAGGAGGATCGATCAGCCGGAAGTCCCGGCTGGCCCCCCGGGCGCCTCCAGCTCCGCGCGTTCCGCCCGCAGCCGGTCGCCCAGCGCGGTGCGGGCGGCCGCGGGCAGGGCCTTGCGCGCGGCCGGGAAGAGCCGCTCCTCCTCGCCGCGCAGGTGCCGCCGGAGGGTTTCGGCTAGGCCGCGCAGCAGGGTGTCGAAGACCGGGTCGGCCGGTCCGAGCCCCTGGAGGTCGGCGAGGTACTGCCCGATCGCCAGGTGGTCGTGGATGCTGCGGAACACCAGGGCCCCGCCGTCGGGCACGTCGTGCTGCACCACCGGGAAGAGGTGCTCCTCCTCGGCGGCGCAGTGGGCGAAGAGCAGGTCGGTCAGCCGGGCGACCAGCTCGCCGCGCCCGGGGTCGTCGGCCGGCGCGGTCTCGATCCGGTCGAGCAGCTCGGTGGCCGCCCGGTGGTCGGCGGTGAACTCGCCGAGGATGTCAGGCCTGCGGCTCATGGCCCGCCCGCCTCTCGCACGGAAGACTTCCCCCGCCGCCTTCCAGTATCCGGCGCCGGGCCGCTCACCCGGAGTCGCGCCCGGGCTCACCCGGAGTCGCGCCCCGCTTCACCCGGAGTCGCGCCGAGGGCCACCCGGAGTCGCGCCGAGGAGCACCCGGAGTCGCGCCCCGCTTCACCCCGGGGCCGCCCCCGCTCACCCGCCGTCCCGCCGCCCGGTGAGGGCGAGCAGCCGGGTCTGCGGGGCGGCGTCCTCGGCCACCGGCACCGGCGGGTCGAAGAGCCCGCTGCCGGAGAGGTCCCCGTACCCGCTGAACTCGTCGAGCGCGAACTCGACGAGCCCGGCGGGGAGCCGGGTGCGCCGGCCGATGCCCTCGGCGAGGTCCCAGGTGTGGATCACCAGGTCGGTGGTGAGCTGGTCCAGGTAGTACTGGCCGGAGACGTCCCCGTAGGAGAGGTGGACGGTCAGCTCGGTGGCGCCGGGGACGGCCCAGGCCTCCCGGGCGGCCTCGGCGGCCTCGGACCAGGCGGTGACCGGGTCGTCGCCGAGCACGTCGCCGTCGAAGCGCCCGCCGACCTCGCCGATGGTGGCGCCCATCAGCAGTTCGGGCACCCAGAGCTGCTCGCCGGTGAGGTGGTTGACCAGGTCGCGGACGGACCAGTCGCTGCACGGGGTGGGGGAGTCCCACTGGCCGGGGCCGATCAGTCGGACGCGCTCGCCGAAGGCGTCCAGCGCCTCGGCGTACGGGGTGCCCGTCCGTGCCTCCCGTCGGTGCTGCCTGTGATGAGCCATGCCTCCACCCTCCCCGGCCCGGCCGGGGGCCGCGAGTTGCCGACGCCCCGTCAGTTGTTCAAATTCGAACTTCGGGGTACGGTCGGAAGCGCGGCCGTTCAAATTTGAACAATGGCGTGGGGCGACCCCGCCCCCCCCGCCGCACACCACGACCTGTGACCACGTCCGGCCGCGCCGGACGACGACCGAACCCCGATCGATGGAGACGCGCATGCCGAGCAGCAGCCCGAGCACGACCGCCGCCACCACCACCGTCAGCCCGGCCCGGGACGCCGCCGGGTCCGCGACGACCTCCCCGCACGCCTACGACGCCGGACTCCTGCTCCTGCGCCTCGTCCTCGGCCTGACCATGGCCGCGCACGGCAGCCAGAAGCTGTTCGGCTGGTTCGGCGGCGGCGGGATCGACGGCACCGGTCAGTTCTTCACCATGAGCGGCTACCCGGCCGGCGACGCCATGGCCGTGGTGGCCGGCCTCACCGAGACGCTGGGCGGACTCGCCCTCGCCGTCGGCCTGCTGACCCCGCTGGCGGGCGCCGCGATCGTCGGCACGATGGTCAACGCGATCGCCGTCACCTGGGGCGGCGGCTTCTTCGCCCCGAAGGGCAGCGAGTACGAGCTGCTGCTGACCGCCGGTGCCGCCGCGCTCGCCCTGACCGGCCCCGGCCGCTACGCCGTGGACCGCTTCCTGCCGGTGCTGCGGGCGCACCGCCTGGCGTACGGCGCGGCCGCCGTCGTGGTCGGCCTGGCGACGGCGGGCGTGATCCTGCTGCTCCGCAAGTAGTCCGCCGCGAGCGGCCGCACCGCAAGCGGCCGCGAGCAACCGCGAGCGACCGGTGGCGGCCGCTCCGCAAGCAGCTGTTCCGCAAACGGGAAGGGCATGGCGACGACACGTCGCCATGCCCTTCCCGTCGTTGCGGGACGAGCGGCCCCCGGACAGGGCGGAGCGCCCCGCCCCGAGCCGGTCGCCTGACGGCCCGGCATCACGGATCCCGCCTCCGTTCCCCGCGAACCGTACACAACGCGGCGGGTTCCCAGGGGCATGTGATGTGTGCCATGGTACATGTCACACCCCCCGCCGTGCCCGACGGAACCGCCCCCACGCGGCGCCGTCACCAACGGTCCTCGCCACCCCCACCGGCCGCGCCCCCAAGTCGCGGCCGACGACGGCCCGGAGGCCCCCACGTGAGTCCTTCACGTCTGCTGCGACTCCCGCAGCTGGCACGATTGCTGACGCTCGTCCTGTCCCTGTTCCTGGCGGTCGGCCTGTTCGCCCCCCAGTCCCAGGCCGCCCCCGCCGGCCCCGCCGCCGGCGGCGCACCTGCCCCGACCCCCGCCGGCCCGGCTCCGCAGCCGGGCCTCGACGCGCCCGAACGAGCCGACAGCGGGCAGCAGTTGGCCTCGGTCGACGAGCGCGCCCCGCTCCCGGTCGACACCCGGCCGGCCGAGGTCCGCTCGACCGCCAAGGTCTTCGGCCTCGGCGCGGCGGCCGAAAAGCCCTGCAACACCGGCGACTTCACCGGCCGGACCGGCGGCGACCTGGTCCAGCACATCAAGGACGCCGACATCCAGTGCGTCAACTCGCTGTTCAAGCTCACCGGCGGCGACGCGCGGGGCGCGTTCCGCGAGGAGCAGATGAGCACGGTGGCCTACGCGCTGCGCGACGCGGCGGCCGGCTACCCCGGTGACAACTCCACCTCCGTCGAGCAGCTGGTGCTCTTCCTGCGCGCCGGCTACTTCGTGCAGTGGTACCACAAGGAGGACGTCGGCGAGTACGGCGCCGGCCTGAAGACCGCGATCCGGTCCGGCCTGGACGCCTTCTTCAACAGCGCGCACTCGCGCGACGTCGCGGCGGGCAACGCGCCGATCCTGGGCGAGGCCGTCACCCTGATCGACAGCGCGCAGGAGAACGTCCGCTACCTGCCGGTGGTCAAGCGGCTGCTGGGCGACTACAAGGCCGACACCTGGAACCCGGCCGGCATGGCGTGGGCGGTCAACCCGGTGTTCACCGTGCTGTTCCGCGGCCACCAGGTGCCCGGTTTCGACGCGGCCGTCGAGGCCGACCCGAGCGTGCTGGACGCGCTGTCCGACTTCGCGACCCGCAACAACGCCCTGCTCGGCGACACCTACGGCGTGCTGGTCTACAACGCCACCAAGGAACTGGCCCGCTTCCTGAAGGACACGGCGCTCCAGGCAAAGGTCCGTCCGCTGGCCAAGGCGCTGGTCCAGAAGTCGGAGCCGAAGGGCCGTACCGTCTACCAGTGGGCCGCCGTCGCCGAGGCGGTCGACTACTACGACGTCGGCAACTGCTCGTACTACGGCACCTGCAACAAGTCGGACCAGCTCAAGGCCGGCGTGCTGACCGTCAAGCACACCTGCAGCCCGAGCATCACCCTGCTCGCCCAGGCGCTGGACAGCACCCAGCTGGGCACCGCCTGCACCAGCCTGAACGGCCAGGACGCGTACTTCCACTCGGTCGCCAAGGACAACGGCGCGGTCAAGGACGACCGGAACACCACGATCGAGGTCGTGGCCTTCCACTCCTCGCTCGACTACCAGGTGCTGGCCGCCGCGATCTACGGCATCGACACCAACAACGGCGGCATGTACCTGGAGGGCGACCCGGCCAAGGCCGGCAACCAGCCGCGCTTCCTCTGCTACGAGGCCGAGTGGGCCCGCCCGTCCTTCGAGATCTGGAACCTCAACCACGAGTACACCCACTACCTCGACGGCCGGTTCGACATGTACGGCGACTTCGAGGCCGGCATGAAGACCCCGACCGTCTGGTGGGTCGAGGGCTTCGCCGAGTACGTGTCCTACTCGTACCGCAAGGTGACCAACGACGCCGCCGTCGCGGCGGCCGGCCGTCACACCTACCGGCTGAGCGATCTCTTCGACACCGGCTACGGCGACCAGGACCGGGTCTACCGCTGGGGCTACCTGGCCGTCCGCTACATGATGGAGCAGCACCGCTCCGATGTGGACGCGGTCCTCGCCAAGTACCGCGCCGGTGACTGGGACGGCGCCCGCGCCATCCTGAAGACCACCATCGGCACCCGCTACGACGCCGACTTCGACAGCTGGCTGACCAAGTGCGCGAGCGGCGCCTGCGGCACCACCCCGACCATCCCGCAGGTGCCCGAGTGCAGCGCCGCCGACACCCGGCAGCTGGACGCCAACTGTGCCCGCAGCAACGTCGCGGCGAGCACCGGCAACTACGCGCACTTCTACCTGCTGGTGCCGGCCGGCACCAAGCAGGTGAAGATCACCACCAGCGGCGGCACCGGCAACGGCGACCTCTACTACAACGCGGCGGGCTGGGCCTACACGAACGCCAACACCGCGCGGTCGACCAACCCGGACAACTCCGAGACGCTGACCGTCACGAACCCGCCGGCGGGCTACGTCTACTTCAGCCTCCACGCCCAGCAGGGCTTCAGCGGGGTGAGCGTCACGAGCGAGATCTGAGCCGAGTACGGCGAACGGACAGGTGACCGCCCCGGGCGGAGCGCTACGGCGCCCCGCCCGGGGCGGGTCCGCGCCGTCGGGGAGCCCTACGCGCCGACCCGCACCAGCGCCAGGGTGATGTTGTCCGGCCCGCCGGCCTCGATCGCCGCCTTCCACAGCTCGAACGAAGCCCTGCCGTCCGAACGGTCCGCCCCCTCGGACGACCGCTCCAGCAGCCCGGCCAGCTCCTCCTCGGGCACCGGGTCGGTGAGCCCGTCGCTGCACACCAGGTAGCGGTCCCCGGCGGCCAGCGGCGCCGCCCGGACGTGCGGTTCGACGAAGGTGAGCCCGAGCGAGCCGCCCAGGGTCTGGGTGACCACCGAGGTGGTGCGCTGCCCGGGCGGCAGCGGCGGGCTGTCGTCCACGCTCACCCGGCGCAGCCCGTCCCCGGTGATCCGGTAGACCCGGCTGTCGCCCACGTTGAAGACCAGGGCCCGTTCGGGCAGCAGCACCAGCCCGGCGACCGTGGTGCCCATCGCGGCGAGCTCGGGCTCCTCGGCGGCGGCCGCGTAGACGGCCCGGTTGCAGGTCTGGAGCTCCTCGCGGACGGAGTCCTCGTCGACCAGCGCGCCCCCGTCGGCGGCGAGCCGGCGGGCGACCAGGGCGCTGGCCACCTCGCCGCCGGGGTGGCCGCCCAGGCCGTCGGCGACCGCGACCACGCAGGGCGGGCCGAGCGGGAAGAGCAGGGTCTGCGGGTTGGTGGTCACGGTGGCGCAGAGCGTCCACGGCCCGACCGTCAGGCTGTCCTCGTTGTGCGCGCGCACCAGGCCCTCGTGGCTCAGCGCGCTCACCGCGATGTACGGACCCATCGTCCGCCGCCCTTCCGGAGCCGTCCCTTGCCTCTCCGCGCCTTCCATTGTCGTCGCACCGCACGGCGGGCGCCCGGAGGGAATACCGGTCGGCGGCCGGATGCTAGGGTGGTTGAAAGTTGGACTACCTGGGACGTGGTGATCAGCATGCAGTTCGGAATCTTCTCCGTCGGCGACGTGACGACCGACCCCACCACCGGCCGCACCCCGAGCGAGCACGAGCGGATCAAGGCGATGGTGGCGATCGCCCGCAAGGCCGAGGAGGTCGGCCTGGACGTCTTCGCGACCGGCGAGCACCACAACCCGCCGTTCGTCCCGTCCTCGCCGACGACCATGCTCGGCTACATAGCCGCGCAGACCGACCGCATCATCCTCTCCACCTCGACCACGCTGATCACCACCAACGACCCGGTGAAGATCGCCGAGGACTTCGCGATGCTCCAGCACCTGGCCGAGGGGCGGGTGGACGTCATGATGGGCCGCGGCAACACCGGCCCGGTCTACCCGTGGTTCGGCCAGGACATCCGCCAGGGCATCCCGCTCGCGATCGAGAACTACGCGCTGCTGCACCAGCTGTGGCGCGAGGAGGTCGTGGACTGGCAGGGCCGCTTCCGCACCCCGCTCCAGGGCTTCACCTCCACCCCGCGCCCGCTGGACGACGTCCCGCCGTTCGTCTGGCACGGCTCGATCCGCAGCCCCGAGATCGCCGAGCAGGCCGCCTACTACGGCGACGGCTTCTTCGCGAACAACATCTTCTGGCCCAAGGAGCACTTCCAGAAGCTGATCGACCTCTACCGCGAGCGCTACGCCCACTACGGCCACGGCACGCCCGAGCAGGCCGTCGTCGGCCTCGGCGGGCAGGTGTTCATGCGGAAGAACTCCCAGGACGCGGTGCGCGAGTTCCGCCCGTACTTCGACAACGCGCCGGTGTACGGCCACGGGCCCTCCCTGGAGGAGTTCACCGAGCAGACCCCGCTGACCGTGGGCAGCCCGCAGGAGGTCATCGAGAAGACCCTGACCTTCCGCGAGACCTTCGGGGACTACCAGCGCCAGCTGTTCCTGATGGACCACGCCGGCCTGCCGCTCAAGACGGTGCTGGAGCAGCTGGACCTGCTCGGCGAGGAGGTCGTGCCGGTGCTGCGCGAGGAGTTCGCCAAGGGCCGCCCGGCCGAGGTGCCGGACGGACCGACCCACACCGCGCTGGTCGCGGCCCGCGACGCGCGCGAGAACGAGACGACGGAGGTGGCCAAGTGACCGCGTTCAAGCTGGTGGTGGTGAGTGCCGGGCTGAGCAAGCCGTCCTCGACGCGGCTGCTGGCGGACCGGCTCACCGACTCGACCGTGCGCCGACTCGCCCAGGAGGGGCGGGAGGTGGACGTCACCGTGGTCGAACTGCGGGACCTGGCGGTGGAGATCGCCAACAACTTCGTCACCGGCTTCCCCGGCGCCGGGCTGCGCGCGGCGATCGAGGCGGTGACGGAGGCGGACGCCCTGATCGCGGTGACGCCGATCTTCACGGCCTCGTACAGCGGTCTGTTCAAGTCCTTCTTCGACGTGGTCGACAACGACGCGCTCACCGGCAAGCCGGTGCTGATCGCCGCCACCGGCGGCACGCCCCGGCACTCGCTCGCCCTGGAGCACGCCGTCCGGCCGCTGTTCAGCTACCTGCGCGCGGTGGTGCTGCCGACCGCCGTCTACGCGGCCACCGACGACTGGGGTGCGGCGGGGGACGGGCTCACCGACGGCCTGCCGCGCCGGATCGACCGGGCGGCCGGCGAGCTGGCGGCCCTGCTGGCCGGGCGAGGCCCGGCGGCGCCGGCGCTGCCCGAGCGGGTGGTGCCGTTCGCCGAGCAGCTGGCGGCGCTGCGGGGCTGAGCCGGGCCGGAGGCCGCGAGGGGCGGCCGCGGGGCGGGAGGCGGACGTGGGGCGGCCGCCGGCCGGGAGGCGGACGTGGGGCGCGCGCGGGGCGGGTGTGCGACGAGGCGCGCCCGCCCCGCGTCGACGTCTCAGGACACCTCGCACGTCCGCGTCTCAGGACGCGTTCTCCCGGGAGTCGTACGCGGCCCGCGCCGCCGCGATCTCGCGCTGGTGCGCCTCGGTCCAGGTGACCAGCGACTGGATGGTGGCGTGCAGCGTCCGCCCGAGCGGGGTCAGTGCGTAGTCGACCCGGGGCGGCACCACCGGGTGCACCGTCCGCTCGACCAGGCCGTCCCGCTCCAGCTGGCGCAGCGTGACGGTGAGCATCCGCTGGCTGACCCCGTCGATCGCCCGGCGCAGCTCGGTGAAGCGCAGCGACCGCCGGTCCAGCAGGGAGATCACCAGCAGCGACCACTTGTCGGCGATCCGGTCCAGGATCTGCCGCACCTCGCAGTCCTCCCGGACGTCCCACTGGAGGACGTCGTAGCCGTCCTCGGTACCCGCGCAGTGCGTCGGTTCCTTCGAAGTGCCTTCTTCCATGCCTCCCGATGCTGCCCGAGGATGACGAGTGGTTACAAGAGGGAACCGACCGGACGGGGAAGAACCGTCCGGGGCCCTCGCCACCCCCGTTCCCCCCGAGGAGCCCCAGGTGTCCGTGTCATCAGCCCTGCCCGAAAACAGCCGGGAGGCCCTGCCCGGGCCCGGGGAGCGCCCGGCGCCGCCGGAGCCCCCGGCCCGGCTCGGCGGCCGCTCCGCCGCCGTGCTGGCCGTGCTCTGCGGCGCGATCTTCCTGGAGGGCATCGACGTCGCCATGCTGAACGTGGCGCTGCCCTCGATCCGCGCCGACCTGGGGATGTCCACCGGCGCGCTGTCCTGGGTGATGAGCGCGTACGTGCTGGGCTACGGCGGCTTCATGCTGCTCGGCGGCCGGACGGCCGACCTGCTGGGCCGGCGCCGGATGTTCCTGGGCTGGCTGACCGTCTTCGTGCTCTTCTCCGGCCTCGGCGGGCTGGCCACCGAGGGCTGGGTGCTGATCCTGGCCCGCTTCGTCACCGGTCTGTCGGCGGCCTTCATGACCCCGGCCGGGCTGTCGATCATCACCACCGCCTTCCCCGAGGGCCCGCGGCGCAACCGGGCGCTGCTGGTGTACGCGGGGACGGCCGCGGCGGGCTTCTCGCTCGGCCTGGTGGCCGGCGGCCTGCTGACGGCGGTCGGCTGGCGCTGGGTGTTCTTCGCCCCGGTACTGCTGGCCGGGGCGCTGCTGGCGGCCGCCGTCCCGCTGATCCCGCGCGACGCCGCGCCGCAGCGGGCCGGCGGGCGCTTCGACCTGGCCGGAGCGGCGGCCGCGACCGGGGCGATGCTGCTGCTGGTGTTCGGCGTGGTCCGGATCGGCGAGCCGGGTGCGCGGGTCGGCACCACCGCCGCGGTGCTGGCCGGCGGGCTCGCCCTGCTGGCGGTGTTCACGGTGGTCGAGCGGCGCTCGCCCGCGCCGCTGGTGCGGCTGGGCGTGCTGCGCTCCGGGCCGCTGCTGCGGGCCAACCTCGGCGCGGTGCTGTTCGCCGGCTCGTTCTTCGGCTTCCAGTTCACCGCCACCCTCTACCTCCAGGACCTGCGCGGCTGGTCCCCGCTCCAGACCGGCCTGGCGCTGCTCGCCATCGGCGTGGACTCGGTGCTGGCGCCGACCCTCACCCCGAAGCTGGTGGAGCGCTTCGGCAACGCCCGGGTGATCCTCGGCGGCTTCCTGCTGGCCGCGCTCTCGTACGGGCTGTTCCTGCCGGTGGGCGTCGACTGGACGTACCCGATGATGTTCCCGACCATGCTGCTGACCGGGCTGGCCTTCGCCCTCGCGTACGGGCCGCTGACCATCGCGGCCACCGAGGGGATCGCGGAGGAGGAGCAGGGGCTGGCCGGCGGGCTGCTCAACACCTCGTTCCAGTTCGGGGCGGCGCTCGGCCTCTCGGTGGTGACCACGGTGGACCTGGCCGCGCTGGGATCGGGGGCCACCGCGCTGGAGGGCTTCCGGGCGGCCCTGGTGGTGCCGGTCGTCTCGGCGGTGCTGGGGGCCGTGGTGGCCGCCACCGGCGCCGGACGGCGACGCGCCTGACGTTCACTCGGAAGGACCGGTCGCGTCAGCCGGACGGCCCCGTCGGAACGCACTCCGGCGGGGCCGTCCGGCCTGCCCGGTGGGGCCGTTCGGCTGTGCGCCGGCCGCGCCGGATCGTCCGTTCTGCGGTGTAATCGTTCCCATGATCACGACCGTGCGGGCCGAACCGCAAGCCGTACTCTCCCCGCTGACCAGCGCGGCCGTCTTCCTCGTCCTCACCGTCGAACCCGGCCGGGAGGCGGTCGTCCGCGACCTGCTGCCCGAACTCGCGGGGCTGCGCCGCGCGGTCGGCTTCCGGGCCCCCGACGGCGCCCTCACCTGTGTCACCGGCATCGGGTCCGAACTCTGGGACCGCCTCTTCGCCGGCCCCCGGCCCGCCTCCCTGCACCCCCTCCAGGAGGTGGTCGGCCCCCGCCACCGGGCCCCCGCCACCCCCGGCGACCTGCTGCTGCACCTGCGGGCGGAGCGGATGGACCTCTGCTTCGAACTGGCCGCCCAGCTCACCGAGCGGCTGGCCGGGGCGGCCACCGTCGTCGACTCCGTCCAGGGCTTCAAGTACTTCGAGGACCGGGACCTGCTCGGCTTCGTCGACGGCACCGAGAACCCGGAGGGCCGGGCCGCCGAGCGGGCCGCCCTGATCGGCGCCGAGGACCCGGCCTTCGCCGGCGGGAGCTACGTCCTCGTGCAGCGGTACGTGCACGACATGGACGGGTGGAACGCGCTGAGCGTCGAGCAGCAGGAGCGCGCGGTCGGCCGCACCAAGCTCACCGACATCGAACTGGACGACGACGTCAAGCCCGCCGACTCGCACGTGGCGCTCACCGTGATCACCGGACCGGACGGCGAGGAGCGGAAGATCGTCCGCTTCAACATGCCCTATGGCACGTTCGGTTCCGCCGGGAGCGGCGGCGAGGCCGGCACCTACTTCATCGGCTACGCGGCCGACCCCGGGGTGACCGAGGAGATGCTGCGCAACATGTTCGTCGGCGACCCGCCGGGCACCACCGACCGGCTGCTCGACTTCTCCACCGCCGTGACCGGCGGGCTGTTCTTCGTCCCGACCGCCGACTTCCTCGACGCCCCGCCGCCGGCGCCCTCCGGCGCCCCCGCCCCCGCCATGGCCGGCGCCCCCGCCCCCGCCATGGCCGCCGCCTCCGCGCCCGCCGTGCCCGCCGCCGCCCCGGAGCCCGCCGCCGGGGACGGCTCGCTCGGCATCGGCAGCCTCAAGCAGAGCCCCTGACCGCCCCGCCGAACAGGACCCCGCACATGAACAACCTCCACCGGGACCTCGCCCCGATCTCCGCCGCCGCGTGGGAGGAGATCGAGGAGGAGGCCCGCCAGACCTTCAAGCTGCACATCGCCGGCCGCCGGGTGGTCGACCTCACCGGTCCCGAGGGCGCCACCCTCGCGGCCGTCGGCACCGGCCACCTGACCGCCGTCGACCCCCCGGCGGCCGGCGTCCAGGCCCGCGCCCGCGCCGTCCAGCCGGTGGTCGAGCTGCGCGTCCCCTTCACCGTCCGCCGGGACGCCGTGGACGACGTCGAACGCGGCTCCAGGGACAGCGACTGGCAGCCCGTCAAGGACGCGGCCCGCACCCTCGCCCTGGCCGAGGACCGCGCCGTGTTCGAGGGCTACCGCGCCGCCGCGATCGACGGCATCCGGGCCGCCTCCACCAATCCGCAGGTCCAACTCCCCGACGACGTCCGCGAGTACCCGGAGGCCGTCAGCCGGGCCCTGACCGCCCTTCGCCTCGCCGGGGTCGGCGGCCCCTACTCGCTCCTGCTCGGCGCGGCCGCCTTCACCGCCGTCAACGAGACCAGCGACCACGGCTACCCCGTCCACAACCACCTCGCCCGCCTCCTCGACGGCGACATCATCTGGGCGCCGGCCATCGAGGGCGCCTACCTGCTGTCCGCCCGCGGCGGGGACTTCGAACTGTTCCTCGGCCAGGACGCCTCGGTGGGCTACCTCTCCCACGACGCAGAAACGATTCGCCTGTACCTGCAGGAGACGCTCACGTTCCGGGTGTACACGGGAGAGGCGGCCGTCGTCCTACGGGGTTAGCACCGCAGCGGGACCGACGTGAGGATCCGGGTGAGCACGGCAGGCGCCCGGGCATTCGCCCATACCGTCGCAGGGGTTCCGCGGCCGCGCCTTTGGCCATAATCTCGACATGGCGATGCGTCATATGCTAGCGGCACAGCGATCGTTAGTCCGAGGCCGGGGGAGCCAGTGACAGGATCGACCGTGGCCGGCGGGTGCCGGTGAACGACGCCAAGCTGCCGTACGGAGCGGTGCGGAACTCGCTGGCCGGCGCCACGACGGTCTCCGGCCCGGTGGTGCAGGCCGGCGCGATCCACGGCGGACTGCACCTGCACGGGCCGTCCGTCCTGCCGACGCCCAGACAACTCCCGCCCTGTCCGCGGCGGTTGATCGGGCGGGAGGCCGAACTGGCCTCGCTGGACTCCTCGTTGGCCCCGGACGCCGGGGCGGCGGACGTCACGGTCGTGGTGACCGGCCCCGCCGGGGTCGGCAAGACGGCCCTGGCCGCGCAGTGGCTGCGCGGGCAGTCCGACCGCTTCCCGGACGGCCAGCTGTACGCGGACCTGCGCGGCTACGCGCCCGACGGCCCCGCCGACCCGGCCGAGGCCCTCGGCGGCTTCCTGCGGGCCTTCGGGATCTCCCCGGTGCCCGGGAGCCTGGAGGAGGGCGCCGCCCTCTGGCGCTCGCTGGCGGCGGAGCGGCGGATCTCCGTGCTGCTGGACAACGCCTCGACGGCCGCCCAGGTGCGGCCGCTGCTGCCCGGCTCGGACCACACCGTGGTCGTGGTGACCAGCCGCCGCCGGCTCACCGGGCTGGGCATCGACGGCGCGGTGTTCCGGCCGCTGGCCCCGCTCGCCCCGGAGGCCTCCACCGAGATCCTCGCCGCGCGGGTCGGCAGGAGCCGGGTGGTCGACGAGCGCGACGCCGCGGCCGAGGTGGTGGACGCCTGCGCCGGGCTGCCGCTGGCGATCTGCCTGGCGGCGGCCCGCATCGCGGCGCGCCCGGCCCAGTCGCTCGCGGCGACCGCCGAGATGCTCGGGCGCGGCACCGACCGGCTGGCGGCGCTGGACGTGGAGGGGGAGACGGTGCGGGACCTGCTGGACGCCTCCTACGGCGTGCTGGAGCCGGACACCGCCCGGCTCTACGGGCTGCTCGGCCTGCTGCCCTTCGCCGAGTTCACCCTGGAGAACGCCGCGGTGCTGGCGGACCTGGACCCGGCCGGGGCCGATCGGCTGCTGGACGGCCTGATCGACGTGCACCTGCTGGAGGAGACCGGCCCGCAGCGGTTCCGCTTCCACGACCTGGTGCGGCTGCACGCCCGGGCGCGGGGGGCGCTGGTCCGCGGCACCCCGCCCGCCGCGGCCGCGCTCGACCGGGTCGTCGACTGGTACCTGGCCTCGGCCACGGCCGCCGAGGCGGTCGTCTCGCCGAGCCACCGCACCCTCGCCCGCGACTACCGCACCCGCGCCGTCCACCCGGCCCGGGAGTTCACGGGCGACGTGCCGGCCGTGGAGTGGCTCGACGCGGAACGCGACCGGCTCGCCGACGTCCTGCGCTGGTGCGAGGAGCTGGGCCGCCCCGCCGCGGCCTGGCAACTCGCCGACGCCATGTGGCCGTTGTTCCTGCGGCTGCGCCCGGGCCGGCTGTGGGTCGAGGCCCACCGGATCGGCCTGCGGGCCGCCCGTGCGGACGGCTCCCGCAGCGGCGAGCTGCGGATGCTCACCAGCGGCGGGAACGGCCTGCGGAACGCGGGCGAGGGCGAGGAGGCGGCGGACTGGTTCACCGCCGCCCTCACCCTCGCCCGGGAGACCGACCGTCCGCTGGCCCAGGCGGACGCGCTGTACGGGCTCAGCCAGACCCACCGGATGGCCGGTCGGCTGGACGCGGCCGCCGAGTGCCTGGACCAGGTGGTCCGGCTCCGCGAGGCCGAGGACTACCTGCGCGGCTCGGCGCTGGCCCGGCTGGCGTACGGCGAGGTGCTGCTGCTCGCCGGCCGGGCGGCCGAGGCGGTGGAGCCGATCGAGCGGGCGGGCCGCGAGCTGGCCTCGATCGAGGACGACTACGAGGCGGCCCGTGCGACGGCCTTCCTGGGTCTGGCGCACGGCCGGCTGGGCGCGTACGAGCTGGCCGAGGCCCGCATCGAGGAGGCCCTCGCGGGCTTCCGGGCCCGGTTGTCCGCCCACTGGGAGGCGCGGACGCTGGAGTTCGCCGGCCAGGTCGAGGAGCTGCGCGGCCGTCCGGACGCGGCGCGCGCCCGGTTCGAGCAGTCCATGGCCCGGTACCGGGAGGTGGGTGCCGCGGCCGAGGCGGCCAGACTGGCCGACCGCCTCGCCGCGTACGGCGCGGACTCCGCCGTCACGCTGCGCCCGGACGACCCGGAGGCGTGAGCCGGCGCCACCCGGAGCCCGGGGCCTGCTTCCCGCAGCCCGGGACGCGCCACCCGGACCTCTGGGCGTGCCAGCCGGAGCCCGGGCCGTACCGCCCGGCGGCGCTGATCCGGACGAGTTCGCCCAGCGCCCGCCCGGCCGCCAGCCAGGCGTGCGCCAGCGAGCCGAGGGCCGACGGCGGGAGCGGCCCACCGGCCGGGCCCCGGGCCCGCAGGACGAGCCGTGCCCCGGTCCGGGCGAGCATGAGCACCGCCCCCGGACGGTGCTCCGCCGTGGCCACCGCGCACCCGGGGTGGGCGGACAGCAGCTCGGTGAGCCGCGCGTGGGCGTCCGCCGCCGGGATCGGCCCGAGGTGCAGCACATCGGCGTGCCGGCGCCAGCGCAGGCCCCCGGGTCCGGTGAGGTCGAGCGCCAGGTGCTCGTCCACGAACCCGGGCTCCGGCCGTCCGCCCGGAACCGGGGACGCCGGGGACGCCGGGGACACCGGGGACACCGAGGACGCGGGCCACGCCGGGTCCGCGGCCAGCAGCCCGCGATGGATCCCGGTCGTGGACATCACCCGGGCCTCGAACAGCGCGGCCGCCGAGCCGCCGCGAGCCGCCGAGCCGCTGCGGCCCGGGGAGCCGCCGCGGCCCGGGGAACCGCCGCAGGCCGGGGAGCCGAGGCCCGCCGAAGCGCCGACCGGCACCAGCCGCACCGTGTGCAGCGCGGCCGTCATCCGGCCCGCCGTTCCCCGGCCGCCGCGATCGCGTCCAGCGGCTCGAGCAGCGGGAGCGGCTCCGGATCCGGGGTGTGCGCCGGCTGGCCCAGCCCGAGGACGCGGTACAGCAGCCGCCGGGCGTTCCGGTCGAAGCGGCCCGGCTCCGAGCTGATCCGGGCGGCGATCGCCGCGTAGTCCTCCGGCCGGTACTGCTCGGCGGCGTACTCGAGCTGGCCGGTGAGCGGGTGCCCGGGCGCGAGCGCGGGCGCGGTGCGGGCGAGCTGCGCGGCCGGCGAGCGCGGGTTGACGTGCCGGTGCGGGTACTCGGCGAGCAGGACGGGGGCGCCGGTCATCGCGCCGTACAGGGTGACCGAGCCGTGGTCCCCGATGACGAAGTCGGCGGCGACCAGCAGCGGCCGCCAGTCCGTCTCGGGCGGGATCACCGTGACGGCTCCCCGGGCGGTGGCCTTCGCCCAGGAGCGCACCGCGTAGGCCGAGTGCTGGGCCGCGATGTTGGGGTGGGTCAGCAGGACCGCCCGGTAGCCGTGCCGGGGCAGTTCCGAGGTCAGTCTCGGCAGCACGGCGTCGAGCCGGGTGAAGAGCGAGCCGTCGCCCCAGGTGGAGCAGACCACGACCAGCTTCTCCTCCGGCCGCAGGCCGAGGGCGGCCCGGTGGCGCTCCCGGTGCGGCAGCGCGGCGGCGATGCGGTCGTAGCACGGGTCGCCGACCACCTCGGCGATCGGCAGGGCCTCCGGGCAGCCGCGCCCGAGTTCGAGCAGTTCCTCCTCGTGGGCCAGCGCGAACGAGGCGGGGACGAGCCGCCCCTCCCAGTAGAGGTAGTCCGGACCGAGCCCGATGGCCGTCCGCTCGCCGCCCGGGGCGCCGCGCCGCGAGAGCTTGATGTTGCCGGCCCCGTGCGGCAGCCGGACGACCGGGCCGCGCAACTGCTCGATCCCCTGGGAGCCGGCGGCCAGGACCAGGTCGAACTCGCGCCGGACCGCCTGCTCCCACGGCAGCACGGTGCCGCCCAGCGCCCGGAGGATCTCCGCCGCGCCCCCGTTGAACGCGTGCGGCGCCACCGTGAACTGCACGTGGACCCGCAGGTCGGCGGCGAGCAGCGAGTAGAAGTCGTGCAGGCGCTTCGCGTACACCATCGTCTGCGCGACGACGAGCACCTCCTTGCGGTCCCGCAGGGTCTCCCACGGCCCGTTGTTGCTCCAGGCCGCCGTCGTCCCGCGCCCGCCGTCCGTCGTCGTGACGTCCTGTTCCCCGTGCACCAAGGTCATCGCTCTCCCCCTCCTTGATCCCAGGCCGGAGCCGTCGGCCGGCCCCGGGGTCGATGGTCCCCGGGCCGTCTGGCGGATTCCATGACGCGACCTGGTCGGCGCTTGCGGAAACCTTGTGTCCGCTTTCCGGGGCCCGCCCGTCCGGCCGCGAGGGCCGCAAGGGTACTGAGTTCCTTTACGAGGGGTACTGAGTGCCGTATTCTCTCCGTGGAGCCTCTGACGCCAGTCGAAGAGAGCCGACACGGTATGCCGGTCCAGGTGGCGCTTGCGGTGCGCCGGTCGCGCCCGGGCCGGACTTGGCACTCAGTACCCTCGGCATGCCTGAGGCCATGGATCCAGTGCATCCGTGCACCCGTGACAGGAGAACCGCTCATGAGCTTGAGGATCGTCGTCTGTGTGAAGCACGTGCCGGACGCGACGGGTGACCGTCGTTTCGCGGACGACCACACCACCGACCGGGAGGGTGTGGACGGCCTCCTGTCGGAGCTCGACGAGTAC
>NZ_JBIVSD010000018.1:0-188590 GCF_044756065.1 Kitasatospora sp. NPDC092039 | reverse complement strand
CGCCCGGTTACATTCCGAACCCGGAAGCTAAGCCTTACAGCGCCGATGGTACTGCAGGGGGGACCCTGTGGGAGAGTAGGACGCCGCCGAACAATTCTTCTAGAGAAGCCCCCGCCGGGTGACCGGTCGGGGGCTTCTCTGTTGTAGGGTCAACATGCAATTGTCGTCGTATCGGACAGGAGGGCCCCCGGGTGGAGGTCCAGGAGACGCGGGTCCAGACCGATCGCGTCCTCACCATCCCCAACATGCTGAGCATGGGCCGGCTGGTCGGTGTTCCGCTGTTTCTCTGGCTCATCCTGTGGCCGGTCTTCGACGGACCCAACAATGACGGTTGGGCACTGCTGATCCTGGCGCTGAGCGGGGTCAGCGACTACCTGGACGGAAAGCTCGCCCGGCGGTGGGGACAGATCAGCCGGGTGGGGCAGCTGCTCGACCCGCTGGCCGACCGGCTCTATGTGCTTTCCACGCTGGTCGGACTGACCTGGCGTGAGATCCTGCCGTGGTGGCTCACCGCGATCCTGTTGGCCCGTGAGGTATTCATCGCCGCGCTGCTGCCGATTCTGAACCGGCACGGCTACGGCCCGCTCCAGGTGAGTTTCCTGGGGAAGGCCGCGACCTTCAACCTGATGTACGCGTTTCCGCTTCTGCTGCTCGGCAGTGTGGACAGCTGGATCGCCCGGCCGGCCGAAGTGGTGAGCTGGGCCTTCATCTGGTGGGGGACGACGCTGTACTGGTGGGCCGCGATTCTTTACGCGGTCCAGGCGAGGCGGATCGTCCGGGGCAGCACCGCGGGCTCGGCGTCCACAGTCTGAGACCTGATCTGAGAGAAGCCCCACGCCTCATCGGTGCGTCGGACGATACCTTCCGGGTAGAGAACCTTCTGGAACGGTTTGATGGACCTGCTGGTCCACCACCGCGAAGGAGGACGCACCCGTAATGAAAGCCGTTGTAATGGCAGGGGGCGAAGGCACCCGACTCCGCCCGATGACCTCCAGCATGCCGAAGCCGCTGCTTCCGGTCGCCAACAGGCCGATCATGGAGCACGTGCTTCGGCTGCTGAAGCGGCACGGCCTCTCCGACACAGTCGTCACCGTGCAGTTCCTGGCATCACTGGTCAAGAACTATTTCGGTGACGGCGAAGAGTTGGGCATGCATCTGACCTATGCCCACGAGGAGACGCCACTGGGCACTGCGGGGAGTGTCAAGAACGCCGAGGACGCGCTCAAGGACGATTCCTTTCTGGTGATCTCCGGTGACGCGCTGACCGACTTCGATCTCTCGGAATTGATCGACTTTCACCGCAGCAAGAACGCTCTGGTCACCGTCTGTCTGACGAGGGTGCCGAACCCACTGGAGTTCGGCATCACGATCACGGACGACGAGGGGAGGGTGGAGCGGTTCCTGGAGAAGCCGACCTGGGGGCAGGTCTTCTCCGACACTGTGAACACCGGTATCTACGTGATGGAACCCGAGGTCTTCGACTACGTCGCGGCGGGTGAGTCGGTCGACTGGTCGAGCGACGTCTTCCCACAGCTGTTGAAGGAGGGCAAGCGGGTCTACGGCTACGTCGCCGAGGGCTACTGGGAGGACGTGGGCACCCACGAGAGCTACGGCAAGGCCCAGGCGGACGTCCTGGAGGGCAAGGTCGACGTCGAGCTCGACGGCTTCGAGATCTCCCCGGGGGTCTGGGTGGCCGAGGGCGCCGAGGTGGACCCGGAGGCGGTCCTGCGCGGGCCGCTGTACATCGGGGACTACGCCAAGGTCGAGGCCGGCGCGGAGATCCGCGAGCACACCGTGCTGGGCAGCAACGTGGTCGTCAAGCGCGGCGCGTTCCTGCACAAGGCGGTGGTGCACGACAACGTGTACGTCGGGCCGCAGAGCAATCTGCGGGGCTGCGTGGTCGGCAAGAACACCGACGTGATGCGGGCCGCGCGGATCGAGGACGGCGCGGTGATCGGGGACGAGTGCCTGGTCGGCGAGGAGTCGATCATCGGGGCGAACGTCCGGGTCTACCCGTTCAAGACCATCGAGGCCGGCGCCGTCGTCAACACCTCGGTGATCTGGGAGTCGCGCGGCCAGGAGCACCTCTTCGGGGTCCGCGGCGTCTCGGGCGTCCTGAACGTCGAGATCACCCCGGAGCTGGCCGTGCGGCTGGCGGGGGCGTACGCGACGACGTTGAAGAAGGGCGCGACCGTCACCATCGCGCGTGACCACTCGCGTGGTGCGCGTGCGCTCAAACGGGCGATGATCTCGGCGCTCCAGACCTCCGCGATCGACGTCCGCGACCTCGAGAACGTGCCCATGCCGGTGGCCCGGCAGCACACGGCGCGGGGGAGCGCGGGCGGGATCTTCCTGCGGACCACGCCCGGTGTGCCGGACTCGCTGGACATCCTCTTCTTCGACGAGCGCGGGGCGGACCTCTCCCAGGCCGGCCAGCGCAAGCTCGACCGCGTCTACGCGCGCCAGGAGTTCCGGCGGGCCTTCCCCGGCGAGATCGGCGACCTGACCTTCCCGTCCAGCGTCTTCGACTCCTACGCGGGCAACCTGCTGCGGACGGTGGACACCACCGGCGTCCGGGAGGCCGGGCTGAAGGTGGTCGTGGACACCGCGCACGGCAGCGCGGGCCTCGTTCTGCCGAGCATCCTCGGCCGGCTCGGGGTGGAGGCGCTCACCGTCTCCAGCGGGCTGGACGAGGCGCGGCCGACCGAGGACGCGGAGACGCGGCGGGCCGGGCTTGCCAGGCTCGGCGAGCTCGTGGCCTCCTCGCGGGCGGCCTTCGGGGTGCGGTTCGACCCGGTGGGCGAGCGCGTCGCGTTCGTGGACGAGCTCGGCCGGGTGATCGACGACGACCGGGCGCTGCTGGTGCTGCTGGACCTGGTCGCGGCCGAGCGGCGCAGCGGGCAGGTGGCGCTGCCGGTGACCACGACCCGGATCGCCGAGCAGGTCGCCGCGTACCACGGCACCCAGGTCACCTGGACCACGACGACGCCGGACGACCTCGCGAAGGCGGCCTCCGCCGAGGGCACGGTGTTCGGCGGGGACGGGCGCGGCGGCTTCGTGGTGCCGGAGTTCAGCGGGGTGCTGGACGGCGCCGCGGCGTTCGTCCGGCTGGTCGGCCTGGTGGCCCGGACCCAGCTCACGCTGAGCCAGATCGACGCGCGGATTCCGCAGGCGCACATCCGGCGCCGGGACATCGCGACGCCGTGGGCGGCCAAGGGCATGGTCATGCGCTCGGTGGTGGAGGCGGCCGGCAGCCGTCGGCTGGACACCACCGACGGCGTCCGGGTGGTCGAGACGGACGGGCGCTGGACGCTGGTGCTGCCGGACCCGGCCGAGGCGGTCACCCACCTGTGGGCGGAGGGCCCGGACGACGAGGCCACCGAGGCGCTGCTGGACGAGTGGGCCGCCGTGGTCGACGGAGCGGGGCGGTGACGTCCCGGAGCTGAGCACGGCCTGAGTCCGGAACTGCTTCGAACGGCGGGGCGCACGGTGTGATTCGTGCGCCCCGCCGTCCGTTTTCGCACCATTCGGAACAATCCGTCACTTTCCGTCATGTGTGCAGCGTGTGTGCAGCTCAGGGGCCGTGCACGGGCCCGCTCGGCGGCGTGGGACGATGGTCTCCATGCCAGCGACGCCGACGCCGAGTGCCCCGAACGGACGGTACAACCGTCCGGACGCCTCGATGTCCCTGCTGACCAACGTGATGGACCACAGCCTCGACGAGGGCTACGCGGAGGCGGCCGCCGCGCGCGGCGGTGCCCGCGACAGCAGGATGCCCGGCACCCTGCAGGGCCTGCTCACGCTGGGCGCCGGGCTGGCGCTGGTCGGCGCGGTGGTGACGGTGGGCGCGGTGAACGCGCACAAGGCCGAGCCGTCGCTGGCCAAGGAGCGGGACGCGCTGATCCACCGGATCAACGACAGCAACACCTCGGCCGACCGGCTGCAGAAGCAGGTGCAGCAGCTGCGGCTCAAGGTCGACAGCACCCAGCAGCAGGCGCTGGCCTCGGGGGAGGCCGATCCCGGCGGGGTGACCGGAGCGGTGGGACTGGGCGAGGTCACCGGGCCGGGCGTGAAGCTGGTCCTGGAGGACGCCGCGGGCACCGGCCTGGGCGGCAACGTCGACCCGCGCGCCGCGCAGGGCTTCTCCAACAGCGGCCGGCTGCGGGACCGCGACCTGCAACTGGTGGTGAACGGCCTCTGGGGTTCCGGGGCCGAGGCGATCGCGATCAACGGCCAGCGGCTGACGGCGCTGTCCGCGATCCGGGCCGCGGGCGAGGCGGTGCTGGTGGACAACCGGCCGCTGGTGCCGCCGTACAGCGTCCAGGCGATCGGGGACGGCTCGAAGCTCCTCAACGCCTTCGAGAAGGACATGGCCGGGCAGTACCTGCGACTGCTCCAGGAGCAGTACGGCATCAAGTCGACGCTCTCGGTGCAGAAGAACCTGACGCTGCCGGCGGCGGTGGGCGTGACGCTGCGGACCGCGCAGTCGGTGACGCCCGAGGCCTCGCCCGCGGCGGCCCCGACGGCTCCGGTCGGCACGCCGTCGGCCGGAACCCAGGAGAGCCCCGGCGCGTCGGTCCCACCACCGGCCTCGCCGTCCGCGACCGTCTCGCCGACCGCCACGAGCAGTACCTCCACCGCCAAGCGGCGTCCGCCGACCGGAACCACCAAGACCCCGACAGGGACAGGAGCAGCCAGACCGTGATTGCCGTACTGGGTCTTGTGATCGGGGTGGTCGTCGGCCTCTTCGTCCAACCCGAGGTGCCGGACGCCGTCGTGCCGTACCTGCCGATCGCGGTGGTGGCGGCGCTGGACGCCGTGTTCGGCGGTGTCCGGGCGATGCTCGACGGGATCTTCAACGACAAGGTGTTCATCGTCTCGTTCCTGTCGAACGTGGTGGTCGCGGCGCTGATCGTCTTCCTCGGCGACCAGCTGGGCGTCGGCTCGCAGCTGTCCACCGGTGTGGTCGTCGTCCTCGGCATCCGCATCTTCTCCAACGCCGCCGCGATCCGGCGCCATGTCTTCCGTGCCTGAGCCCGGCCGCGAGGCGGCGGAGAAGCGGGAGACGGCGGCGGTCGAGCCGGCCGCCGGGCAGCCGGGCGGCTCGTCGGACGGGAAGGCGGTCGAGCAGTCGGGTGCGAAGCCCGTCGAGAAGGCCGTGGACGCACCCGAGCGGGAGCCGGACGGGGAGCCCGGGCCGGAGGGCGCGGCGGACCCGGCCAGGGCTGCTGAGACGGCCGGGCGGACCGCGGGAGAGACCGCCGGGGCCGAGGCGGCGGAGGAGTCTGAGGCTGAGGCTGAGCTTGAGGCCGGTTCGGTGCCCGAGCCGACGCTGCGGCTCACCAAGGTCCCCGGGCCGGCGCCCGAGGTGACGCCGGCGGCCGAGCCGGAGTCCGGGCCCGGGGCCGAGGCGAAGCCCGAGCCGGTGCCCGCGCCGGCCGCTGAGCCCGCGCCCGCCGCTGAGCCCGCGCCCGCTGCTCAGCCCGAGCCCAGGCCTGCGCCGGAAGCAGACCCCGAGCCGGACGCGGCAGCCGAGCCCGCGTCCACGCCCGAGCCCGCCGCGGAGCGGAACGCCGGCCGGCGGCGCCTGAAGGCGGCGCTCTGGCCGCCGCGGCTGTCGCGCGGGCAGCTGGTGGTGGCTCTGCTGCTGTTCTCGCTCGGTCTGGGGCTGGCGATCCAGGTGCGGTCGACCAACGACCACCACAGCCAGCTGCGCGGGGCCCGCCAGGAGGACCTGGTGCGGATCCTCGACGAACTGGACAGCCGTCAGCAGCGTCTCCAGCAGGAGAAGGCGGAGCTGGAGCAGTCCCTGGCGAAGCTGGAGAACAGCTCCAACCAGGCCAAGGAGGCCCAGGAGCAGACCAGGAAGAAGGCGACGGAACTCGGTGTGCTCGCCGGTACCGTCAAAGCCACTGGTCCGGGCATCGTACTCACGGTCGATGATCCCCAAGGGCAGGTGAAGGCGGATATGCTGCTGGACACCCTGCAAGAACTTCGAGCGGCGGGGGCGGAGGCGATTCAGATCAACGATGTGCGCGTGGTGGTCAACACCTACTTCACCGACCTGTCGGCCGGTGGGGTGCAGATCGACGGGAAGAAGGTCTCGCAGCCCTACCGCTTCACGGTCGTGGGGAACCCGCAGGATCTGACCCCCGCGCTGAACATCCCGGGGGGTGTCGTCCGTACGCTGGAGAGCCACCAGGCGCGGGCGACGATCACCCAGCAGCAGAAGGTGGTCGTCGACGCCCTCGTGGACCCGAAGGCGCCGCAGTACGCCAAGCCGGCTTCGAAGTGACGGGGCGCCCGGCGAACGGCCCGTCAAGGGCGGGCGGCACCCGCTGCGGGGCGCCGCCGTCACGTGGGCGAGACTGGTTCGCACCGGTACGCTCCGGAGCAACAACCGCAGTACCAGCCGCCGGAGTGCCACTCCGGCGGGCCCGAGCCGCGAAGACCGGGCTCGCAGCATGTCCGAGGTTCTCACCCTGCCCCGCGGGCGGGTCTGTCACACGCAAGGGGATTCGCCCGTGAGTTTCTTCTCGAAGTTGTTCGGTCGCAACAAGGGCCGTGACGCCGCCGCCGTCGAGGCGCCCACCGCGCGTCACCGCCGGCCGGAGGACGAGCCCGCGGTGCCGGGCATGCGCCCGGCCCCCGAGGCCGCGCCGTACGGCCAGCAGCTGTACCGGGACGGCGGCGCCGCCCAGTACGCCGGGAATCCGGCGGGCTACGGCGCGTCGGTTGACCCCTCCGGCGAGCCGCGCATAGGTTTCCCGTCAGGACCCTCAACCTCTGGTGGAGGGTTTGCCCCGGATCCGTACGCCGGGCACAACCCGTCGGGTGTGCCGCGCCAGGAGGCTGTGAACATGGCTGGCCCCACTCCGTGCCCCAGGTGCGGCAACCAGAACCCGGCCTCGGCGCGGTTCTGTTCCAACTGCGGCACGGCGCTGCGCGGTGGCCTGCTCCCGGAGGGGGCGGCGGAGACCACGTCGACCATCTCCATCTCCGGCCTGGAGTCGTACGACCCCACCACCACGACCGGCACCGGCGCCACGCCGGCGCTGTCGGCCGAGGTGCTGTCGGCGATCGACGCGCTGCCGCCGGGCTCGGCCCTGCTGATCGTGCAGCGCGGCCCGAACTCCGGCAGCCGCTTCCTGCTGGACTCGGACGTCACCACGGCGGGTCGTCACCCGCAGGGTGACATCTTCCTGGACGACGTCACGGTCTCGCGCCGCCACGTGGAGTTCCGCCGCACCCCGGCCGGCTTCAGCGTCGCGGACGTGGGCAGCCTCAACGGCACCTACGTGAACCGGGAGCGGATCGACGAGGTGTCGCTGAACAACGGCGACGAGGTGCAGATCGGGAAGTACCGGCTGGTGTTCTTCGCCGGCCACAACCGGGGGTACTGAAAGCGACGTCGGCGGGAGCCCGAGTGAATACGAATTCCCCTTCCTCTTCTCTCGGGGCGGCCACCCCCACCGCGTCCGGTCCGCAGGCGGACCGAGGCGGGCGCGGGGTGGTCGCGGGCCCGCGCCGGCCGGTCCGCGCCGAGCGGCCCGCCGGGCGCCGACGGGCCGCCGACGAACTGCTGAGCATCGGCGCGGTGCTGGCCTTCCTGCGCGACGACTTCCCCGAGGTCACCATCTCCAAGATCCGCTTCCTGGAGGCGGAGGGGCTGGTCGAGCCGCAGCGGACGCCCTCGGGGTACCGCAAGTTCAGTCCGGCCGACGTCGAGCGGCTGGCCTACGTCCTGCGCATGCAGCGGGACCACTACCTGCCACTGCGGGTGATCCGCGAGCACCTGGACGCCATCGAGCGCGGCGAGAGCCCGCCCGCGCTGCCCTCCGCCGCCGACACCCGGCCCGGCCCGCTGGAGGAGGCGGACCGGGAACTGGTGGCCGCCGGCGAGGTGCCCTCCGGCGTCCGGCTGGGGCGCGCCGAGCTGCTGGCGGCGGCCGAGGCCGGAGAGCCGGAGCTGGCCGAGTGGGAGTCCTACGGGCTGGTCGCGCCGGGCCCGGACGGCGGCTACGACGGCGAGGCGCTCCAGGTGGCCCGGCTGGTCGCCGAGCTCGGCCGGTACGGGCTGGAGCCCCGGCACCTGCGGGCCATGAAGGCGGCGGCGGACCGCGAGATCGCGCTGGTGGAGCAGGTGGTGGCGCCGTTGCGCCGGCACCGGAACCCGCAGACCAGGGCCCACGCGGAGGCCACCGCCCGGGAACTCGCCACGCTGTCCGTACGGCTGCACGCGGCGATGGTCCAGGCCGGTCTGCGGACCCGGAGCTAGCGGCGCCGGCTGCACCGCGCTGACCAGCGGCGTCGGCCCTGCGCTTTCATATCCGGGAGCGGAGCCATAGGGTTGCCTGTGTGAATGAGCTCGACGTCGTGGGTGTCCGAGTGGAGATGCCTTCCAACCAGCCGATCGTGCTGTTGCGGGAGGTCGGGGGAGATCGCTACCTGCCGATCTGGATCGGCCCCGGCGAGGCGACCGCGATCGCCTTCGCCCAGCAGGGCATGACGCCGGTGCGCCCGCTGACGCACGACCTCTTCAAGGACGTCCTGGAGGCGCTCGGCCAGCAGCTCACCGAGGTCCGGATCACCGACCTGCGGGAGGGCGTGTTCTACGCCGAGCTGGTGTTCGCCGGCGGGGTCGAGGTGAGCGCCCGCCCGTCCGACGCCATAGCGCTGGCGCTGCGCACCGGCACGCCGATCTACGGGAGCGAGGAGGTGCTCGCCGAGGCGGGCATCGCGATCCCGGACGAGCAGGAGGACGAGGTCGAGAAGTTCCGCGAGTTCCTCGACCAGGTGTCGCCCGAGGACTTCGGGGGCGGCGGTCCGCAGTAGCGGGGCCCGACCGTGCGGCCAGTTGGCCCACCGTTTTGCCAAAAATCGTCCATCTACCCACACTAGGGGCACGAAAAACCACTCTCCTGAGTGATGTGGTTTGTCTGGCCCGGCGTGGCGATCGTTGACGGGTCATAGGGGACTGCCTACCGTCAGGAGTGGCTGTCCGGGTGGCCGATGCCCGCAGTCGGGTTGCCCGCAGCACAAGTGGACGGAGGCAGGCATGAGAAGCACCGGCGATGACGCGGCCGTGGGAGGCCGGTGCGCCGTGCACATGCCGCGCACCGCTCGTTCCGTCACGGACCTCCCGCGGCTGGGCAGGTTCCCGGCCGTGCAACCGGGCCAGCCGGCCATCGAGCGGCTGTCCCCGACGTCCGACCTCCTCGGCTTCCGGGGCCCGACGGCCTGTGCGGCGGCCGGCATCACCTACCGCCAGCTGGACTACTGGGCCCGCACCGGACTGCTGGAGCCCAGCGTCCGCACCGCGTACCCGTCGACCAGCCAGCGGCTCTACAGCTTCCGCGACATCCTGCTGCTGAAGATCGTGAAGCGGCTGCTCGACGCGGGTGTCTCGCTGCAGAACATCCGGGTGGCCGTCGCCCACCTCCAGACCGCCGACCAGGCCGACCTGGCCGGGATGACGCTGATGTGCGACGGCGCGACGGTGTACGAGTGCACCACGCCGCAGCAGGTGGTGGACCTGCTGAAGGGCGGTCAGGGGGTGTTCGGCATCGCGGTGGGAGCGGTCTGGCAGGAGCTGGAGCTCACTCTCGGGCGGCTGCACGCCGAGCGGACCGACACCGGCGAGACCCTGGTGGGGCACGATCCGGCCGACGAGCTCGCCCAGCGGCGCAACCGGGCGGTCTGAGCAGGCGTTCGACGGGGCCGCGGGGGGGGGGGGGGGGGCGCCGGCGCCCCCCCCGCCCCCCCCCCGCCCCCCCGGCGGGGGGCGGGGGGGGGGGGGGGGGGGGGCGGGCGGGGGCGCGGGCGGCCCCCCCCCCCCCCCCCGCGGCCCCGTCGTCCTCCCCGGTTGACGTGATCGAGGGAGGGCACGTGGAGGTCGGCACCGGGATATCGGGGCTGCTGCGGCGCAGGGCCGGGCTGCTGGCGACGCGGCTGCGGCAGCGGCGGACCCAGCGCAGGGTGTTCCAGGTAGCAACGGTGCTCTGCTCGCTGGCGCTGGCGCCGAGCGCCTGGGTGTGGTGCGCCGCGGGGGACCGGGTGGGCACCGTGGAGAGCGCGCCCGCCGCTCCGGTCGCGGTGGTCTTCGGCGCCGGGCTGGACCAGGGCAAGCCCTCGCCGTACCTGGAGCACCGGCTGGTCGCGGCGCTGGACCTGTACCGGGAGGGGAAGGTGCAGGCCATCCTGGTGACCGGGGACAACGGGCGGGTCGAGTACGACGAGCCCGACGCGATGTACACCTACCTGACGGCGCACGGGGTGCCCGAGGACCGCGTGGTGCGGGACTACGCGGGCTTCGACACCTGGGACTCCTGCACCCGGGCGCGCCGGATCTTCGGGGTGGACCACGCGGTGCTGGTGAGCCAGGACTTCCACGTCCGCCGGGCGCTGGCGCTGTGCGAGGCGGCGGGAATCCGCTCCTACGCGGTCGGGGTGCCGGAACTGCACGACGCGACCTGGCTGTACGGCGGGCTGCGGGAGGTCGCCGGGGCGGGCAAGGCGGCGGCCGATGCCTGGCTGCGGCCGGACCCGCTGTTCCTCGGGCCGACCGAGGACGGCATCCCGAAGGCGCTGGCGGAGGCGGCGAGGAGGTAGCGGCCGGGCAGGCGTCCGGCCGGGTTCGTACGCACTGTCGGACCCGTACGCGATGATCGGCGGGTGCGATCTCTGCCGAGCATCATCCACCTCGACATGGACGCCTTCTTCGCGGCGGTGGAGCAGGCGGCCAAGCCGAGCCTGCGCGGCAAGCCGGTGATCGTCGGCGGGCTCGGCGGGCGCGGCGTGGTCTCCACGGCCTCGTACGAGGCGCGCAGGTTCGGGGTGCACTCGGCGATGCCGATGGCCCAGGCGCGCCGGCTCTGCCCCAACGCCGCCTTCCTCTCGGGGAGGTTCGAGGCCTACCGGCAGAACAGCGAGATCGTGATGGGGCTGCTGCGGCAGCTGTCCCCGCTGGTGCAGCCGCTCAGCCTGGACGAGGCCTTCGTGGACCTGGAGGCCGGCCCGTACGGCCCGGCGCTGCTGGACGCGGACCACGAGACCGGCGAGCAGCTGGTGCTGGCGCTGGCGGAGGACCTGCGGGCGGACATCCACCGGCTGACCGGGCTGACCGGCTCGGTCGGGGCGGCCGGGTCCAAGCTGATGGCCAAGATCGCCTCCGAGCAGGCCAAGCCGGACGGCCTCGTGATGATCGAGCCCGGGGAGGAGCGGGCCGTGCTCGGCCCGATGCCGGTGCGGGCGCTGCCCGGGATCGGGCCGGCCACCGAGCAGGTGCTGCGCCGGGCCGGGCTGAACACGGTGGCCGACCTCGCGGAGGCGGGGGAGGCGGAGCTGGTGCAGCTGGTCGGGCGGGCGCACGGCGCCGGGATCTTCCAGATGTCCATAGGGCTGGACGACCGGCCGGTGGTCGCGGACCAGGACGCCAAGTCCGTGTCGGTGGAGGACACCTACGAGGTGGACCTGGCCGACCGGGAGCGGGTGCTGCGCGAGGTGGAGGCGCTGGCCGGCCGGTGCGTGCGGCGGCTGCGGGCGGCCGGGCGCTCGGGGCGGACGGTGGTGCTCAAGGTGCGGCGGTTCGACTTCTCGACACTGACCCGCTCGGAGACGCTGGGCGGCCCCACCGACGACGAGACGGTGATCACCGCGACCGCGCGCCGGCTGGCCGAGCAGGTGGACATCACCGGCGGGGTCCGGCTGCTCGGCGTGGGCGTCGCCCAACTCGCCGACTACACCCAGGAGGACCTGTTCGCCCAGGCGCTGCGGGAGGAGGCCGCGGAGCAGGTGGAGGCGGCGGCCGAGGCGGTGGAGGCCGAGGAGGAGCCGGAGGCCGTCGTGGTGCGGCGATGGATGCCCGGACAGGACGTCCGGCACGAGGAGTTCGGCCCGGGCTGGGTGCAGGGCAGTGGCGTCGGGAGGGTCACCGTACGGTTCGAGACGCCGTGGAGCGGGCCGGGGCGGGTGCGGACCTTCGCGGTGGACGACCCCGCGCTCGAACCGTCCCGGGCGTTGCCGCTGCGGCAGGACGAGGGGGCGGCGGACGGCGCGGCGGGCGCGGACGGCGGTCCGGCCGAGGGGGCCTGAAACGCGAAGCGGCCCCACCCGGTGGGGGAGTACCGGGTGGGGCCGATCACCGTGCCGGACCCCGTACGTTCGTGATGCCCTCGCGACGCACGGAGGCCGGGCCCCGCGCCCTGTCCCTGAGCGCGGGGGCCGGACGCCTCGTCAGGCGTCGGTCTTGACCAGCGCGGGGCTGGAGTCCTGCTGGGCCGAGCCGCCGACGACGGCCGGGGTGGCGGCCGACTTGGCGCCGCGGATCAGGAACGGGACGACGCCGGCGACGATGCAGACGACGGCCGCGGTCCAGAACGCGTGCTTGTAGGCGTCCAGGGTGGGCAGGGAGAGCGGGATCTGCGGCGGCAGCTTCATGAGGTCGCCGGTCAGGATGGCGGCCATGACGGCGGTGCCGATCGCGCCACCGACCGTGCGCAGCACGGAGTTCATGCCGTTGGCGATGCCGCTCTGCTCGGCCGGGACGGCGCCGTTGATGTAGGCGGGCATCGCGGCGAAGGCGAGGCCGACGCCGAGACCGAAGATCGCCGAGGCGGTGTAGATGTCACCCTCGCGCCCGTGGCGCACGGCCAGGTAGGCCATCGCGACGGCGCCGAGGACGCCACCGAGGACCAGCGGCAGGCGCGGGCCGCGACGGGCGATCAGCAGGGCGCCGACCGGGGCGGCGACCATCGAGCCGATCGCGGACGGCAGCAGCATGATGCCGGCGTGCAGCACGGTGGCGGTGAAGCCGTAGTGGGTCAGCTTCTCCGGGGTCTGGGCGAAGTTGCTGATGACCATGAAGGACCCGTACATGCCGAAGCCGATGAGCAGGCCGGCCACGTTGGTGAAGGCGACGGCCGGACGGGCCATCATCTTCATGTCCACCAGCGGGTGGGCGACCTTGGTCTCGATGATCCCCCAGACGAGGGCGACCACGGCGGCGACGGCGAACAGGCCGAGCGTCTTGTTGGAGGTCCAGCCCCAGTGGTTGCCCTGGCTGACCGCGACCAGCAGTGCGGAGAGCCAGCCGGCCAGGGTGATCGCGCCCAGCGGGTCGGCGCCGCCCTCCTTGTCGGTGACCGGGTCGGTCGGGACGCGGAAGGCGACCAGCGCGACCGCGAGCAGGCCGAAGAGCAGGCCCATCCAGAAGATCGACTTGTAGTCCCAGTGCTCCAGCAGGAGGCCGGTGGCGACCAGGCCGAGGCCGGAGCCGACGCCCATCGAGGCGCTGATGGCGGCGACGCCGCCGGTGACCTTCTCCTTGGGCAGTTCGTCACGGACGATGCTGATCGCCAGCGGCAGGACGCCACCGCCGGCGCCCTGGAGGACGCGGGCGACGACCAACCAGGTGAAGGAGTGGGTGCTGACCGCCAGCGCCGAACCGGCGACCAGGCCGGCCAGCGAGATCAGCAGCATCGGCTTGCGGCCCCGGAGGTCGCCGAAGCGGCCCAGGAGAGGAGTCAGCACGGCTGCGGAGAGCAGGTTGGCGGTCATCAGCCAGGTGATGCTGGACGCGGAGACGTTCAGTTCCTTGGCCAGCGAGGGCAGGATCGGGACGACCGCGGTCTGCACCACGCTGAACGACAGCATCGCCAGGATGAGGGCCGGCAGGACCCGGGCGCTGCTCTGCTTCTCGGCCGCGGTGGTGGGCTGTGGTGCCTCACTCACGGTTGCTTCCTCTCGTACATAGTGAATGAACTGAAGTAACCATGCCGGGTGATACTTCAGAGTGTCAAATATCGAGTGGTTAAGCTTTGGCAAAGGCGAACGGTCCGGTACGCGACAAGGGCCCCGGACGGTGTCCGGGGCCCTTGTCGCGCGGTGGTGTCAGACGAGCGGCCGTACGGGGGCCGGGCGGGACGAGGCGGCGGCCGGGGTCGAGTCGGTCGGCGAGCCGTGGGCCTGGCCGGCGGTGGTGTCGTGGACTTCGACGTGCTCGCGGCGGAGCTCCTCCCGGACCATCTCCTCGGTGGTGTACCGCTCGACGATCAGGCGGACCCGCTCGATGGGGGCGAGGTGCTTGTGGACCACCGGGCGTTCCTCGCGGAGGGTGACCTCCTCGACGGCCTCGGCGATGTCCTTCTCGGTGAGCGCGGCACGCTCGGCCTCGCTGACCGGCATCCGTTCGACCCGGACGCGCTCCCGGACCACCGGGACGCGGCGCTCGACCTGTTCGGTCGTCACGTACTTGCGCAGCTTCGCGGTGCCGAGGGTGTGCCACTCGGTGGTGATCTCCAGCCGCTCCTCGCGGCAGGTGATCTCGACCGGGCCGCTGGGAGCGGAGCCGGTGTTCGCGGCGGTGGTCGTGGTGGGGGCGGACGCCGCCGGGGCGGGCGCGGGGGCCGGCTGCGAGTGCGGCCTCGGCTCCAGGGCGGGCGCCACGGACGGGGTGGTCGGCGGGGCGGTCGAGGCGGTGCTGGCGGCCGCGGGAGTGCTGAGGGTCCGCATGTCGGCCTCCGGGGCGGTCCTGGTGGTGTCGGCGACGGTGAGGGTCGGGGCGGTGGAGCCGGGCGCGGCGGCGGCGGGAACCGGGGTCCTGGCCGGGGCCGGCTCGGGCGAGCGCTCGGGACTGTGGAAGGTGAGCGGCTTGGCCGGGGCCGCCGCGGTGGTGGTGGCGGCTGCTGCCGTGGTGCCGAAGTCGAGGTCGGGCTGCTTGGCGTGGCTGCCGTTCTCGCCGTTCGGGCGGCCGTCCATCGAGGTGTCGAGCCCGTAGTAGCGGTAGAGCTGGAGCTCCTGGGCGGGGGACAGGTGCTGGCCGACGCCGAAGTCCGGCGACTCCTTCACCAGCGACTTGTCGTACGGCACCCGGAGTTCCTCGCCGGAGAACTCGCTCGTGGTCAGCGGGACGAAGGCGTCCCGGCCGAAGATGCCGGTCCGGACCGCGGCCCACTCCGGCCGGCCGGTGGCGTCGTCCAGGTAGACCTCGTCGACCGTGCCGATCTTGTCTCCGTTGCGGTCGACGGCCTTGTGACCGATGAGGTCCCGTGGGTCGATGTCGGTCTGCACTCTTTCCTCCCGTGCGCTGAGCCTGCGGAAGTCCCGCAGAAAGGCGGCCGGAGCACCCGTGCCGGTCGCCACTTCACACCAAAAGCCATGAATCGGGCGGTCGCTACCGGGGTGCGCCCGGACGGGCGGCGCGCTGGACCGTCCGGGGGACGCGCGTAGACCCCGAGTGACCTGACGCACCCGTGATCGGAGGGCCTCCCGCTGGTACCCTGGGCGGCGACCGCAGAGCCCGCTCGGGAGAGTCTCCGACCGCGAAAACCGCTGGTCGGGGCGCCGAAGGAGCAACTCCTCCCCGGAATCTCTCAGGCATCCGTACCGTGTGGGGTAGGTCACTCTGGAAAGCAGGGCAGGAGTGTCGGCATGGGAGCCGGCGATCACCACCCTCACCGACGGTGCAAGCCGGCGGGGTGCCACAGCGCTCCGTGCGGGTGAAGCTCTCAGGTCCCGATGACAGAGGGGGAGGCCTGTCGGGTCCGCCCGCCCCGGTTCGTCCGCTGTGCGCAGCGGCGACGGCCGGCCGGCGTGCGTACCCCCGCCGGTCCGTGACCAGGAGGCCTCGACCACCATGAACGCCCAGCCGAACGCGGGACGCCCCACCAGCGCCTCGACCCTCACCGAGCTTGAGCTGGCCAGCCCCTTCGAGAACCGCCACATCGGCCCCGACGCCGCCGCGCAGGAGAAGATGCTGGCGTCCGTCGGCTACGGCTCGCTGGACGAGCTCGCGGCCACCGCGGTGCCCGAGGCGATCCGTTCCATCACCGCCCTGGACCTGCCCGCGGGCCGGACCGAGGCCCAGGTCCTGGCCGAGCTGCGCGAGCTGGCCGGCCGCAACCAGGTGCTCCAGCCGATGATCGGCCTGGGCTACTACGGCACCTTCACCCCGCCGGTGGTCCTGCGCAACGTCATGGAGAACCCGGCCTGGTACACCGCCTACACCCCGTACCAGCCGGAGATCTCGCAGGGCCGCCTGGAGGCGCTGCTCAACTTCCAGACCGTGGTCTCCGACCTGACCGGCCTGCCGACCTCCGGCTCCTCGCTGCTGGACGAGGGCACCGCCGCCGCCGAGGCGATGGCGCTGGCCCGCCGCGTCACCAAGGTCAAGGGCGGTGTCTTCCTGGTCGACGCCGAGACCCTGCCGCAGACCGTCGCGGTGATCAACACCCGCGCGGTGCCGACCGGCGTCGAGGTCGTCGTCGCCGACCTGTCCGAGGGCATCCCGGCCGAGATCGCCGAGCGCGGCGTCTTCGGCGTGCTGCTCCAGTACCCGGGCGCCACCGGCGTGGTCCGCGACCTCGCCCCGGTGATCGAGCAGGCGCACGGCCTGGGCGCGATCGTCGCCGTCGCCGCCGACCTGCTCGCGCTGACCCTGCTCAAGTCCCCGGGCTCGCTGGGCGCCGACATCGCCTGCGGCACCTCGCAGCGCTTCGGCGTCCCGATGGGCTTCGGCGGCCCGCACGCCGGCTACCTGTCGGTGCGCGCGGAGTACGCCCGCTCGCTGCCCGGCCGCCTGGTCGGCGTCTCCGTCGACGCCGACGGCAACCGCGCCTACCGCCTGGCGCTGCAGACCCGCGAGCAGCACATCCGCCGCGAGAAGGCCACCAGCAACATCTGCACCGCCCAGGTGCTGCTCGCCGTGATGGCCTCGATGTACGCCGTCTACCACGGCCCGGACGGCCTGGCCGACATCGCCCGCCGCACCCACCGCTACGCCGCCGCCCTCGCCGAGGGCCTGCGGGCCGGCGGCGTCGAGCTGCTGCACGGCGAGTTCTTCGACACCGTCACCGCCGTCGTCCCGGGCCGCGCCGCCGAGATCGCCGCCGCCGCCCGCGCCAACGGCATCAACCTGTACCAGGACGGCGAGGACCGGATCTCCGTCTCCACCGACGAGACCACCACCCGCGAGCACCTGGCCGGCGTCTGGGCCGCGTTCGGCGTCCCCGCCGCCGAGGTCGCCGAGGCCGCCGACGCGCTGCCCGCCGCGCTGCTGCGCGAGGACGAGTACCTGACCCACCCGGTCTTCCACAGCCACCGCTCGGAGACCGCCATGCTGCGCTACCTGCGCCGCCTGTCGGACCGGGACTACGCGTTGGACCGTGGCATGATCCCGCTGGGCTCCTGCACCATGAAGCTCAACGCGACCACCGAGATGGAGGCGGTGACCTGGCCGGAGTTCGGCCAGCTGCACCCCTTCGCGCCGATCGACCAGGCCCAGGGCTACCTGACCCTGATCCGCCAGCTGGAGCAGCAGCTGGCCGAGGTGACCGGCTACGACGCCGTGTCGATCCAGCCGAACGCGGGCTCGCAGGGCGAGCTGGCCGGTCTGCTGGCCGTCCGCGCCTACCACCACGCCAACGGCGACACCCAGCGCGACGTCTGCCTGATCCCGTCCTCGGCGCACGGCACCAACGCGGCCTCCGCGGTGATGGCCGGCATGCGCGTGGTCGTGGTGAAGACCCTGGTCGACGGAGACGTGGACGTCGACGACCTGAAGGCCAAGATCGAGCAGCACCGCGACAACCTCGCCGTGCTGATGGTCACCTACCCGTCCACCCACGGCGTGTACGAGACCCAGATCACCGACATCTGCGCCCTGGTGCACGAGGCCGGCGGCCAGGTGTACGTGGACGGCGCCAACCTGAACGCCCTGGTCGGCCTCGCCAAGCCGGGCAAGTTCGGCGCGGACGTCTCGCACCTGAACCTGCACAAGACCTTCTGCATCCCGCACGGCGGTGGCGGCCCGGGCGTCGGCCCGGTCGCGGTGCGCGCCCACCTGGCGCCGTACCTGCCGAACCACCCGCTGCAGGAGGAGGCCGGCCCGGCCACCGGCGTCGGCCCGATCTCGGCCGCGCCGTGGGGCTCGGCGGCCATCCTGCCGATCTCCTGGGCGTACGTCCGGCTGATGGGCGGCGAGGGCCTCAAGCACGCGACCCAGATCGCGGTGCTGAACGCCAACTACATCGCCAAGCGCCTGGCGCCGCACTTCCCGGTGCTCTACACCGGCCCGGGCGGGCTGGTCGCGCACGAGTGCATCATCGACCTGCGCCCGCTGACCAAGGAGACGGGCGTGACGGTGGACGACATCGCCAAGCGCCTGATCGACTACGGCTTCCACGCGCCGACGATGTCGTTCCCGGTGGCCGGCACGCTGATGATCGAGCCGACCGAGTCCGAGGACCTGCACGAGATCGACCGGTTCTGCGACGCGATGATCACCATCCGGGCCGAGATCGACAAGGTCGGCTCGGGCGAGTGGGCGGCCGACGACAACCCGCTGCGCAACGCCCCGCACACCGCCGCCACGCTGGCCGGCGACTGGGCGCACGGCTACTCGCGGCAGGAGGCGGTCTTCCCGGCAGGTGTGAACCCGGCCGACAAGTACTGGCCGCCGGTGAGCCGGATCGACGGCGCGTACGGCGACCGCAACCTGGTCTGCTCCTGCCCGCCGCTGGACGAGTACGGCGTCTGACCGGACCGGGCCCCGGAGGTCCGGGTCGGACGGCAGGGCCCCGGCGGAGTTTCCGCCGGGGCCCTGCCCGTTGCGCCGGTCGAGTCGGCGGCTGCCCCCGCCGTACGGACGGACCGGGTGGTCAGGCCGCGTGGGCGACGGGGCGGCGCGGGGCGATCACCCGGCCGTCGGGCAGCAGTTCCCCGGTGTCCTCGAACAGGACGACGCCGTTGCAGAGCAGGCTCCAGCCCTGCTCCGGATGGCGGGCCACCGACGCGGCCGCCTCGCGGTCCTCGGACTCGGCCGTCGGGCACTCAGGACGGTGCTGGCACATACGCGTACCCTCGCTTCGCTCTGCGATCCTCCCCGTGGTGCGGCGCCGGAGGTCGTACCGTCCGGAACCGCCGCGGTGGTCGGATCCTGTCCGCACGCCGGCCAGGTGTGGACCGGCGTTCAAGTGGGTAGGACAGGTGGTCCTTCCACGCTGGTTCCCAGTGTCGGCATCCTGCGACCCGCGCGCAGGGATTTCGTGACATGCGCCACAACTCCCGGGCAGAGATCACCCGTTCAGGTGGGGCCGACGGGAAAAGACGCACCAGTGGGTCAGCCGGGGCATGGCCCGATGAGGCCATGCCGGATGGCTCGTTCGGGTGGTCGCCGATCGGGTGGGGGCCTTCGCGGCGGGCCGGGAGGGTGCGCGGGCGCCGCCGAGGTCGTCGGGAGGGTGCGCGGGCGCGGTCGAGGGCCGTCGGGCGGGTGGGCCCGGCGGCCCTCGGGGTCGTCGGCGGGTGTCAGGAGGAGCCGAGCAGCAGCGGCCGGGGGAGCGGGGCGCGGACGAGCAGCGGCAGCAGCTCGGCGGCCGGGTAGGCGCGGTGGGCGGTGACGCCGAGCGGGGCCGGGGCCAGCGGGATCAGCAGGTCGGCGGCCGGGCCGGCGTCGGGGCTGTGCAGCCACAGCGCCGTGGCGTACTGGCCGGGGAAGGTCAGCAGCCGGGGCTGTTGGCGGGTCCGGGAGCTCTGGGCGAGCTGCCAGGCCTCGCGCAGCGCCCGGACCGTCGAGTCGAGGTAGGGGCCGGCGGTGAAGTGGGAGAAGCTGTGGCCCTCGGCGCTCTGCACGACCTCGGCGGCGGCGGCCACCTCGGCGCCGTCCTTGATCAGGAAGCGCCAGCCGGTGCGGCGGGCGGCCGGCAGCTCCGGCCGCGGGCCGTCGAGGACGTGCACCGCGAGCGGGTGGGCGGGGAGCAGTGGGCCGGTCGGATGACGCAGGGCTGCGGCGGCGGGCTGGCGCAGTGCGGTCTCCGAGTCGAGCGCGCCCAGGACCGCGCGCAGGGCGCTCGGTGGGGGCTGGGGGGGTTGCAGAGTCATGGCGGGTCCGCCTCTCCTAGCGAGATCGGCGTGCGAGTGCGGCATACCGGCGTGGCGGGCGACGCGTCCTCGATGACGGGGCCCGGCCGTGTCCGGTTGTGCAGGATCGCGGTGCCCGGCACGGTCGCCGCCGTCGACGTGGGGTTCGGAGCGGGGCGGGCCGGCCGGAGCGCTGTGCGAATTCGAACAGGTGCGCAGGGTGATCTGTTTATCACAGGCAGTGGCGCCGAGCAAGTCCACAGTTCCTCTGATTTTCCGTCAGATGCCTTGCAATGCAAGCCAGTACGCGCGATCGGGTATCGATCTTCGAGGTGGGCATGATGCTTGCACGGTCGGTCGACCGGGTGCTCGACGGGGTGGCTCTGGAGGAGGGGACCGTGGGCGAGAAGGTCGTGGCGACTCGGGCGGAACTGGCGGACCGGCAGCAGTACCGGCGCAAGCTCCACGCCTGTCTCGAAGCGCTCGGACGGATGCTCCGGGAGGACCGGTTCGACCGGCCGCGGGCCGTGGTGGGCCTGGAGATCGAGCTCAACCTGGCCGACGAGCAGGGCCTGCCGGCCATGAACAACGCGCAGGTGCTGAGCGCGATCGGCTCCAGCGACTTCCAGACCGAGCTGGGCCGGTTCAACATCGAGGTCAACATCACGCCGCACCGGCTCTGCGGGCACGTCTTCGAGGACCTGCGCGAGGAGATCGACACCGGGCTGCGCTACGCCGACCGGCGGGCGGCCGAGGTGGGCGCCCGGATCGTGATGGTGGGCATCCTGCCGACCCTGGAGCACGCCCACACCGGGCTGGACGCGATGAGCCACAACCAGCGGTACAGCCTGCTCAGCGACCAGATCCTGGCCGCCCGCGGGGAGGACATCGCGCTGGACATCGAAGGGGTCGAGCACCTCCAGCTGGAGTCGATCACCATGGTGGCCGAGGCCGCCGCCACCTCGCTCCAGCTGCACCTCCAGGTGACCCCGGAGCGGTTCTCCTCGGTCTGGAACGCGGCCCAGGCGATCTGCGGGCCGCAGCTCGCGCTCGGCGCCAACTCGCCCTTCCTGTTCGGCCGGGAGCTGTGGCGGGAGACCCGTCCGGTGCTCTTCCAGCAGGCCTGCGACACCCGTACGGCGGAGCTCAAGGCGCAGGGCGTGCGCCCGATCACCTGGTTCGGCGAGCGCTGGGTGGACTCGGCGTACGACCTGTTCGAGGAGAACCTGCGGTACTTCCCCGCGCTGCTGCCGATCTGCGACGACGAGGACCCGCTGAAGGTGCTGGCCTCCGGCGTCGCGCCCAGGCTCGCCGAGATGCGGCTGCACAACGGCACCATCTACCGCTGGAACCGCCCGGTGTACGACGTCGCGGGCGGGGTGGCGCACCTGCGGGTGGAGAACCGGGCGCTGCCTGCCGGACCGACGGTCGCCGACACGCTGGCCAACGCCGCCTTCTACTACGGGCTGGTGCGGGTGCTCGCCGAGCAGCCCCGGCCGATCTGGACCCGGCTGCCGTTCGAGCGGGCGGACGAGAACTTCCAGCAGGGCGCCCGGTACGGGATCGACGCGGTGTTCCAGTGGCCGCGCCCCGGCCGGGCCGGGCGCGGCGGTGGGCTGCAGACCGTGTCCGCCGTCGACCTGGTGCTGAACGAGCTGCTGCCGATGGCCTACCAGGGCCTCGACGAGTGGGGCGTGGAGCCCGCCGACCGGGACCGCTACCTGGGCATCATCGAGCAGCGCTGCCTGCGCCGCACCAACGGCGCGTCCTGGCAGGCCGCGACCTTCCACCGGCTGCGCGAGCAGTACGGGATGGACCGGCCGGCCGCGCTCGCGGCGATGACCAGGCGCTACGCCGAGCACATGCGCGGCGGCGAGCCGGTGCACACCTGGCCGGTGGGCTGAGACCTCGCCGCCGGGCGGTCCGGCGGCTGTGTCAGGATGATCGCTCCGGCGGTCGGCCGACGGCCGGAGCGACCGCCCGTCCGCTGGAGCCCCCGTGACCACCGTCCCGACCGCGCCGGAGACCGCGAAGTCCACCCGTCGGCTGTTCGGCGTGGAGCTGCTGGTCGTCCTCGGCCTCTCCCTCGGGGCCAGCGGGATCAGCGCGCTGATCAGCTTCGCCGGCTCGCTCACCGAACCGCTCAAGCTCGGCCAGCAGGTCGCCACGCTGAACGGCTCGCGGGCGCCCGGGCGGCCCTGGCTGGACCTGGTGTGGCAGCTGTACTACGTCGGGCGCGGGCTGATGCCGGTGGTGCTGGTCGGCTACCTGCTGGTGCGTGAGGGCGTCGCGCTGCGGGTGCTGGGCTTCGACCTCGGGCAGAAGCTGCGGGACCTGGGGCGGGGCGCCGCCGTCGCGGCCGCGATCGGCGGGTCGGGGCTGGCGCTCTACCTGGCCTCGCAGGCGGCCGGGTACAACCTGACGGTGGCGCCGTCCGGGCTGCCGGACGTGTGGTGGCGGGTGCCGGTGCTGGTGCTGTCGGCCTGGCAGAACGCGATCCTGGAGGAGGTCGTCGTCCTGGGCTACCTGCTGCGCCGGGCCGGGCAGTTGGGGTGGTCCTGGCCGGCCGCGGTGGTGGCGAGTTCGGTGCTGCGCGGCTCGTACCACCTGTACCAGGGCGTCGGCGGGATGGTCGGCAACATGGTGATGGGCGCGGTGTTCTGCCTGCTGTACCGGCGCTGGGGGCGGGTGATGCCGCTGGTGGCGGCGCACGCGCTGATCGACACGGTGGCCTTCGTCGGGTACGCGCTGCTGGCCGGGCACGTCAGCTGGCTGCCGACCCCCTGAGCACCTGGGCCCGGCCGCGCGGCGGCCGGGCGAGCAGCCGGTCGACGTGCCGGCGCTCCAGGCCCTGGCCGGGGTCGACGGGCAGCAGCAGGCGGTCCTGGCGCCAGTGGGAGCGGCGGACCAGCCGCGGCGGGATGACGTCGTCCACCCAGGCGAACGGCCGTCTCCCGGCGTAGCGCAGCAGCGGCGCCCACTTGGCGGCGGAGAACAGCTCCATCAGGGGGACGCGCGGGTCGCCGGGCTGCGGGACGTAGCCGGTGAAGGTGACCACCGGGAGCGGGTCCAGCCCGATCGCCGGGGCGATGTGGGTGTTGGCGTGCTCCTCCCAGGTCGTGGCCCAGACCAGGTCGTACGTTCCGGTGAGTTCGCGCAGCCAGGCGCCGTGCCGGGCGGACAGCAGGACGGTGTAGCCGAACAGGGTGTGGGCGTCGAACCCGGCGTCCGGGTGCGGGCAGACCGGGTTCAGGACGCCGTCGACGTCCAGGAACAGCAGTGGCTTCGGCACCGGTGGGCCCCCAGAGACGGTGGTGTTTCCTGACTGGTCGGACGCCCCGCGCGTACCTCCGGTTGCCCACGGGCGGGCGCACGCGGGGCGCGCGGGCGCTCAGGGGGCGGGCGCGGGCTCGTCGACGCGCACCGGCGCGTCCGCCGTGCTCCGACGGCTCAGCCGACGCACCTGCGGGTCCAGCAGGACGACCGCGCTGAGCACCAGGCAGGCGACGGCACAGGCCCAGAGCGCGCCGGACAGGCCGAGCGCCACGGCGGCGGGGCCGGCCAGCGCGGTGCCGACCGGGGCGAGCGAGTAGGAGCCGAGCTCGTCGTACGCGGTGACCCGGGAGAACATCTCCTCGGGTACCTCCTGCTGGAGCGCGACCATCCAGTTGACGCTGAAGACGGTGACGCCGCCGCCGGACAGGAACATCGCGGCGACCAGCAGCGGCAGCGGCACCTCGGCGGCGAGGGCGAGGGCGGGCACGCCGAACAGGAAGACCCCCCAGTTGCCGACCAGCAGGATCCGGCGGGGCCGCCAGCGCGTCATGAGCAGGCCGGCGGCCACCAGACCGACACCGTAGGCGGACATGGCCAGGCCCCAGGCGCCCGCCCCGCCGAGCCGCTCCTTGGCGGTCGTCGGCCCGTACACCGACTCGACCGCGTTGACGCAGGCGACCAGGACGGAGAACTGGAGCACGATCACCCAGAGCCAGCGGCGGGAGGCGAACTCCCGCCAGCCCTCGCGCAGGTCGCGCAGCATGCTGGAGCCGGAGGGGGAGGGGGCCTTCTCCGGCTCCAGGAAGAAGCGGAGGGCGGCGGCGGCCAGGAAGCACAGGGCGTCCAGGGCGAGCACCCAGCCGGGGCCGACGGCGGCGGTGAGCGCGCCGCCGAGGGCTGCGCCGCCGATCTGGGAGGCGTTGAGGCCCATCCGGAAGACCGCGAAGGCGCGGGCGGCGTGCTCCTGGGGGACGGCCTGCATGATCATGCCGCCGGAGGCGGGGGAGTAGAGGGCGTAGCCGGCCCCGCCGGCCGCGGAGAGGGCCAGCATCTGCCAGAGCCGGACGTCGCCGGTCAGCACCAGGGCGGCCAGGACGGCCTGGGAGGCCCCGCTGAACACGTTGGCGGCGACCATGATCAGGTGGCGCGGCAGCCGGTCGGCGAGGGTGCCGCCCACGATCATGAGGAGCACGGTGGGGACCAGCCGGGCGGCGGTGACGTAGCCGACCTCGGTGGTGCTGCCGCCGGTGCCGAGCACGGCGAAGGCGGTGGCGATGGGGGCTCCGGCGTTGCCGAGGCCGCTGATCACCGTGGCGGCGGTCTGGATGCGGAAGTTGCGGCTCGCCCAGGCGAAGCGGCGTGGGGGCGGGGGTGGGGTCGGCACCCGGTGACTATGCCGTGGGGCCGTACGGGTGTCCATCCGCTTTTCCTACCGGGACGCCCGGAGGGTGGGGTTTCAGCCGGGGTGGCGCGTCGGCGTGGGCGGAGGGTGGCCCGGGAGCCGGGCGGGGTGGCGCCGCAGTCAGCCGAGGTGGCCCCAGAGGAAGGTGAGGGTCCGGCGCCAGGCGATCCGGGCCTGGAGCGGGTCGTAGGTGCCGAGCAGGTTCTCGTCGTTCATGAAGGCGTGTCCGGCCGGGTAGAAGTGGACCTCCGGGCGGACGTCGGTGGCCTCGCCGATCCGGATCGCCGCCTCGTCCACCGCGTCCATCGGGATCGAGCCGTCCAACTCGCCGAAGTGGCCCAGCACATGGGCGGTCAGGCCGCGGTAGTCGAAGTCCGGGTCGGGTGGCAGGCCGTAGAACGGGACCACGGCGGCCACCTTGTCGCCGGCCCGGGCGGCCAGCAGCAGGGCGAAGCCGCCGCCCATGCAGAAGCCGACCGCGCCGACCGCGTCGCCGACCACGCCGTCCAGTGCGAGCAGGTGGTCGACCGCCCCGGCCAGGTCCTCCACCGCCCGGTCGACCGGGAGGTCGCGCTTGAAGCGGGCCGCCTCGGCGCCGTCGTGGGTGGTGGCGCCGCCGAACAGGTCGGGGGCCAGGACGGTGAAGCCCTCGGCGGCGAAGCGGTCGGCCACGTCGGCGATGTGCGAGGTGAGGCCCCACCACTCCTGGACCACCACCAGGCCCGGCCCGACGCCCTGCGGCGGGCGGGCCAGGTAGCCGTGCGCGGTGCGGCCGTTGCTCGGGAAGGTGACGTTCTGCCGGGAGCCGCCCTGTTCAGGCATGGCTTCCTCTCGGTGGTTCGGGCCGGGTACGGCGGGGGGATCGGTGGGGCGGGCCCCGGGGGTGCTGCGCCGGGGGTGCTAGCCCATCTCCTCCAGGGCACGGCCCTTGGTCTCCTTGATGCAGAAGGCCACGAACGGGATGGAGAGCAGCGCGAAGGCCGCGTAGATGACGTACGTCGCGGACAGGTTCCAGTCGGCGAGGTCCGGGAAGCTGACGGTGATCGCCCAGTTGGCGATCCACTGCGCCGAGGCGGCGACGGACAGCGCCAGGGCGCGGATCCGGTTGGGGAACATCTCGCCGAGCAGCACCCAGACCACCACGCCCCAGGAGAACGCGAAGCAGAGCACGAAGACGTGCGCGGCGACCAGGGCGACGGTGGCGTGGGTGTCGTCCAGGGTGGCGGTGTCGCCGGTGCCGTGCCGGTAGGAGAACGCCCAGGCGGCGGTGCCCAGCGCCGCCGCCATGCCGATCGAGCCGGCCAGGGCGAGCGGCTTGCGCCCGATCCGGTCCACCAGGGCCATCGCGATCACCGTGCCGATCACGTTGATGATCGAGGTGGAGAGGCTGATCAGCAGCGAGTTGGACTCGTTGATGCCGACCGACTGCCACAGGAAGGACGAGTAGTAGAAGATCACGTTGATGCCGACGAACTGCTGGAACACCGAGGCGCCGATGCCGACCCAGACGATCGGCAGCAGGCCGAAGCGGCCGCCGAGCAGGTCGCCGAGCCGGGGCTTGCGGGCGGACTCCAGCACCGCGCGGATCTCCGCCACCCGGGCGTCCAGGTCCACCCCCTCGCCCTCGACCTCGACCAGCACCTTGCGGGCCTGCGCCTCGCGGTGGTCGGCGATCAGGAAGCGCGGCGACTCCGGGATGGCGAGCGCCATCAACCCGTAGATCAGGGCCGGGATGGCCTCGACGCCGAGCATCCACTGCCAGGCCTGGACGCCGCCGAGGTGGTTGGTGGACTCGCCGCCGGCGGCCTGGTTGAGCGCCCAGTTGGCGAGCTGGGAGACGGTGATCCCGAGCACGATCGCCATCTGCTGGAAGGAGGCGAGCCGGCCGCGGTACGCCGTCGGGGCGACCTCGGCGATGTAGGTCGGCGCGATCACCGAGGCGATGCCGATCGCGACGCCGCCGACCACGCGCCAGGTCGCGAGGACCTCGATGTTCGGCGGGAACATCGAGCCGATGCCGCTGGCCGCGAACAGTGCGGCGGCCAGCAGCATCGTGCGCACCCGGCCGAGGTGGTCGGCGAGCCGGCCGGCCATCACCGCGCCGGCCGCCGAACCCAGCAGCGCGATCGCCACCACGAAGGCGGTCGTGCCGTGGCCCACCGCGAAGTGCTTCTGGATGCCCGTCACGGCGCCGTTGATCACCGCGCTGTCGTAGCCGAACAGGAAACCGCCCATGGCGGCGGCCGCCGAGATGAACACCACGTGACCGAGGTGGGCCTCGCCGGCCGCCGGTTGGCTGTTGACTGAGGACACACGCGCTCCCGGGGTGGACGGGCCCGCTCTGACGCCGAGTGGGCAGGGCTCGTCTCACATTCGAGCAGCGCCGCCGCCGACCTGCCCGAGATGGCGGCCGATCGGGTGATCCGGGGTCAGCCGGTGGCGCGCGGCCGCTTCAGACCCTACGCGGTGCGCCGTCGGTGACGGCGGAGCAACTGGGTGCGGGCCGCGGCGTACTGGTCGCGGCCGCGCCCGCTGCCGTCGGCCCGCTCGGCGAGCCGGTCGGCGATCGCGTACTGCGCCTCGGCGGGCTTCTTGTCGTCGTACTTGAACTTGGCCCGCACCTCGTTCACCGTCAACCGGAGCGCGCGCAGCCCGGGCAGCTGCCGGGCCAGCTCGCCCTCGCCGGGCACCACCCGGACCTCCGGCGTCTCGGGCTGGAAGTGCGCCAGCTGACGGTTGAGGATCTCCGCCTTGCCGGCCGCCGACTCCACCACCTCGGCGGTGCAGTGGAAGTGGACCGAGGCGTAGTAGCTGGTGGGCGTGCCCGGGGCGCCGCGCCAGTGGCCCGGGGCGAAGGCGTAGCCGTCGGTGACCGCGAGGGTGACCTGCGGATCGGCCCGGACGGCGGCGAGCAGCGGGTTGGGCGCGGCGAGGTGGAGCAGGACTTCGCCGCGGTCGACGTCCAGCAGGAAGTGGGTCGGGACGAGCACCGGCCCCTCGCCGGGGCGGCCGTTGGCGGCGAGCAGGCCGAAGTCCCGCCCCTCGGCCAGCCAGGCGCGCCACTCGGCCTCGTCGCCGCGGTCCCAGGATCGGATCAGCACGGGTGGGCCTCCCGTCAGCGGGGGTAGCCGCGCAGGTGCGCGGGGAGCGGGACGGTGGTGCCGGGGTGCGGCTCGGGGGTGCCGTGCACGGTGGTGACCGGGATCAGGCCGGACCAGTGCGGCAGGCCGACGTCCTCCGGATCGTCGTCGGCGCCGTCCTCGCGGGTCTTGGCCGAGACCTCGTCCAGCTCCAGCCGGATGACGGCGGTGGCGGCGAGCTCCTTGGCGTTGGCCGGGCGGACCTCGGCGGAGCGCCCCGGCACCGCGTGGTCGACCAGCGCGGCGAGCGCGACGTCCAGCTCCTCGGGGTCGGTGACCTGGTACGCCGTGCCGTGGGCGACCACCGAGCGGAAGTTCACCGAGTGGTTGAACGCGGACTTGGTCAGCACCAGCGCGTCGACCTGGGTGACGGTGACGCAGACCGGCATGCCCTGCTCGCCGGCGGCGTTGCGCAGCGGGCGGCTGCCGGTGGAACCGTGGACGTAGAGTCGGCTGCCGACCCGGGCGTAGATCGTCGGCAGGACCACGGGGGCGCCGTCGACGACGAAGCCGAGGTGGCAGATGTAGGCGCTGTCGAGGATGGCGTGGATCGCCTCCTGCTCCCAGGTGGCCCGGTCCCGGTAGCGGGTGGGGGTGGTCCTGGGTGTGCGGGAGTAGCTGGGCGAGCCTTCCGGGTTGGCTGACATGACATCCTCTATGTACTAGTGCATAATTTGCTTTGTGCTAGGAGACTATCCGCTGAAAGGGCGACGCGCCAGCGAAATCGCCGCCCACATCGAACAGGGCGTGAGCAGCGGACGGCTCGCCCCCGGAACCGCGCTGCCCCCGCTGCGCGACCTCGCCGCCGAACTGGGCGTCAACCCCAACACCGTCGCCGCCGCCTACCGGCTGCTGCGCGACCGCGGCGTGATCGAGACCGCCGGACGCAAGGGCAGCCGCATCCTGCCCAGGCCCGCGCTCACCCCCCGCGACCAGATCCGCATCCCCGTCCCGCCGCACGCCCGCGACCTCTCCACCGGCAACCCCGACCCGGCCCTGCTGCCCGACCTCACCCCGGCGCTGGCGGCCGCCGCCGAGGCCGCGCGCACCGACCCGGTGCTGTACGGGCACGCCGCCGTCGACCCGCTGCTGCTCGCGCTCGCCCGGGCCTCCTTCGAGGCCGACGGGCTGCCCGGCGGCCCGATCGCCGTCGCCTCCGGCTCGCTGGACACCATCGAACGGATCCTCGGCGCCCGGCTGCGCCCCGGCGACGCGGTGGCCGTCGAGGATCCGGGCTGGGGCAGCCTGCTCGACCTGCTGCCCGCGCTGGGGCTGCGGCAGGTGCCCGTCCGGCTGGACGACAAAGGACTGCTGCCGGACGCGCTGGCCGAGGCGCTGACCGAGGGCGTCCGCGCCGTGGTGGTCACCAGCCGGGCGCAGAACCCCACCGGGGCGGCGCTCACCGCGCGGCGGGCCGAGGCGCTGAAGGCCGTCCTGGCCGAGCACCCCGGGGTGCTGCTGGTCGAGGACGACCACGGGCACGGCATGGTCGACCAGCCCTACCACTCGCTCGTCGGCGCCGAGACCCGGCACTGGGCGGTGGTGCGCTCGGCGGCCAAGGCGTACGGGCCCGACCTGCGGGTCTCGGTGGCGGTCGGCGACGAGGAGACGATCGGGCGGGTGGCCGGCCGGCTGCGGCTGGGCGCCGGCTGGGTCAGCCACCTGCTGCAGCGCACCGTCGCGGAGCTGTGGCGCGGCGACGCCGCGCCGGCGGACCGGGTGGCCGCCGCGTACCGGGCCCGGCGGGACGCGCTGCTGGGCGAGCTGGCGGCCCGGGGGATCGCCGCGCACGGGCGGAGCGGGCTGAACGTCTGGGTGCCGGTGCCGGACGAGACCTCGGTGCTGGCGGCTCTGGTGCAGCGCGGCTGGGTCGCGGCGCCCGGCGCGCGGTACCGGATCCAGTCGCCGCCCGGGCTGCGGTTCACCACGGCGCGACTGGAGGCGGCGCAGGCGCGGGAGCTGGCGGAGGACCTGGCGGCGGTGCTGGGGACGGGCGGCGGCGGGTCGCGGCTGGTGTGAGCCCCCCGAGTCCCTGGACCTGGGGGCTCGGGCCGCGGGCGCTCGGGGCCGGTGGGGTGGGTGGGGCAGGTGTTGCGGGTGTGAATCGCGGGCGGCATCCGGTCGTCGGCCGCGGGCTTGGTCTGAACCCGGCGGTAACAAAAGCGGAAACCTCCTGCAGCTACCTAGCGGTAACCAGCGCGGGCATGTCATCTTCATCGCGCCACCGGCCGGCGGCCCACCCTCACCCAGGTGTCCTCCCGTTCCCACGCCGCGGGAAGACCGAGCCGCAGGAGTTCCGCAGTGCCCGAGAACTGTTCGAGCAACACCCGCAGCGCCCCTCGACCCGCCCGACGGCTGCTCACCGCAGCGCTCGCCCTCCCGCTCGCCGTCGCGGGCCTGGCCGTCGCCTCGCCGGCCTCCGCCGCCCCGTCCGCGACGGCCGCCGTGCCGTCCGGGCCCACCGCCAGCGTCACGCTCGGCGACAGCTACATCTCCGGCGAGGCCGGCCGCTGGAAGGGCAACTCGGCGGGCACCAGCGGCAGCCGCAACGGCACCGACCGCGCCTGGACCGGCAGTTCGTACGACCCCTCGCAGATCTACGGCGCCACCGCCACGAGCGGGTGCGACCGCTCGGACGTCGCCGAGGTGCTCAGCGCCTCCACCGGCGCCCAGAACGAGATCAACCTGGCCTGCTCCGGTGCCGTCACCGCGAACGTCTTCCGCGCCTCCAACGGCGGCCAGTCGTACAAGGGCGAGGCCCCGCAGGCCGACCAACTCGCCGCCGTGGCACGGCAGAACAACGTCAAGCTGATCACCCTGTCGATCGGCGGCAACGACCTGGGCTTCGCCGACGTCATCTCCACCTGCGTGCAGGACTACCTGATCTGGTACTCGTACTGCCACGGCTCCGCGCAGTCCCAGATCGACGCGAAGATGCCCGCGGCGATGGCCGGGGTCGGCAAGGCGATCGACGAGGTCCGTGCGGTGATGGCCGACGCCGGCTACGCGCAGTCGGACTACCGCCTGGTGCTGCAGTCCTACCCGTCGCCGATCCCGCGCAGTGCCGAGATGCGCTACCCGGAGAGCGGCTGGACCCGCTCCAACACCGGCGGCTGCCCGTTCTGGGACGGGGACGCCGACTGGGCCCGCGACTCGATGGTGCCGCAGATCTCCCGGTCGCTGGCGGGCGTCGCCGCCGCCAAGGGCACGCAGTTCCTGGACCTGTCGGACATGCTGCAGGGCCGCGAGGTCTGCTCGACGGCCGCCAGGCAGCCGACCGCGACCTCGGGCCCGTCCGCGACCACCAGCGAGTGGGCGCGCTTCCTGGACGGCGGGCTCAACTCCACCCAGGGCGTGCTGCAGGAGTCGATGCACCCCAACTACTACGGCCAGCAGGCGGTCGGGCGCTGCCTGACGCTGCTGTGGGCGCGTCCGAGCGGTGACTACGCGTGCCGCAACACGGCCGGGCAGGACGCGAGCGGGATGTACCTGACCGCACGGTGACCGCACAGTCCGGCGCCCCCGCGGCTCCGGCCGCGGGGGCGCCGTTCGGCTCGCCGTCCCGCTTTCGCTCCGTGCTCCGGCCGGCGCTCGGGGCTCGGTGCTCAGCCCTTGGCGAGCAGCGACTGGGCGTGCGCGCGGACCTGATCCTTCGTCAAGTACGCGTCGGTGTACTCGAAGTCCTGCAGCCGGGCGGGCTGGCGGGCGAGGAAGCCGGTGCGGACGAAGTCGTCGCCGGCGGTCGCGTTGAGCAGCCAGTTGGCGCCCACCCGGAACTTGGCCGCGTTGGTGCGCATCGCCATCAGGTGGTAGCCGCGCGCCACCACCTGGGCGGGCACCCCGCGCAGCTCCACGCCGAGCGGCTTGGACACCGCGTCCTTGCCGCCGAGGTCGACCACCAGGCCCAAGTCCTTGTGGTAGTACGGCTCCAGGGGCTGGTTGTGGAGCGAGGCGATCACGTTGTTCGCGACCGCGCGGCCCTGGCGGGCGGAGTGCTGGGCGGTCGGCGGGCAGACCGCGCCGTCACCCTTGGCGAGGTCGGGGACGGCGGCGGCGTCGCCGATCGCGAACACGCCCTCGAACTGCGGCACCCGCATCTCCGCCGTCACGGCCAGCCGGCCGCGGACCGTCTCGGCGTCCAGGGTGCCGATCAGCGGGCTCGCGGCCACCCCGGCGGTCCAGATCAGGGTGCGGCAGGGGAGCACCCGGCCGTCGGTGAACTTGACGGTCTCGGCGCCGACTTCGGCCACCGAGACGCCCAGCGACACCTCGATGCCGCGGTCGCGCAGCACCTCCAGGGCGGCCTCGCCGAGCGGGTCGCCGAGCTCCGGCATCAGCTTCGGGGCGATGTCGATCAGGTGCCACTTGATCTGCCGGGCGTCCAGGCGCGGGTAGCGGTGGGCGGCGGCGGTGGTCAGCCGCTGGAGGCAGGCGGCGGTCTCGGTGCCCGCGTAGCCGCCGCCGACCACCACGAACTGGAGCCGGGACTCGCGCTCCTTCTGGTCCACGGTGGCGGAGGCGAGGTCGAGTTGGGCGATCACGTGGTCGCGGACGTAGGCGGCCTCGGCGAGCGTCTTCATGCCGCGGGCGTAGTCGGTGAGGCCGGGGATGTCGAAGGTGCGGGTGACGCTGCCGGGGGCGAGCACCAGGACGTCGTACCGCTGCGCGACCACCTCGTCGGTGATCTTGCGGACGACGCACACCTTGGACGCCGGGTCCACGCCGATGGCGCCGCCGGGGACGATGTGGGTGCGGCGCAGCGAGCGGCGCAGGGAGACGGCCACGGACTGCGGGGTGAGGACGCCGGCCGCGACGTGGGGGAGGAGGGGGAGGTAGAGCTGGTAGCTGAACGGCGTGACCAGCGAGATCTCGGCCTCCGAGGGTGACAGCTTTCGTTCGAGGCGGCGGGCGCACTCCAGGCCGGCGAAGCCACCGCCCACGATCAGGATCCGAGGTCGTTCCATCGCTCATCCCTTTGCCGTGAAGGTCCCCATTACTGTCCGCCACACTCGCACGGAGCAGCGGGGGCTGCCACCGGGGCGGGGCCGTGGGGGTGGGGGAGGACGGGAGTGCGGTGGTGAGGTCGGAGTGACTGGCGTTGTCACCGGGACGGGGGGGCGGAGGTGTGGCGGATGTGAGTGCGGAGGTGGGGAGGAGGTGGAGGAGCCGGGGGTCGTGCCGGGTGGTGGTGGAGGAAGGAGAGGAAGCGGCGGGGACACCGATAAGCTGTCGGCCGTGCTACCCGAGGTGACGGCGATCCGGTACGTGACGCCACTGCGAGAAGGCGGCTCGATGCCGGGCCTGGTCGAGGCCGACGATCGGCGGCTGTACGCGCTGAAATGGGTCGGTGCGGCGCAGGGCCGCAAGGCACTGGTCGCGGAGGTGCTGGCCGGGGAGCTCGGCCGGCGGCTCGGGCTGCCGGTGCCAGAGCTGGTGACGATCGACCTGGACCCGGTGCTCGCGCGCAGCGAGCCGGACCACCAGGTCCAGGACCAGATGCGGGCCAGCGGCGGGACCAACCTGGGGATGGCCTTCGTCAGCGGCGCGCTCAACTTCGACCCGCTCTGCTTCGAGGTGGACCCGGAGCTCGCCGGGCAGGTGCTCTGGTTCGACGCGCTGATCGGCAACGTCGACCGTTCCTGGCGCAATCCGAACCTGCTGGTGGCGACCGGCGGGCTGCGGCTGATCGACCACGGCGCGAGCCTGATCTTCCACCACAACTGGTCGGGTGCCGCCTCCTGGATCCGCCGTCCGTACGACGCCTCCGACCACGCGCTGCTGGGGGCCCGGCCGGACCTGGCGGCGGCCGACAAGGCGCTCGCGCCGCTCGCCGAGGCGGCGATCGAGGGCGCGGTGGCGCAGATCCCCGAGGTCTGGCTGGCGGACGAGTTCGGCTTCGACTCGCCCGACGAGGTGCGCGCCGCGTACCGCGCCCAGCTGACCGAGCGACTGGCCGGTCCGCGGGACTGGCTGCCGGAGGTGTCCGCATGACCGGGTCCGTGTCGTCCGCGCTGCCGGCCACCGTCGAGCTGCACGACTACGAGTACGCCGTGATCCGCGCGGTGCCGAGGGTCGAGCGCGGCGAGTGCGTCAACGTCGGGGTGCTGCTGTACTGCCGGCAGAGTTCGCACCTCGCCGCCCGTACCCACCTGGACCAGGCCCGGCTGTTGGCGCTGGACCCGGTGGCGGACGTGCAGGGCGTGCGGCGGGCGCTGCACGGGATCGAGGCGGTCTGCCACGGCGGGCCGCAGGCCGGTCCGGCGGCGGGGGACAGCCCCGGGCAGCGGTTCCGCTGGCTGACCGCGCCGCGCAGCGCGATCGTCCAGCCGGGGCCGGTGCACACCGGGCTGACCGCGGACCCGGACACGGAGCTGCGGCGGCTGTTCGACCAACTGGTGCTCTGACTCCGGGCGGCCGCGGAACGGCTCGCCGACGGTTGCCGTGGTCAAATCTTGAGTTGCTGAAGCACCTGGTCGTACCCTGGCCCCATGGGTTCGACAGCGACGACGACCGTACCGACCAACGCCGAGTTGATGGAGGCGTTGGCCGCCGTCGGTGCCGCGTACTTCCAGGACTTCGCGGCGGCCGCGGCCCGGCACGGGCTCTCCTCCTCGCAGGCCAAGGCGCTGGGCGCGGTGCAGGAGCCGGTGCCGATGCGGGCGCTGGCCGGGCGGCTGGGCTGCGACGCGTCGAACGTCACCGGGATCGTGGACCGGCTGGAGACGCTGGGCCTGGCCAACCGGGAGGCCGCGGCCGGTGACCGCCGGGTGAAGATCGTGGTGATCACGGCCGAGGGCCGGGAGATCCTGAACCTGATCCGCGGCGAGATGGCCAGGACCCACCAGGCCTTCGAGGCGATGACCGACGAGCAGCGGATCGCCCTGCACTCGATCTGCGCCCAGGTGCTGCCGGTGCTGGCCGGCCGTATGGGCGGCGCGCAGTAGCGCCAGGGCTCTACGGGCGTAGCGTCCTGGCGGCTGCGAGGGGCGTGACCTCGGCTGTTAGGCTTGCGAAGCGTGAGCGCGAAGCCCCAGATCCCCAATGTCCTGGCCTCCCGGTACGCCTCGGCGACCCTGGCCCAGCTGTGGTCCCCCGAGCACAAGGTGGTCCTTGAGCGCCACCTGTGGCTCGCCGTCCTGAAGGCCCAGCAGGACCTCGGCGTCGAGGTGCCGGCGAACGCCGTCGCCGACTACGAGCGGGTGATCGACCAGGTCGACCTCGGCTCGATCGCCGCCCGTGAGCGGGTCACCCGCCACGACGTGAAGGCCCGCATCGAGGAGTTCAGCGACCTCGCCGGGCACGAGCAGATCCACAAGGGCATGACCTCCCGGGACCTGACCGAGAACGTCGAGCAGCTCCAGATCCGCCAGTCGCTGGAGCACGTGCGCGACCGTACGGTGGCCGTGCTGGTGCGCCTGGCCAAGCTGGCCGCCCAGCACTCCGAGCTGGTCATGGCCGGTCGCTCGCACAACGTGGCCGCGCAGGCCACCACCCTGGGCAAGCGGTTCGCGTCGATCGCCGACGAGCTGCTGGTCGCCTTCCGCCGGCTGGAGGAGCTGATCGCCCGCTACCCGCTGCGCGGGATCAAGGGCCCGGTCGGCACCGCCCAGGACATGCTGGACCTGCTCGGCGGCGACACCGGGAAGCTGGCCGAGCTGGAGCGCCGGGTCGCCGGGCACCTCGGCTTCGACCACGTGCTGACCAGCGTCGGCCAGGTCTACCCGCGCTCGCTGGACTTCGAGGTGCTCACCGCCCTCGTCCAGCTGGCCGCCGCGCCGTCCAGCCTGGCCAAGACCATCCGGCTGATGGCCGGCCACGAGCTGGTCACGGAGGGCTTCAAGGAGGGCCAGGTCGGCTCCTCCGCGATGCCCCACAAGATGAACACCCGCTCCTGCGAGCGCGTCAACGGCCTGGCCGTCATCCTGCGCGGCTACGCCTCGATGACCGGCGAGCTGGCCGGCGACCAGTGGAACGAGGGCGACGTCTCCTGCTCGGTGGTGCGCCGGGTCGCGCTGCCGGACGCCTTCTTCGCCTTCGACGGCCTGCTGGAGACCTTCCTGACCGTCCTCGACGAGTTCGGCGCCTTCCCCGCCGTGGTCGAGGCCGAGCTGGACCGCTACCTGCCGTTCCTCGCCACCACCAAGGTGCTGATGGGCGCGGTGCGCGCGGGCGTCGGCCGGGAGACCGGGCACGAGGTCATCAAGGAGCACGCCGTCGCCTCCGCGCTGGCGATGCGCGCGGGCGCCCGGGAGAACGAGCTGCTGGACCGGCTGGCCGCCGACGAGCGGATCCCGCTGGACCGCGCCGCGCTGGACGCGCTGCTGGCCGACCGGCTGTCCTTCACCGGCGCGGCCGGCGCCCAGGTCGCCGAGGTGGTGCGCCAGGTGGAGGCCGTCGCGGCCGCCTACCCGGAGGCCGCCAAGTACGCGCCGGGCGACATCCTCTGAGCGGGCGGCACCTCCTGACGTAGCGTCAGCTCTCCCGTGAGGGCCCCGCCGCCGGACCGGTGGCGGGGTTCTCGCGCGTCGTGGGGACGTGGCCCGGGTCGAACGGCGGAGTGGTGGTCCCGCACGGCCAGTCGCAGTTCGGCTCGGCCACCGGCTGCTCCTCGGGGGCCAGCACGTTGCCCCGTACGGTCGCGAAGGCGATCAGCCCGCCGGCGGCCAGCAGGCCCGCGCAGATCAGCATCGCGGTGTGGAAGGCGGAGTCGACCGAGGCGGGCACCCGGTAGGCGTCGCCGCTCAGCCCGGCCAGCGCCGGCAGGGCGGCCACCGCGAGCAGGCCGGCCGCGCGGGCGGCGGCGTTGTTGACCCCGCTGGCGATGCCCGCGTGCCGGACCTCGACGGCCGCCAGCACGGTCGCCGTGAGCGGCGCGACCAGCAGCGTCATCCCGCAGCCCATCACCGTGACGGCGGGCAGCACGTCCACCCAGTACGAGGAGTCCGGCCCGGTGCGCAGCATCAGCAGCACCCCGGCGGCGCACAGCATCGGGCCGACGGTCAGCGGGATGCGCGGGCCGATCCGCTTGCCCAGGCGGCCGGCCCGGGCGGACAGCGCCAGCATCAGGACGGTGATCGGCACCAGGGCGAAGCCCGAGACCAGCGGCGAGAACCCGGACACGATCTGGAGCTGCACCACCAGCAGGAAGAAGACGCCGCTGAACGCCGCGTACACGCACAGGGTGACCAGGTTCACCGCGGTGAACAGCCGGGAGGAGAACAGCCCGAGCGGCAGCATCGGGTCGGGCGCGCGGCGCTCGACGGCCACGAAGACGACGCCGAGCACCAGCCCGACCGCCCCGCTGATCCAGACCGCGGGGGACAGGCCCTCGCCGGCCGCGGTCAGCGCGTAGGTGATCGCGCCGAGGGCGAGTGCGGCGAGCACGGCGCCGAGCACGTCGAAGCGCCCGGCGGCGCCCTCGTCCCGGCTCTCCGGCACCGAGCGGGTGGTGACCGCGATCACGGCGGCGGCGAGCGGCAGGTTGAGCAGGAAGATCCAGCGCCAGCCGGGGCCGTCCACCAGCCAGCCGCCGAGGAAGGGGCCGACCGCGGCCGACACCCCGCCGAGCCCTGACCAGAGGCCGACCGCCGCGGAGCGGTCGTCAGGGTGGAAGACCGCCTGGAGCATGGCGAGCGAGCCGGGGGTGAGCAGCGCGCCGCCGATGCCCTGGACGGCGCGGGCGGCGATCAGCACGTGGATGTTCGGCGCGGCGGCGCAGGCCGCGGAGGCGATGGCGAACCAGACCACGCCGATCAGGAAGACCTTGCGCCGCCCGTACCGGTCGCCGAGCGCGCCGCCGAGCAGGATCAGGCCCGCCAGGGTGAGCAGATAGGCGTTCAGCGTCCACTGCAGGGACGCCAGGGAGGCGCCGAGGTCGGCGCCGATGCGGGGCAGGGCGACGTTCACCACGGTGCCGTCGAGCATCGCCATGCTGGAGCCGAGCACCGTCGCCAGTAGTACCCAGCGTCCCTGCGCGGTGCCCAGGCGCAGGGTGCCGGCCTCGGAGGTGGCCACGGGCGAATCCTGCGCTGCTGAGGCGCACGTGACAAGGGTCACCGGTGGGTGTGTTGGGTTTGGGCGGTGGGTGAGCGGGCGGGTGCGCAGTGTCGCCGATCTCGGCGCAGGGTCGTGGATCAGTGGCAGGGGGTGAATGGATTGTGTACGCACCGTACGGCCGGGCCTGCGGAGGGTCACCGGGGCAGGGGGGATCGTTGCGGTTTCAAGAGATCGACATTGCTTCACCCGAACGGATGGGTTTTAGTTCAGCGACCGCCCGGCCAGTCCGGACGGATCCACCGGGTGGAACGCCGAGTCCTGCCGCCGCCCGGTGGTTCGAAACGAACTCTGTACGGCAGGAGCGGGGGACCCACAGGTAAGTCGCCGGACCGGAGTTCGCGCCTCAGGGCGCGGGCGTCCAGGACCGGCTAGGGGTGAAGCCGCGCATGCGGCCGGGCAACTCCAGCCCGAACCCGACAGCTCACCTCGCAGGCGTCGGAGAGGAAACTTCCATGCCTGCTCAGGCTCGTCGTATCGCCCTGCCCCGCGCCGCCCGCATCGGCATCGCCACCGCCGTCACCGGCGTGTCGTTCGTCCTCCCGCTCGTCACCGCGGTGAGCGCCCAGGCGCACACCGCTCCGGCCGCCCCGGCCGCCGCCTCCACCGAGGCCAAGCCGGCCGCGCAGGCCGCCGCCCCCGCCGCCGCTCCGGCCGCCCGGGCCGCCGCCCCGGCCGCACAGGAGAGCTACCGCGTCGTCAGCGGCGACACCCTGTCCAAGATCGCCGACGCCAAGAACGTCGACGGCGGCTGGCACGCCCTGTACGAGCAGAACCGCTCGGTCGTCGGTGCCAACCCGAACCTGATCTTCCCGGGCCAGCAGCTCGCGCTGCCGGGTCACGCCGCCGCGCCGTCCGCCGACGCCGCTCCGGCGAAGCCCGCCGCCCCGGCCAAGCCGGCCGCTCCGGCGACCCAGGCCGCCAAGCCGCAGGCCCAGGTCCAGGTGAAGACCGAGGCCGCCAAGCCGTCCGCGCAGCTCCAGACCCAGGTACAGGTCGCCGCTCCGGCCGCGACCGTGACCGCCACTCCGGTCGCCGCCGCCACCTCCGGCTACGTCGCCCCGCTGGCCAACCCGAAGCTGGGCACCGCCTACGGCGTGGCCGGCTCGATGTGGGCCTCCGGCCACCACACCGGCCAGGACTTCGTCGCCGCCACCGGCACCCCGCTGCGCGCCGTCGCCAACGGTGTCGTGGTCAAGGCCGGCAACGGCGGTGCCTACGGCAACGAGGTCGAGATCAAGCTCGCCGACGGCCACTACGCCGAGTACGCGCACCTCTCCTCGATCGGTGTGAAGATCGGTCAGACCGTCACCGTCGGCCAGCAGATCGGCCTCTCCGGCGCCACCGGCAACGTGACCGGCCCGCACCTGCACTTCGAGATCCGCAACGGCTCGGAGTACGGCTCGGACATCAACCCGGTCACCTACCTGCGCGCGCACGGCGTCGCGCTCTGACCAGGGGGCGCTGAGCCTCCAGGGTTTCAGGAACCACCGCTGCTGCGGGGCGAATCGATCCTCCGGGATGGTCATGTCGGGTGACCGCTCGACCGGGTGATCGCCGCACAGTGGACATGGGCGCGGGACACGCCCAGGCCGGCCCGGCCGCACGAGGGGACCTCCTCGTGCGGCCGGGCCGGCCGCTGTCGTTTCCGCGGCCGGGACCGTCGTCCGGGGCTGGGCCCGCCTTCCGCGGCCGGGCCCGCTTTCCGCGGCCGCTGTCGTTTCCGGGCTCGGGTCCGTTTTCCGGGCTCGGGTCCGCTTTCCGGGCCGTCCGGCTCCGCCGTGCCGTTCGATCGGTCGAACGCGGCGTCAACTCCGCTGTGCCGCAGGCTGGTCGCCGTCACCGCGGGCGTCCCCGGCGCGCCATGCTGGCGACGGTCAGCGCCCCGGCCGGTCCGGTCGGTCGGGCGGGTCCGGGAGGCGAGGAGGCCGGATGGCGGTCCGGAGCGGGGACGTGACGGGGGAGACGGTCGGGCGGGAGCGGCCCGGGGCGGGCCGGGTCGACCGTCTGAAGGCGGACTCGGTCGGCCTGGTCGGCGTGGTGTTCATGGCACTCGCGACCGCCGCCCCGATCACCGCGATGACCGGCAACCTGCCGATCATCGTCGGACAGGGCAACGGAGTCGGCGCGCCCGCCGCGTACGTCGTGGCGACGGTGGTGCTGACGGTGTTCTCGGTCGGGTACGTGGCGATGGCCCGGCACATCACCGCGGCCGGCGCGTTCTACGGCTACGTCTCGCACGGGCTGGGCCGGGTGGTCGGGATGGCCTCGGGGCTGCTCGCGGTGCTCGCGTACGTCGTCACCGAGGCCTCGGCGCTCGGCTTCTTCGCGTACTCGCTGCGTGGGCTGGTCCGTTCGCAGCTGGGGGTGGAGCTGGGCTGGGGCTGGTACGCGCTGTTCGGGGCGGCGGCGATCGGGGTGACGGCCTGGTTCGACCTGCATCTGACGGCCAGGGTGCTCGGGGTCGCGCTGGTGCTGGAGATCGGGGTGCTGGGGGCGGTCTCGTTCGCGGTGCTGTTCTCCGGCGGCGGCCCGGACGGGATCGTGCTCGGGGCCGTGAACCCGCTGAACGCGCTGAAGGGAGTGGGGAGTTCGGGCCCGGCGGCGGCCGGGCTCGGCCTGTTCTTCGCGTTCTGGTCCTGGGTGGGGTTCGAGTCCACCGCGATGTACGGCGAGGAGTCCCGCGATCCGAAGCGGGTGGTGCCGCGGGCGACGCTGGTGTCGGTGATCGGGGTCGGACTGCTCTACGTCTTCGTGTCCTGGATGATCGTGTCCGGCAACGGGGTCGAGCAGGCGATCGCGGTGGCGAGCGGCGGGGTGCCGGGCAAGGACGGCAACAGCCTGTTCTTCGACCCGCTCGGCGCGCACCTGGGGGCCTGGGCGGTGAAGGTGTTCCAATGGCTGGTCGTCACCGGCTCGTTCGCCTGCGCGATGGCCTTCCACCAGTGCGCGGCCCGGTACCTGTACGCGATCGGGCGGGAGGGCCTGCTGCCCCCGGCGCTCGGCCGCACCCATCCGCGGCACGGCTCGCCGCACGTCGCCTCGGTGGCGCAGTCGGTGATCGCGGTGGGGCTGGTGGCGGGGTTCCTGGTGGCCGGGATGGACCCGTACGCGCACCTGTACACCCTGCTGGCGCTGCTCGGGACGATGGCGATCCTGGTCGTGCAGACGCTCTGCTCCTTCGCCGTGGTCGGGTACTTCCACGTACGGGGGCGGCACCCGGAGACGGCGCACTGGTTCCGGACGCTGGTCGCGCCGCTGGTGGGCGGGGTGGCGATGGCCGGGGTGGTGGTGCTGCTGGTGCTCAACAAGGACACTGCGGCCGGGTCGGCGGCGCACACGCTGGTGTTCCGGCTGATCCCGTACCTGGTGATCGGGGTGTTCGCGGGCGGGGTGGGGTTGGCGCTCGCGGTGCGCCGGTGGCGGCCGCGGCTGTACGCGCGGATCGGACGGGTGGTGCTGGAGGACGCGGTCGAGCGGTGACGGCCCCGTCGACCGGCGCTCAGCCGCGGTGCACCGGCAGACCGTACTGGGCGGCGGCCAGCAGCTCGTGCATCCGGTGGCCGAAGTCGTCGGCGTCACGGGCGGGTTCGGGGAAGACCAGTCGGACGTCGCGGTGGCCGTGCGGGTGGTCCAGGCGCAGCACCAGGCCGTAGCGGTCCAGGGCGAGCGGGCGGACCTCCGGGTGCCGGGCGAGCACGGCCGGGTCGAGCAGCCGGGTGAGGACGTCGAGCGCCTCGGCGTGGTCGTCGGCGAAGTGGGTGAGCAGCGCGGCCTCGTGGCGGGCCAGTGGGTCCGGGGCGGCGAGGGCGAGGTCGGCGGCGGTGATCGCGCCGGTGCCGTACGGGGTGGCGAGGACGGCGTGGGCGACGTCCACTCGCAGGTGCACGCTGAGGCCGTCGTCGGCGAGGTGGGCCAGGTGCAGCCGGCCGGCCAGGGTGAGGCGGGCGCGGACCCGGTCGCGGACGGCGACGGGGGCGACGTCGGTGACGTCGAGGACGACGGCGAGGCCGTCGGTGGCGCCGGCGGCGGCCGCGGTGAGCGGGTCGTCCAGGGCGGTGCGCAGCCGCAGCCGGGAGCCGTGCACGGAGACCGGGGTGTCCAGGTGGTGGTGCTCGCCCAGGGCGCGGACGGTGAGCGAGGAGGTCGTGCCGAGCAGGCTGTGGATCCGTTCGGCGGTGGTGGGCTCGGGGACCTCGGGGTCGCCGGTGGGCAGGCTCATGGACGGACCTCCAGTTGGTTAGGTGAGCCTAACCTAATATCCGGAGGGGGGAGTGGCAAGCAGGCGTCCGGGGCGGGGGGCGGACGCGCCGAAGGGCCCGGACGCGCGGGCGGCGTCCGGGCCCTTCGGCGGAGTACGTTCGGGCTTTTCGGCGGAGTAGCGGGTCAGCCGATGACGGCCTGGGCGTCGATCTCGACCAGCATCGGCTCCTGCGGCAGCTCGACGAAGACGGTGGTGCGGCACGGCTTCACACCGCCGGGCCCGACGTTCTCGTCGATGAACTCGGCGTAGACCTCGTTCATCAGCGGGAAGTCCGCGCGCTTGGTGAGGTAGACGCGGAACATCACCACGTCCTCGATGGTGGCGCCGCCGGCCTCGACGATGGCCTTGACGTTCTCCAGGGTCCGGCGGGTCTGCGCCTTCACGTCGCCGTGGTGCAGGTATTCGCCGGTGGCCGGGTCCTGCGGGCCCTGGCCGGAGACCTGGAGGATCGGGCCCTTGCGGACGCCCTGGGAGAACATCCAGGCGGGGGCGGGGGCGCCGTCGGTGCGGATCTCGGTCTTCTCGCCGGTCCGGGAGTGCTCGGAGGTCATGGGCTTCCTTAGATTGACGGTATGTCAGTTGTGGTCGGGGCGGCCGCAGTCGGCCGAGATCGCGCGCGTGGTGGCGAGCAGTGGGGGGAGCAGCTCCAGCACCTGCTCGTACGGCAGGACCACGTCCGGGACGGAGATCGAGGCGGCGGCGACCACCCGGCCGCTGGCGTCCCGGACGGGCGCGGCCACGCAGTTGATGAAGGCCTCGTGCTCGGCGTGGTCCTGCGCCCAGCCCTGGGCGGCGACCCTCTCCAGCTCGGCGAGCAGGGCCTCGGGGGTGGTCAGGGTGCGCTCGGTGTGGGGGGTGAAGTCGATCCCGGCCACCACCCGGCGCCGCTCGGGCAGCGGCAGGTCCGCCAGCAGCACCTTGGAGACGGCGGCACTGTGCAGGGCGGCGCGCAGGCCGATCCGGGAGTACATCCGCACCGGGTGGCGGGAGTCGAACTTGTCGATGTAGACCACCTCGCCGCCCTCGTACGCGGCCAGGTGCACGGTCTGGCCGGTGGCGGCGTTCAGTTCGGCCAGGTGCGGCGCGGCGATCCGGCGTACGCCGCGCTGCTCCAGGGCCAGGCCGGAGAGTGCGAAGAGGCCGGCGCCCAGGTGGTAGCGGTAGGTCGCGTCGCGATAGACGAATCGTTCCTCTTCGAGGCTCTGGAGCAGTCGGAGCACGGTCGTCTTGTGGACGCCGACCACCTCGGCGAGCTGGTCGAGGGAGCGCTCGCCCTCACCGAGTTCGGCGAGGATGCGCAGGGCGCGCGTGACGGTCTGGCTCATCGTGCTCCGCTTCGAGGGCTGGGGTTACCGCTCATTGTGCCCGGGCCCGGTCGGCGGGCGTCGCGCGGCCGGTGGGCCGGGCCGGGCCGGTGATGCCCTCCGCGGTGACCCGGGTGGCGGCCCAGGCGGCGGGGGAGGCGTCGAGCAGCGCGGCGACCACGGCGGCGTCCGGCAGCTCGGCCTGGTCGCCGTGGGCGGTCAGCGCGCAGGCGGCGCTCAGGTGGCCGAGCCGCAGCCGGCGGCGCTGGTCCAGGCCCCGGACGGTGCCGGCCAGGTAGCCGGCCGCGAAGGCGTCGCCCGCGCCGGTGGCCTCGACCACCTCGACCGCGAGGGCCGGCTCGGTGACCGCCGTACCGTCCCGCTCCAGGGCGGTCGCCTGCCGTGCGGCGTCCTTGACCACGACGGTGGCCGGGGCGGGGAAGCGGCGGCGCAGGGCGGCCGGATCGCCGGTGCCGAAGGCGGCCTCGGCCTCGTCGGCGCCGAGCAGCAGCAGGTCGGCGGCGTCCAGCAGGGGCGGCAGCACGGCCGGGTCGCGGTCGCGCCAGAGCGAGGGGCGCCAGTTGAGGTCGAAGCTGACCAGGCGGCCCGGGCGGCGGTCGGCCAGCAGGGCGCGCAGCAGGGCCAGGCAGCCGTCGGAGAGCGCGGCGGTGATGCCGGACAGGTGCAGCAGCCGGGCGCTGGCCAGCAGCGCGGCGGCGGCCGGGTCGGCGAGCAGGGCGGGGGAGAGCGCGGCGGCCGCGGAGCCGCGCCGGTGGTAGTGCAGCCGGCTGCGGCCCGGTCCGAGGTCGTGGCGGTGGCCGGTGGTGCCGCCGACCTCCTTCAGGTAGACGCCGGTCGGGCGGTGCGGGTCGACCGCGACCGCCGAGACGTCCACGCCGCGGGCGGCGACCTCGGTGAGCAGCCTCCGACCGAAGCCGTCGTCGCCGACCCGGCTGATCCAGGCGGTCGGCACGCCGTGCGCGGCCAGTGCGCCCGCCACGTTGGACTCGGCGCCGCCGACCGAGAGCCGGAAGTTCTCCACCGACTCCAGCGGCCCCGGGCGGTCCGGCAGCAGGACGGCCATCGACTCGCCCACGCACACGGCCGTCGGGGGAGGACCGGGGCGGGTCGGGCCCTGGGTGTCCTGTCGCGGCATGTGCGGGGCTCCTCGTCTGCGGCCGTTCCGTCGAGAGCGGGCCCACCGGGTCGACTCCGTGGTGCGGAGCGCCGCGTTGTCCGTGGGCGCCGCACGCGAGCCGACCCCGTTGACCGGGAGTCAGGTCCGTTGACCGTGATCCGGCGCCGATGCTAGAACCGTGCTGCCAGCATGTGCAACCCTCGTTGCACATGTTGCAACCTGTGCGGATGGAGGAAGACGGTGCAGCAGACCTTCGCAAGCAGTGCCACCGGGCCGGGCATCGCCCGAGGTGCGGTGGCCGCCCTGGCCGACGAGCCGCTCGACTGGCGGTTCAAGGCCGCCCCGCCGCAGTCGTGGGGCCGCGCCACCCGGGAGTGGCTCGCCACCGGCCCCACCCTCTCCTCGCTCGGCACCCCGTTGCTCACCCTCGACGCCGCCGCCCTCGACCACAACGTCCGCACCATGGCCGACTGGTGCGCCAAGGCGGGCGTCGCGCTCGCCCCGCACGGCAAGACCACCATGGCGCCCGCCCTCTGGCAGGCGCAGCTCGACGCCGGCAGCCACGGCATCACCCTCGCCAACCTGCCCCAGGTGCGGATCGCCCGGGCCTTCGGGGTCCAGCGCGTCCTGCTCGCCAACACCCTGCTCGAACCGGCCGGACTGGCCTGGCTCGCCGACGAACTCTCCGCCGACCCGGACTTCGCGTTCGTCTCCTGGGTCGACGACGTCGAGAGCGTGCGGCTGATGGACGAGGCGCTGCGCGCCGCCGGGGCCGAGCGGCCGGTCGAGGTGCTGGTCGAACTCGGCGGCCCCGGCGGGCGGACCGGCACCCGCGGGGTGGACACGGCCGTCGAGGTCGCCGCCGCCGTGCTGCGCGCACCCACCCTGCGCCTGGCGGGCGTCGGCGGGTACGAGGGCGCGCTCGCCCACGACGCCTCGGCCGAGGCGCTGGCCGCCGTCCGCGGCTACCTGCGGGAGCTCGGCGACCTGCACGGCCGGCTGGCGAGCGCCTACCCGGACGGCGCCCCGCCGGTGGTCTCGGCCGGCGGCAGCGCCTACTTCGACCTGGTGGTCGAGGAGTTGGCGAACCTGCCGGAGGCGTTCGTGGTGCTGCGCTCGGGTGCGTACATCGCCCACGACGACGGCTTCTACCGGGGCATCTCGCCGCTCGCCCGGGACGGCGGGCAGGCGCCGTTCCGTAGCGCGCTGCACGGCTGGGCCCGGGTGGTCTCCCGGCCCGAGCCGCAGCTCGCGCTGCTGGACGCCGGCAAGCGCGACCTGCCCTTCGACGAGGGCCTGCCAGAGCCGCAACGGGTACGGGGCGGCGCGGAGTTGACGGGTACGGCGGCCCGGATCACCGCGCTCAACGACCAGCACGCCTTCCTGCGCGACGCGGGCGACCTCGCGCCGATCGGCGCGGTGCTGCGGCTGGGCGTCTCGCACCCGTGCACGGCCTTCGACAAGTGGACGGCGATCCCGGTGCTGGACTCCGCGGACGCGGCCGAACCGCAGGTCACCGGTCTGGTCAGGACGTTCTTCTGATGCCCGGGGAGAGAGCGGCAGCCGGGCACGGCGGGGACGCGACGGTCTTCCGGGGCGCCACCGTCGTGGACGGCACCGGCGCGGAGCGCTACCGGGCGGACGTCCGGATCGCCGACGGCCTGATCGCCGAGATCGGCGAGGGCCTCGACGCGCCCGCGACGGTGGACGCCGACGGACTGGTCCTGGCCCCCGGCTTCATCGACATGCACGCCCACTCCGACCTCGCCCTGCTGCTCGAACCCGAGCACCCGGCCAAGGTCACCCAGGGCGTCACCTGCGAGGTCCTCGGCCAGGACGGCCTCTCCTACGCCCCGGTGGACGACGCCACGCTGCCCGCGCTGCGCCGCCAACTCGCGGGCTGGAACGGCGATCCGGACGGGTTCGACTGGGACTGGCGGGACGTCGCCGGCTACCTGGACCGGATCGACCGCACCGGTGTCGCCGTCAACGCCTGCTACCTCGTCCCGCACGGCACGCTGCGGATGCTCGCCATGGGCTGGGCCAACCGTCCGCCCACCCCCGGCGAGCTGGACCGGATGCGGCAGGCGCTGGCGAAGAGCCTGCTGGACGGCGCGGTCGGCATGTCCAGCGGCCTCAGCTACACCCCCGGGACGTACGCGGACACCGCCGAGCTGGTCGAGCTGTGCACCGTCGTCGCGGCCTACGGCGGCTTCCACGCTCCGCACCAACGCTCGTACGGACAAGGGGCGTTGGAGGGCTACGCGGAGATGGTGGAGATCGCCCGGCGGAGCGGCTGCGCGCTGCACCTGACCCACGCCACGATGAACTTCGGGGTCAACCGGGGCCGGGCCGGCGAGCTGCTGGAACTCCTCGACCGGGCGCTCGCCGACGGCGTCGACCTCACCCTGGACAGCTACCCCTACCTGCCCGGCTCCACCACCCTGGCCGCCCTGCTGCCGAGTTGGGCCACCGAGGGCGGACCCGCCGCGACGCTGGCACGGCTCGTCGACCCCGCGCAGTGCGCGAGGATCCGGTACGAGGTGGAGGAGAAGGGCAGCGACGGCTGCCACGGCGTGGTCACCGACTGGGCGACGATCCAGATCTCCGGGGTCCGCTCGGCCTCGCTCGCCGGCACCGTCGGCCGTACCGTCGCCGAACTGGCCGCCGAGGAACGGCGGACCGGCACCGAGGTGTTCCTGGACCTGCTGCGCCGGGACGAGCTGGGCACCACGATCCTCCAGCACGTCGGGCACGAGGAGAACGTCCGGGCGATCATGCGCCACCGGGCGCACACCGTCGGCAGCGACGGGCTGCTGGTCGGCGCCCGGCCGCACCCGCGTGCCTGGGGCACCTTCCCGCGCTACCTCGGCCACTACAGCCGGGAGTTGGGCGTGCTGACGCTGGAGGAGACGATCGCCCGGATGACCGGCCGCCCCGCCGCCCGGCTGGGACTGGACCGGCGCGGCCTGATCGCCCCCGGCCACCACGCCGACCTGGTGCTCCTCGACCCCGGGAGGGTCCGGGACGCCGCCACCTTCGAACACCCCCGGCTGCCCGCCGAGGGCATCGAGTACGTGTACGTCAACGGCACCGCCGTCGTCCGGCAGGGTCGCACCACCGGCGCCCGGCCCGGGCGCGCCCTGCGTCGCACCGACCGAGGAACCCTGGCCATATGACCGAGCTCTCCGCCCCGAACGACCTGCCCTCCCCTGCCGATCTCCCTGCCCCTGCCGACCTGCCCGCCCCTGCGGACCTTCCCGCGCCTGCCGACCTTCCCGCGCCGGCGGATCTCGCCGTCCTGCGTGACGAACAGGTGATCGCGGTGGTCCGCGCACCCCGGATCCCGGACGCCGCCGCGCTCTGTGCGGCCCTCGCCGAGGGCGGCATCACCCTGACCGAATTCACCTACACCACGCCGGATGTGACGAGCCATCTGCTGAGGGCCTCGCAGGCGGGCTGGCGGGTCGGCGTGGGGACGGTGCTGACCGCCGAGCAGGCCCGGCGGGGGGTCGCGGCGGGGGCGTCCTTCCTGGTCACCCCCGGCTGCCGGGCGGAGGTCGCCGAGGCGGCGGCCGTCGCCGGGGTGCCGGTGGTGCTCGGGGCGCTCACCCCGACCGAGGTGGCGCACGCGGTGGACCTCGGCGCCGCCGCCGTCAAGATCTTCCCGGCCCGGGCGTTCGGCCCCGGCTACTTCAAGGACCTGCGGGGCCCGTACCCCGGTGTGCCACTGGTGGCCTCCGGCGGGGTGAACGCGGGCAACGCCGCCGAATTCCTGGCGCACGGCGCGCTCGCGGTCTGCGCGGGGACGGACGTGGTGCCGCCGGACGTGGTCGCGGCGGGGGACTGGGCGGAGATCACCCGGCGGGCCCGGGCGTTCACGGCGGCCTGCGCGGGGGCGGGCGCATAGGCGGTGGCCCGCCGGCGGGTGCGTTGCGGCGCTGGGGCCTCGTACGGGTTGCGTCGCGGCGGTGCGGGCCGCGTGAAGGAGGCGTCGGCGGGGCGAGGCGGGCTGTCGGGACGGCCGGGATTGGACGAGAATCGGGGGCACCCGGACCCCGGCAGGAGGAACCGCCCATGACCTCGACCCGCCCCGGCCCCGACTGGCTCGCCGACGCCGTGCTGTACCAGATCTACCCGCAGAGCTTCGCCGACTCCAACGGCGACGGCATCGGCGACTTCGCCGGCATCACCGAACACCTGGACCACCTCGCCTGGCTCGGCATCGACACCGTCTGGCTCAACCCCTGCTTCGCCTCCCCGTTCCGCGACGCCGGGTACGACGTCTCCGACTACCTCACGCCCGCCCCGCGCTACGGCAGCACCGAGGACCTGGTGGCCCTGGTCGAGGCCGCCCGCCGCAGGGGCGTCCGGGTCCTGCTGGACCTGGTGGCCGGGCACACCTCCGACCGCCACCCCTGGTTCCTGGCCTCCGCCGAGGACCCGTCCGACCACCGGTACATCTGGGCCGACCGCCCGGTGGACGGCTTCGTCGCCTCGCCCGGAAGCCGCCCCGGCTGGTACCGGCCGAACTTCTTCGACTGCCAGCCGGCGCTCAACTTCGGCTACGCCCGGACCAGTTCGGAGGAGCCCTGGCGGCAGGCGGTGGACGCGGACGGCCCCCGAGCCAATCGGGCGGAGCTGCGCGCGATCATGGCGCACTGGCTCGGCCTCGGGGTGTCCGGCTTCCGGGTGGACATGGCGTACTCGCTGGTCAAGGACGACCCGGGCAAGGTGGAGACCGCCAAGCTCTGGACCGAGGTGCGCGACTGGCTGGACCGCGACCACCCCGACGCCGCCCTGCTCGCCGAGTGGGGCGACCCGGCCGCCGCCGTCGCGGCCGGCTTCCACGCCGACTTCTTCCTGCACTTCGGCGGCGAGGACCACGGCCTGCCGCTGCGCTCCCTCTGGAACAACAACGGCGGGACGGTCGAGGAGTTCTGGTGCCAGGACTCCTGCTACTTCGACGCCGGCGGCCGGGGCACCGCGCAGCCCTTCCTGGACGCCTGGCGCTCCGCCGCCGAACTCGCCGAGGGCAGCGGGCACATCGTGCTGCCCACCTCCAACCACGACTTCTCCCGCCTGGCCGCCGGCCCGCGCACCGCCGAGCAACTCGCCCCCGCCTTCGCCCTCCTGCTCACCTGGCCCACCCTCCCGGCGGTCTACTACGGCGACGAGATCGGCATGCGCTACCTGCCCGGCCTGCCCGACACCGAGGGCAGCGTGCTCGGCCCGCGCTTCAACCGGGCCGGCTCGCGCACCCCGATGCAGTGGACGCCGGGGCCCACCGCCGGCTTCTCCAGCGCGCCGCCCGAGCGGCTGTACCTGCCGGTCGACCCGGACCCGCACCGCCCGGACGTGCTCTCCCAGCGGGCCGACCCGACCTCACTGCTGCACACCGTCCGGCGGCTGATCGCGCTGCGCCGGGCGCATCCGGGACTGGGCGCGGGCGGCGGGGTGGAGGTCCGGCACGCCGGATACCCGCTGGTGTACACCCGGGCCGGGCGGTACCTGGTGGCGGTCAACCCGCGCCGCGAGCCGGCGTCCGTACCGCTGGCGTCCGAATCGCTGGCGTCCGTACCGCTCGCGTCCGTGCCGTCGGCGGGCCTGCCGGAGGGCGCCCGGCGGGTGCCGGGCGTGCGGCCGCTGGAGGTGCAGGGCGTCCGGGTGGTGGACGGGGAGCTGCGGGCGGACGGGTTCTCGTACGGGGTGTTCGAGCTGGACTGACGGGCGATCCGGTCGAAGCCGGGCCCCGGTCGGTGGGGCCCGGCTTCCGCTCGATGCCGGATGGTTGTAAGCTACATCGAGTTGGTTGCATTTACCATCCTGATTGGTTGTATTTGCCACCTTCATCACCAGACTGAGAGACGCCACCGGAGGACGGTACGAACCCCATGAGCACACCCCGGAACCCCGCCGCAGCGCCCACCCTGGGGCACTCGCTCAAACACCTCGCCGTCCACCTGATCACCCCGCTGCTGATGTGCCTCGGCATGGCGCTCGCCTACCAGGGCGCCTTCCACCAGCCCGAGCCGCACCACCTCAAGGTGGCCGTGGTCGGCACCACGCCGCAGGCGCAGGGCCTGGCCCAGGCGATCCAGGGCAAGGCCGGGGACGCGCTCGACGTCCGCACGGTGGACGACCGGGCGGCCGCCGAGCAGCAGCTGCGCGACCGGGACCTGGTGGGCGCCTTCGTCCCGGACGCCAGGAGCCCCGAGCTGATCGTCGCCAAGGGGAACTCGGACACCTCGGTGGTGGCCGCCACGGCCGTGTTCACCAACGTCACCGACCAGCAGGGCGTGCCGCTGCACGTCACCGACCTGACCACCCCGGCGAAGGGCGACCCGACTGGACAGGGCCTGTTCTTCCTGCTGGTCGCGCTGAGCATCGGCTCCTACGCCAGCGTCGCGGTGATCGGCGCGGCCGGCGCGGGGCTGGCCATGAGGGTCCGGGCGCTGGTCGGAGTGGCGGTCTCGCTGGTGGTCAGCGTGATCGGGATCGTCACCGCCGGGCCGGTCTTCCACGTCGTCGACCACGACTACGCCGCGATCTGGGCGCTCGGCTGGCTCTACTCGGCGGGCATCGTGCTGATCGGCATCGGCCTGCACAGCTTCCTGAAGAAGTGGACCACGCTGGCCCTGATGGTGCTGTTCGTGATGCTGAACTTCACCTCCTCCGGCGGCATCTACCGGCCCGAGCTGCAGAACGGGTTCTTCGGCGGCCTGCACGGCTTCTGGACGGGCGCCGGGTTCATGGAGGGCGCGCGCAGCGTCATGTACTTCGACGGTGGTGCGGGCCTCGGCGGGCACGTCGTGACCCTGCTGGTCTGGCTGCTGCTCGGCGGGGCCGCCCTGGTGGCCGCCGCGGTGTACGAGGGCCGCGGGCGCCGTCCGGTGGAGACGCCGGAGGAGGCCGAGGAGGAGATGGAGGAGGCGGTCGCGGTCTGACCGCGTCCCTCGGAAGGGCTCCACCCGGCGCCACGGGCATCGGCACCGGGTGTGGAACGGCGGCCCGCGGCCGGCTCTGGACAAGCCGGACGCGGGCCGCGGCGCGTGCCGGGGCGGACCTGGCGGCGCTCAGGGTTCTTGTCGCGGCCCCTTGTCGTGCAGGTTCTGATCGCGCGCGGTCCTGTCGAACGCGGGCCTGTCGCACGTGGGTCGGTCGCACGTGGGCCGGTCGGTCGGGGTGTCCAGCCAGGCGGTCAGTTCGGCGGTGTGCTCGCCGAGCCGGGGCGGCGGCAGCTGGTAGCGGGGCGGGGTGCGGGAGAGGCCGATCGGGTTGGCGACCAGGTCCAGTGGGCGGCCCTCGGGGCCCGGCAGCGGCGCCCGGGGGTGCAGGCCGAGCGAGTCGGCGAGGCTGAAGGCCTCCGCCAGGTCGTTGACCGGGCCGCAGGGCACCCCGAGCGGCGTGAGCACCGCGAACCACTCGGCGGCGGTGCGGAGTTCGAGCCGGGCGGTGAGCTCGCGGGCCAGTACGGCCACGTGGGCGACCCGGTCGGAGTTGGTGGCGAAGCGCGGGTCGGTGGCCAGTTCGGGAGCGCCGACGCCCCGGCAGAGCGCCCCGAACTGCCGGTCGTTGCCGACCGCGACGACCAGCGGACGGTCGGCGGCGGTGAACACCTCGTACGGGGCGACGGACGGGTGGCGGTTGCCGAGGATGCCCGGCACGGCGCCGGCCAGGGTGTAGCCGGCGGACTGGTTGACCAGGCCGGAGAGCAGGGTGGAGAGCAGGTTCAGCTCCACCAGCTGGCCCCGGCCGGTGCTCTCGCGCTCGCGCAGTGCGGCCAGTACGCCGACCGCCGCGTGCAGCCCGGTCAGCACGTCCACCAGCGCGACGCCGGTCTTCACCGGCTCGCCCGGGCTCGGGCCGGTCACCGACATCAGTCCGCCGACGGCCTGCACTAGCAGGTCGTAGCCGGGCAGTCCGGCCCCCTCGCCGGAGCCGAAGCCGGTGATCGAGCAGTAGACCAGCCTCGGGTTGAGGGCCTGGGCGCGGTCCGGGCCGAGGCCGTGGCGGGCCATCGTGCCGGGTCGGAAGTTCTCCACCAGCACGTCGGCGCGGCGGATGAGTTCGACGGCGCGGGCCTGGTCGGCCGGGTCGCGCAGGTCGAGGGCGAGGGAGCGCTTGTTGCGGTTGACGGAGAGGAAGTAGGTGGCCTCGCCCTGGGCGTGCGGCGGGCCCCAGGCGCGGGTGTCGTCGCCGGTGCCGGGCTGCTCGACCTTGATGACGTCGGCGCCGAGGTCGGCCAGCAGCATGGTGAGGTAGGGCGCGGCCAGGACCCGGCCGAAGTCGGCGACCAGGACGCCGTCCAGCGGGAGGCCGGTCATGCCCGCTCCCCGGTCAAGTCCGCTCGCTGGCCGGGCCCGCTCCCTGGTCATGCCCGCTCCCTGGTCGGGCCGGTCGGGTCGGTCGGGTCGGTCGGGGCCGTCAGGGCCGCCGTCGTTCCGGCCGCGGTCGTGGCGTCGCCCGAGGGGGCGTCGCCACGCAGGTGCGGGCGGGCCAGCAGGAGGTAGAGGCCGCCGGCCGCGAGCACCACCACCGCCGAGAGCAGCACCAGGTAGTTGTCGTACCAGGCGGCGTCCGGGGTCCGGCCCCAGCAGATGTTGACGATCGCGGCGACGCCGTAGACCAGCGCCCCGGTGTTCACCGCCAGGCCCCAGCGGCCGAGCCGGAAGTCCCCGCTCGGGCGCCAGCCGCGCAGCCGGGCCCGCAGGGCGGCCAGCACCACCATCTGGAAGGCCAGGTAGATACCGATGCTGGAGAAGGAGATGATCTTCGTGAGGGCGCCCTCGGAGAGCGCCGAGGCGCCGACGATGATCACACCGGGCAGTGCCGCGGCGAGCAGCAGCGCGTACGGCGGCACCCGCAGCCGGTCCGAGACGGTGGCCAGCAGGCGGCTGCCCGCGATCATCCGGTCCCGGGCGAAGGAGTACGTGAGCCGGCTGGCCGCCGCCTGGAGGCTCAGCACGCAGGAGAGGAACGAGATCAGCACCACGGCGATCACCACCCGGGCGCCGGTCGCGCCGAAGGCGTCGTGCAGCACCGTGGCCACCGGGTCCGGGTCGTCGCCGGAGACCACCGCGCCGATGTCCCGGATGGACATCACCAGGGCCAGGCTGACGCCGATCGCCGCCGCACCGCCGACGTAGATGGTGCGCCGCATCGACTTGGGGATCTGTCGACCCGGGTCGGGCACCTCCTCGGCGACGTCGCCGCAGGCCTCGAAGCCGAAGAACAGGAACACCGCGATCAGCCCGGCGGCCAGGAAGGCGTCGGTGTAGTCGCCGTCGCCGCCCGCGCCGAAGCGGTCGAGGACCACGCCGAGCCCGTGGTAGCGGTGCGTCAGCAGCAGCCAGGCGCCGACCGCCAGGGCGCCGACCAGCTCGGCGGCGAAGCCGAACACGGCCGCCGCCGACAGCACCCGGGTGCCGCCGAGGTTGATCACGGTGGCGAGAGCCAGCAGGCCGAGCGCGCACCAGACGGTCGTCGCGGTGCTCGGCTCGACTCCCAGCAGGGCGGCCACGTACGGGCCGGCGCCGTAGGAGACCGCCGCGATGGTGGACATCAGCGCCAGCAGGTAGACCCAGCCGGTCAGCCAGCCCCAGGTGCGGCCCCAGAGCCGGCGCGCCCAGGGGTACACCCCGCCGGCCACCGGGAACTGGGCGACCACCTCGCTGAACACCAGGGCCACCAGCAGTTGGCCGAGGCCCGCGATCACGAAGCTCCAGAGCATCGGCGGCCCGGCGGTCCGGAGCGAGGAGGCGAAGAGTGTGTACACGCCGACGACGGGGGACAGATAGGTGAAGCCGAGCGAGAAGTTCGCCCAGAGGCTCATGTCGCGTTTGAACTCGGAGGTGTAGCCGAGGGCGGCGAGCCGTTCGGCGTCCGGGTCGGGGGAGTGGACGGTGGCACGTGCACGGGCATCGGTCATGACCAGCTCCTGGGAACGTGTCGTGATGCGTGGGAGCGCTACGGGGTGGTGCTCGGGCGAAGGCTGCGGAAAACATAGGAGATCGAGTTTCTAGCGGCAAGAGTGCGCGCTCGACCGGGGGTACCCTGCGGGAAACATCCGGGTGGCCGGTGATCGGGCGACGGTGACGGTGATCCGGCGCGCCGGCGACGGCGAACTGGCGTGCCGGCGCAGGCGACCCGGCGAGTTCGACCCGGCGAGTTCGATCCGGCGAGTTCGATCCGGCGATGGCGATCGAGGAGAGGTGCGCGTGACGACCATCGGCAGTGCGACACCGCTGCTCAGCGCCGTCCTCGCGCCGCTCGCCGACCTCGGGCGCGCCGACGCGGTGGCCCGCCGGATCACCCAGGCGATCGCCCTCGGGCTGGTCGCCGACGGGGACCAACTGCCCAGCGAGAACGACCTGGCCGATCAGCTCGGCGTCGCCAACGGCACCGTCCGCGAGGCCCTCGCGCTGCTCCGCGAGGCCGGTCTGATCGAGACCCGGCGCGGCCGCAACGGCGGCAGCTTCGTCCGCACCCCCGCCGGGGGTTCCGAACACCTCCAGCTCGCCCGGCTGCGCGACCTCGCCACCGTGGACCTGCGCGACCTCGGTGACGAGGAGCTGGCCGTCTTCGGCACCGCCGCCCGGCTCGCCGCCGAACGCGCCCCGGCCGACCTCGGCCCCAGGCTCACCCGGCTGGTACACGACCTGCGCGACGCCGCCGGCCCTGCCGAGCAGCGCCGCGCCGACGCGCGCTTCCACATCGAACTCGCCGTCGCCGCTCAGTCGGTGCGGCTCACCCGGCTCGCCGTCCGGCTCCAGGCAGAACTCGGCCCGCTGCTCTGGCTGCCCGCGCCGTACGGGCCGGACCAGTCGTGCCTCGCCGAGCAGCACCGGGAGATCCTGGTCGCCGTGCTGGCCGGAGACGCGGCCGGTGCCCGGACCGCCGCCGAGGCGCACACGGTGGCCTGCGTGCACCATCTCGTCCGGCGGCACCTGGAGTTGGCGGACGACGGCTGACCCGGGGCCGTACCGAAGTCCCGTCCCCGTCCTGTGTCGCGCCGTCCCGCCCCGGCCCCTCCCGGCCCCTCCCGGCCTGGAACACTCCCGCGCCGCCGGATCCGTCGGTGCGCCCGCCGCGGTCGACGCGCCGCTCGCCGAACTGGACGGCCTCCGGGCGGCCGCTGGCGGTTGCTGGACCGGGCGGCCGCTGACGGGCGACGGCCTGCCGCCGGCGGAACTCGCCGTGGTGCACGGAGCGGTGGAGCGAACTGCCGGTGCGGCCCGGCTCGCGCTGGTTCGGCTGAGGGGCGGCGGTCGCGGTGCCCGGCGCGCTCGCCGTCGCCGACCCGCACGTGGCGTGGTGGTACCGCGGCGGATGGCGTACCGATATGACCTTCGTTTGTGAAGGTATTAGTCCGTCCGCTTCCCGCGGCCGGGCGGCGTGCTGAAGCAGCAGTCCCCGCAGAGTCCGGCCCCCGGGCCCACCCGGTAGTAGAGGCAGCAGCTGGTCCGCCGGAACGCCGTGCCGCGCGGCCCGGTGCGCAGGGTGCCCGATCCGGCCAGCGGTGGACGGGCCAGCAGCTCCGCGACCAAGGTCCGGGCGGCACCCGGCGCATGGGCGTCCAGCACCCGCAGCGTTCCGGCCAGTGCGGAAGCGGCGTTGCCGAGCAACAGGCGCGGCGAGAGCGGGGCGGCGGCCCGGACGGCAGCCGCCAGCGGCTCCAACTGGCCCACCAGGACGGACTGGTGGAGCTGGTCGGCGAGCGGCCCGGCGGCCGGGCGGACGGGTTCCGCCGGGGTCCACAGATCGAGCGGGCCCTGGTCCGGGATCCGGACCCAGGCGTGTTCCAGGGTCGGGACCGTACCCAGCAGGACGGCCGCGCCCAGCCCCACCGACCAGAAGCGGGCCGCCAGCCCCAGATGCAGGATCGAGGCGGCGACCCGGAGTTCGGCGGTGCCGAGCCGCTGCGCCACCACCCGCAGCCGCGCCGCCAGCGGCGCGTCCGGCCCGGTGCCGTACAACTCGGTCAGCGGCCGGAAGCCCTCGGGCGGCCCTCCGGCCGGGGAGGTGTCCAGCGCGAAGTACGGTCCGACGGCGGCGAGTCGGGAGAAGTCGGGCGGTCGCCGGTCCGGTACGGGGTTCAACGGCCGTCCCCTGTTCGGTCGTTGAACCCCGCTGCCGGTGGCGGGACGGTCTGGCGGTCGAGGGACAACGGGGCCTCCGGATCTGCGGGCGCTCGGACGGTGGTGAGCGGCTCCCCGCTCGTCGCCTCGCCCGGTGCCGGAGAGGAGCCGGGCAGGCCCGGTCGGCCGGGCGTCAGCCGCGCACGGAGAAGTCACCACTGGTCGTGCGGATGAACGGTACCGTGCCCTGGCAGTCCGACACCGGCTGGCCGAGCGCGCCCCAGACCCAGCCCATCCGGTCCCCGTGCCGCCCGTTGTCCTCGATCGAGAGCGCGACCTTCTGGCCGACCAGCTCCAAGCCCGGGAACCAGGGCGCCTCGCCCTTGGTGACCACCCCGGTGGCGATCGCCTCCCGGCCGCCGACGGCCAGGCAGCTGATGTCGCCCTCGAAGTCGGCGACCAACCGGCCGTCGGTGTGCACGTGGCGGACGTGGAAGTGGCCCGCGGTGCCGGCCGGATCGGTGTTGGTGGTGGCGCGGGCGTCGACCGAGATCGTCACCGGGTCGCCGTCGAAGCCCTGGAAGGCCGCGGTGAGGACGGTGTTGCCGGTGCCGCGCACGCTCACCGGTCCGAAGCCGCCGGCTGCGGCCGCCTGTTCGGCGGCGGGCGTCGGTGCGGTGCCCGCCGGTTCGGCGACGGCGGCCGGTGCGGTGGTGGCAGCCGTCGCGGCCAGCAGGAGGAGCGAGACTGCGGCGGTGGCAAGGCGGCGGTTCATGGTGGTTCGTGTCTCCTTCGGCGCGGTTGTTCCGACGTCACCGAGCATGCTCCGGCCCGGCCGCGCGGACCTCCCGCTGTGGAGGGGAGTTGAGGGGCGGGCCGTTCCTTCCCGAGGAGGAGAGCGTCTCCCCCGGGAGAGTTGCCCGTCGGACCGGCCGGGGGAGCCGCCCCGTAGGCTCGACCGGGTGCGTACCGACTTCCCCCTCGTCAGCCCCGACACCGCCCGATCGCGGCAGCGGCCGCGGTCGGCCCGGCTCCGCCGGCGCCTCGCCGCCGGGGCCGCGCTCGCGCTGCTGGTGCCCGTCGTACTGGCGCAGCCGGACGCCCGGGGGGCGGCCGTGCTGCTCGCGCTGACGACGGTGTTCGCCGCGGTGGTGGCGCTGCTGCCGTGGCCCGCCGGGCGGATCACGCTCGGTGCGGTGGCCGGGGCGGTGGCCGGGGTCTCGCTGCTGGTCGACCTGGTCTACCCGGGGCCGTACCGGCTGCCCGCGTTCTGGTTGCCCTTCGAGTGGCTCGCCCTGACCGGGCTGCTCTTCCGGGCCGTCCGCCGGCTGCCCGACCGCTCGGTGGCGGTGGTCGGCGGGCTGGTCGCTCTCGCGGCCCTGCTGCTGCCGCTGCGGTTCGCCCTGAGGGTGCCGCACGGCGGCGGCGCCGGACCGGTGGGCGGGGTGCTGATCTCGCTGCTGCCGCTGCTCGGCGTCGCGGGCACGGCCCTCTACCTGCGCGTCCTGGACGCCCGGCGGGAGCGGGCGGTCGCCCGGGCCCGGCGCGAGCAGCGGCTGGAGGTGGCCCGGGGGCTGCACGACTTCGTCGCGCATGAGATCACCGGCATCGTGCTGGAGGCCCAGGCCGGCCAACTCCCGGGCCAGGAACCGGAGGAGACCACCGCACTGCTGCGCCGGCTGGAGGAGGCCGGGCTGCGGGCCCTGGACTCGATGGACGAGATGGTCGGCGCCCTCCGCGAGCCGAGCGGCCAGGGAGGCGAGGGCGGACAGGGCGGCGACGAAGGCGAGAGCGGTGAGGGCGGACGGGACGGCGGGCCGACCGAGCGCGCCGACGGCGCGACGACGCGCCGCCTGGGCCTGGCCGACCTCCCCGAGCTGGTCGCCCGGTTCGGCGCCACCGGCGGCTCCGGCGCCCTGCGTGCCACCGCCGAGCTGGCGCCCGGCACCGCCGGCCGGCTCTCCGCCGAGGCCGAGGCGACCGCCTACGCCGTCGTCCTGGAAGCCCTCACCAACATCCGCCGGCACGCCCCGCAGGCCGCCGAGGTCACCGTCCGGGTGGCCCCCGGCGAGGACGGCGCCGTGGAGCTGACCGTCACCGACGGCGGCGGCCCCGCCCACAGGCCGCTGCTGCGCCGCCCGGGCGCAGGCGGCACCGGCCTGGCCGGACTCGCCGCCCGCGTCGCCGCCCACGGGGGCTCGCTGACCGCCGGCCCGGGCGCGCCCGCGGGCTGGCGGGTCGACTGCTCCCTGCCGGGGCCGCCGGGGCCGCCGGGCCTGCCGGGCCGCTGAGGCGTCGCTCCGAGCCCGGCCGCCGCCGCTTCCGGGTACGTCGGGACGTCAGTGCCCCCGGCCGCCGCCGCGGGTGCCGCGCGGGCGGGTCAGGGTGAAGCGGTCGACCGGGACGAGGTCCCCGTACGGCCCGCTGACGGAGTAGTAGGTGACGCCGATGGTGGTCTGCCCGTCGCGGCCGCCCGGGTCGACGTCGAAGGACGCGAAGCCATAGGGGTTGTCGGCGTCCCGGAAGGCCGACCAGGGGGCGTCCTCGATCACGTACACCGGCGGGCGCTTGCCGGTGGCCGGGTCGGCGGCGCCGACGCCGGTGATCACCCGGGCCTTGGCGGGGCTGAAGAAGAGCTGGTTGGACGGGGCCGAGGTGCCGCCGCCGCCGATGACCATGTGGACGGTGCCCTTGGTGGTGTCGATGGTCTCGGTGCCGGTGGAGACCGGGACCGGTGTGCGGGTGTCGGTCGGCTGCTGGCCGCGGATCGGGTGCGAGCGCTCGTAGTGGTGCTCGTGGCCGCAGACCACCAGGTCCACGCCGTACTTGTCGAACAGCGGCACCCAGGTCTCGCGGATACCGAGGTCGGCGCCGTTGAACCTGTCGGCGGTGGAGATCACCACCTGGTGCATGCAGACCACGATCCAGTCGATCCCCGGGTCCGCGTCGGCCGCGATCAACTCCCGTTCCAGCCACCGCTGCTGGGCACCGCCGGAGTAGCCGTGGACGTAGCTGTTGCCGCCGTCCTGGTAGGCCACGTCGTCGTTGTTGAGGCTGATCACCCGCACCGAGCCGGCCGTGAACGAGTACCACAGGCCGCGCGTCTCGGCGTCCGAGCGGGCGTCCGGCAGCTCGAAGTACGCCTGGTAGGCGCCGAAGCCGATCGGGCCGTTGCCCTTCTCGTTCTCGTGGTTTCCGGCCGCGGGCATCCAGGGGCGGTGGCGGGCCGAGCGGCTGTTGTTCTCGAACCAGTCGGACCAGGTGCGGACCCGGTCGGTGGCGATGTTCGCGTAGCAGAGGTCGCCGTTGAGCAGGTGGAACAGCGGGGCGATCCGCTCGACCCCGGCGGTGGTGTCGCCGGCGGCGGGGCTGCCGAGGTTGTCGTTGGCGTAGCCGTTGGCGGTCTTCCGGCCGAGGGTCGGGGTGCCCTGGTCGCCGAAACTGGTGAAGGTGAAGGCGGACCGGCCGCGCGGGGCGGTGCGGACGGTGCCGAGTTCGGGGGTGGTGCCGTCGTGGACGGCGGCGTAGACGTAGTCCGTGTCGGCGTGCAGTCCGGTCAGCCGGGCGTGGTGCACCTGGACCTCGGTGCCGGAGGCGGCGTCCCGGTAGGTGCGGGTCGCGGCCCGGACCGTCCGGCCGAAGCCGCTGTTCGAAGTCCCGTACATCACGCGCGGGTTGCCGACGGACGTGGTGGTGTGCCAGGAGACCACCACCTCGCGCGAGGCGTCCGAGCCGAACTGGAGGTGCAGGCCGGCCACCCGAGGCGCGCCGGAGCGGCCCGGCCGCTGCCAGAGGACCGGGGAGGCGGCGGCGGGGGTGGCCGGGATGCCGGAGAGGGACACGGCGCCGCCGAGGCCGACGCCGGTCGCACCGGCCAGGAGGCCTCGCCGGCTGACGGAGGGACGTCCACTGGAATCGTTCATGGCGGCCAGCCCACCGGACGGAGGTGAACCGCGCCGGTCCCGCCGCGTGAACTTTCCCGTCCGGCGGCCGTGCGCCACACTGCTGGACGTGACGAGTACGAACGGCGAGGTCCCGCGGGTGATCCGCACCCTGATCGCGGACGACCAGGAGGCCGTCCGGCGCGGTGTGCGGCGGATCCTGACGGCCCAGCCGGACATCGAGGTGGTGGGGGAGGCCGCGGACGGGCTGGCCGCGCTGGAGCTGGCGGCCCGACTGCGGCCGGACGTCGCCCTGGTGGACATCCGGATGCCGCGGATGGACGGGTTGGAGCTGACCCGGCGGCTGGCCGGGCCGGGGGCGGCGGAGCCGGTGCGGGTGGTGGTGCTGACCACCTTCGACCTGGACGAGTACGTGTACCCGGCCCTGCGGCACGGGGCGTCCGGCTTCCTGCTGAAACGTTCCGGCCCGTCCCTGCTGGCCGAGGCGGTGCGGGCGGCGGCGGACGGTGAGAGCCTGATCAGCCCGTCGGTCACCGTCCGGCTGCTGCGGCACGTGACGGCGCCGCGCCGCCCGGAACGCCGGCAGCCGGCGCCGGTGGTGCCGCTGACCGGGCGGGAGGTGGAGATCGCCGGGCACGTCGCGGCGGGCCGCACCAACGCGGACATCGCCGCCGAGCTGTTCATCTCGCCGGGGACGGTGAAGACCCACGTCGCCAGCATCCAGCGCAAGCTCGGGGTGGCGAACCGGGTCGGGATCGCGGTGCACGCCTGGGAGATGGGCTGGGCGGGCGCGCGCTAGCCGAGCGGCGCGCACACCGGCGCGGGTGGGCCAGGAGGGGGCGTCCAAACCGGGAAGGGGCGCGCACCGCAGGGTGCGCGGACGGGCGCGCGTCCACGGGGCCGAGGGGATGCTCCGTGGACGCGCGGAACCTGCGAGGCGGGGGTGGCCTCCGGACGTGACGTCCTCCGGCCGGTAGTTCGATCGTCGACCGAGGTAGTTCCAGCGGCAGACCCTGATCCGTCTCGATCCGTCGCCACTGCCTCCTGCGGTCGAACTGCCTTCAGCTACCTCGCAGGTCCATCTCCCATCATGCGCCTCCCACGGGTCGTGCACCAGGGGTGAACGGCACGAATCGGAACAATTTTCGCAACTCGGGCCATGGCGCTCGCCGTCAGGGGCTCGGCCAGCCGTCGACGAAGCTCAGCGTCCGCTGGTACGGCCCCTCGGGACCGGTGCTGCGGTACTCCTCGGTGCTGCTGCCGGTCCGGACGGTGCGGTCCCCGTCGTGCCGCCGCGCGGTGGGGCGCAGGGTGTGGTCGACGGTGGAGCTCCCGGTGACGTGGCCGCCGGTCGCCGCGGTGGCCTCGCGGTGGTAGCCGAGGACCATGGCCGTGGTCTGGTCGGTGTTGCCGGCCGCGTCGCGGCTCACCCGGTAGCCGACGTCCAGCGGTTCGCCCTCGTGCACGGTGGTGGTGCGGTGCGGGCCGCCGCCCCAGGTGGCGGTGGTGCGGGTGAGGTCGGTGCCGTTGTGCAGGGTGATGTCGTTGCCGCCGTCGCGCAGCCGCTGGGCGGAGCGGAAGGCGAGTTCGTCGCGGACCTCGGTGGTGATCCGGCCGTGCGAGGTCTGCACCCAGCCCCGGGCGAGGTCGTTCCGGGCGGCGGTGACCGTCCAGTCGCCGCTGCCGCCGCCGTGGTCGGCGAGGTCGGTGGCGACGGTGGCCTCCGGGGCGACCCGGTGCTCGGTGAGCTGTCCGGTGGTGCGGGTGGCGCCGTGGTCGGTCTCGGCGAACAGGTTGACCTGGCCGGTCCAGACGTCGTTGCTCTGCGCCTCGGCGGTGTTCACCACGACGCCCACGGTGTGCGGCCGGCCGTCCAGCAGCAGCCCGACGTACGGGGTGAGGTCGAGCCGGTAGGCGGGCAGGTCGAAGGCGAAGACGCCGGGCACGGGCCGCCAGAGCAGCGGGTCCCAGCCGCCGGTGTAGATCACCGGGTACGGCCAGACCGCGCCGGCCACCCGGCCGTCCACGGTCAGCCGCAGCTCGCGGAACGGGCCCTTGCCGCAGATGCCGGTGCCCGGGTTGGCGGCGGCGAAGGCGTCCGGCGCGGAGGCGTACGCGAACTCCTCGCAGGCGCCGCCGCCCCGGGTGTAGACCTCGGCGGTGAGGCGTTCGAGGTTCTGCGGGAAGGTGAGGTCGCGCGCGGCGGCGGGGGCGGCCTGGGTGAGCCCGAACGGTCCGGTGGTGAGCAGCCGGTCGGCGGTGCGGGCGGCCGGCCAGCGGTCGTCCGCGGTGTAGAAGGTCAGGCTCGCGCTGATCGTGAAGACACCGGTGTAGGTGGCGTCGGTGACGTTGGCGAGGTCGAAGGAGAACTCCTGCGGGCCGTCCGCGAACAGTGGGGCGTAGCGGGTCACGTCGCGCTCGACGTTCCAGGCGATGCCGTCCTTGGACGGCTCCGGGGTGGAGGAGAGCAGCACCTGGACGCCGCCGACGCGGACGCTGAAGATCCGGTCGAACTGCCGCCCGGCGACCTGTCCGTGGAGGTCCAGGACCACCGCCGACCACGGCCCGGCGCAGTCGGCGGGCGGGGTGAGGGTGGCGTTGTACGGGGTGTCCGGCGGGTTGCCGTACCCGTTGCGGAACGCGCGCTCGTGCATCACCTCGACGGTGCAGGAGCGGGTGTCGGGGCGGGTGAGCGGCTTGGTGGCGGTGACCGGGTCGTGGTAGTCGGTGCCGTAGTCGGCACGGGCCGGGCCGGCGGCGGTGAGGGTGCCGGCCAGGGTGAGGACGGCGGCGCCGATCAGACCGGCGGCGCGGCGGAGCAACGGGCGCAGGGCCAAGGCGGGTTCCCGGGGTCGGGCGGCCCGCGGGGTGCCGCGGGCCGGTCGGATGATCCGGGAATCCTTCCGGGGGTGGCATGTCGGCGTCAAGGATTTCGGGTCCAGCTCGTCGGCCTCTGGATTCCGATGTGAACCGTCCATACGCTGAGCCCGTTGCCCCTCCGCAGCGGCACCCTCACAGAGAGTTCGCATCATGACCGGACTTCAGCCCAGCACCGCTCCCGCCGTCCAGGTCTCCGAGGAGGTCGCCCGGGCCGTCGCCGACGGCCGGCCGGTGGTCGCCCTGGAGTCGACCATCTTCACCCACGGGCTGCCGCGGCCCCGCAACCTGGCCGTCGCGCTGGAGGCGGAACAGCGGCTGCGGGCGGCGGGCGTCGTCCCGGCCACGATCGGGGTGCACGCCGGGGTGCCCACGGTCGGGCTCAGCACCGGGCAGATCACCGAACTGTCCGCCGCCGAAGGCCTGGACAAGGTGAGCCTGCGCGACCTCCCGGTGGTCGCCGCGTTCGGCCGGCACGGCGGCACCACCGTCGCCGCCACCGCCTTCCTCGCCCACCGTGCGGGCGTCCGGGTCTTCTCCACCGGCGGCCTCGGCGGGGTGCACTTCGGCGCCTCGGAGAGCTTCGACGAGTCGGCCGACATGACCACCCTGGCCGCCACCCCGGTCACCGTGATCAGCGCGGGCGTGAAGTCCATCCTCGACATCCGGGCCACCCTGGAGCGCTTCGAGACGTACAACGTCCCGGTCATCGGCTACCGCACCCGCAAGTACCCCGGCTTCTACGTCACCGACTCCGGCCACGAGATCAACTTCAGCGTGGACTCGCCCGAGCAGGCCGCCAGGGTCATCGAGTGCCGTGACCGGCTCGCCCTGCCGCAGGCCGTACTGATCGCCAACCCGGTCGACCCGGCCAAGCAGCTGCCGCCGGAGGAGCTGGACGGCATCCTGGCCCGCGCCCGGGCCGAGGCCGAGCGCCAGGGCGTCACCGGCAACGCCTCCACGCCGTTCCTGCTCGACTTCATCCAGCGGGACACCGGCGGGCGCAGCCTGGAGGTCAACGTCGAGGTGTACCGGGGGAACGTCCGGCTGGGCGGGGAGATCGCGACCGCGCTGGCCGTGGGGGCAGCGGGGGCAGCGGGGGCCTCGCCGGGTGTCCCGTCGGGCGCCCCGTCGGATGCCTCCGGCGCGGCCCCGGCCGTCGCCGCCGAGACCGGGGCCTGACTCGTGCTGGGGGTGCTCGGCGACCTGGTCGAGGACATCGTGGTCTGGGCCGACGGCCCGCTGCGGCACGGCACCGACTCCGGCGCCCGGGTCTTCCGGCGGCGCGGCGGCAGCGCGGCCAACGTCGCCTGCTTCGCCGCCGGGCAGCACCCGGCCCGCTTCCTCGGCTGCGTCGGCGAGGACGCGGCGGGGGACGGCGTGGTCGCCGAACTGACCGGCCACGGCGTCGACGTACGGGTCTCCCGGCGCGGCCGCACCGGCAGCGTGGTGGTGCTGATCGACCAGGACGGCGAGCGGACCATGCTGCCGGACCGGGGCGCGGCCACGCTGCTGGAGCGGGTCCCGGACGCGTGGCTGACCGGACTGACCCATCTGCACGTCCCCGCCTACTCCTTCGACGGCGAGCCGGTCGGCAGTACGGCGGTGGACGCGCTCGCCCGGGTGCGGCGGGCGGGCTGCACCACCTCGGTGGACGCCTCCTCGACCGGCATGCTGGAGCGGTTCGGCCGGGAGCGCTTCCTCGCCCTGCTGGCCGGGCTGGCGCCGACCTTCGTGTTCGCCAACCGCTCCGAGTCGGAGTTCCTCGGGCTGCTGGTGGCCGGCCTGCCCGGGCCGGAGCGGGCCCGGCTGGCGGCCACCACGGTGGTCACCAAGGCGGGGGCCGAGGCGACCGCCGTCGACGTGCCCGGCGAGCCGCTGGTCATGGTGCCGGTGCCTCCGGTGGCCGAGGTGCGCGACCTCACCGGGGCCGGGGACGCCTTCGCGGCGGGGTTCCTGGCCGGGTTCCTGGACACCGGGGACCTCCGGCACGCGGCCGGGCTCGGGCACCGCAGCGCGGCCCGGGTACTGGCCTCGCCCGGCGCGTCCTGCGACGGGGAGTGACGTTTCGGCTGGCGCGGCGGCTCCCGTGGGCCGGGCGGGCCGGGCTACTTCGGAACCGCGTCCTTGCGGAGGAAGCGCTTCAGCTTCTGCCAGGTCCAGGTGTTGACCACGTCCTCGGCGGTGAGCCAGCCGCGCTGCGCCGTGCCGATGCCGTAGCGCGGGTAGGCGAGGTGGCCGGTGGCGTGCGCGTCGCTGTCGATCGCGAAGCGCACGCCGTGCCGCCTGGCCCGCAGGACGTCCTCGTCGCGCAGGTCGAGCCGCTGCGGGGAGCTGTTGATCTCGATCGCGGTGCCGGTGCGCGCGGCGGCCTCGAACACCGCGTCCAGGTCGACGTCGATCGGCCCGCGCCGGCCGATCCGGCGGGTGGTGAGGTGGCCGATGACGTGCACGTACGGGTTCTCGCAGGCGCGGATCAGCCGACGGGTCTGGGCGGCCCGGTCCAGGGCGAAGTGCGAGTGCACGGAGGCCACGCAGACGTCGAAGCCGGCCAGGAACTCGGGCGGCCAGTCCACCCCGCCGTCCGGGCCGATGTTCAGCTCGGTGCCGTGCAGCAGGCGCAACCGCTTGTGCCGGTCGGCGAGTTGTCGTAGCCGCTCGCGCTGCGCGAGCATCTTCTCGTCCGTCATCCGCTGCATCACCAGGTCCGGGGCGTGGTCGGTGACGGCGAAGTAGGAGTAGCCGCGGGCGGCGGCGGTGTCGATCATCTCCTCCAGGGTGGCCAGCCCGTCGGTCAGGTCGGTGTGGGTGTGCAGGTCGCCGCGCAGGTCGGACTCCTGCACCAGGTCCGGGAGTCCGCCGTCCAGCGCGGCCTCGATCTCGCCCCGGTCCTCGCGCAGCGGCGGTGGGATCCACGGCAGGCCGAGCGCCGCGTACACCTCCTCCTCGGTCTCCGAGACCACCTTGGCGCCGCCGTCGACCTCGAACAGCCCGTACTCGGAGAGCTTCAGCCCGGCCCGGACGGCCATCGTGCGCAGCTTGATGTTGTGCGCCTTCGAACCGGTGAAGTAGACCAGCGCCGCTCCCCAGTCCTCCTCCGGCACGACCCGCAGATCCACCTGTACGCCCTGGGTGGTACGGACCGAGGTCTTGGTGCTCCCGCTGCCGATCACCTCGGCCACGTAGGGGAGTTCGGTGAGCGCGGCCATCAGCGGGGCGGAGTCCTCGGCGGTCGCGAGCACGTCGATGTCGCCCACCGTCTCGCGCATCCGGCGCAGCGAGCCCGCGTACGCGCAGCGGGTGCAGCCGGGGACGGCGGAGAGCGCGGCGACCAGCTGCTCGGCCAGCTCGGCGGCGGTGTCCAGCAGGGTGCGGCCGCCGGACTGCCGCATCAGCTCGATGCCGTGCAGGATCTTCTCGCCGCTGCGCTCGCCGAAGCCGGGCAGGCCGGTGAGCTTCTCGGCGCGGGCGGCCGCGGCGAGTTCGTCCACCGAGGAGATCCCGAGGTCGCGGTAGAGGGCCAGGGCGCGCTTGGGCCCGACGCTGGGGACGGCCATCATCTCCCGTACGCCGGACGGGATCCGGGCGCGCAGCGCCTCCAGGGCCGGGACGGTCCCGGTGGCGAGGTACTCGGCGATCTTCTCGGCGGTGGACCTGCCGACGCCGGGGATCTGCTGCAGACCCTTGACGTCCAGGCCGGCCAGGTCCTCGGGGTGGCCGCCGACCGCGCGGGCGGCCTTCTCGTAGGCGCGGGCCCGGAAGGCGTCCCCGCCGGTGATGTTGATCAGGTCGGCGTACTCCTGGAGCAGCTCCCTGACATGGTCGTTGAGCCGGGGCATGGGGCAAGTCTAGGGTCGGCGGGGCGGGGGCGCCGGGTTTGCGCCCGGTGCCGGGGTACTCCCGCGGTCGTACGCGTACAGCCGTGCGCGTTGAAGTGCGCGTTCAGGCGTACGCGTTCGGGTGTACGCGTTCAGCCCGTGCGTGCTCAGGCGTACGTGTTCAGACCGTGCGCGTTCAGGCGTACGCGTTTCGTCGTGCGCGTTCAGTCGTACGCGACGGTCAGCAGCAGGACCACGGTCAGCCCGCCGCCGGGGGTGGTCTCCACCGCGAGCCGGCCGCCCGCCGCCACCACCAGGCTCTGCAGGGCGGGCCCCGCCGGGCCGTCCGCCCGTGCGCCCGCGACCAGCCACTCGCGTGCCTCGGGCAGCTCGTGGGCGCCCCGGTCGGAGACCCGGATCTCCACCCGGCCGCGGGTCGCGGACGCCCGCCCGGGTGCCCGGCCGGACGCCCGGGGTGCGGACGCGCCGCCCGCCACGTCGGCCCGGACCAGCACCCGGCCGCCCAGCGGGCTGCGCCGGATCGCGTGGTCCACCAGCCCGGCGAGGGCGGCCTCCAGCCGTCGGGCGTCCCCGGCCACCACCGGGAGCCCGGGCGCCACCCGGACCGTGACGGCCGCCGCCCGGCCGCCGCCGCGCACCACCCGGCGGACCACGTCGGCCACCCGGACCGTGACGGCCGCCGCCCGGCCGCCGCCGCGCACCACCCGGCGGACCACGTCGGCCACCTGGACGTGCCGGGCCGTCGGCTCGCAGCCGGTCTGCCGACCGGTCCACCGCAGGCGCTCCAACTCGGTGCGGGTGAGCGCCCTCGGCGCGGCCATCGTGCCGGACGAGAGGGGGCCGAGACCGTCCTCGGCCTCGGCGGTCGCCGACGCGCCCGCCCGTCCGGACCCGCCCCGGCGCCCGGCGGCGCCCGCGCCGAGGCCCGAGCCGACGGTGCCGCCGAACGCGCCGAGCGCCCGGGCCCCCGACGCGACGTAGCCCCAGAGCCTCCGGTGTGCCATCGCCTGCCCCTCGTGCTTCCCGCGGCCGTCATCGAATCCGCGGCCGACCGGGACGGGCCGACTTCCGGGCCCTCTCTGACAGCCTGCGCCTCGGCCGCCCGGGTGACAATCCCGCTCCGGGCCGCGGTCCGTTCCGGGGCCCCCGCCGCTCGGCCGGTCGGGCACCCGCCGAGCGGCGGGGCCGGGGGGCCGCGGCGTAGTACCGATCGATGAACCGCAAAGAGTCCTTCGCAAAAAACCCTTTGCAAAGAACTCTTTGCGGTCTAGCCTCGTGCCATGACCGAAGAGCACGGGTGGAAGCACAGTGACGACCGGCGCGCCATCGCCCTCACCGCCGAGAGCATGCGGGCGATGGCCCACCCGGTGCGCCTGCGGGTGGTGGGGCTGCTGCGCAAGTACGGCCCCTCCACGGCGACGCGGCTCGCCGCGGAGCTGGGGATCAACTCCGGCGCGACCAGCTACCACCTGCGCCAGCTCGCCGCCGCGGGCTTCGTCGAGGAGGACGAGGCACGCGGCAACGCCCGCGAGCGCTGGTGGCGTTCGGCCCACCGGGTCACGGTCTGGACGGTGGACGACATGGCGGACGACCAGCTGGGCGAGGCGGCCGGCTACCTGCGGTCCGTCCTCGCCTCGCACACGCTGGCGGCCCAGCGCTCGCTGGACGCCTTCGAGGCGATGCCGCGGGAGTGGCGCAAGGCCGTGAACCTGAGCGACCTGGTGCTCCAGCTGACGCCCGGCGAGGCCGAGCGGCTGTCCGAGGAGCTGAGCGAGGTGATCCGGCGCTACCGCTGGGTGGGCGCCGAGGGGCCGGTCCCGGAGGGATCGGAGCAGGTGTCCGTCGTCGTGCACGTCCTGCCGGACCTGCGCGACGACACCGACGAGGGGGGAGCCACATGACCGGCAGCACGACCACCACCACGAGATCCGCCGAGCGAACCGCCGCGGGTACCACCGTCGACGAGCCCGGGCGCAGCTACCGGCCGCTGGCCGGCGTGCTGACCGCCACGGCCGTCTCGGTGACCGGCACCCGCGTCTCGGCCGTCGCCCTGCCCTGGTTCGTCCTGGCCACTACCGGCAGCGCCACCATGACGGGCCTGGTCGCCTTCGCAGAGATGGCGCCGTACGTGGCGGTCAAGGCGCTGACCGGGCCGGTGGTGGACCGGCTCGGGCCACGGGCGGTGTCCTGGACGACGGACGCGGTCAGCGCCGTCGCGGCCGGGCTGGTCCCGCTGCTGCACGCACGGGGGCTGCTCCCGTTCTGGGTGCTGCTGGTGATGGTCGCGGTGATCGGGGCGATGCGCGGCCCGGGGGACTTGGCCAAGTCCGTCATGGTCCCGGAGGCGGCCGACCACGCGCGGGTGCCGATGGAGCGCGCCACCGGGCTGTCCGGCGTCACCGAGCGGCTGGCCTCCACCGTCGGCCCGGCGGTCGGTGGCGGGCTGGTCGCCGCGACGGGCCCGCTGGCCGGCCTCGCGGTCAACGCGGGCACCTTCGCGCTCGGGTCGCTGATCATCGCGGTCGCGCTCCCACGCGGCATGGGGCGCTCGGCGGTGCCCGCCGCTCCCGCCGGTCCGTCCGAAGGCGAGCGGCCCGCGGGCTACTGGCGGATGTTCCGGGAGGGCTTCACCTTCCTGCGCTCGGAGCCGCTGCTGCTCACCGTGATCGTGATGATCGGCATCACCAACCTGATCGACGCCGGGTTCGTCACCGTCCTCGTCCCGGTCTGGGCACGGGAGTCCGGCAACGGCCCGGCCGCCATCGGGCTGACCGCCGCCGTCATGGGCGCCACCGCCGTCGTCGGCAGCCTGATAGCGGCGGCCGCGGCCTCCCGGCTGCCCCGGCGGACGGTCTTCTTCACCGGCTTCCTGCTGTGCGGCGCGCCGCGCTTCCTGGTGCTCGCCCTGGGCGCGCCGATGTGGCTGGTGCTCACGGTCTTCGCGATCGGCGGTTTCGGCTCCGGCTTCCTCAACCCGATCCTCGGCGCGGTGCTCTTCGAGCGGGTGCCCCGCCGGCTGCTGGGCCGCGTCCACGCCCTGAGCGACTCCCTCGCCTGGGCCGGCATCCCGCTCGGCGGGCTGGCCGCCGGCGCGGCGGTCGCCATGGTCGGGCTGATACCCGGCCTGATCGCGGCCGGAGCCCTGTACTTCGCCACCACGACCCTGGCCGGGCTGCGCCCCGAGTGGCGCGAGATGGACCGCCTCCGGGGGCGCGCGGGCAGCACGGGCGGCACGGGCGGCACAGCCGTCGAACCGGACCCGGCGCACGGCGGGTAGGGCAGGCCCCCGGGGCGGTCAGCGGGCCCGACCGGCGGCGGGGGCTGGTGCGCCCACCGGCCGGTGGCCCGCCCAGTGGAGCAGCAGCAGGCTGGCCAGGGCGGCGAGGGCGCACCAGGTGGAGACGAAGGCGAGGCCCCAGAGCAGGGCGCAGGCGACGGCGCCGGCGCCGATGAGGAGACCGAGACGGCGGAGCAGGCGGTCGCCGCTCACCAGGAGGGAGCCGACAGTGACGAGGAGGTAGCCGGCCATCAGGAGCGCCGGGTACGGAATGCCGAGGGCGTAGCGGAGGGTGTGGCCGCGCACGGTGGCCGTCACCGGATGGGAGCCGACGGCCACGGCCAGCGGAACGGCGACCACCGCCCCGAGCACGGTGAGTGCGGCGAGCACCCGTCGGCGCGGCCCGCTGGTCGCGCACCACACGGCGGCCGGGACCAGAACGGGCAGCAGCGGCAGGGCGACCACCGCCCAGGCGGTGCGGGCCGCTCCGGCGAGGCCGTCCGGCAGCCCGCCGTCCGTACCGAGCCAGACCAGCGCCTCGATCAGCTGGTGCGTGCCCAGCACCACGGGGAGCGCGGCGAGCGGCAGGCGCTCGGGCCGGCCGGCCCGACGCGCGCGGACCAGGCACGCCACCCCGACGCCCGCGACCAGCCCACCGGCCACGGCGTCCGCCTGCGCGCTCCAGCACATCGCGGTCTAACCGGTGCTCCCGGGGCGGTCGTCCTCCGCTGACCCGCCCGGTTCCTCCGGCTCGTCCTCGGACTTCTCCTCCGCCCCGTCCTCCGGGGACGCCCCGATGCTCTCAAGGGTGTCGCCGACGGTCCCCGGCATCGCCGGATGGCGTCCGATCACGATCACCCCGGTCACGATCGCCAGCAGCCCGGCGGTCTGCCAGGCCAACGCCCCCGGGGTCACCCGCAACCGGTCGCCGAGGAAGCCCACCGCGCAGGCGATCCCGGACAGCGGCTGGGCGGCGGTCAGTGCCGGCAGGGACATCCGCAGCGGCGCGGCCTCGAAGGCGCTCTGCACCAGCAGCAGTCCGACCACACCCGCCACCACCACCGCGTACGGCTGCCAGCTGCGCAGCACCGCCGCCAGACCGTCGTGGTCGAGCCGCTGGGTGGTGGTCCGGGTCAGCGCGTCCTGGAGGCCGTAGAGCAGTCCGGCGGCGAGCGCCAGCAGGGTCGCCTCCTCGAACAGCGGCAGCCGCCGGGCCAGCGAGACCAGTAGCACGACCAGCCCCATCACGGTGCCGACCACCAGCCAGTGCCGAAGCTCCCCGGCGGGCGGCCCGCCGCCGGTCGGCTGCCCGGCCACGATGAAGGCCGTCACCCCGAGGGCCAGCAGCAGGACCCCGGCCCAGCCGGAGCGGCCCAGGGTCTGCCGGGTCAACACCCGGGCCAGGGCCATGGCGAAGATCAGATTGGTGGCCAGCAGCGGCTCGACCAGCGACACCTCGCCCTGGTTGAGCGCGAGCGCGGAGAGGATCAGCCCGCTGACCATGAACCCGGTGCCGAGCAGCCACTGCGGCATCCGCACCAGGTCCAGCAGCAGCCGCCAGCGCAGCAGATCGGAGCGCGGGGCTTGCTGTGCCGCGTGCTGCTGGAGGACGAAGCCGAGCCCCAGACAGCAGGCCGCACTGAGAGCGAGGAGGAAGACCGCCACGGAGGGACCACCCGGTTGTCGCTGCCCGCGCCGCGCCGACGGGTCCGAGAGGTGGGTCGGGCGTCGCGGCCGCTCCCGTCAGCCTACCGCCGGGCCGGTGCCCGGGCCGATCGCACGACACGCGCGCGGCGTGGTCGGCACCGCGCCGTCCGGCAGCGCTTGCCGCCACCGGCGGGGCAGGCGCACGCTGGTGTGAGCGGCCGCCACGGGTCACCGTCCGTGCCGGTCCGGACCGGCGTGACGGGGGCCTGCGCCAGGAGGTGTGGCATGCACAACCAGTGGGACGTGGAGCTGAGCTTCGAGGAAGACGGTGTGCACACGACGTGTGAGGCCAGGCTCACCGGCGCCAGGGCGCCCGGCCTGAGCGCCCACGGCGAGTCGGTGAAGAGCGCGGAGGACCGCCCGCTCGCCAGGATCGGCGAGGAGGTCGCGGCCTCCCGGGCCCTGGAGGCACTGTCCGCCAAGCTGCGGACCCAGGCCACCGGGGAGATCGACGACGAAGGGCGACGCCCGGACTACCTGATCTACTGAGTCCACCGGTGCCCCGCCGGCCGCAGCGGCTACCAGCTCGTGCGGCTGCCGGACGTACGGGGTTCTGGTGGCCGTCGCGGCGTTTCTCCGTCCGCCAGGGCGGTCCTACCGGCGCCACCAGGGATCGCGCAGCACGTCGTCCGGGTCGACGGCGCAGTTGGTGCCGCTGACCACCTCGCGAGCGGGGACGTCCCAGCCGACGACGCCCGCGGCCTGCCGGTCCAGCTCGACCAGCCGGGCCCGCTGCGGTCCGCCGCCGGTGTCGACGTCGCACACCAGCACGCTCGTCCAGGACCGGCCGTCGAGGGCGGCGACGACCGAGAGCGCCGGAAGCACCACCAGGGAGAGCAGCAGCGCCGCGACCCGGACCGCCTCGACGGCCCGGGCCCCGAAGGCCACGGCCGGCTTCCCGGTGCGGCGGCCGGTGGCGGTCGAACGCGCGCCGGTCCGGTACTCGGCCACCACGCCGAGCCGCAACAGGTAGCCCAGCACCCCGGCCGCCACACCCCACCACAACCCGTTGAACGCCCCGACCACCACCCCCAGCGCCCCCGGCACGATCGCCGCCCGCGCCGCCGTCTCCGCCAGGGCCCGGCCCTGGTGCCGGGCGGCCCCGCCGTGGGCGGCCCGGTAGGCGTAGCCGATGTAGCAGAGCACCGCGGCCAGCACGACCGCCAGCACCGGCTCGGCGAAGAACATCCCGATGACGACGTCCACCCAGTTCGCCGGCCCCATCGCCAGCAACGCGTCCCGAGCCGCGTCCCCGCTCCCGAGCGTCCACGCCAACTTCAGCACCGGAACGGCGAACACCACCGCCGACGCCATCACATGAGCCGCACTCACCTGCGCCGCCCCGTTGCCCCGCATGGTCTCGGTCATCCGGCAACGCTACGCACCGCCCGCCGCCCCCGGAGCCCCCGACACCGCCCCGTGCACCTCGTGGCCTAACCCCCGGCGGCCCACCGCCGGCGCCGTCACATGAGCCGCACTCACCTGCGCCGCCCCGTTGCCCCGCATGGTCTCGGTCATCCGGCAACGCTACGCACGCCCCCGACACCCCGGGCCCCGCCACCGCCCGGTGCACCTGACCGCCACGCCCCGGCGCCTGCGACCCGTCGTGTGCAGATTCCGCTGCCACCGGTGCCAGCTTCATGAGCAGCACTCACCTGCGTAACTCCGCTGGTCCGCGTGGTTCCAGGGCCATCCGGAAGCCCCCGGCGCACCTCGTGGATTAACACGGGCGGGGGTGTGTCCAGTGAACGGTGTGACTCGGTCGGGTTGAGTTACCGGCGGTCGGCGGAGAGTCGGCCGTCGAAGGTGATCTCGAAGGCGTTCAGCGCGGCCTTCCAGCGGGTCATCCAGCGTTTGCGGCCGTCACCGGTCGGGTCGAGGGACATGATCGCCATGTAGACGCACTTCAGGGCCGCCTGCTCGTTCGGGAAATGCCCGCGCGAGCGGACGGCCTTGCGGAGCCGGGCGTTCACCGACTCGATCGCGTTGGTGGTGCAGATGACCCGGCGGACCTCGACGTCGAAGCTCAGGAACGGCACGAACTCGGCCCAGGCGTTCTCCCGGAGTCGCACGATCGCCGGATACTTCCTGCCCCAGGCCTCGCTGAACTCGACGAACCGCTCCAGGGCGGCGTCCTCGGTCGGAGCCGTGTAGACGGGCTTGAGGGCCTTGGAGATCTTGTCCCAGTCCTGGCGGGCCGCGTAGCGGAACAAGGCCCGGATCAGGTGCACGATGCAGGTCTGGGTGACGGCCTGCGGCCAGACCGTGCCGATGGCATCGGGCAGACCCTTGAGGTCGTCGGAGACGACCATGCACACGTCCGTGACACCGCGGTTCTTGATCTCGGTCAGGACATGCAGCCAGTACCTGGCGCCCTCGCCGCCGTCGCCGGCCCACAACCCGAGGATCTCCCGCGTGCCTTCGACCGTGACCGCCGGCGCCACGTAGATCGGCCGGTTGGCGACCTGGCCGTCGCGGAGCTTCACGTGGACGCAGTCGATGAAGACCACCGGATAGACCGGGTCGAGGGGGGTTCTGCCACTCGGCCATGCCCTCGATCACCTGGTCGGTGACGGTGGAGATGGTCTGCTTGGAGACCTCGGCGCCGTAGACCTCGGCCAGATGCGCCGAGATCTCCCCGTGCGTCAGGCCACGGGCGGACAGTGAGAGCACCATCTCGTCCACCCCGGACAGGCGCCGCCGGCGCTTGCGGACCAGCTGCGGCTCGAACGAGCCCTCCCGGTCCCGGGGGACATCGATCTGCACCGGGCCGGCCTCGGTCAGCACGGTCTTCGACCGCGTGCCGTTGCGGGAGTTCCCGCTGCCGGCCCCGGCCGAATCGTGTTTCTCGTAGCCGAGGTGGTCCGTCATCCCGCCCTCGAGCGCGGACTCCAGGATCTTCTTCGTCAGCTGCTGGAGCAGGCCCCCGGCACCGGTGAGCTGCAGCCCGCTCGCACGGGCCCGATCGACCAGCTGCCCGATCAACTGGTCGTCCAAGGCGTCCGGCTGCAACTCCACCGGCCGCACGGCCTCCACGGCCTCGGCCGAGACGGTCACGTCCTTCATCAGGTGCTACTTCCTTGATCGGGAGTTACACCGTTCTTTGTACAGACCCAGGTCGTAAGGGCAGGGCGCGGCGCGGTCGTGGCCCCGCCGCTTCGGGCGGGGTCTTCGCCGGAATGTATTGCCCGCATCCTGCCGCTGGTCGGCTGTGGCTGACGTAGGAAGTCGGCCAGGCCGACTTCCTACGTCAGCCAGTCCGGCGGCGTGAGAAGTCGGGCGGGTCGACCTCTTGTGGGGCGCGGGGTGTTGGTAGTTGTGGGTGTGGCAGGCCGGTCTGTCCTTGTGTGGCGCGGTCGTGTCGGTGCACGTGCGGTGTGGGAAGCCGGGAGAGCTGACTTCTCGCGCGAGGTGCGGAGCGTTGGTTGTTGTGGGGGGGCTTGGGGATGGTCCGGCCGCCGGTGGCCTGCCCATGTGATGGGGCGGGTGGTGGTAGATCGTGGTGTGGGAAGTCGGCCTGGCCGACGTCTTCTGCGGAGGGTGCTGCAGGGCCGGTCTGTCGTCGCGTGGCGCGCGGTGGGCACCCGGGTGATCAGTCCGGCGATCTCGACCAGCTCCGGCTTCCCCATCCCCTGGCTGGTCACGGTGCCCGCGCCGAGCCGGATCCCGGAGGCTTCGGCGACCGGCGCCGGGTCGTACGGCAGCGCGCACTTGCCGAGCAGCAGCCCGGCCGCCGCGCGGCGGTGTGCCGTGGTGCGGGAAGTCGGTCAGCCCGGCTCCTCACACGGGGGGCTCCGGGTGTGGCGAGGCGGTCTGTCGTTGTGCGGTGCGGTCGTGCCGGTGGGGCGTGCGCGTGAGAAGTCGGGCGGGCCGACTTCTCACGCGAGGTGCGGAGTGTTGGTTGTTGGGGGGCGGCTGGGGGTTGTCCGGTCGCCGGGTGGCCTGCCCATGTGATGGGGCGGGTGGTGGTGGATCGTGGTGTGGGAAGTCGGCCTGGCCGACGTCTTCTGCGGAGGGTGCTGCGGGGCCGGTCTGTCGTCGCGTGGCGCGCGGTGGGCACCCGGGTGATCAGTCCGGCGATCTTGGCCAGCTCCGGCTTCCCCATCCGCTGGCTGGTCACGGGTGCCCGTGCCGAGCCGGATCCCGGAGGCTTCGGCGACCGGCGCCGGGTCGTACGGCAGCGCGCACTTGCCGAGCAGCAGCCCGGCCGCCGCGCGGCGGTGTGCCGTGGTGTGGGAAGTCGGTCAGCCCGGCTCCTCACACGGGGGGCTCCGGGTGTGGCGAGGTGGTCTGTCGTTGTGCGGTGCGGTCGTGTCGGTGGGGCGTGCGCGTGAGAAGTCGGGCGGGCCGACTTCTCACGCGAGGTGCGGAGTGTTGGTTGTTGGGGGGCGGCTGGGGGTTGTCCGGTCGCCGGGTGGCCTGCCCGTGTGATGGCGGGTGGTGGTGGGCCGTGGTGTGGGAAGTCGGCCTGGCCGACTTCCCATGCGGGGTGCTGCGGGTGTGGCGGGGTCGTGTTGGTGGGGCGTGTGGTGTGGGAAGGCGGGTGAGTCGACTTCTCACGCGAGGTGTTGGTTGTTGTGGGCGTGCGGGGTCTGGCCACCGGGTGGCGTGGCCACGTGATGGCGGGGGGAGTTGGTTGTGGCGTGGGAAGTCGGCCTGGCCGACTTCTCGTGCGGGGCTGGGGTCAGGTGTGGGGGGTGGGGTCAGGTGTGGGGGGTGGGGTTGAGGAAGGTGGTGAGGCGGGGGTTGAGGTCGGGGGCGGCGGCCATGGGGAGGTTGTGGTGGGAGGCGCCGGGGAGGATGGCGACTTCTGCTGCGGGGAGGGTACGGCGGGCGGTTCGGGCGATGTGGTGGGGGTCGTGGGTGCGGCTGTGCTCGGCGAGGAGGGTGAGGACGGGGGTGGTGAGGGTGCGGAGGCGTTCGGGGGTGGGGCGGGGGCCGGTGACGACGCGGGAGGCGGGGAAGTCGGCGTAGCCGAGGGCGTAGAGCTCGCGCCAGGCGGGGTCGAGGCGGGGGGTGCCGCCGGTCTCCCAGTCGAGGTAGGAGCGGGCGCGGGCCGGCGTGCGGCGGGGGAGGAAGAGCGGGACGGCGCGCAGCAGGTAGCCGGGGCGGAAGCCGGCGAAGCACTGGGTGGGGTCGAGCAGGGCGAGCCGGCCGACCCGGTCGGGCGCGTGCAGGGCGTACTCCAGGGCGATCCAGCCGCCGTACGAGTGGCCGCAGAAGTCGGCCCGGGGAACGCCGAGTCCGTCGAGGACGGCGTCCAGCCAGCCGAGCAGCCCGGGGACGCCGTCGAGGGCGGCGCCGTCGTGGACGCTGCGGCCCGGGTCGCCGATGAGGTCGACGGCGAGGACGCGGTGTCCGGCCTCGGCCCAGGCGCCGGCGTTCGCGAACCACACGGTGGAGGTGGCGCCGCCGCCGTGGAGCAGGACGAGCGGGCGGCCGTCGGCGGGACCGCAGGCGTTGATCCGGGTGGTGCCGTGGGCGGTGCGCACGGTGAGCGCCTCGACCGGGACGGGCCAGCGGGCGAGCAGGGCGTCGTAGGCGGCGAGGAAGGGGGCGGTGCGGGCGGACATCCGGGCCTCCGCGGGTGTGGTGTGATGGCGGCCGAGTCGGCCGGGCCACTCGTTGGACAAGTATCACGTTGAACAAGTATCTCGCTGAGCGAGAGAATAATGGCACATGCCTACCCGAGGAAGGACGAGAGGGTGTCCGAGGTTGTGGAGCCGATGCGGCTGGTCCACCTGCTGCGCGGTCTGACGGTGGAACTCGATCTGTTCGGCGCCGAGTTCGCGGCCGCCCACGGTCTGCATCCGACCGATCTGCGGGCGCTGATCCACCTGCTGGACGCGGCCCGGGCGGGGGAGGTGGTCACGCCGGGCCGGCTCGGTGAGGCGCTGGGCCTGAACTCGGCGGGCACCACCGGTCTGGTGGACCGGCTGGAGCGGCTCGGGCTGATCCGGCGCGAGCGGGACCCGGAGGACCGGCGCCGGGTGCGGCTGCTGGTGGAGGAGCGGGCGATGGAGCTGGGGGAGGGCTTCTTCGGCGGGCTGATCGGCGACCTGGTCGCGGCCATGCGGCAGTTCGAGCCGGGGGAGCTGGACACCGCCCGGCGCTTCCTGGCGGCCATGACCGGGGTGGTGGCGGCCGCCAGGAAGAAGTGACCGGCCGGAACTACGCGGACCCGAGGGTCCAGCTGATCACCGAGAGCGTCGCCATCGACGTCAGCGTCGACCAGAGCACCGCGTCCCGGGCGAGGGCGGTGCCCTGCCGGTACTCGCGGGCGTAGGTGTACACGTTCTGCGCGGTGGGCAACGCGGAGAACAGCACCACCGTGAGCAGTTGGTGGGCGGGCAGGTGGAGCACGGGGCCGGCCACCACGAGCGCGACCAGGGGCTGCGCCAGGGTCTTGAGCGCGACTGTCAGCCCGACCTCGGGGCGGCGCGGTCGCCCGTCCGCCGGCGGGCGGTTGTGCAGCGAGATGCCGAGGGCGATCAGGGCGGTCGGGACGCCGGCGCCGCCGAGCAGTTCGCAGGAACGATTCAGCTCGGTGGGCAGGTGCACCCCGGTCGCCGAGGCGACCGCGCCCAGCGCGGTGGCCAGCAGGATCGGGTTGCGGACGGGCAGGGTGAGCAGCGCCCGGCGGCCGGCCGCGCCGCCGTCCAGGACGGCCAGGACGGCGGGGGTGACCAGCAGGATCTGGAACAGCACCACGGGTGCCACGAAGGAGGCGTCGCCGAGGACCTGCACGGCCACCGGGATGCCGAGGTTCGCCGAGTTGACGTAGCCGGAGGCCATCGCGCCGATGGCCAGTTCGCCGGGCTTGCGGTGGAACAGCAGCCGCCCGGCGAGCAGCCCGAGGCCGGTCGCGACCACGGTGCCGGCCGCGAAGGCGAGCATCGAGGCGTTGGCGAAGCGGTCCAGCGGGGTGCGGGCGATCATCAGGAACAGCGCGGCCGGCATCGCCACGTGGAAGACGAACCGGTTGAGCACCGTCTCGGCCTGCGGTCCGAGCAGCCCGGTGCGGCCGACGACGTAGCCGACGCCGGTGAGCGCCCAGATCGGCGCGAAGGCGGACAGCAGGGGGTGCAGGGCTGGCATGGTTCCTCGGATCGCTCGGACGGATCTGCCGGTTCGACGGGGGTCTCCCGTCGGGGGCGTCGACTCCCGAGCGTGGTGACCCCCCGAAGCCCATGAACCCCCGGGGCAGTAAACCAGTGGCCGTCGGCGGGGTGATCAACGGGCCCGGCGCGGGCCCGCCGCCCGGCAGGATCGTCCAGGCCGGTCGTCCGTACGGCGGGAGGGCCGCCCGTGCCGACCGCCCGGGCCTACGATGAGCCGATGGAGGACCACTACCTGAGCCTGTCCGAGGTGGAGACGATCGCGCGCCGGGCCCACCGGGGGCAGGTGGACAAGAACGGTCACCCTTACGGCGAGCACGTCGCGGCGGTCGCCCGGGGGACGGCGGCGCGCGGCGGCAGTGCGGCGCAGATCGCGGCGGGCTGGCTGCACGACACCGTCGAGGACCACCGGCTGAGCCGCGAGTGGCTGGCCGGGGCCGCGCTGCCGGCGGAGACCAAGGCGATCGTGGAGGCGCTCACCCGGCGCCCGGACGAACCGGTCGAGGAGTACGCCGCGCGCATCCTGGCCACGCCGGGCGCGCTGCTGGTCAAGCGCGCGGACCTGGCGCACAACTCCGATCCGGCCCGTCTGGCCACCCTGGACCCGGCGACCGCCGAGCGGCTGGTCGCCAAGTACGCGCGGATGCGCGAGCTGCTGGGGCTCACCGGCGAGCTGTAGTTCGCGACGGGGAGTCCGCGACGGGGAGTCCGCGACCGGAGTCCACGAGCAGCCGTCGACGACCAGGAGTCCACGAGCCGGGCCGCCGGAGAACCCCGAGAGGGCCCGGACCACGCGGATCGCGCGGGTCCGGGCCCTCTCGGGCACCCCGGTGGTCCCTGTCCGACCCCCGGGGTGTGGGGGGAGTGGTCAGGTGACGGGAGGAGGCAGGTGGGCCGACGGGGTCGGCTTAGTACCAGTGGTTGGCCTGCCAGAAGGCCCAGGCGGCGTTCGGGCTGCCGTAGCGGGTGTTCATGTAGTCCAGCGCCCACTTGATCTGGGTGGCGGCGTTGGTCTTCCAGTCCGCACCCGCCGAGGCCATCTTGGAGCCCGGCAGTGCCTGGGCCAGGCCGTACGCGCCCGAGCTCGGGTTGGTCGCGGTCACGTTCCAGCTGGACTCGTGGGCGATGATCTGGCTGAAGGACGACAGCTGGTTGGCCGGGACGATCTGGGCGGCGACGGCCTGCGGGGAGGCGGTGGCGGCGTTCGCGGTGGCGGGCAGGACACCCGCGCCCAGGGCGGTCAGACCGGCGGTGCCGGCGAGAATCGCGGCGGAAGTGCGCATACGGAGCTTGAAAGCGGGCATGAAGAACAAGACCTCAATCAGGTTGGGCCGGGTCACACCCCGCCCTGGACCACGGCCGGACAGGGGCCGGAACGGTCGCGGGGCGTGACTCGGCAGCAAGCCGTTCACCGGCGGGACAGGAGCCGGTGCGGCTGACGACGGAAGCCATTGTTGGCAGACCGGATCGGCCGTCGCCAAGACCCCCTCGTTACGACCCGCGGTCGTACGCGGCGGGACGCCGTGGATTCGAAGGGCCGGCCGCGCGGAGCGCGCCGACCGGTGCTGAGCTGCGCGAACGCGAGGAGTGCGGGGGCGGGTCGGGCGCTCGGCGGGTGTCTACTACGGTCCGTCGTCGGGCTTGATCACGTGTGAGCGCACTCACCGCCCCGGGGTAGGCGGCCGTCACTCGGCGGCCCGGGGGCGGCACTTTGGGTGCAGGGGATCAAGCCCGCGCTGAGACCGGCGCCACACCGCCGGGGCGGTCGGTCGTGGGCCGAGAGGGCTGGGCGCGTACCCCTACCCCCGTGGGGTATTCGGCCAATGTGGCTGCCGTGGTGGCCGATACCCGTGTGAACGGGGTGACGGCCATTGTCCGAGGGCGATCGGGACTGCCAGCATCGTGGTCGACCGCGTCCCGCCCGGGACGCGGCAGAGCGAAGGGGATCCTTCATGCGACTTCGCGCTCTGACCGTCGCGGCCGGCCTCGCGGCCGCCGCCGTTCTCGCCCTCACCGGCGCCACCGCCGCGTCGGCCGTGGACTGGCCGGGCCCCGTCGCCGGCGCGAACAGCCAGGCCGTGGACTGGCCGGGCCCCGTCGCCGGCGCGAACGTCACGGCCAACGGGTGGCCGTAACCCGGCCCGGGCACCGGCTCGGAGCCCCGGCCGTCGGCTGACCGCACGCTGCCGTCGGCTGACCGCACGCTGCGGCAGCCGTCCCCGGGTGGCACCGACCGGGCCCGCCCCCGAGTGGCCGTGAATACGAGAGGAGGCGCCCGTCCGAACACGTCCGGACGGGCGCCTCGCCGTTCTGCCCGGGAGGAACCGGGCTCCTTCTTCGGATCCGGATCGGCGGGCGGACCGTGCTGGTGGGCCCGGCGGTCGAAGGCGGATGGGCGACGATCCGATGACCGGGGAAGCGGGCTAGCGCAGGTCGCCCAGCCGCCGGTGCCGGAGGGCCCGGTCGGCGAGCCGGTCGGCTTCGGTGGCCGCCGCCAGGGTGTCGAGCGCCGCGCCGACGGCCTGCCCGAGCCGGGTGCAGAACGCCTCCGGCTCCTCTGCGGCGTCCGGCAGCTCCGGGACCACCTCGTCGACCAGCCCGACGTCCGCCAGGTGGTGCGCCCCGATCCCCTGGGAGCGGGCCAGCTCGGCGGCGTGGGCGCCGTCCCGGTGGACGATCGCCGAGGCGCCCTCCGGCGGCAGCGGCGCCAGCCAGGCGTGCTTGGCGGCGATCACCCGGTCAGCCGGGAGCAGCGCGAGCGCCCCGCCGCCCGAACCCTGGCCGAGCAGCACGGCCAGGACGGGCGTGCGCAGGGCGAGCAGGGTGGTCAGACAGTGCGCGATCTCCACCGCGATGCCGTCCAGCTCGGCCTGGGCGGACAGCTCGGCCCCGGCCGTGTCCACCACGGTGACCAGCGGCAGTCCGAGCTGTTCGGCCCACCGCGCGGTGCGCCGTACGGCCCGCAGGTCGGCGGCGGTGAAGGGGCGCTCGTGGTCGGGGGTCTGCCGCTGCTGGCCGACGACCAGGACGGGCCGGCCGCCGAGCAGGGCCAGCGCCCGGACCAGTGCGCCGGCGCGCCCGCCGGGGGCGTCCAGCAGCACCAGTTCCTCGGCGGTGTGCCGCAGTAGCTCGCGGGTGCCGGGCCGGTCGGGGCGCCGGGTGCGGCGGACGGAGTCCCAGGCGTCGCGGCGCTCCGGGTCGGCCGGAGCGGTCCCGGGTGCGGGGGACGTGGAAGAGGCCGGAGGAGCGGAAGGGGATAGAGCAGTGGAAGGGGACGGTGGTGCGGCGGTGAGGACGGCGAGCGTGCGGCGGAGCAGCTCGCGCAGCTCCTGCGGCGGGACGACGGCGTCCACCAGCCCCTGCCCGGCGAGCGTCTCGGCCCGCTGGACGTCCGGCGGCAGCTCCACGCCGCGCAGCTCCTCGTACACGCGCGGGCCGAGGAAACCGAGCCGGGCGCCGGGCTCGGCCAGGACCAGCTGGCCGAGCGTGCCCCAGGAGGCGAAGACCCCGCCCATGGTGGGGTTGCGCAGGTAGGTGAGGTAGGGGAGGCCGGCGGCGCGGTGCGCCTGGACGGCGGCGGTGATCCGCAGCATGCAGAGGAAGGCCGCCGAGCCCTCCTGCATCCGCGTCCCGCCGGAGACCGGCAGGGCGAGCAGCGGCAGCCGCTCGGCGGTGGCGCGCTCGACGGCGCGGGTGATCCGCTCGGCGGTGGCGACGCCGATCGAGCCGCCGAGGAAGCCGAACTCGGAGACGACCAGGGCGACCGGGCGGCCGTCGATCAGGCCGGCGCCGGTGAGGACGGCCTCGTCCAGGCCGGTGCGCTCGCGGGCGCGGTCGAGCGAGGCGCGGTAGTCGGGGTCGGTCCGGTCGACGGCCGGCGGCTCGTCCCAGCTGCGGAAGCCGCCCGGGTCGACCAGCAGGCCGATCAACTGGTGGGCCGTCAGTGCCGTGCCCGAGCCCCTACCCATGCCCACCCCGTCAGAGATCGTTCCGGTCCGCCGTGATCCGTCGCGCGACGCGGCGCTCTGTTCGGCACTCTATGCGGCGGGGTTCGGGCGGGACAGCTCCGGCGTGAGTTCGATGACGGTCGATCCCCGCGCCGGACGGGCGGTTCGCGAGCGTCGCCCACGCGTCGCCCACCCGGCGCCACGTGCCGCCCGCAAGGCGTCAGGGACGCGTACGGAAGGACGGGCCCCGCGTCAGAGCGGCGTCAACGGGGCGGGACCGCAGGGGCGCGGACCGCTTTGCTGGGGTGCATCGGCGGAACGCGGTCCGGTGCGCGGGCACAAGTGCCTTCGGGCGTACGGGCCTTCGGGCCCACGGGCGCGTGGGCGGGCGGAGAGACAGGGGCGGGGCCATGACGGACAGTGGTGCGGGACAGGGCCGGATCGTGGTCGGCGTCAGCGGCTCGCTGGGCAGCCTCACCGCGCTGCACCGGGCGGTGGCCGAAGCCCGCCGGACGGACGTCGAGGTGCTCGCGGTGCTCTGCTGGACCCCGCCCGGAGACGAGCTCGGCTACCGCCGCACCCCCTGCCCGCCGGTGGTCAACGCCGGTCGCGACGCCGCCGTGGCCCGGCTGCGGCGGGCCCTCGACGAGGCCTTCGCCGGACGCCACGCGGGCGTCCGGCTGCGCTGCCAGGCCGTCCGCGGCGACACCGGCCACGCCCTGGTGCGGTGCGCCGACCGGCCCGGGGACCTGCTCGTCCTCGGCGCCGGACGGGAACGCGGCCGCCTCGCCCGACTGGTGCACCCGTCCGTCACCGCCTACTGCGTCCGGCACGCCACCTGCCCGGTCCTGGCCGTCCCGCGCCCCCCGCTGCAGCACGACCTGGAGGCGCTGGAGCACGGCCACGGGCTGTGGGAGCCGGCGGGCGGTCGCTGGAACTGCAGCCGCTGAAACCGCAACGGCGCTCAGGACGGCAGCCCGGCCGCCTCGGCGAGGACGGCGGCGGTCCGTCGGCCGGCGGCCAGGGTGGCGGGGTCCGTGGCCGGGAGGCAGCGGCGGGCCTCGGGGCGGTAGACGGTCATCACCACACCGGCGTGGTCGGTGGGGAGTTCGACGGTGCGTACCGCCGACATCCGCTTCGTCAGAACAGCGCTCAACTGCCGGGTGTGCTCGACGGCCACGACGTCGTCCGCCGTGCCGTGGACCAGCCGGAGCGGGACGGGGGAGGGGGCCTGCACCAGGTGGTCGAGCGGGGCCTCGCCGGTGGTGACGGCCCTGGTCGAGTAGGGGGACGCGATGCCGACGGCGGCGGTGGGGCGCAGCTCGGCGGGGGTGTCCGGGTGGGTGGCCACGGCGATCGCCTCGCGGCCGCCCATCGACCAGCCGGCCAGGACGAAGCGGTCCGGGTCCCCGCCGTGCTCGGCGGCGATCCCGCGGGCGCGGGCCAGCGAGGTGAGCAGTTCGGCCCCGCCGCCGTCCGGCTGCCCGGCGCTCCAGTCCGGGACGAGCACCAGCAGTCCCAGCCCGGCGGCCGCCTGGGCCAGCGGCCGCAGTACGTCGCGCTCGTTCGGGCCGCTGCCGTGCCAGAGCAGCACGACGGGGGCCGGCCCGGCGGCGCCGGCGGCCGGACGGTGGACGTCCATCAGCCGCCCGTCCGCGTACGGGACGACGGCCGGACCGCCCTCCGGCCGAGCGTTCGTCATGCGGGCTTCCCCTCCGGTTCGGCGAATGATCACGGAGCTGGTACTGTACTTCTCGTCGCGAGGGAGTGATTCCTCGTCAGGCGTCAGTGGTGCTACCAGAGCACGTCCTACTTTCAGTAGGAAGAGTCCGTGCGACCCGGGCCTGGCGCTCCGAGATCGGACAGGGTCCGGTGCCGTGGAAACGGCGCCGGGCCCTGTCCGCGTTTCCGGGAGCGGGACGACGGCCCCGGAACCCGGGAGACCGCCTGGCGCTCAGGGCGCCGGGCGGTCGGGAGGCCCGGAGGAACACCGGGCGCTCAGGGCACCGGGCGGTCGGAGCCCAGCTCCCGGGAGATCCGCAGGCCGACCTGCGCGACCACCGGGCCGAGGGCGCGGACCCGGGCGGCGGTCATCCGCGAGGTGAGGCCGGAGACGGACAGCGCGGCGGTGACCTCGCCGGTGTGGTCGAAGATCGGGGCGGCGACGCAGCGGACCTCGGGCTCGTTCTCGCGGTCGTCGATCGAGTACCCGCGGGCGCGGATCCGGGCGAGGTCGGCGCGGAGCCGGGGCTCGTCGGCGATGGTCCAGGCGGTCACCGGGCGCAGGCCCGCCGCGACCACCTCGGCGACGGCCTCCTCCGGCAGCCAGGCGAGGATCGCCTTTCCGGTGGCGGTGCAGTAGGCCGGGGCGCGGCTGCCGACCCGGGAGGCCATCCGGACGTTGGTCTCGTCCTCGACCTTGTCCAGGTAGACGATCCCCGGCGCCTGCCAGACGGTCAGGTGGACGGTCTCGCCCGCCTCGCGCTGGAGCCGGCGCAGGTGTTCGGCGGCGACGCTGCGCAGGTCGAGGGTGGTCAGGTAGGCCTGGCCGAGCCGCAGCGAGCCGTGGCCGAGCCGGAACCAGCCGGTCTCGCGGTCCCGGTCGAGCAGGTGCTCGTCCAGCAGGGGGCCGGCCAGCCGCAGCACCGTGCTCTTGTTGAGGCCGAGCCCGTCGGCGAGTTGGGCGAGCGGGACGCCGCGCCCGTCGCCGTGGTCGCGGACGTAGCCGAGGACGGCGAGCGCGCGGCGCAGCGAGGAGGACTGGTTGCGTTCGGTCGCGGGCTTCCTGGGCGCCGTCTCCGTCATGGGTCCGTTCCCCTGGTGATCGTTCTGCCGGTGTTCCCCCGCTGGTCGGCGGCGGTTGTCAGAACGTACCCGTTCGCGGCCGGACAGCCGCATCTTCGACACAACGTTGTGCAGTGCAAAACTTTGGCCGACTCCCTCTTGTTGGCGCCGATCGCGCCCGCCTAACGTCCCTGCCATCGAGCAGGCGACGTCGCCCCACCCGAGCGCTGCGCCCTGCCGTACCCCCACCACTTCACCCACCATCGGCCCCGGTCAGGGCCTGCTTCGACGTGCCCGTCCCCGGCGGCGGACGTCTCGGCGGCAGCTGTCGGGAGGGGAGGTCTCCACCATGCGACTCATCGGACGGTCCGCCGCGGCCGTCGTGCTCGCCGCCGGCTGCCTGGCCGCCACCGCCTGTGCCCCCGGCACCGCCTCGCCGGCGGGCGACAAGGCCGCCGACGACCGGACCGGCACCCTGCAGGTCTGGCTGTACAACGAGGCGGGCAACGCGGCCAAGGAGGCCGTGATCGCCAAGGCGGTGACCGAGTTCCAGTCCTCCCACCAGGGCGTCACCGTCAACGTCAGCTACATCGACACCGACGCCTCGGCCCGCGCGGCGAAGATGAAGGGCGCGTTCAACGACCCCAACAGCGCCCCCGACCTGGTCGAGTTCGGCAACACCGACCTGCCCGGCTACGTCGCCGCCGGCGGCCTCGCCGACATCACCGCCGAGCTGGACAAGTGGCAGGACAAGGGCGACCTCGACCCGGCGATCGCCAGGACCGCCGTCGTCGACGGCAAGACCTACGGCCTGCCCTGGTGGGTCGGCGTGCGCGCGCTGTACTACCGCACCGACCTGTTCACCGAGGCCGGCCTCACCCCGCCGACCTCGTACGCCGAACTGGTCGCCGCCAACCAGAGGATCCACGCCGCCCACCCGGACACCTTCGGCATCGCCGTCGGCGGCAAGTACACCTTCGCCGCACTGCCCTTCGTCTGGGACGCGGGCGGCGACATCGCCACCAAGGACGGCTCCTCGTTCAAGGCCGCGATCGACTCGCCCGCCTCGCAGGCCGGGATCAAGCGCTACACCGACCTGTTCGGCGCCGACGGCTGCCCCGCCCAGCAGTGCGCGGACCTGACCGGCGGCAAGACCGTCGACCTGTTCGCGGCCGGCAAGTCGGCCATGGCGGTGCTGCTGAACTCCAACCGCGGCAAGGTGGAGGCGGGCGCGGTCAAGGGGAAGTACGGCGTCGTGCCGCTGCCCGGCGAGAAGCCCGGCTCGATCGCCCCGGCCTTCGCCGGCGGCAACAACCTGGGCGTGATGAAGGCGGCCAAGCACCGCACGCTGGCCGTCGAGTTCGCCGAGCTGCTGGCGGGCCCCACGTACCAGGAGCAGATGTACGACGCGATGGGCAACCTGCCGACGCTCAAGTCCGTCAGCGGCAAGGTCGCGGCGAAGGACGCGTTCCTGAAGCCCTTCACCGACACCATCGCGGCCGGCACCAGGTTCGTCCCGCTCGACCAGGCGTGGGCGCAGATCGACGCCCAGGCGGTGATCCCGACGATGCTCCAGCAGGTCGTCACCGGCAAGGCGGACGTGGCCAAGGCCTCGGCCGACGCCGCCGCGCAGGTCTCCTCGGCCTTCGCCGCGCGCTGACGCCCGACAGAGAGACAGGTCCCGCACGTGTCCGTATCCACCCCGACCGCCCCGGCGCCGCCTTCCCCGCAGAGGCGCCGAGGGGGCAGGGCGCCGGCCGCACCCCCGGGCGGTCGGCGCCGGCGCCCCCCACTGCTGCTGCTCCTGCCGGCCGCGGTCGTCCTGATCCCGCTGGTCGCCTATCCGATCTACCAGCTCGGCCTGCTGTCCGTCCTGGACTTCGGGCAGGCCCAGGCCTCCGGCGGCGTCCCGACCTCCTTCGTCGGCTTCGGCAACTACACGAGGATCCTCGAGGACGAGCAGTTCTGGACGGTGCTGTTCCAGACCATCGGCTTCGCCGCGTTCTGCGTGGTCGCCACCCTGGCCGTCGGCGCCGCCCTCGCGGTGCTGCTCACCAAGGTCGGCCGGTGGCCGCGGCTGGTGCTGACCACCGCGGCGATGGCCGCCTGGGCGGCGCCGGCGATGACCGGTTCGACGGTGTGGAGCTTCCTGTTCGACACCAACCTCGGCCTGGTCAACCACACCCTGGAGGGGCTCGGGCTCTCCGGCTTCCACGAGTTCAACTGGTTCTACGACAAGTGGACGGCGTTCCTGATCGTCGGCGCCGTGGTGGTGTGGCACTCCTACCCGTTCGTGATGGTCACCCTCTACGCGGGCATCCGGGCCATCCCGGAGGAGATCATGGAGGCGGCCGCCCTGGACGGCGCCAACACCTGGACCACGTTCCGCCGGATCACCGCGCCGATGCTGCGGCCGATCCTGACCATCGTGGTGATCCAGTCGGTGATCTGGGACTTCAAGGTCTTCACCCAGATCTACGTGATGACCGAGGGCGGCGGGATCGCCGGCCAGAACCTGGTGCTCAACGTGTACGCGTACCAGAAGGCGTTCGCCTCCTCGCAGTACGGGCTGGGCGCGGCGATCGGCGTGATCATGCTGCTGATCCTGGTGATCCCGACGGTCCTGTACATCCGCACCCTGCGACGGACGGGGAACGAACTGTGAGCCCGGTGAACTCCCTTGCCGTGGAACCGACTCGGGATTCCGACGGCCCCCGGGCCGGTGGTGGCCGAACCGGGCGCGGCCGGACCGGCGGCCGGGGCAACCGCGGCCGGAACACCCGCGGCCGGTGGCGGCTGGCCGCCAACACCGGTGCGGTCCTGCTGGGCGTGGTCACCGCCTTCCCGATCTTCTGGATGGTGCTCTCGGCCTTCAAGCCCAAGGGCGAGATCCAGTCGCTCGACCCCAGGCCGTGGACCGCCCACCCCACGCTGGAGAGCTTCCGCCAGGTGCTCAGTGTGGACGGCTTCAGCCGCTACTTCGTGAACAGCCTGGTGGTCGCGCTGTCGGTGGTGGTGCTGTCGGCGGTCGTGGTCTTCCTGGCGGCGGTGGCCGTCACCAGGTTCCGCTTCCGGTTCCGGACCACCATCATGGTGATGTTCCTGATCGCCCAGATGATCCCGGTCGAGGCGCTGACCATCCCGCTGTTCTTCATGTTCCGCGACGCCGGCCGGTTCGCGCCGGGCATCGGGCTGAACACCCTGGCCTCGCTGGTCCTGGTGCAGCTGGCGTTCTCGCTGCCGTTCGGGATCTGGATGATGCGCGGCTTCGTCGCGGCCGTCCCGGTGTCGATCGAGGAGGCCGCGCAGATCGACGGGGCCGGCCGGACCCGCATCCTGTGGCGGATCCTGCTGCCGCTGGTGGCGCCGGGCCTGGCCGCGACCAGCGTGTTCTCCTTCATCGCGGCGTGGAACGACTTCGTCTTCGCCAAGACCTTCATCATCAGCGCCACCCAGAACCAGACGCTGCCCTCGGCGCTGCTGGTCTTCTTCAAGCCGGACGAGAACGACTGGGGCGGCATCATGGCGGCGTCCACGCTGATGACCGTGCCGGTGCTGATCTTCTTCATCGCGGTGCAGCGCAAGCTGGTCTCCGGACTGGCGGGCGCGGTGAAGGACTGACCTCCGCGGTGAAGGACCGACCTCCGCCGCCCACCGGGCCACTCGGGAGTCCCGCCGCCGGGCCGGGACTCCCGGGGCCGGGCGGGGACCGGGCGGGGGCCGGACGGCCCAGGTCCAGGTCCAGGTCCAGGCCCAGGCTCAGGCTCAGGCCCAGGCCGGCTCAGGAGACGAAGCCGACGACGTCGCAGCCCTGCCGGCTACGTGCGAGCCGGAGCCAGCCGACGACCTCGGCGACGGCCTCGGCCACCTCGCGCTCCGGCGCCGGGGAACGGCCCTCGCGCTCGGCCCGTTCGAACTGCTCCAGGGCCCGCCGGCAGTCCTCGGCCGACCAGGTGGCGCAGGACGGCACGTCGCAGTGGGGCAGTTCGGCGGGGAGGCCGCCGCCGTACTGGAAGTCCGCGACCGAGACCGCGGTGATCCCGTACGCCTTCAGGCCGTCGTCGACGACCTCCAGCCAGGTGCCCCGGAACGGGCCGAAGGAGTCGACCTCCAGCGGTTGCCCGACCAGCCAGCACAGCCGCCGGTAGGCGTAGCCGTACTGGAAGGCGTGGCGCTCGTCCCCGGAGAAGGGGCCGCCGTGCACCACGGCGCGCAGCGCCGCCAGGGCGGTCGGAGCGCCCTGCGCGATCTCGTCGGCGAAGTGCTCGTCGGACCGGTCCAGGGACGGGCCGAAGTACGCGAGGGCCTCGTCGACCGCCCCGTCGTTGCCGCTGCCGACGCGGCGCCGGAGCTCCGCGGGATCGACCAGGTACGCGCGCAGGAAGGAACTCATGCCAGCACGGTAGCGGTCGCAACGGACAGCCGGATGGGCGGGGCCGATCGCCCCGTACGGTGCCGGTGCGGGTCGAACGGACTTGCCGGGCAGGCAAATTGACTGGCCGGAAGGGGTGGCCGCGCCCGGCGCGCGGGCGCGGTCCGGGCTCACGCCGCCGCCGCGGCGTCCCGGTCCGGGACGGCGACCAGCACGAACTCCGCGCCGGCGTCGTCCCGGACCAGCGCGGTGCGGCCGAACGGTGCCGGCGCCGGCCCGGTGACGACGGTGCCGCCGAGGGCGCGCAGCCGGTCGGTCGTGCGGTCGGTGTCCTCGGTCGCGAAGTGGACCAGCCAGCGCGCGCCCGTACCCGTGGCCGGGTCGGCGGGGCCGATGCTGCACGCGGGCAGTCCGGCCACCCGGGCGAGGGCGTGGCCCGCCCGCGGCCGGTCGTAGCCGTAGCCGAAGACCCGGTGGTAGAACGCCCGGGCGGTGTCCGGGTCGGGGGAGAGGTGTTCGTTCCAGGCGAGCGCGCCCGGCTCGTCGACCAGGCCGGCGCCGTCGATGGTGCCGGCCTGCCAGAGCCCGAAGCGGGCGCCGAGCGGGTCCACGGCGAGTGCGGCGCGGCCCTGCTCGGGCACCTCGTACGGCTCCCGGGCGAGGCGGCCGCCGGCGGCCCGGACGGCGGTGAGGGTGCGAGCCGGGTCGGAGCAGGCGAGGAAGGTGGTCCAGGCGGCGGGCGGGTCGGTCGGCCGGGCCCGTTCGACGCCCGCGACCTGGGCGCCGTACCGGGTGGCCACCGCCTCGGCGGGGCCGGTCGGGACGAACTCCCACTCGAACAGCGCACCGTAGAAGGCCTGCGCCCGTGCGGTGTCCGGCGTCGTGAGCACGACCCAGCACGGGACTCCGGCGTGGTAGACGCCCGGCTTCGGCATGCGGCCTCCTGACGGGCCCGGTGGCCGGTGCCCGGCGTTCGGTTCCGGGCGGTCCGTTCCGGGCGGTCGATGCCCGGCGTTCGGGTCCGGGTGTTCGGTGCCCGGTGGCTGTGGGTTCGTGCCACCGGCCCACTCGCCAGCCTCGGTGCCGGGCGGGTGCGCGGCAAGCCGGGGATCAGGACACCCCGTGCGGCCGGAACTGGATGCTGATCCGCGGGCCCACCGGGCGGGCCGTCTTGGGGATCGCGTGCTCCCAGGTGCGCTGGCAGGAGCCGCCCATCACCACCAGGTCCCCGTGGCCGAGCGGGTGGCGGACGACCGTCGCGCCGCCGGAACGGGGCCGCAGCGCGAGGGTGCGCGGCTCGCCGACGGAGAGGATCGCCACCATGGTGTCCTCGCGGGCGCCGCGCCCGATCCGGTCGCCGTGCCAGGCCACGCTGTCCCGGCCGTCCCGGTAGTAGCAGAGGCCGAGGGTGCGGAACGGCTCGCCCAGTTCCTGGGCGTAGTGCCGGCTCAGCGCGGCCCGGGCCAGGCCCAGCACCGGGTGCGGCGGCTCGGCCTGCGCCGGGTAGGAGGCCAGCAGGCGCGGGACGTCGACCGTCCGCTCGTACATCTCGCGGCGCTCGGCCCGCCAGGGCACGGTGGCGGCCAGCTGTTCGAACAGCTCGTCCGCCCCGTGCAGCCAGCGCGGGAGCACGTCCAGCCAGGCGCCGTCGCCGAGCGGCTGCCGCCGCAGGCCGTCGAGCGGGCCGAGGCGGATGCCGCCGCGGTCCGCGTCGTCGAACAGCGAGGGCTGGAGGTGGACGGTGCCGTGCATGGGACCAGCGTACGCCTTCATTCGAACACCTGCTCGAACGGGGGCGGTCGGCGTCGGAGGTCGCCCGATGGCGGGGCCGGGGGATGGATATGCCGGGCGATGCAAGGTGACATTCAGTGAATGCCTTTGATTTGCAGGTAAAAGTCGATTGTGGCAACCTAATCGCAGACATCGAAGAGCTTTGACATCGGAAAGTGAAGGATCATGTCGGACGGCGCCCGCGTCATCGTCGGAGTCAGCGGATCACTGCACAGCCTGACCGCCCTGCACCGGGCGGCCGAGGAGGCCCGGGTCCGGCAGGCCGTCCTGGTCCCGGTGCTCGCCTGGACGCCGGTCGGCGGCGAGCGCAACTACCGCGCCCGGCCGTGCCCGCCGCTGCTGCGCGCCTGGCAGGAACTCGCCGAGGCGCGGATGGAGCGCGCGCTGGAGCAGGCCTTCGGTGGCCTGCCGATCGGCGTGGCGGTGCGGCCGCTGGTCGTCCGCGGCGAGGCGGCGGCGGTGCTGACCGGGCTCGCCGACCGTCCCGGCGACCTGCTGGTGGTCAGCACCGGGGAGCAGGGCGGTGTCCGTGCCAGGGTGCGCGGGCTGGCGCGCCGCTCGGTCACCCGGCACTGCCTGAACCGGGCCCGCTGCGGGGTGCTCGTCGTCCCGCCGTCCACCCTGCACGAGGACCTGCGCGCGCTGCACCGCGGCATCGACCTGCGGGAACTCGCGGCAGTCTGACCGGTCGTCACATGCGGTGCACGGTACGCCCGTCGACCACCGTCAGGATGGGCCGCAGCTCGCGCAGCGCGTCCACCGGGCAGTCCAGCGGATCGACCGGCCACAGCGTGAGGTCGGCGAACGTCCCCGGCCGCAGGCTGCCGCGCAGCGCGCTCTCGCCGGTCAGCCGGGCCGCGTTCACGGTGTGCAGCGCGACCGCCTCGGCCCGGCCGATCGCGTGCTCCGGCCCGACCACCCCGGCCGTGGTGCCCCGGGTGGTCATGCCCCACACCGACACCATCGCGCCGTACGGGCCGACCGGGAAGTCCGAGCCGCCGGTGATCAGCGCGCCCTCGTCCAGCCACTCGCGCAGCGGGAAGAGCGCGGCGGTGCGCTCCTCGCCCCAGGCCCGCTGCTGGGTGAGGGCGCCGTCGTGCAGCAGCGGGTGCTGGACCGTCACCGGGATGCCGAGCGCGATCGCCCGGGCCCGCTGCCCCGGGCGGGCCAGGCCGCCGTGCTCGACCACCAGCGTGCCGGGCGGCAGGCCCGGGCGGCGCTTCAGCGCCTGCTCGAAGACGTCCAGCAGCACCCGCAGCCCGCGGTCGCCCCAGGCGTGCACCCCGACCCGCCAGCCGCGCTCCACCACCCGGTCCACCGCCGCCAGCAGCTCGGCCGGCTCCCAGAGCAGCCGGCCGTGGTAGCAGGGCTGCCCCTGGTACGGCTCCTCCACCGCGGCCGCCTCGAAGCCGCCGTCGATGCCGAACTTGACGCCCCAGAGCCGCAGCCGGTCGTCGTCCCGGCCGGCGGCGCGCCAGTCGTCCATCCGGTCCAGCAGCGCGTCCACCTGCTCCGGCGTGCGGGCGGCGAAGCCGGAGACCAGCGCCCGGACCCGGACGGCCAGGGCGCCCTCGGCCCGGGCGGCGTCCAGCACGTCGAGGTCCTCGACCGGGACCAGGCAGTCGCGGACCGTGCCGATCCCGCAGGCGGCGTAGTCGGCGGAGGCGGCGCGCAGGCCCTCGATCCGCTCGGCGAGGGTGGGGCGCGGCAGCACCCGTTCGACCGGCTCGACCGCCCGGTTGATCAGCCGGCCGGTCAGCCGCCCGTGCTCGTCGCGCTCGATCACACCGCCGGGCGGCGCCTCGGTGGACTCGGTGATCCCGGCCAGTCGCAGGGCGGCCGAGTTGAGCACCATGTTGTACGCGCCGCGGCGCACCAGCACCGGGTGCTCGGCGGTGGCCGCGTCCAACTCCGCGGTGGTGGGCATCCGTTGCTCGGCCAGCAGCACCTCCTGCCAGTTGACCGTGGTGCGGATCCACTCCCCGGCGGGGGTGGCGGCGGCGCGCTCGCGGATCAGGCCGAGGAACCCGGCGAGGTCGCGCGCCCGGTGGACCGGTACGCCGTGGACGCTGTGCCCGGCCAGGATCAGGTGGGTGTGGGTGTCGTCGAAGGCGGGCAGCACGGTCGAGCCCGGAGCGTCCACCACCTCGGTGGCCGGGCCGATCAGGGCGTCCAGCCCGTCGGGCGCGACGGAGAGGGCGGTGATCCGGCCACCGGTGACGGCGACCGCCCGGCGGGGCGGCTCGCCGGGCACCAGGGTGTGCACGGCGGCGGCGCGGATCAGCAGGTCGGCGGGGGCGGTGGCGGTCATCGCGGCTCCTCGGGGTGGGGCAGCCCGGTGACCTTCTCGACGTACCGAAGGCTGGGCTCGGCGAGCAGTCCGTGCAACTCGGTGAACACCGCGCGGGCGGGCACCGCGTTCCAGTCGGCGGGCAGCAGCTGGGCGGGCAGCCCGGGGTCCAGGTACGGCAGCCGGCGCCACTGGGTGAGCATCGGCACGTAGTCGCGGAACGCCTCGGCGGGGTCCACCGGCGACCGTCCGCGCAGCTCCTCGGCGGCCGGGCGCCAGGTGTCGGCGAACGCCGCGTACTGTGCCTCGATCGCCGGCAGGTCCCACCAACTCGCGACCGCCGCAAGGGGATCGGCGAAGCCGGCGTACTCGGCGGAGAGGAACAGGTGGACGTAGGCGCTCAGCCCGAGCCGGTCCAGCAGCCGGCGGGCGTCCGGCAGCAGCCGGGCGGGCGCCAGCCAGACCCCGGGGGCGGCGTTGCCGAAGCCGAGCCAGCTCAGCCGGGAGCGCAGCTGGTGGCGGTGGGAGCGGGCGGACTCGGGCACCGAGAAGACCGCCACCACCCAGCCGTCGTCGAGTGCGGCGGGCTCCAGGCTGTGGAAGATCCGCCGGTCGCCCTCCTCGAACACCGGCTCCATCGCGGGGGCCAGCCGGTAGCCGGTCCCCGCCCGGCGCTCCTGGAGCAGGGTGCCGGCCTTCTTCAGCCGGGACGTCGCCGAGCGGACGGCCGGGCCGTCGACGTCCAGCTCGGCCAGCAGGGCGATCAGGTCGGCGATGGATATCCAGCCGCCGAGGCGGCGGACGAACTCGCCGTAGACGGTGTGGATCAGGGAGCTCGGCCGGGGTGTGCTGTCGGACATGCGGGCCCTCCTCCCCGGCGACTGGTGGCGATCATAACGAGAGTGCCGGTCCGGGGGACGCGGATTCCCGCGTTCCCGAGGCACCCATGGGTCAGCGCCCCACGCGCGGAGCGGGCCGCGCTACGCGTATGGCAGGCAGCTACGCACAGGGCGGACCGCTACACACAGGGCGAGCGGCGGCGCGGAGGACGGGCCGCTACGTGCAGGGTAAGCGGCGGCGCGTAGGGCGGGCCGCTTCGTGCGGGCGGGCCGTTACGCGTAGGCCCCGGAGAGCAGGTGCCCGGCCCCGGGCGCGAAGGCGGGCAGGCCGAGGGCCCGCAGGAGCTGGTGCGTGGTGCAGACGGCGGCCGAGACCACCGGCTTGCCCAGCTGCTGCTCGGCCTCCTCGACCGCGGACAGCGAGGGCAACTGCACACAGGCCGACAGCACCACCGCGTCGGCCTCGGTGTACGCGAGGCCGCGGGCGATCGCCGGCAGCCGGGCCGGGTCGTGGGCGGCCACGTCCAGGTTGTCGGCGATCTCCAGGGCGGCGTGGTCGAGCACCTCGATGCCCTCCGCAGCGAGGTACTCCACCACCGTCCGGGCCAGCGGCCGCAGGTACGGGGTGACCATGGCGACCTTCGCCGCCCCGAGCTCGTGCAGCCCGGCGACCAGGGCGCCGGCGCTGGTGACGACGGGCGCGGGGGCGCCGTTGCGGACGGTGCGCAGGTGCAGCCGCCGTTCGGCCTCGCGGTGGTAGCCGGGGCCGGTGGCCATCACCGCGACGAGGCAGGCGTAGCCGATCACGTCCATCCGGGCGTCCGAGAGCTCGGTGGCGCAGCGGTCGGACTCCCCGTCCATGGCGCGCAGTTGCTCGGGGGTGACCCTGGTCATCCGCACCCGGCTGGAGTGGAAGGTGAACCGCTCGGGAGCGACCGCCTCGCGGGCCCGCAGCAGGGCGGGGACCTCGGTCTCCATGGTGACGTTGGAACTCGGGACGATCTGGCCGATCCGGTAGGTGGTCATCGGGTGGACGGTCCTTTCCGGTCCGGGACGGGTCAGCGGGCGTCGACCACCGGGTTGGCGAGCGTGCCGATCCGCTCGACGGTGGCCTCGACCAGGTCGCCGGGCTGGAGGAACTGCGGGGGCACCATCCCGGCGCCGACGCCCGAGGGGGAGCCGGTGGCGATCACGTCGCCCGGTTCCAGGGTGACGCCGGAGGAGATGTCGGCGATCAGCCGGGCGACGCCGAACAGCATGTGGCGGGTGTTGGAGTCCTGCCGGAGCTCGCCGTTGACCTTCAGCGAGAGGTCGAGCCGCTGCGGGTCGGGGATCTCGTCGGCGGTCACCACGACCGGGCCGAACGGCGCGTAGCTGTCCTGGCCCTTGGAGAAGAACCACTGGCCGGAGCGCCGCTGGTCGCGGGCGCTGATGTCGTTGACGATGCTGTAGCCGAACACGTACCGCAGCGCGTCCGCCTCGGCCACCCGGAAGGCCGGTGCGCCGATCACCACGGCGAGTTCGCACTCCCAGTCGAGCTGCTTGGTGAGGTCGGCGTTGTGCAGGATGGGGCCGCCCGGGCCGGTGACGGCGGTCGAGGGCTTGTCGAACAGCACCGGCCGATCGGGCAGTTCGCGGTCGGTTTCCAGGGTGCGGTGCGACTCCGCCACGTGCTCCACGTAGTTGAGGCCGACGCCGACGATCTTGCCGGGGCGCAGCGGTGCGCACAGTGCGACCTCGGTGAGCGGCCTGGTGGGCGGGTCCCCGGCGAGCAGCTCCCGGGCGGTGGCCAGGGCCGGTTCCCCGGCCCGGATCAACCCGAGGAGGTCGGGGGGCAGTTGGGCACCGGCGGCGGTGGCGAGGGCGGTCAGGTCGGCGACCCGGTCGCCGTCCAGCCGGGCGCCGAGGCGCGGGGTGCCGGGCTCGCCGGCGTGGTCGGTGTCGTGGGTGCGGAAGGTCAACAGGTGCATGGCGGTGGGGCTCCTGGTCAGGCGGTGGTGGTGGGCTGCTGCCCGTCCGGGTGGGCCTCCTCGCGGTGGAGGCCGAGCGCGTGCATCACCGGGAAGTCGTTGAAGGAGAACAGGCAGGCGTCCTCGCCCTGGTCGAGGTTCGCGTGCTCGTGCCACGCCCAGGACGGGACGACGAAGATGTCGCCCTGCTGCCACGTGAAGCGCTGTCCGGCGACCACCGAGACTCCCCGGCCCTTGGCCGCGGTGTACACCACCGAGCCGGTGTGCCGGTGGGCGCGGGTGGACTGGCCCGGGCGGAGCAGCTGGAGGTGGGCCGACATGGTCGGCATCACCGGGCCGCCGGTGACCGGGTTGGTGTACTCCATGATCACGCCGTCGTACGGCGATCCCCCGGTGGCGCGGGCGAGTTCGCACAGCGCGTGGTAGCTGGGCTCCCAGGGCCAGCCGAACAGCGGCGAGTAGGGCCTGCTCCACTTCTCGGCGCCGTACGGCAACAGGTTGCCGCCGTAGCTGAGCAGCGAGGAGTTGATGACCGGCCCCGGCCGCTGGTACAGCTCGGGGTGGACCTCGTAGAAGTTGGCGTCGAGGGTGTTGACCAGCGGGATGTCCAGGCCGTCCTGCCAGATCACCGGGGCGTCGTCGGCCTCGTTGCCGTGCTCGTGCCAGGTGTTGTTCGGGGTGATCGCGAAGTCGCGCGGGCCGACCCTGAGCTTCTGCCCGTCCACGACGGTCCAGGCGCCGGTGCCCTCGTGGACGAAGCGCAGCGCGGAGGCCTGGTGGCGGTGCGCGGTCATCGCCTCGCCGGGGCCCATGATCTGCAGGCCGGTGTACAACAGGCCGACGGCGGCGCTCAGTTCGCGGCGGCCGGGGTTGACCAGCATCACCACCCGGCGCCCGGCGTCGTCGGCCTTCACCAGCGGCAGCGCCTTGCGCACCAGCGGGCGGAGGTCGGCGTAGCGCCAGAGCACCGGGACGGACTTCGGCTGGGGGTACCAGGGCTCGATCTCGTTCGCGACCGTCCACAGGGCGCCGGCCTCGTGCTCGGCCAGCTCCTCGTAGTAGGCGAGCAGTTCGGGGCTGTCGGTGACCCGGGCCCGGCCGATCCGGTCGTCGTCGAAGGATCCGTGGTCGTCGGAGCCGTCGCGGTGGTCACCGTGGTCGCGGCGGTCGTCCTGGCGGTCGGGGGCGGGTTCGGGGCTGGTCATGCCTCCTCCTCGGGGAGCACCAGCGGCCGCAGCGGGCGCTTGTCCACGTGCAGCCGGAAGACGTCGAAGCGGTTGTAGTGGCCGACGATGTCGTGCATCTGCCGGGGCCGGACGCAGTGGCCGAGGTCGATCTCGGCGTAGACGATGCCCTCCTCGTCCACCAGCGGTTCGGTGACGGGGCGGCCGTCCGGGCCGAAGATCCCGGACAGGGCGCTGTGCGGGCGGGCGAGCTGCTTGCGGACCTGCGGGTCGTCGCCGGCGATCAGGTCCACCATCTCGGGCGAGACGGTGGAGCAGGACACGACGGAGAACACCTTGCCCTCGAAGCAGTGCGCGGCGGTGCGCAGCGCGATCGAGTCCGCCATGTCGTAGTCCTCGGGGCCGACCGGCAGCGCGATGTAGCAGGCGGCGTGGACCAGTTCGCCCTGGGCCAGCAGGGTGAAGCGGGCCAGCGGGTTGGTGTTCTCGCCGCAGGCCAGTGCGCCGAGCGGGCCGACGGCGGTGGGGTGCACCGAGAGGGTGGCGCCGTCGCCCTGCGCCCAGGTCAGCTTCTCCGCCCAGGTCGGCATCAACTTGCGGTGCGCGCTGAGCAGTTCGCCGTCCGCGTCGATGATCAGCACGGTGTTGTACAGCGGCCCGAGGCCTGGCCGGCCGCGTTCGTTGATCCCGATCACCAGCACCACGCCGGCCTGCCGGGCGGCGGCCCGCAGGGTGTCGACGTACGGGCCGGGGACGTCCACGGCGGCCTGGTACAGGCGCTCGTACCAGGGCGAGCCCTGCACCGGGTTCATCGTCCAGTTCCAGTACGGGTAACCGGGCACGAAGACCTCGGGGAAGACGACCAGTTCGGCGCCGTGCCCGGCCGCCTCCTGGATCAGCGCGACGGCCTTGTCGACGGTGGCGGCGGGGTCCAGGTAGACCGGGGCGGCCTGGACGGCGGCGGCGGTGAAGCGGGGCAGGTGGGGCACGGTTCTCGTCACTCCTCGGGGGTGTCGCCGGGGCGGGGTGGTGACCAGCGGCGGTGGAGGGGCGCGGGCGGCTCGCGCAGCAGGTGCAGGCGCGGGGCGACCCGGTCGGCACTCGGGCCCGGTGGCCTGCGGCCGCCCGCCCGCCAGGGCTCCGGCCAGCGGGCGCCCGGCCCGGTGTAGCCCCGCTCGGCGGCGGCGTGCAGCGTCCAGAGCGGGTCGTACAGCTGGGCGCGGCCGACCGCGACCAGGTCGGCCCGCCCGGCCAGCAGCACGGAGTCGGCGTCGTCGGAACTCGAGATCGCGCCGACCGCGACGGTCGGCAGCCCGGTGGCGGCGCGGACCAGCTCGGCGAAGGGCGTCTGGTAGCCGCGCCCGTACGGCGGCCGCTGGTGCGCCACCACCTCGCCGGTGGAGACGTCCAGCGCGTCCGCCCCGGCCCCGGCCAGCGCGCGGCAGATCGCCACGGCCTCCTCCTCGGTGGTGCCGCCGGGCGCCCAGTCGCTCGCCGAGATCCGCACCAGCAGCGGCCGGCCGGCCGGCCAGACGGCGCGCACCGCCGTCAGCACCTCCAGCGGCAGCCGCAGCCGGTGGGCGAGCGGGCCGCCGAACCCGTCGGTGCGGCGGTTGGTCAGCGGGGAGAGGAAGGAGGAGAGCAGATGGCCGTGGCCGAACTGGAGCTCCAGCACGTCGAAGCCGGCCCGGGCGGCCCGCTCGGCGGCGGCCGCGAAGTCCGCTGTGACGGCCGCCAGTTGGATGTCGTTCGCCTCGTGCGGCAGTGCGCTGTCGGCGTCCCAGGGGATGGCCGAGGGGGCGAGCAGCGGCCAGCCCTCGGCGAGCGGCCGCCCGACGCCGTCCGGCCCGGGGGCGGCGGTCGCGCCCCGGCGGCCGGCGTGCGTCAGCTGGATGCCGACCGGGGTGTCGCTCACCGCCCGGACAGCGTCCACGAGTTGACGCCAGGCGGCTTCCTGGTGGTCGGTCCACAGGCCCGGGCACCGGTCGGTGGCCCGGCCTTCGGGGGCGACCGCGGTCATCCCGGCGATCACCAGCCCCGCGCCGCCGAGCGCGTGCCCGGTCAGCTGGGCCCGGTCGAAGCCGCTGGGCAGCGTGTCGGGGGAGGTGAAGGTGGCGAGCGGGGGCACCACGACGCGGTTGCGCAGCTCCAGCGCGCCCAGCTTCAGCGGCCGGAACATCGGCGGCACCCCGGGCGAGCCGCCGAAGGCGGTGTCCACGGCGTCCACGAAGGCGGGGTCGCGGGCCCGCAGATTGCCGTAGGTGACCCGTCGGCTGCGGGTGAGCAGGTTGAAGGCGAACTGGTCGACGCCCTGCCCGGTGCGCCGCCCGATCGTCTCGAACCACTCCAGGCTGGCCTGCGCGGCGCGCTGGGTGGACTCCACCACCGGGCGGCGCTCGGCCTCGTAGGCGGCCAACGCCTCGTCCAGGGAGGGCTGTTCGCTCAGCGCGGCGGCCAGGGCGAGGGCGTCCTCCAGGGCGAGCTTGGTGCCCGAGCCGATCGAGAAGTGCGCGGAGTGCGCGGCGTCGCCGAGCAGCACCACGTTGCGGTGGCGCCAACTCGCGTTCCGCACCGTGGTGAAGCGGATCCAGCGGGACGCGCTGGGGATCAGCCGGTGGCCGTCCAGGTGCCCGGCCAGCAGCTCCGCGCAGCGCCGCACGCTCGCCAGGTCGCTCTCGCCGCGCGCCGACTCCCGCGCGGCCAGCGCCTCGAAGCCCGCGCGTCGCCAGGCGTCCGCGGCCGCCTCGACGATGAAGGTCGAGCGGGTGGCGCTGTACGGGTAGGCGTGCACCTGGAGGACGCCGAAGTCGTACCGTTCGACGATGAAGGTGAAGGCCTCGAAGACCTTGTCGGTGGCGAGCCACATGTAGCGGCAGTGGCGCTCGTCCAGGTCCGGGCGGAAGCTCTCCGGGTACGCGGCCCGGGTGCCGGAGCGGATGCCGTCGGCGGCCACCACCAGGTCGTACCCGGCGGCCAGCCGGTCGACCGGCGGGGCCGGGGTGCGGTAGCGCACCTCCACCGCCAGTTCGGCGCAGCGCTCCCGCAGGACGGCGCGCAGCCGGTTGCGGTCCAGGGCGGCGAAGCCGTGGCCGCCGCTGGTGCGGACCTCGCCCGCGTAGCGGACGTCGATGTCGCTCCAGCGGGCGAACTCGGCGCTGATCGCGGCGAACACCCGCGGGTCGGCCCGGGCGATGCCGTCCAGGGTCTCGTCGGAGAAGACCACGCCGAATCCGGTCTCGTCCTCCGGGGCGTCCCGCTCGAAGACGGTGATCTCCCGGTCGGGCGCCAACTGCTTGGCCAGGGCGGCGAAGTAGAGCCCGCCGGGGCCGGCGCCGATCACCGCGATCCGGGCGGTGTCCGGTGCCGGGCTCATGCGAGCACCTCGGGCCGCTGCGGCCCCGACTCCGCCAGCGTGCGGCGGACCTGCGCGGGCCACGGCTCGCTGCCCCCGTCGTGCGGCGCGGAGTGCACCACCGACATCCGCCCGCTCGCGGCCAGCCCGTGCGGTCCGTGCACCTCGAAGGCGTAGTGCAGCGAGGAGGCGCCGACCCGGACCACCCGCAGCTCGGTGCGGACCAGGTCGCCGAACCAGAGCCGTTCGCGGTAGTCGGCCTCGAAGTGCACCCGGGGGATCCGCCCGAACAGGTCGGCGAGCCCGAGGCGGTGCAGCAGCGCCGCCTCCGCCGCCTCGGCCCAGCGCTGGACGGCGGAGAAGTGATAGTGCCCGGCGGCGTCGGTGTCGGACCACTCCACCCGGCGTTCGACCGCGACGCTGGCCGGGACCGGCGGGATGCCGTCCGGGACCGGCGCGACGCCGTCCGTGGCCGGTGCAACGCCGGTCACCACCGGCGCGACGCCGGCCGGGGCGGGCGCGGCCCGTCGGCGCAACTCGGCGCGGTGCAGCTTGCCGGTCGCGGTGCGCGGCAGCTCGGGCACGAACTCGACCGCCCGCGGGTACTTGTACGGCGCTATGGTGCGTTTGACGTGCTCCTGGAGTCCGCGCACCGTCTCCGGCCCGGCCGGGACGCCCTCGCGCAGCACCACGTACGCCTTGACCACCGCGCCGCGCCGCTCGTCCGGCGCGCCGACCACCGCGCAGTCGGCCACGTCGGGGTGGGTGGCCAGGGCCTGTTCCACCTCGGGCCCGGCGATGTTGTAGCCGGCCGAGACGATCATGTCGTCGTTGCGGGCCCGGAACCAGAAGTAGCCGTCACCGTCCCGGACGTACGTGTCGCCGGTGATGTTCCAGCCGTCGCGGACGTAGTCCAGCTGGCGTTCGTCGTCCAGGTAGCGGCAGCCGGTCGGGCCCTTGACGGCGAGCAGTCCGGGCTCGCCGTCGGGTACCGGGCGGCCCTGCCCGTCCAGGACCGCGGCCCGGAAGCCGGGGACGGGCCGGCCGGTGGAGCCGGGGCGGATGTCCCGGCCGGCGGCCGAGACGAACACGTGCAGCAGCTCGGTGGCGCCGAGGCCGTCGATCAGCCGCTGCCCGGTGGCCGCGTGGAAGGCCTGCCCGACGGCGGCGGGCAGCGGCTCGCCCGCCGAGACGCAGCGCCGCACCCCGGCCAGCCGGTCGGCCAGGCCGGCGGCCAGGATCGCCCGGTACCCGGTCGGCGCCGTGAACAGCACGCTCACCCGGTGCCGGCGGACGTGCTCGGCGAGCTGCTCGGGGGTGGCCTGCTCCAGCAGCAGGCTGGCGGCGCCCGCCCGCAGCGGGAAGACCAGCAGGCCGCCGAGGCCGAAGGTGAAGCCGAGCGGCGGGGTGCCGGTGAAGAGGTCCTCGGGGGTGGGGTGGAGCAGGTGGCGGGAGAAGGTGTCGGCGATGGCGAGCACGTCGCGGTGGAAGTGCAGGGTGGCCTTGGGGCGGCCGGTGGTGCCGGAGGTGAAGGCGATCAGCGCGACGTCGTCGGCGGCGGTCGGGACGGCCGGGAAGCCGGCGGCCTTGGCGGCGCTGCGGGCGGTGAGGTCCTCGGGCCCGGGGCCGCCGTAGCGCAGGACGCGCAGGCCGGGGGTGCGCGCCCGGTGCAGCTCGTCGACGAAGCGGTGGTCGCACAGCGCGAGGACGGGCCGGGCGATCCGGTGCAGCTCGGTCAGCTCGGCGGCGCGCAGCAGCGGCATGGTGGTGACGGCCACCCCGCCGGCCTTCAGGACGCCGAGCCAACAGGCCGCCAGCCAGGGGGTGTTGGGGCCGCGCAGTAGGACCCGGTTGCCGGTGACGAGACCGAGGTCCTCGGTCAGTAGGCGGGCGATCCGGTCGGCGTGGTCGCGCAGTTCGCCGTAGGACCACCCGCCGGTGGGGGTGAGCAGGCAGCGGCGGTCCGGGCCGAGGCGTCCGATGGTGTCGTCGAGCAGGGCGGCGGCGCTGTTCAGGCGGTCAGGGTAGGCCAACTCCGGGAGTTCGAAGAGGAGTTCCGGCCACTGCTCGAAGGGTGGGAGGTGGTCTCGACAGAACGTGTCCACGTGCGCTGAGGGGGAGAGCTCCATGGGCGGGCACCTCATCGTGCGAGCGGGGAGTGAGGCCAGTATGGCGGGTCGGTGACGCCAGTCAAGAGAGCGATACATGCATTCGGGCTACGGCCCTGTCGGCCGCTGCCCGAGCGGGCGGCGCCCCGTGGGCGCGATTCCGATGCAGGGCCCGGCCGGTCGGGCCTGGACCGACGACGGGTGGGTCCAGCCGCACCCTTCACCCTGACCAGGGCGCCGGGCGGTGCCCGGGCTGCCGGTGCTGATCCTCTCCCGGCGCGTGGAGCGGCTGTACGCCGGCGAGTTGCCGGCCGACGGCGCCGGCGGCATCGGCTGCTTCCGCAAGGAGAGCGTGTTCGACCGCGATCGGACCGTCGGCGCCCTGGAACGGGTGAGCCCTGACCGTACGGCCGTGTTCCGCGTCTGCTGCTCGGTCAGCCCGCCGCACCCCGGGCGGAGGCGTCCGGGGTGCGGCCGTCCTGGGCCTGCCGGGCGCGGTCGGCGACCAGCCGGGCGAACACGGTGAGGCCGGGCGCGGTGAGGGCGGCGCCCGGCCCCTCCTCGCGCACCAGGAGCAGCACGCCGCCGACCCGGACCAGCGCCACCGCCGACGAGGAACCGTGGGTACGGGTGGCGCTCCGGTCGCCGACCTGCGGGACGGCCACCGCCGTGGACTCCTCGCCGCCGGTGCGTTCCAGCGTGCTGTCGAAGGCCTTGGCGGCGGCCTCGGGGGAGGCGAAGGCGACCGCGCTGAACTCCAGGCTCTCCACCGAGGCCGCACCGAAGGTCACCGTGGCGTACGCGAGTTGCTGGTCGCAGGAGTCCGGCAGCAGACATGGCAGCTCACCGGCCGTACCCGTCCCCGACCGGGGCCCCCGCTGCACCCGCCACCCGCGCGGCATCGCCCCCTCGTCGGGCAGCACCCCCCGCACCAGCGCCGGGTCGCCCAGCGGCGGTGCGGCGTGCGCCAGGCCCGGCCCGCCCGGCTTCAGCAGCGGGCGCGAGCCCAGGTGGACGCCGAGCGCGACCAGCGCGGCGACCAGCACCAGGACGAGCGCCACCACGATCCCGGCGCTGCTCCGCCGGGCGGCGAGCGCCCGGGCGCGGGCGGCCGCGGGGCCGGTCCGCAACTGGACGGTGGTCGGGCCCTTCGGCGGCGGCGCGGACGCCGGGCCGACCCGCAGCTGCACGGTGCCGGGATCGCTCCGCAGCTGGACGGTCGGCGGATCGCCCGGCTTCCCGACTCCGGTGGTGGCCAGGTACCGCGCGAACGCCTGGTCCGCGGCCAGCAGTTGCGCGACGGCGGCGGTCAGCAGCGCCCGTGCCTGCGCGTCCCCCGGGCTCGCCTCCGCCGCCGCGAGGGCCCGGGCCCCCTCCGGCACCATCCGCAACCGCGCCCGCACGACGTCCGCCACCGCCCGGTGCGGCCCGTCGCCCAGCAGCGCCGCCACCGCATCCGGTGCCAGCCCCCGGCCGTCCCCCATGGCAACTCCCCCTGCCGCACGAGTGGTCGCCCCCACGATCCCGGACCGCCCCCCGGTTCGTACCCCCGCCGAACGGAACGGAGACGCAACTGCAACCCCACCCGGACGAACCCGCCCGGCCGGGGCCGTTCCCGGCCTGCGTGGAACGGCGGGCGGCCGGGCGGGACGGAGGGCGGGCGGACGGGCGGGGGTCAGCGCAGGTCGAAGACCAGGCGGGCGGAGACCGTGCCGCTCAGGACCTCGTCGAAGCAGGCGTTCACGTCCTCGAGGCGGCGGGTCTCGCGGATCACCCGGGTGCGGCCGAGGGCGTGCAGCCGGAAGACCTCGGCGAGGTCCTCGCGGGTGCCGACGATCGAGCCGATCACCTTGGTGCCGTTCAACACCGTCTCGAAGACGGGCAGTTCGAGCTTGCCGGCGGCCGGGAGGGCGACCAGGACGAGGGTGCCGCCGCGGCGCAGGGCGCCGTAGGCGGCCTGGAAGGAGGCGTTGCTGACGGCGAGGGCGATCGCGGCGTGGGCGCCGCCGAGGGCCTGGACCTCGGCGGCGACGTCCTGGGTGCGGGCGTCGAGGACGTGGTCGGCGCCGAGGTCGCGGGCGAGGGCGAGCTTGTCGTCGGTGACGTCGACGGCGATGGTCTCGGCGCCGAAGATCCGGGCGTACTGGAGGGCCAGGTGGCCGAGCCCGCCGATGCCGGAGACCAGGACCCGGGTGCCCGGTCCGGCGTCGGAGACCTTGAGCGCCTTGTAGGTGGTGACGCCCGCGCAGGACAGCGGCGCGGCGTCCAGCGGGTCGATGCCGTCCGGGACGAGGACGACGTAGTCGCCGTGGGCGAGGGCGTACTCGGCGTAGGCGCCGTCCACCGAGTAGCCGCTGTTGTGCTGCTGGAGGCAGAGCGTCTCCCAGCCGGTGACGCAGTGGTCGCAGCGTCCGCAGGCGTCCGCGAGCCAGGGGATGGCGACCCGCTCGCCCACCCGGACGTGCCGGACGTCGCTACCGGCGGCCTCGACGATGCCGACGCCCTCGTGGCCGGGGACGAACGGCGGGGTGGGCTTGACCGGCCAGTCGCCGTGCGCGGCGTGGATGTCGGTGTGGCAGAGGCCGGAGGCCTCGATCCGGACCCGGACCTGGTGGGCGGCCGGCTCGGGTACCGGACGGTCCTCGACGGCCAGGGGTGCGGTGAAATCGCGGACGACGGCGGCCTTCATGCGCTGCTCCTCAACCATGCGGACGGTGGTGCCGGCGGGCTGCGGAGGGGACGCAGCCCGCCAACAGCTTCACCCGAAGGGATGAGCGCCGCAGCTGGGGCCAGCCCGACCGGGTGGTCACCGGTCGAGGAGGAGCGGGGGCCGGTCGCTCAGCTCACCGGCATGGACATGTACACCGCCCGCCGCCCGTAGCAGGCGGGCACCGGCACCTCCCGGTGCGCCCGGTAGCCGAGCAGCCGCAGCAGGATGTCCGCCCCGCGCACCGCGACCATCGAGATCCGCTCGTACCCCTGCTCCTCCGCCCGCTCCCGGAAGTGCCGGATGAACCCCAGCGCGACGTCCCGGCCGCGCAGCTCCTCGGCGATCACCAGGTCGTGCACGTGCAGGTTGTCCGACGCGTACGCCGTCGCCTCCGGCCGGTCCAGGTCGGGGCAGCGCAGCGGCGGGTACGGCAGGCTCAGCAGGTAGCCGCGGACCGTACCGTGCTGCTCCAGCACGAAGCAGGTCTGCGGTGAGCTGAGGGCGCGCGACCGGAGCGCCTCCCGGCCCTCCGACAGGCCGTCGGCCGCGTAGGCGTCGTGTTCCAGCGCGACCACGGCGTCCCAGTCGCCCTCGGCCAGGAGCCGGATCCGGAGCCCCTCGCTCACCAGGCCGCGACCTCGGTCGCGGCGCCGAGCCCCTCCGTGCGGGCGGCGGCCACCATCCCCGCCCAGGCCTCCACCAACACCGCCCAGCGCTCGGCGTCCTCCCGCGCCTCGTCCAGGAGCTGCTGCCGCTTTCCGGCCACCACGTCCGCGAGTTCGGCGTACTTGCCGCCCAGCTTGCGGTAGGAGCGGTCCAGGACGTCCAGGCAGTGCTCGTTCCCGGCCCGGTCCCAGTCGACGCTGCCGCGCACCAGGTCGAGGATCGGCTCGACCTTCAGCCCGTGCCGCTCGTCCAGCAGGCCGCGGCCGAGGTCGATCATCCCGCCGTAGACCGGGTACAGGTACAGCATCGAGAGCAGGAACTTGACGAAGCGCAGCTGGTAGGCGACGAAACCGGCGCCGGTGCGGCGCTCGGGCGTGTAGTAGTTGACGATGTGGCGGTTGTGGACGACGCCGGGCATCCGGGAGTGGACCAGGGCGTGCAGCAGGGCGTAGTCGCTGCCGATGGTCTCGATCGAGGGCAGCAGCGGCAGCACCTCGTAGGCCCGGTGGTCCAGGGCGAGGTTGCACATGTAGACGTCCCAGATGTCGGGCACACCGAGGACGGACTCGTCGGTCCCGAACGGCTCGGAGCCGGCGCCCTTGAAGGAGACGTCCACCATCGCGTCCCGCTCCTCCTCGGACCACACCGGCGGGGTCCACAGGCGCACCACCTCGCGGTAGACGGCCGGGTCCAGCTCGTGGATCTCGCTGATGTCCACGTTGAGTTCGCCGATGAAGGAGCCGCTGACCAGCATCACCGGCTTGTCCGCGTCGGCCGGGTCGAGCTCGGAGCGGGACACGGCGGCCGCCGCCTCGCCGGCCGGTCGGCCGATCGAGAGCAGCTCGTGGTGGATCGGGAAGACCTTCTGCCCGTCGACGACCTGGAAGTCGGCGTCGTCGTTGCGCAGGTGCGCCGAGGTGCAGCCCAGGGCGGCCGCGCCCAGGAAGAGCCGGTTGACGCAGGAGCCGTACGCGACGGCCCGCGGGAGCATCAGGTCGAGCAGCAGGTCGGGGTCGGCGGCGCCGGTGCGCTCGGCCACCCGGCGCAGGAAGTCCCGCTGCCGCTCCTCGCCGAGGTGGTGGACGACCACGCCGGGGGTGGGCTCCAGCGCGGCCACGGCGGCCGCGTTCTCCGCGAACCGGGCGGCGTCGGTGGTGTCGAGGACGAGGAGGTGCACCTCGACCCCGAAGTGCGCGACGGCGTAGGCCGCCTCCTCGGCGAGCTCCGCGATGGTGTCGGGGCAGGACCGCATGGTGGGCAGGGCGAGGCAGACTCTTTGCATGGTGCGGAGTTCTCCATCGGATCGTCAGATTCGGTTCCACGGCGGTCTGTTGGGCGCGATGCGAGGCCCGGGAACGGGCCGGCGCCGGTCCGCCGGACCACCGTGGACTAGACCACTTGTGATGTCAACGATTGACAGCGGGGCCCTGACGGGGGTGGAATGCGCCCCCTCCGCGCGAACGGCCGCCCCCGCACGGGCGCCCGAATCGCACGCGGGGGCGAGCGCCCCCTGTGGAGTCGAACGGCTGCGCGGGGGCGGGGGGTTCACCGCCCCGAATCCGCGCCCTCGGGGTCAACCCGCGAGCCGTTCCTGCCGATACCGGAAGTGATGCCCTCACGCCGTTCGGAGGAGAGCGCAATGCCCGAACCGTGGCTGCCCGGTGCCGAGATCCACGACCTCGGCGACCACGCACCGACCGACCAGCAGTACCCGCCGAAGGCCATCGCCCACATCACCTGGGACCGCAACGCGACCGCCGCCGCCCCGCAGGACTGGTGCTCCTACGAGGACCTGGTCGGCTACTTCACCGGCAGCGGCGCCGGCAGCGCGCCGCACCTGGTCTGGGACCCGTTCAGCGGCCGCACGGCGCAGCTGTTCCCGGCCGACTCCCGCTCGAAGAGCCTGCTCAGCCCCGCCGAGAGCCCGACCCGTACCAACCGGGCCGGGCGGGTGGTGATCCAGATCGAGGCGGTCTTCTTCCCCTACTGCCGCTACCGGGGTGTCGTCTACCCCCGGCTGGTCGACACCCCCTGCGCGGGCTGGGACCGCATCCACGCCTGGGTCTCCTCCTGGGGCGTGCCCGACGCCTGGCCGATGGGCCGGCCCGGCGACTTCTCCGGCCGCCGCGACGAGCAGGTCTGGGAGACCCGCGGCGGCTGGTACGCGCACGCCCACGTGCCGTACAACGACCACACCGACCCAGGCTCCTGGCCCGACTTCACGGCCGGGCCCGGTTCCCCGGGCGACCCGCCCTCGCAGCAGCAGCCGGTGCCCCCGGCCACGCCCGCCCGCTACCAGGTCAGCATCAACGGCCTGCCGTACGGTTACGGCGCCCAGGGCTACCAGGTCACGGCGGTCGGGCGGGCGCTGGTCTCGCACGGCTTCGGCGACCACTACCGCTCCGGCCCGGGCCCGAACTGGACGGACGCGGACACCCGGAACTACGCGGACTACCAGGCGAGTCTCGGCTACTCCGGGCAGGCGGCGGACGGCGTCCCGGGCGAGGGTTCGCTGCGCCGGCTGCTCGGCTACCTGCCCGGCCGGCGGACGGTCTCGGTGGCCCACGTGGTCGCGGCCGCCAGGACCGACCCGGGGGCCGAGCAGGGGCACCTGACGTACCCGGCCGAGGCGGCGATCGTGGAGCAGGCGCTCGTCGACGAGGGGCTGCTCGAACAGCGCTGGGTGGACGGCTCGTTCGGCAGCCGGACGGTCTCCGCGTACGCGGCCTGGCAGCGGCGCTGCGGGTACGAGGCGGGGGCGGCGGACGGGGTTCCCGGCCAGGCCTCGCTGCACCGGCTGGGTTCGGCGCACGGGTTCTCGGTGACCGACTGAGTCCGGCCCGGGGGCGGTCCGGCGGTGGCGGCGCCGCCGGCCGTGGCCGGCCGGGGAATGCCCGGGCGACGGGCGGGCGTTGTCCACCGGTGTGACCAGTGCCGCGCCCACGACCAGGCTCTCCGTGCTCGACCGCTCCCGGACGAGGCAGGGCGAGGAGCCGGCCCAGGCCCTGCGGGACACGGTGGCCCTCGCCCGCGAGGCGGAGCGGCTCGGCTACCACCGGTTCTGGGTCTCCGAGCACCACGGGGTGCCGGGGGCGGCCGGATCGGCGCCCACCGTGCTCGCCGCGGCGGTGGCGGCGGCCACCACGCGGATCCGGGTCGGCACCGGCGGGGTGATGCTGCCCAACCACCAGCCGCTGGTGGTGGCCGAGCAGTTCGGGGTGCTGGCCGCGCTGTTCCCGGGGCGGATCGACATGGGGCTCGGGCGCTCGGTGGGCTTCACCGACGGTGTCCGGCGGGCGCTCGGGCGGGAGAAGGACGCCGCGGACGAGTTCGGCGCCCAGCTGGCCGAACTGCTGGGCTACTTCGACGGCTCGCAGCAGGCCCACCGCGGAGTGCACGCCCGGCCGGCCGAGGGCCTGCACGTCCCGGCCTTCGTGCTGGCCACCGGCGAGGGCGCCGACCTGGCCGCCGAGGCCGGGCTGCCGCTGGTGATCGCCGCCCCGCGCGGGCAGGACCGGATGCTGGCGGCGATCGACCGCTACCGCAGCCGGTTCCGCCCCTCCGCGCGGGCCGCCGAGCCGTACGTGGTGGTCTCGGGCACGGTGGCGGTCGCGGAGACGGCCGAGCGGGCGCGCGAGCTGCTCGTCCCGGAGGCGTGGTCCGGCGCGTACTCCCGCACCCACGGCGAGTTCCCGCCCCTCGCCCCCGCGGCCGAGATCCGTGCCCGGGAGATGACCGCCAGGGAGCGGGCCGCGTACGAGCAGTCGCTCAAGGGCCACATCGCGGGCACCCCGGAGCAGGCCGCCGCCGAGCTGGCGGCGCTGGTGGAGCGCAGCGGGGCGGACGAGTTCCTGGTCACCACCAGCACCTACGACCGCACGGCACTGTTCGACTCCTACCGGCTGCTCGCGGAGGCCGTCGGCCAGGCCTGAGCAGGGAGGTGGCCAGGCCTGAGCAGGGAGGTGGGCGGGTCCGAACGGGCGGGGGACCGGGCCGGCGGCCCGGCCTCGGCGGGCCCCTTCGCCGGGTCGGCGCTCCACGGCGGCATCCTCTTATCGCATTCTCAGCCCCGAAACCGCCGGGTACGGCCCGGTCTCGGCCAAGGTGCCGGGCCAGGTGGCCGGTGAACGGCGCTCCAACCCCCTGGTCCACCACTGGTGTCACCCCATCCGTCCGGACTGATGTGCCGTCAGTTCTTGGCTGAAACTGGCCGTTGCCGATGTGAATATGCCATTGGAATGTTCGTCATATGGGATCCGGCAGTAGCCTTCCGTGTCGAACCAACCACTGCTGGTGGTGAACCGGTCGGCGCCGCGCTGCGCCCGGCCGCCCAGACCCCGCGAAGGAGCCGGTGTGCCCGGTATCGACGAATGCCTCTCCGGAGCGATGGCGATCCCCGGGGCCCGCGCCGCGAGCCTGGTCGACTGGAGCAGCGGGCTCGCCCTCGGCAGCCTCGGGGGCAGCCCGACCGGTGAGCACGAGACCTCGGCCGCCGAGGCGACCGACCTGGTGCGGGCGGCCGTCGAGAGCCAGACCTTCACCGCGGCGGAGGACCGGCGGGCCCCGCTGGAGGACATCATCGTCACCGCCGGCCGCAGCTACCACCTGATCCGCTTCATCGACACCGTCTTCGACAGCAGGCTCGTCCTGCACCTCTGGCTGGACCGCGCGGAGGGCAACCTCGCCGCCGCCCGCTTCCGCCTCCAGGCGCTCACCGAGGAACTGGTGCTGGGGTGAGCGCGTGACCGCCGCGACCGGCACCGCGCCGCCCCCGGCGGGGGCCGCCACCCCGAGGACACCGGGCGAGGCCCTCGGCCTGCTCGCCGACCGCCGCGCCACCGGCGCCCTGCACGGACCGCTCGGCAGCCTCCACCTGGTCGACGGCCGGGTGACCGCCGCCGAGTCCCCCCGGGCGCCCGGCCTGGCCGACCTGCTCACCGGCTGCGGCCGGATCACCCCCGCGGACTGGGCGGAGCTGCTCCGGGTCCACGGTCCGCGGTCCAGGGTCGGCGAGGCGCTCGTCGAACGGCGGCTGCTCACCCGGGGAGAGCTCGAACTCGGCCACCTGGGAACGCTGTTCGACGCCGCCTTCTTCGTGCTCGCCGACCCGGCCGGCGGCGTCTGGCGGTTCGAGGCCGACGCCCGGCACTGGCTCGGGCCGGTCGCGGAGGTCGACCCGGCCCGGATCCGCCGCGAGGTCGAACGCCGTCGGCGGCTGCTCGACGGAATCTGGCCGTGGGGCCGGCTCGACAACGCGCCCGTCCGTCCGGCCGGGCACGGCCGGCGGCCGACCCACCGCCCGTCCGGCCGACGGCGCCGCGAGCTGCTCGACCACGCCGACGGCCGCAGGACCCCGGCGGACCTGGCGCGGCTGCTCGGCCGCTCCGGCTTCGGGGTGACGGCGGACGTCCGCCGACTGGCCGCCGCCGGGCTGCTGGACGCCTCGCGCCCGTGCGATGCGCCGTTCCCGTCCGACGTGCCGGCCCCGCCCGGTGCGCCGCTCCCGTCCGACGTGCCGCGCCCGCCCGACGCGGGGGCGGTCGCCCCGGTGCCCGAGGCGCCGCCAACGGCCGTACCGGGAAGCGAAGGTCCCCCACCGGCGCCGAGCGGACCAGCCGGCGGGCTGCACCGCCGGGTCCCCGGCGCCAGCCTCCGGGGTGCCGGCCTCCCCGGCGCCCCGGTCACGGCCGCCGCCGCCCCAGCCCCCACACGCTGCGAACACCCGCCCACCACGGCCGCGGCCCACCCGCCGGCCGGCCCCGACCCGGACATCGCGCTGCTGACCCGGGTCCGAGACCTTCTGGAGGCCCGACTTTGACCCACTCCCCGCCCGCGACCCCGTCGTTCCGGCCATGAGGCGGGCGCTCAAGCAGCGTGTCGGAAGGAGACAACTGATCGCCTTGGAGACCGAGTTGCTCGCCGAACTGCGTGCCGTCAAACACCGCGTCCCGCACCTCGCGGGCGGTCTGGTCGCCAGTGTGGACGGCCTGTTGATCGCGCACGACACCCATGGCACCGAGCCCTCGGGGCTGGCCGCGATGACGGCGGCCTCGCTCTCGCTGGCGCAGCGGCTCGCCGACACCACCGGCCAGGGCGAGTTCCGCGAGTCGCTGGTGCGCGGCGAGAACGGCTACGTCGCCACCTACGCGGCCGGCGGCAGCTGCGTGCTGACCCTGCTGGCGCACCCCGGCGTCAACGTCGGGCGGCTGCACCTGGAGGCCCGCCGCAGCGCGCAGCGCATCGCCGGGCTGCTCGACGACGCCCTCGTGCCCAAGGACCCGCGCGACGCGGGCTGACCGGGACCATCCATCCGAACTGACCCGAACCACCTATCACCGAACGGGAGTTACCCAGATGACCGACGCAGCCGGCGCGCTCAAGCAGGCCATGACCAGCATCGAGGGCGCCATCGGCGCGGCCCTGGTGGACTACAACAGCGGCATGGCGCTGGCCACCCTCGACGGCCCCGGCGGCCTGGACCTCAACGTCGCGGCGGCCGGCAACACCGACGTGGTCCGCGCCAAGATGCGCACCATGGACATGCTCGGCCTCCAGGACGGGATCGAGGACATCCTGATCACCCTGACCAGCCAGTACCACCTGATCCGCCCGCTCACCGGCCGCACCGGCAAGGGCCTGTTCCTCTACCTCGCGCTGGACAAGGCGCGCGCCAACCTCGCGATGGCCCGCCACCAGCTGAGCAGGATCGAGGCCGAGCTGGAGGTCTGACGCGCCGCTCCGACGGGCAGGGCCGCGGACGAGGCCCCGGCGGCGGCCCAGGCCCCCGCCGGGCTCCGTCCAACGGGTCTCACCCCTGCGAGAGGCCCTCCGCGAGGTCCTGCGACCGGCCCTCCGCGAGGCCGTCCGCGAGGCCCTGCGACAGGCCCGGCCGCGCGCCCTGCGCCTGGTCCGGTCCGACGGCCCGCCCGCGCACCAGCTCGACCGGCCCGCCCGCCCGTCCCCGGGCGGCCAGCGCGGCGGCCGTACGGTCCCAGGACGGGCCGGTGAGCAGCGCCCGCGCCTCGGCCGGCTCGCAGAGCCGCCACTCCACCAACTCCTCCTCCGGCAGCACGATCGAGCCGAGCGCCCGCTCCGTCACGGTGCCCCCGTCGAACACGTACACCAGGACGGCGGTGTCCCGGCCGACCGCCGGGTCCGCCTCCGGGTCGGCGGCCGCACCCGGCTGCCAGTCCAGCACCAGCAACGGCCCCGGCTCGACCTCCCAGCCGAGCTCCTCGCGGACCTCCCGCCGGGCCGCCGCCCGGGGCATCTCCCGGTCCGCCTCGACCCCGCCGCCCGGCAGCGTCCAGTACGGCTCCTGCCCGCGCGGCCCGTCCCACGGCCGCAGCCGTACCAGCAGGACCCGGCCGGCGGCGTCGGTGAACAGCGCCCGCGCCTTCGCCCGGATCCGCGGCCGGGTGGCGTAGTACGTCTCCCGGTCCATCGGCGGCTCCGGAGGCTCCTCGGCCGACGGCGTCAGCCCCGGCGCCGCGGCCAGTCCGGCGTACTCGGGCACCGGAGCGTCGGCGGGCAGCCGTCCGAGCGTGTGCCCGACCGGCCGGCTGTCCTCCAGCTCCAGCGGTCCGGCGTCGCGCGGCGCCAGCAGGCAGGCCGTCACCCGGCGCGACAGCCGCGGCGGCAGCGCGTGCCCGGCCTGTTCCGCCGTCAGCCAGGTCCAGCCGCCGATCTCCGCCGCGTCCGGCCGGAACGCCGCCGCCTGCTCCGGCGTCAGCGGCTCGGCCCAGTACAGGTACACGACGATCGGCAGGTCGCCGTGGCGCAGCAGCGCCCAGTCCACGCCGGCCAGCGGCCCCAGTCGGGGCGTGAAGCCCAGCTCCTCGCGGATCTCCCGCAGGGCGGTCTCCCGGGGCGACCGGTCCACCGGCTCCCACCCGCCGCCCGGGATCGCCACCGGATGCTTCCGGTCGTACGGCAACCGGACCACCAGCACCCGCCCCGCCCCGTCCGGGAACAGCACCCCCGCCGCCGCCATGACCTCCCGACCGCCCGTGCCCGCGCTCTCCACCCCGGCTCCCTCCGTCACGTCTCCCCGGACACGACAACCCGGGCCACCCGGATGGTTCCCGTCCGGAGGCACCGCCGATCCCCACGATCGGGGGACGGGCGGCCCCGACGGAGCCGCCGGCCCGCCGCCTCACCCCAGCGAGGCCAGTGCCTGCGCCGCCGCCCGCGCCAGCTGCTCGTCGTCCCGGCCGCTCCCGCCGCGCAGCCGGGCGACGCCCTCCGCGGCCGCCAGGGCGAGCAGGCCCGGCAGCAGGTCGGTGCTGCGGGCGGCGAGCCAGCGGGTGCCCCGGGTGGCCATCCACCAGAGGTCGGCGGCCGGGCCCGGCGGGGGTTCGGCGGGCGCCGCGGCCGGGGGCGGGCCGAGGGGGTGGCCGGCCTCGGTGAGCAGCTCGTGGAACCGCCGGGCGATCAGGTGGTGGCCCTCGGCGCTGGGGTGCAGGCGGTCCACGCTCAGCAGTCGGCGCTCCGCGAGCCAGGGCAGCTCGGCGATGTGCAGGTGCACCGCCCGGTGGCGTTCGGTGAGCGCGTGCACCACGGTGTTGACCGCCCGCATCCGGCGGGCCAGCGGACGGGCGAGCGGCGCCGGCAGCCGGAGCAGGCTGCCGGGGTCGGGCAGGCAGGCGGTCAGCAACCTGGCGCCGTGGCCGGACAGTTCGCCCATGGTGGCGTCCAGCTCCAGCGTGGTGCGCCGGATGTCGAAGCCCGACCGCAGGGTGTCGTTGCCGCCGACCACGACGGCCGCCAGCCGGGGCCGCAGCGCCAGCGCCGCCGGAAGCTGACGGTTCGTCAGGTCCGTGGTGAGCGCCCCGCTGGACGCCAGGTTGGTGAACTCGACGTCCCGCCCGTCGGGCGCCAGTGCGTGGGCCAGGACGGCGGCCCAGCCGCGCCGGCCCTCGCCGACCTGGTCCCCGACCCCTTCCGTCAGCGAGTCCCCGAGCGCGACGAAGCGCAGCAGCTCGCCCGTCGCGGGGCCCTCGCCGGCCGCCCGGTCACGCCCGGCTTCCAGCATGCTCATCCCGGCTCCCGTCCACCGCCTCGTCGTCGCGTACGCCGTGCGCCGCCAGGAACGCCGCCACCGCGGCCGGCCAGCCGTACCGCTCGGCCCGCGCCCGGGCGGCGGCCCGCCGCGGTTCCTCCGGCTGGTCCAGCAGCCGCCGTACGGCGGAGGCGAATCCGTTGCCCGTGTCGACGGCCGCCACCCCGGCGGGCCCGACCAGTCCGGGCAGCGCGGAGGAGCGGCTGACCGCGACCGGGGTCCCGCAGGCCAGCGCCTCCAGCGCGGCGAGCCCGAAGGTCTCCACCGGTCCGGGCGCGAGCACCACGTCCGCGCAGCCCAGCAGCCGGGCCAGCTCCGCCCGCCCGCCCAGGTGCCCGAGGAAACGCACCGGCAGGCGCATCCGGGCGGCCCGGGCAGCCAGCCGCTCCCGCAGCGGGCCGGTTCCGGCCACCACCAGGACGGCGGGTCGCCGGCGGGCCCGCAGGACGGCCAGCGCCTCGATCGCCCGCTCGGGCCGCTTCTCCGCCGAGAGCCGCGAGCAGAGCACCAGCAGGGTCTCCTCCGGGGCGGCGTACCGGGCCCGCTCGGCGGCCCGTTCGGCGCGCGGCAGCGGGCGCATCGCGTCCAGGTCCACCCCCAGCGGGGCCCGGACCAGGTTGGGGGCGCCGATCCGCCGGAACTCCGCCGCCGCCCAGTCGGTGGTGCAGAGCACTAAGTCGTAGGCGCGGGCCGTGGCCGCGTTGAGCCGGTCGGCCGCCGCGCCCGCCAGCGGGCCGGGCAGGCCCCGGGTGCACAGCACCCCGGTGGCGCTCTCGTGCGAGACCATCACCGAGCGCACGCCGTGCCGCCGCGCCCAGGCACCGGTCCAGCGCAGCGTGGTGCGGTCGGACACCTCCAGCCGGTCGGGGGAGAGCCTGGTCAGCTCGGCGGCCACCGCCCGCCGGTCGGTGAGCAGCCGGTAGCCGCCGCTGGCCGGCAGCACCGGGCCGGGCAGCGTGACCACCAGGCCCTGCTCGGTCTCCTCCTCGGAGCGCCGGTCCCCCGGGACGATCAGCACCGGGCGGTGCCCGGCCGCCAGGTACCCGGCGCCCAGGTGGCGCAGCGCGGTGCGCAGGCCGCCGGAGACCGGGGTGACGAAGTTGGCGAGCCGCACGATCGTCAGAGCCCCGCCGCCCACCGACGCGCCGCCGGTCCTCGGAACCTCACCGCTCGCCGACGCGCCGCCGGTCCTCGGAGCCCCGCCGCCCACCGGCGCCCCGCCGCTCGCCTCCGCCGCGCCCACCACCGGCGCCCCGCCGTCGGTAACGGAGGTCATGCCGGCAGCTCCTCCGGCAGGGCGGGCGCCACCGGCTCGACCGCCGCCGGGGCGGCCGGCTGCAGCGCCAGCCCGCGGTGCTCCGCCAGCACCTCGGCGTAGTGCCGCAGCAGCAGGTCCCCGACCGCCTCCCAGGTGCGCGCGGTGACCTCGGCCCGCCCGGCCCGCCCGTACCCGGCGCGCCGCGCCGGGTCGGCGGCCAGCTCCGCGACCGCCCTGGCCACCGCCGCGCCGTCCCGGGGCGGCACCAGCAGCCCGGTGCGGTGGTGGGCGACCAGGTCCAGGGGGCCGCCCGCCGCCGGGCCGATCACCGGCACGCCGCTGGCCATCGCCTCCTGGATGGTCTGACAGAAGGTCTCCAGCGGCCCGGTGTGCACGAAGACGTCCAGGGTGGCGAAGCAGCGCGCCAGTTCGTCACCGGTGCGCCGGCCGAGGAACACCGCGCCCGGCATCGAGGCCTTCAGCCCGGGGGCCGAGGGGCCGTCGCCGACGACCACCACCCGGACGCCGGGCAGCGCCGAGGCCGCCACCAGCAGGTCGACCCGCTTCTCCGGCGCCAGCCGTCCGACGTATCCGACCAGCACCTCCCCGCCCGGGGCGAGCGCCCGGTGCAGCGCCTCGTCCCGGTGCCGGGGGTGGAACCGCACCGAGTCCACCCCGCGCGGCCACAGTTGCACCCGCGGCACCCCGTGCGCGGTCAGGTCCTGGGCGGCGGGGGTGGAGGGCGCCAGGGTACGGGCGGCCGCCCGGTGCACGGCCCGGATCCGCCGCCAGGCGGCGGCCTCCCCGAGCCCCCGCCCGGCCCGGTAGGCGTGCGCGTACCCGGCCAGGTCGGTCTGGTAGACGGCGACGGCGGGCACCCCGAGCCGGGCCGCGACCTGCATCCCGCGCGCGCCGAGCACGAACGGGCTGGCCAGGTGGACGATGTCCGGGCGGTGTCCGGCGATCGCGGCGGCCAGCTGCCGGCTGGGCAGCGCGATCCGCACCTGCGGGTACCCCGGCAGCGGCACCGACGGGATGCGCACCACGGGAATCCCGTCCGCCCCGGCGTCCCCGAAGGTCTCCGGCGGGCACTCGGTGCCCCGCGCCGGCGCGGGGGTGACGACAAGGGGCCGGTGGCCCCGGCGGACCAGATGCTCGGCCGTCCGCAGCACGCTGTGGGCGACTCCGTTGACCTCGGGCGGGAAGGATTCGGTGACGATGACGACGCGCATGCCGGAGTTCTGTCCATGCCCGGCGTGCTCCCGGCCACAGGGATCTGTCGTACAGGCGAACGCGGGTCGGCGATTCGCACCACCGACCCGCGTCCCGGAACGCGTCCCGTCACACCGATCCGGCGGTCTCCTTGAGCTCCGCGTACGGCGCGAGCTTGCGGATCGACTCGATGCTCTTCAGGCAGTCGTCCTTGCTCTCCTGCGGGTCGCCGGTCACCACGATCGCCCCGTTGCTCGCCTTGAGCCGGAACCGGTGCATGCCGCCCTCGTCCACGTACAGCTCGAATTTCCCAGCCATGCCAGAAACAGCCTTCCGCTCGGTTGACCCCCTGGCCGCACCGTAGGGTCAAATCCCTTGTGCGGCGCGTCAGATGATCCATCCGGGTGCACCGGAGCGGGCGTGTCCGGCGTGGCCGGTTCAGGCCTGCGGCCGGCTCCGTCCGGCGGCCAGCCCGGTGAGGGTGGCGGTCAGGATGCGGGCGAGCCGGGGTTCGACCTCGATGACGGCGTGGGCCAGCCGGGGGTCGCCGCGGTAGAGGGCGGCGACCTCGGCGCCCGGGTTCGCGATCTGCCACATGGCCCCGGCCAGTGAGACGGCGGTGGCGATCAGGTCGACGACGTCCTGCTCGTCGAGGGCGGGCAGTCGTTCGCGGACGGCCGCGCTGATCGGTTCGCGGGCGGCGAGCGTGGCGAGTTTGAAGTCGCGCACCGCGTCGAGCGAGACGTTGCGTTCGAGGTTGAGCGGGGCGTGGGCGAGCAGGTCGCAGAACATCCCGCGGGCCGCGAGGGTGGCGGCGAACGCCCGGGCCACGGCGGCCGGGCCCGGCTCCGTGCTCTCCCGCAGTTGTGCGGTCAGGGCGTCCGACCACTCCGCCCAGCCCTCGGCGGTCAGCCGCAGGAAGATCTCCTCGCGGGTCTCGAAGTACCGCAGCAGCGCCGACTTGTGCATCCCCACCGCGGCGGCGATGTCGGTGAGCGTGACGTCCCTGATGCCCCGCTCGGCACCGAGCGACCGGGCCGCCGCCAGGATCGCGGTCTCGCGCCGGCGCTTGGCCTCGGGCGAGCGTGCGCGCTGGAACTCCGATGCGTCTTCCACCAGCCCATGGTAGGGCAACGCCGTTGCCGTAATACCGCAACGGCGTTGCGCTAATAACGCAACGGTGTTTTACTAGCGGCATGCAGCAGAGCATGCAGCAGGACAGCGAACAGACCTGGTTCATCACCGGCAGCTCGCGCGGCTTCGGCCGCGCCCTCGTGCGCGCCGCACTCGAAGCCGGTGACCGGGTGGCCGCGACCGCCCGGCGGCCCGAGCAACTCGCCGACCTCGTCGAGGAGTTCGGCGACCGGATCCGCCCGGTCGCGCTGGACGTCACGGACCCGGCGGCTGCCCGCGCCGCCCTCGCCGAGGCGCGCGCCGCCTTCGGCCGGATCGACGTGCTGGTGAACAACGCCGGCTACGCCAACGTCTCGCCGATCGAGACCACCGAGGACGCCGACTTCCGCGCCCAGTTCGAGACCAACTTCTGGGGCGTCTACCACGTCACCAAGGCCGCGCTCCCGATCCTGCGCGAGCAGAAGGGCGGGCTGGTCGTGCAGTTCTCCTCGATGGGCGGGCGGGTCGGCGGCTCCCCGGGCATCGCCTCGTACCAGGCGGCGAAGTTCGCCATCGACGGGTTCAGCCGGGTGCTGCGCGCCGAGACCGCGCCGTTCGGCGTACGGGTGCTGGTGGTCGAACCCAGCGGCTTCCGTACGGACTGGGCCGGCTCCTCGATGGTCGTCCACGAGGTCCCGGAGGCCTACCGCGAGACGGTCGGCGCCGTGAACCGGCGGCTGCGGCAGGGCGGCGACGGCATGGCGGGCGACCCGGCCCGTGCCGCCGAGATCCTGGTCCGGGTGGCCAAGCGGCGCGACGTTCCGCACCACCTGCCGCTCGGGGTCAACGCCGCCGAGGGCTCGATCGCCATGGACCGGCGGCTCCTGGCGGAGGACACCAGGTGGCGCGAGGTGGCCCGCTCGGCCGACTTCGCGGAGGCCTATCCGGTCGCCTTCCCGGCGGACACGACCGACTGGGCGGAGTCGGCCGCCTGACCGGTCCGATGCGCCCAGCCCGGTGGCCCCGCGGCCCGGCCCGGTGGCCCCGCGGCCCTGCGGCCCGGCGCGGGGTGCGCGCCGGGCCGCAGGGCCGGTGTCGGGTTCAGCAGTTGTCGAGGATGCCGCTGAGCGCGCTCTTCTCGGCGCTGTCCACGCCCAGGCCGTAGTACTGCTTCACCTGCACCCAGGCGCGGGCGTAGGTGCAGCGGTAGGAGGCCTGGGGGAGCCACTCGGCCGGGTCGCGGTCGCCCTTGGACCGGTTGCTGGTGGCCGAGACCAGCAGCAGCTGGGGGCGGGTGACGTCGTTGGCGAAGGCCTGGCGCCTGGCGGTGGTCCAGGACCAGGCGCCGGAGGCCCAGGCCTCGGAGAGCGGCACCAGGTGGTCGACGTCGAAGGAGGAGGCGGTGGTGGTCGTCGCGCCGTCGTACGGCGAGGACCAGTTGCCGCTGGTGGCCTTGCAGGAGGTGTCGGTGACGACGTTGCTGCCGTCCCGCTTGACGATCCACTCGCGGGTGTCGCAGGTGCCGCTGATGGAGATCCAGGTCGGGAACAGCGTGCGGTCGTAGGTGTCGCCGTGGGTCTCCGCGGTGGCGGGCATCGCGGCGAGGTAGCTGCGGGCGGTGGCCGCGGAGATCGGGGTCGGCAGGGCGGCCTGGGCGGGGGTGCCGGCCGTGAACACGGTCACGGCGGCGAGGGCGGCGGCAGCCGGTATGGAGGACAGGAACCGGCGCGCGGGTGCGGTGGGGGCCATGGCGGACGCTCCATCATCAGATCGGAAGAACTGCTGAGTTGCGTGCGCCAGTGTGGCGATCCGGTCACCTACGCGGGTAGATCCGGGAAGTGAAATCCTCGTGCACATTGGACGTGCACCGGACAAGTCCGGCGCGCGTCACGGAGGTTCGGGGTGGTGTGTCCGGTTTCCGGCTGCCGCCGGGGAGTTCAGTCGCGGCGGCGGCCCGCCATCCAGACGTAGACCAGGATGCCCGCGAACAGGAACAGGACGCCCTGGTAGACGGCGGCGTAGCCGGCCCCGGCGAGCAGCCAGAGCGAGAAGGCGAAGGCGCCGAGGCCGAGGACGGCGTCCCGCACCAGCCGTCCGCGGTCGACCTTCTCGCCGGCCCCGCGCACCAGCCAGTACAGCTGGGCGGCGGTGGACAGCAGGTAGGGCACGGTGGCCGTGAAGGTGGTGACCAGCACCAGCGTGTCGAAGGCGCCCTTCGCGCCACTGGCGAAGTTGAGCACGGTCAGCACCGAGGCCAGCGCCACGCTGACCAGCACGCCGAAGGTCGGCACCCCGCGCCGCTCCTTCCCGAAGGAGGCCGGGAACAGGCCGTCCCTGGCGGCCGCGTACGGGGCCTGGGCCGAGAGGAGGGTCCAGCCGTTGAGCGCGCCGGTCATCGAGACCAGCGCGGCGACGGCGATCGCCGTGCCGCCCCAGGTGCCGCCGAACATGGCGTCCACGGCGTCCGAGAACGGCGCGCTGGAGTGGACGAGCTCCTGGTGCGCCACGGTGCCGAACACCGCGATCGTGCCGAGCAGGTAGACCACCGCCGCACCGGTGGTGCCGAGCACGCTGGCCCGGCCGACGTTGCGCTCCGGGTCGCGGACCTTGCCGGCGCTCATCGCGGCCGACTCCACGCCCAGGTAGCTGAACAGCAGGATCGCCGCGGCGGCGGTCATGCCGCCCGCCCAGCCCCGGCCGTCGGCGTCGAAGGGGCCGAGGTTCTCCGGGTCGAAGAAGAACAGGCCGCCCACCGAGACCAGTAGCAGCGGGACGAACTTCAGCACGGTGGAGACGAGTTGGACCACCCCGACGTAGCGGGTGCCGGCCAGGTTGGCCAGCGCCGGCAGCCACTGGATGGCCAGCGCGGCGGTGATCTCCAGCGGAACGGAGTGGTGCAGCGGCAGCAGCACGTCCAGGTACCCGACGGCGGCCACGGCCAGCGCGGCGTTGCTCACCCAGGTGGTGATCCAGTACGACCAGGCGGACAGGAAGCCGGCGAAGTCCCCGAAGGCCTCGCGGGCGTAGACGTACGGTCCGCCGGTGCGCGGGCTGCGGCGGGCCAGCTGTCCGAAGACCAGCGCCAGCGCGATCGCGCCCACGGTGAGCACCGCGAAGGCGGCCAGGCTGACGGTGCCGAACGGGGCGACCGCGGCCGGGATCATGAAGATGCCGCCGCCGATGATGTTGCCCATGACCAGGGCGGTGGCGGTCAGCAGCCCGAAGCGGCGGCCGGTCTGCTGCGACGCCGGGCCGGTCGGCGCCGGGCCGTCCGACGGGGAGCCGGCCGGCCCCGGGGTCTCCGGGCCGCTCGGTCGGGTCGCCTGCCGGGGTGCGGCGGGACTGGTCTGCATGAGGGTGGTGCGCCTTTCGTGGTGCTGCTCCTGTTGCTCCTGCTGCTGCTCGCGCTCGGTGGAACGCTGTGGAGCGACCGTTCATGCTCGGACCGGGCGGCACCTTGCACCAAATCGACGGGATTTGTTCAGTTCGCCCGGCCCCTCACCGCAAGACTTGCGGTCGCGGAGCGGCCCGACGGGCACTCGTCCGGCACCCCCCGTCGGCTGTTCGACCGGATTCGCAGAGGTACGCCCGGATTCGTCCGGCCGGGGGAGTTGCCTCACCCGAATGCCTCAGCCCGGTTGCGGCGTGCGCCCGAAGCCGCGCGTTCGTGTGCCAACGTTGGCGCGGCGCCTCCCCGGTGGGGCGCCGCCCGGCCCGTCGGGCGGTCGAACCGGCCGGTCGGGGGCGCGGGTGAGGACCAGAGACGAACCAAAAGGACATCAGATGTCGCTTCGTGGGAAGATCCGCAAGCTCGCCGTGATCGTCGCCGTGGCCGGTGCCGTGGTGGCGGTCCCGACCTCGGCCATGGCGGGCGGCTTCGCTCCGACGCAGTCGGAGGGGCAGAGCCTGGAGTCCGGCACGGCGGGCGTCGGCCTGTTCGGCCCGCACGCCACCTGGTTCAACTACGCCGAGCACGGCGAGAGCGACTGCGGCTGCTGATCCCCGCACCCTCCGGGCCCGGAGGCCGTCCGTCGGTCTCCGGGCTCACGCCTGTCCGGCGGCCACCGGCTCCCGGGGCTTCGCCGCCCTGGCGGCGAGGCGCCGGAGCGCCGCCCGGGCCCGCAGCTCCTTCAGCACCGCGATGTCCGTCGCGTGCCCGGTGCCGTCCCCGCCGTGCTTGCGGTCCGGGGTCTCCACCACCAGCGGCACCCCGGCCGTCTCCGGGTGCTCGAACAGCTCGCGGAACGGCTCCGCGCCGATCATCCCGGCGCCGATGTTGGCGTGCCGGTCCTTGCGGGCGCCGACGACGTCCTCGGAGTCGTTGGCGTGGATCAGCCGCAGCCGGCCCGGGCCGGCCGCGGCGGCCAGGGCGTCCAGTGCGGCCGTCACCCCGCCCGGCTCCGCCAGATCGTGTCCGGCGGCGAAGGCGTGGCAGGTGTCCAGGCAGACTCCCACCTTCGGGTGATGGTCCAGCGCCTCCACGTACTCGGCCAGCTCCTCCAGCCGCGAGCAGAGCGAGCTGCCCTGGCCCGCCGTCGGCTCCAGCAGCAGCCAGGGCGCGTCGTCGCCCAGCCGGTCCAGCTCCTCCAGCAGCGGTCGGACGTCCGCCCGGACCTGCGCCATCGCCTCGGCCCGGCGCGAACCGCCCCCGGGCGCGGTGCCGACCGCCGAGCCGGTGTGCAGGACGACGCCGAGCGCGCCGATGGCGTGGCCGCGGCGCAGCGAGTGCCGCAGCGAGTCGGCCGAGTGCTCCCGGGTGGCCGGGTTGTCCGAGCCGAAGTTGATCAGGTACGGGGCGTGCACCCAGGCCGGGATGCGCCGTTCGGCGCAGGCGGTGCGGAACGCCTCGTCCTGGGCCGGGTTGCCCGGGGGAGTGGCCCAGCCGCGCGGGTTGGCCACGAACACCTGCACCGTCTCCGCGCCGACCCGGTCCGCGTACGCCAGGCCGGTGCCGGCCAGTCCGCGACCGGCCACCGGGACGTGGGCGCCGATCGGGTTGCGGCGGGCGGCGGCGGGCGGTACGGCGACGGTGCTCATGGCCCCGAGCATGCCACGCGACCGGCCCCCGGTGTCGGGCGGGCCGGTCCGGGGGCCCCGGAGGCCCGCCCCCGGGGCCCGATGCCCCATGCCCGACGCGCGACGTCGGGAGGAAACGTCCCTCTGTGCTCGATCGGGTGAATCCAGCTCGGAAGCCGGGGACCGCACCACCCCACTCCGTCACGATCCGTGACCAGATGGACTCCGCGACTCCTGAGGAGGCAGCCGTGACCCCCGCCGAACCGGCCGAGACCGTCGACCTGCGCGCCGACCACCTGATCCGCGACCCCTTCACCGCCTTCGCCGACCTGCGCGAGCGCGCCCCGCTCGCCCGCGCCGGCATCCCCGGCGTGGAGCCGTTCTGGATCGCCGTCCGGTACCAGGACGTCCGCACCGTGCTGTCCGACCCGCGCTTCGTCAACGACGTGAACGCCGTCGCCAGCCCCACCGCCGCGGACGGCCCCGCCCTCGCCGACCGCACCGCCCCCGCGCACCGCACCGAGCAGGTCTGGCGCGCCCGCGGCATGCCGCCCGAGTGCGCGAAGTACCTGCGCGCCGGGGTCTTCGGCGCGGACGGCGCCCGGCACCGCCGGATGCGCGGGCTGGTCCACCCCGCCTTCACGACCGGCGCCGTCGAACGGCTGCGGCCCCGGATCGTACGGCTCGCCGAGGAGTACGCCCGGGCGCTGCCCGAGCACGCCGGCCCGGACGGCGTGGTCGACCTGGTCGCGCACTTCGCCTACCCGCTGCCCGTCACGGTGATCTGCGAACTGCTCGGCATCCCCGAGCCCGACCGCCCGCGGTGGCGCCGCTGGAGCTCCTACCTCGGCCGGGGTGCCGGGCCCGGGCTGGACGAGGCGCTGCGCGCCATGGTGGCCGCCGCCCGGGAGCTGGTCGAGCGCCGCCGGGCCGAACCGGCCGACGACCTGCTCTCCCGGCTGGCCGCGGCGGAGGGCGACACCATCGACCCGGTGGAGAGCATCTCGCTGATCCTCAACCTGATCGTGGCCGGCCACGAGACCACCGCCACCCTGATCGGCAACGGAACGGCCGCGCTGCTCGCCCACCCCGAGCAGCTGGCGCTGGTCCGGGCCGACCGGGGCCTGCTGCCCGCCGCCGTCGACGAGCTGATGCGCTGGTGCGGCCCGACCATCGGCGGGGTGCCGCGGTACGCGACGGAGGACCTCGTCCTGGCCGGCACGCTGGTCCGCAAGGGCGAGGCGGTGATGCCGATCCTCGCCGGGGCCAACCACGACCCGCGGGCCTACGCCGAACCCGAGCGCCTGGACGTCCGCCGGGCGAGCGCGCCGGACCGCGCCGGGCACCACGAGGCGCACCTGGGCTTCGGTCACGGCACCCACCGCTGCGTGGGCGCGGTGCTGGCGCACCAGGAGGCGGTGGTCGCCTTCGACACCCTGCTGCGGACGTACCCCGGGCTGGCCCTCGCGGTCGGTCCGGAGGCCGTCGAGCGCGGCCCGAACCCGGCCGCCTGGCACCTCGCCGCGCTGCCCGTCCGCCTCGGGCCGCAGGCCCGGGCCGCGGCCTGACCCCGGGCCGCCGAGCCCGACCGCTCGACGGAACCGACGCACCCGTCACGCCCGACGCATCCGCCACACCCGACGCGCCCGACCGCCCTCCGCGGCCGGGCGCGTCGCCGTGTCCGCCGTGGACCGAGACCCCGCCCCACCCGTCGCCCCTCCCCACCGCTCGCCGGCCACACCCGACCGCCCACACCCGACCGCCCACGACCGCGCGCCACGCCGGGCCGTCCACCCGCCGGCCGACACCCCGTCAGCCCCGCAGCCCAGCCCTGGTGGCGGGCCCACCGGGCCGCCCATACCGTCGACACGGCCGCACCCACCGGCCGTCACCGCCCGCGCACAGCGCGTCAGCCCACGCCGCCGGACCGTGCGGGAGACCACCACACCAGCAGGAACGCCACGCGCGCCGAAAGAAACAGGTCACCACTCATGCCCACGCGACGGGTCCACCACCTCGCCGCGGCCACCGCCGCCGCCACCGCCCTGACCACCGCCCTCACCGCGCTGGCCGCCGCCCCCGCGGCCCGCGCCGACATCGGTACCTCCCCGCACTTCGTCCACCCCGGCCAGTCGATCCAGCAGGCCGTCGACGCCGCCAGACCGGGCGACACCGTCCAACTGCTCCCCGGCACCTATCGGGGCAGCGTCCGCATCACCACCCCCGGCCTCACCCTGCGCGGCTCCGGCGCGGACAGCGTGATCGTCCCCGGGGACGGCACCGAGAACGCCTGCGGCGCCGCCGGGCACGGCCTCTGCGTGGTCGGCACCGAGGACCAGCCGCTGTCCGACGTGACCATCGACAGCCTCGCCGTCACCGGCTTCCGCAAGAACGGCATCGACGCCAGCGGCACCACCGGCCTGACCGTCAGCGGCACCTACGTCCACGACAACGCCCAGCAGGGCATCAGCCAGGAGATGTCCACCCGGGCCACCATCCGCGGCAACCGCTCGACCGACAACGGCCAGTCCGGCGTCTTCCTCGCCAACTACGCCTACCGCGAGGGCGGCTCGCCCGACACCGGCGGCACCGTGGTCGAGGGCAACGTGCTGATCGGCAACCGCGTCGGCGTCACCGTCCGCCGGCTGCGCGGGCTGGCCGTCCAGGACAACGGGATCAGCGGCAACTGCGCCGGCGTCTTCGTGGTCGGCGACGAGGGCGTGCCCCGCGCCGGGAACCTCGACGTCCGGCACAACACCGTCATCGGCAACAACAAGTTCTGCGCGGCCAACCCGCGGCTGGGGGCCATCCAGGGCGCCGGCATCGTGCTCACCGGCACCGAGGACACCCGGGTGACGGACAACGAGGTCCGCGACAACACGGGCACCTCGGAGTTCTCCGGCGGCATCGTCCTCTTCCGGAGCGTGGTCGGCGTCTCCAACGCCCGTGCCGTGATCACCGGCAACCAGCTGAGCGGCAACGGCCCCGCCGACCTCGCCGACCGCGACCCCGGCGCCGACAACACCTTCGCCCGCAACACCTGCGAGCGCTCCGAGCCGGCCGGCCGCTGCTGAGCCCCGGCACCCCCTCGCCGCCCGCCGCCCAAGGCACTCCCATGGATCCGAGGAGCCCCGCCATGACCACCGCCCCCGCCCACACCAGCCCCCAGGCCGCGATGCGCCTGCGCGAGCTCGTCTTCGGCGCCGCCTGCGCCGCCGCCGTCCGCGCGGCCGCCCGGCTCGGTGTCGCCGACGTGCTCGGCGACACCCCGACCGCCGTCACCGACCTCGCCGTCGCCCTCGACACCGAGCCCCGCCAGCTGCGCCGCCTGCTGCGCGCCCTCGCCTGCTACGGGATCTTCGCGGAGAGCGGCGACGACCGCTTCGAGCACACCGAGATGTCCCGGCTGCTGCGCGAGGACGCGCCCAACTCGCTGCGCTACATCTCCCTCTGGTGCACCGAGCCGTGGACCTGGGAGGCCTGGCCGAAGCTGGACGAGGCGGTCCGCTCCGGCCGCAACGTCTTCCCCGAGCTGTTCGGCAAGGAGTTCTTCGACTACCTGCACAGCGACGGGGGCGACTCGGCGAAGGTCTTCGACAAGGCGATGACCACCTCCAGCCGGCAGTCCGCCGAGGACTTCGCCGAGTACCTGGACCTCACCGGCATCGACTCGGTGGCGGACATCGGCGGCGGCCAGGGCCACGTGCTGGCCAGCCTGCTGGAGCGGCACCCGGCACTGCACGGCACCCTGCTCGACCTGCCCAAGGTGGTGGCCGGCGCCGACCCCCGGCTCCAGCCCGGCGGCGCCTTCTCCGCCCGGGCCAGCCTGGTGCCGGGCGACTGCCGGGTGGAGATCCCGGTCCGCGCCGACCTCTACATCATCAAGAACATCCTGGAGTGGGACGACGACAGCACCCGCCGCACCCTCTCCAACGTGGTGAAGGCGGCCGGCTCCGGCGCCCGGGTCGTGGTGGTGGAGAACCTGGTCGACAACAGCCCCTCGATGCGGTTCACCACCGCCATGGACCTGATGCTGATGCTCAACGTCGGCGGCGCCAAGCACTCCGAGGAGAGCATGGTCGGGCTGATGGCGGAGGCCGGGCTGACCGTCACCGCGGTCCGCCCGGTCAACCCCTACCTGCACGCCTTCGAGGCCACCGTGAGCGGCTGAGCCACCGCCGCCCCGCACACGACCGCCGGCCCCCGACACTTCGGGGGCCGGCGGTCGTGCGCACGGCGGCCGGACCGGCTCAGCCGGGGTGCGAGGACTCCAGGTGGGCGAAGACCACCACGTTGTCGAGGTAGTCCCGCTTCTTCTTGTCGTACGTGCCGCCGCAGGTGATCAGCCGCAGCTGGGCGTCGGGGGTCCTGCCGTAGACCTTGGCGTCGGGGAAGGCGTCCTTGGCGAAGGTCTCCACCGAGTCCACCGAGAACACCGCGACCGTGCCGTCCGCGCGGCTCACCTCGATCTTGTTGCCCGGCAGCAGGAAGCTCAGCAGCAGGAACACCGCCGGGCCCTTGGAGGTGTCCACGTGGCCGGCCAGGACGGCGCTGCCGCGCTCGCCCGGGGTGACACCGTCCCGGTACCAGCCGACCAGGTTCTTCTCGTCCGGCGGCGGCGCGTCGAGCTGGCCGGTCGGACCGAGCCCCAGTTCGGTGAACGGCGCGTCCACGGCGATCTGCGGGATCCGCAGCCGGATCGGCTTGGCGCGCTTGAGCACCGGCGCCTGCGGTCCGGCGGCCGGGGCCTTGGTGGTGGCACCCGACGGCCCGGGGACGGTCGGCCCGGCGGCCGCCGGGGGAGCGGGCTTGCCGTCCTCCGCGTCCGCGTCCGACCCGGTGTCCACCGAGTTGTAGATCAGCAGCAGCCCGACCGCTGCCGCGCCCATCCCCGCGCGCAGCAGCCGGGGCCTTCCAGAGGCGGGACCGCCCGTCATTCCTGTCCTCCGCTCAACCGGTTCCGCGACGGACCGCCGCCCCCGGCGCGCCCGCCCCGTGCGGGGAGGACGCCCGGAGGCGGCGGAAGCAGGGTGCCCTGTCCGGCACGCCCTGGCAGGGCCTGCCGTCAGGCGACCGCGCCGGAGGCGCGGCGGCTGCGGCGCAGGGCGTACGCGCCCGCCCCGAGGCCGCCGAGCAGCAGCACCGCGCCGGAGGCGAGCCCGCCGCCGGTCACCGCCAGACCGCCGCCACCGGTGTGCACGCCGCCGTGCGGGGTCTTGTGGTCCTCGCCCTTGGCTTCGACGGCCTTGTGGTCGTCGGTGGCCTTGTGGTCGTCGGTGCTCTTGTGCTCGTCGGTGCCCTTGTAGTGCTCGTCGGTGGCCTTGTGCTCGTCGGTGCCCTTGTGCTCGTCGGTGCCCTTGTGCTCCTCGGAGGCGGTGCCGACCTTCTTGTCGTCGGTGGCCTTGGAGCTGTCGGAGGGCTTCGTCTCGGGCTTGTCCTGCTTCTCCTGCCAGGTCAGGTTCTTACCCTGGTCGGCGGCACCGTCGGCGAAGGCCATGGGAGTACCGACGGTCAGGACGGCGGCGACGGCCGCCCCGGCGAGCAGCGTGCGTGCAGAACGCATGAGGATGATCCTTCCGGCGCGCAGGACCGCGACTGCCGGCACGGTGCCGGACAAGGGGACTCGCGGGGGGTGCGCCTGATCCACCGTCATCCACCGTGCGGCCGCCTGCCACCGGAGCGTGGCAGCTCCGGTGCGCAGCGTGCGCCCTTCGGGTGGAGTCCCGGGTGTGTTCACCCGACCGGCCGGTGGATCCGGGTGAATCCCAGCCGAGGGACGCGCTGCGAGTGCGGCCGCGCCGGTCGGCCCGGGCGCACTCGCAGCGCGCCCGGGCCCGGCCGGGCATGCGTCGGCCCGCCCCCGGCACACGGCCGGGGGCGGGCGCTTCGGGACGCGGGGTCAGCGCTCCCAGCGGTAGAACTCCCGCGCCATCGCGTCCTTCGGCTCCCGCCAGGTGGCCGGGTCGTACGCCTGGACGTAGGCGGTCAGGCGGTCGCTGACGGTCCGGAACTCCGGGTGTCCGACGACCTTGGCGACGGCCGGGCCCGGCGGGCGGTCGGCCTCGATCAGGTGCAGGTAGACGTCGCCGAACTGGAAGAGGCTGCGGCCGGTGACGCCGATCAGGTGGGGCAGTTCGCCCCGGTCGGACTCGGCGAACACCTCGGCGATGTCCGGCGCGGCCTCGGGCTTCATCCGGGCGACGATCAGCGCCCGGTGCGCGCCGGTCACAGCTCCGCCGCCCGCTTCTCGACCTTCTCCCGGATCAGCTGCATCTGGATCTTCGAGTTGCGGTTGATGTGGCCGGTCATGCCCTCGTCGTCGACCGGGGCGGTCGGCTTCATCGCGAAGTCCTGGATCCAGCGCATCTTCGTGCCGGCCGGCACCTCCGCGTACTCCCAGCGGATCTCCATGAACTCGAACGGGCCGGGCTCCACCCGGCGGGCGCGCACCGTGAGCGCGTCCCGGTCGGTCTCCCGCTCGGAGACCCAGCTCCACACCTGGCCGTCGTCGTCCGGGTGCATGGTGAGCCGGAACCGGACGAGGTCGCCCTGCCGGTCCAGCACCTCCACCGAGGCGTACTCGCTGAACAGCTGCGGCCAGTTCTCCAGGTCGTTGGTCATCTCCCAGACCAGGTCGAGCGGAGCGGCGATGACGATCTCGTTGTCGGTGTGTCCGGGCATCTCAGGCACCAGCCTTCGTGGCGAGGGAGGAGTTGACCAGTTCCAGGAACTCGGCGGGGGTCTTGGCCGACTCGGCGCCCGAGGTGACCTTGAGGCTGTGCCGGTTCTCCAGCTCGCCGACCACGCCGAGCAGGCCGAGCGAGTCGATGCCGAACGCGTCGAACTCCGCTCCCGGCCGCGCCAGGTCGCCCGGGTCGACGGTGACCCCGGCCCGGGCCTGGAGCAGCTCGGCGAGTTCCGGATAGCTGAGGGTGTTGCTCACGGGGGTGTGTCCCTTCGATGGTGTGACGGAGTGGTTCAGGGCCGCGCGCGCCGGACCACCAGCGCGGAGTTGGAGCCCATCAGTCCGCGGCTGACCACCAGTGCGGTGTTCAGCTCGGCCGGGCGGGCGCGGTCGGTCACCAGGGCGAGGTCGTGGCAGACCTCGGTGACGTTCGGGGTGGGCGGCAGCACGCCGTCCTCCATGGCGAGTACGGCCGCGGTCACGTCGAGCATCGGGGCGCCGCAGTAGGCCCGCCCCGTACCGGACTTGGGCGCGGTGACCGGGACCCGCTCGGCGTACGGGCCGAGCGCGTCGGCCAGCGCCAGGGCCTCCGCCCGGTCGGCGGCCGGCACCCCCAGGGCGTCCGCGAAGACCACGTCGATCTCCTCGGGCGCGATGCGGGCCTCGTCCAGCGCGATCCGGATCGCGGCCGCCATCCCCTCCCGGGACTCCGCCCAGCGGGAGGCTCCGGTGAAGGTGGCGCCGTGGCCGGCCAGCCGCGCCCGGACGCGGGCGCCGCGCAGGCGGGCCGCCTGCTCGTCCTCCAGCAGCAGCATCGCGCCGCCCTCGGCGGGCGAGAAGCCGCAGGCCTGCGCGGTGAACGGCAGGTACGCCCGCTCGGCCTGCCCGGCCAGGCTGAGCTCGGGGTAGCCGAGCTGGCAGACCATCGAGTACGGCGCCAGCGGGGCCTCGGCGGCGCCGACCACCACCGCGTCGGTGCCGCGCTCGATCGTGCGGGCGGCGTGCGCGAGGGCGTCCAGCCCGCCGGCCTCGTCGCTGGCGACCACCCCGCAGGGGCCCTTGTAGCCGCCGCGGATCGAGATCTGGCCGGTGCTGGCCGCGTAGAACCAGGCGATGGACTGGTACGGGCCGACGAACCGCGGCCCTTGGCCCCAGAGTTGCTGGAGTTCGCGCTGGCCGAACTCGCCGCCGCCGGAGCCGGCCGCGGTCACCACGCCGACCGAGTAGGGCTGGTCCGGGTCGGGCTGGAACCCGGCGTCCGCCACCGCCAGGTCGGCGGCGGCCATCGCGTAGTGCGTGAAGCGGTCGGTCTGCACCAGGAAGCGGTTGTCGATCGCCGACTGCGGTTCGAACCCGTTCACCTGGCCCGCGATCCGGAGCGGCAGCCCGGTGCAGCCCTCGCGGGAGATCCGGTCGAGGACGCTCACGCCCTGCCTGGTGGCCTTCCAGAAGGCGTCGGCCCCGACCCCGTTCGGCGCCACCACGCCGAGGCCGGTGACCACCGCCCGGCGGCCCTGCTGACGTGACGTCATGGAACTCACCCCGTTCTGTTGAGCACGACGGCGGACTGGAATCCGCCGAATCCGCTGCCGACCGAGAGGATGTGGCTCAGCGGCAGCTCACGCGCGGTGCGCGGCACGTAGTCGAGGTCGCACTCCGGGTCCGGCTTCTCGTAGTTGGCGGTCGGCGGCACGACGCCGTGGGCGAGCGCCAGGGTGCAGGCGACGACCTCGATGGCGCCGATCGCGCCGAGCGAGTGCCCGACCATCGACTTGATCGAGCTCATCGGCGTCCTGAAGGCGTGCTCGCCCAGCGAGCGCTTGACCGCGGCGGTCTCGTGCCGGTCGTTCTGCTTGGTGCCGGAGCCGTGCGCGTTGACGTAGTCCACCTCGGTGCGGTCCACCCGGGCGTGGTCGAGCGCGTGGTCGATCGCCCGGGACATCTCCAGCCCCTCCTTGGTGAGGCCGGTCATGTGGTAGGCGTTGCCGAAGGTGGCGAAGCCGCCGATCTCGCCGTAGATCCGGGCGCCGCGGCGGCGGGCGTGCTCCAGCTCCTCCAGCACCAGGACGGCGCCGCCCTCGCCGAGCACGAAGCCGTCCCGGTCGGCGTCGAAGGGGCGGGAGGCGTGCGCGGGGTCGTCGTTGCGCTCGCTGGTGGCCTTGATGGCGTCGAAGCAGGCGACGGTGATGGGCGAGATCGGGGAGTCGGAGGCGCCGGCGACGCAGATGTCGGCGCGTCCGTCCTCGACCGCCTGGAAGCCGTAGCCGATCGCGTCCAGGCCGGAGGTGCAGCCGGTGGAGACGGTCTGCACCGGGCCCTGGGCGCCGGTCCGCTCGGCCACCGCGGAGGCCAGCGTGCTGGGCGCGAAGGCCCGGTGCAGCTGCGGCTCGGCCTGCCGGTGGTCCACGTCCCAGCGGGCTCCGCCGGCGCTCACCAGGGCGTAGTCGTGCTCCAGCCGGGTGGTGCCGCCGACGGCCGTGCCGAGCGAGACGGCGATCCGCCACGGGTCCTCGGCGGCCAGGTCCAGCCCGGCGTCGGCGATCGCCTCGTCGGCCGCGACCATCGCGAACTGCACGTAGCGGTCGGCCCGTTGGACGTCCTCCGGGCCCAGCCCGTGGGCCGCCGGGTCGAAGTCGACCTCGGCGGCGATCCGGGAGCGGAACCCGGTGGGGTCGAAGAGCGTGATGCCCCGGGTCGCGGTGCGGCCGGCCGTCAGCAGGCCCCAGAACGCCGGGACGCCGACCCCGCCGGGTGCGACCACACCGATCCCGGTGACGGCGACGCGCCGGGTCACGAGCCCACCTTGGCGTGTTCCGGCGGCCCGGACGCCGCGGTCCCCTCGGTGCTCACGTGCCCGAGGTCGGGGCGCGGGGCGAGTGGGCCGAGGTGGAAGACCATCCGGGCCTCGGTGTCGCCGACGTTGCGGAAGCGGTGGCGCATGTTGATCGGGATCATCAGGCCCTGGTCCGGCTTGAGCGGATGGGGCTTCCCGTCCAGGTCCACCTCCAGGTCGCCGCAGACGACGAACACGAACTCCTCGGAGTACGGGTGGTAGTGCTCGCCGATCCGCTCGCCGGGCTTGACGATCGCCAGGCCCATGAAGCCGCTGGTCGCGCCGCAGCTGGTCGGGGTGAGCATGGTGCGCAGCTCGGCGCCGTGGCGGCGGTTCTCCGGTGCCTCGTGGACGCTGACGATCCGTGGGGACTGCGTGGTCATGGAGATCCTCCCGTGTGGGTGACGGAACGTCAGTTGTTGATCGGGTCGGCGGAGGTGCGGTCGGTGACCGGGTTCATGGCGCGGGCGGCGAGGAAGGCGCCGAGCCCGGCGACGGTGCGCAGGTCGCCCTGCGGGCCGAGGTCGAGCAGCCCGGCGAGCACGGCGGCCTGCCGGTCGTCGGCCACGCCGAGGGCGGCCGCCGGGTCGGCCTCGGCCGGCACCCGCAGGTCCACCAGGCGCACCACCACGTCCTCGCGGTGGAAGACGGTGGCCGCCGCGACCGGCCCGGTCGGGTCGGCGGTGGCCAGGTCGTCGTGCTCGGCCAGCAGCTCGGCCACGGCCTGGCCCCGGCCCGGACGGACCGGGTAGAGCACGGCGTGCCGGTGCAGCCGGGCGGAGGCGGGGGAGCTGGCGACCGCCTGGTGCCGGGCGGGCAGCGCGGCCCTGGCGAAGAACGCCCGGGCGGCCTGCGGGTCGCCCAGCTGGCGGGCCTCCTCCAGGTGGGGGTTGAGCGCCTCCTCGACGGCCCGCACCTCGGGCTGCATCGCCACGTGGCGCAGCGCGTCGCCGAGGTCGCCGATCACCTCGACGGCGCGGACCACCCGGTTGCCGAGCATGAACAGCGAGGTGCGGCGCAGCCTGGTGTGGTCGTCCACCTCGGCCCGGGGGGAGGCGTAGCCGGAGAGGATCCGGGCCACCTCGGGCTCGCTGCCGGGCTTGACGGTGAAGGTCAGCGCGTGGCGGACCACGCCGTCCGGCCCCGGTTCGGCCTTGGGCGGGCCGACGTGCCCGGCGGGCGCGGTGCGCGGCAGTCCGGGCGGCACCTCCATCGGGGCCCGGGTGCCGGTCGAGCCGGCCGCGGAGGTCTCGCGCAGCACGGCGTAGCGCAGCGAGCGGAAGTTGTCGCTGACGCAGCCGTGCATCGGCTTGACCATCTCCCGGTGGGCCGGGCTGTCCACCCACTTGAGGAAGGTCTCCTGGTCCTTCCACTCGCTGGTGATCAGCCACTGGCGCGGGTCGTTGATCGACTGGCACAGCTGGTCGCTGACGTGGCCGGGCACGGAGGCCACCTGGTGGCGCAGCTGCTCGTACACGTCGAGGAAGCGCTGCTGGGCGCCGTCCTGGATCTCCAGCATCAGCACCACCCGCAGCCGGGTGTCGGCCTCGTCGTGCTGCTTCGGCTGGGGTTCGGACAGAGTTGTCATGGTCCACTTTCTGCTCTGGGCCGCACGCTGCGGGCCGTGTCGGCCGTGCCCGGCGGGTGCTCCCCGGCCTGGGAGGGCGGTGCGACGGCGGTTCGGCCGGGCGAGTCGGCGCCAGGCCTGAGGTCGATCGTGGGCGGCGCGGCGGGCGCGGCGCGAGATTTGCGGGCCATCCGGGCGAAGGGGCGGCACGGACGCCCTCCGGCGGGGGATGGAAGAGCGGGGCCCCCGGCTGAGCGGGGCCGTCGGGCGGCGCCGGGCCCAGTCGCCGGGCCGCGCAATCCCCTGACAGGGTGGAGCGATTGATGAATCCGAAGGTTGACGACCGGGTGCCGGTCCTGATCGTGGGCGGCTCGCTGGTGGGGCTGTCCGCCTCACTCTTCCTCGGCCGGCTCGGGGTTGGACACCTGCTGGTCGAGAAGCACGCCGACACCTCGCACCATCCGCGCGGCCGCGGCAACAACGTCCGCACGATGGAGCTGTACCGGGTGGCCGGGATCGAGCCGGCGATCCGTGAGGCGGCCTCGATCCTGGCGCCCAACCACGGCATCCTCCAGGCGCCCTCGCTCACCGGCGCCGAGCAGGAGTGGCTGTTCCGGGACATCGACCCGGGCGGCCGGCTGGCCCGGTTCAGCCCCAGCTCCTGGTGCCTGTGCAGCCAGAACGACCTGGAGCCGGTGCTGGTGCGGGCGGCCCGCGAGCTGGGCGGCGAGCTGCGGTTCAGCACCGAGCTGGTCTCCTTCGAGCAGGACGCGAACGGCGTCACCTCGGTGCTGCGCAGCCGGGAGAGCGGCGAGGAGCGGGTGGTGCGCTCGGAGTTCCTGATCGCCGCGGACGGCCCGCGCAGCCCGGTCCGGGAGGCGCTGGGCATCGGCCAGACCGGCAAGGGCGAGCTGTTCCACAACGTCAGCATCACCTTCCGGGCCAAGCGGCTGGCCGAGGTGGTCGGCGACCGGCACTTCATCGCCTGCTACCTGACGAACCCGGAGGCGGACGGCGCGCTGCTGCCGGTGGACAACCAGGAGGAGTGGGTCTTCCACGCGCCCTGGCACCCGGAGCACGGCGAGCCGCTGGAGGCCTTCACCGACGAGCGCTGCGAGCGGCACATCCGCACCGCCGTCGGCCTGCCGGAGCTGGACGTCGAGGTCACCGGCCGGGCGCCGTGGCACGCCGCCGAGCGGGTGGCCGAGCGGTACGGCGCGGGGCGGGTCTTCCTCGCCGGGGACTCCGCCCACGAGATGTCCCCGACCGGCGCGTTCGGTTCCAACACCGGCATCCAGGACGCCCACAACCTGGCCTGGAAGATCGCCGCGGTGCTCTGCGGCTGGGCCGGGCCGCGGCTGCTGGAGACGTACGGGCAGGAGCGCCGTCCGGTCGCCCGGGTGACCGGCGAGCGCGCCTCGGCCCGCTCCGCCGAGCACAGCCACCCGGGCTACGCGGTGGTGCCGGGCGTCGGCCGGCAGGCCGGGGTGCTGGCGGTGGCGCTCGGCTACCGCTACCCGGTCGGCGCCGTGGTCGGCGCGGACCGCGACGGCCCGGTGGTCCCCGAGCAGTTCGAGTCGGCGGGCGAGCCGGGCAGCCGGGCGCCGCACCAGTGGCTGCTGCGGGCGGGGGTGCGGCTGTCCACGCTGGACCTGTACGAGCAGGCGATGGTGCTGCTCACCGGCCCCGAGGGCGGTGCCTGGCAGGCCGGGGCCCGGCGCGCGGCCGACCGGCTGGCCGTCCCGCTGGACGGCTTCCGGATCGGCGACGGCGCCGAGGACGACCTGGCCCCGGAGCCCGGCGCGGACTTCGCCGCACTGCACGGCATCGGCCCGCAGGGCGCCGTGCTGGTCCGCCCGGACGGCTTCGTCGCCTGGCGCTCGCCCGGCCCGGCGCAGGACGCGGAGGCCGAGATGCTCACGGCGCTGCGGACGGTGCTGAGTCTGTGAGCGCGCGGAAGGGCCCGCCGGTCGCACGGCCGGCGGGCCCTTCCGGGTGTGCGGGGCCGGTCAGTGGCCGCCCGCGTCGACCACCTCGATGTCGGCGACCTCGTGCTCGATCGCCTCGGCGGGCAGCGCTACCCGGATCGCCCAGAAGTAGATGACCAGCGCGAACACCGCCACCAGGGCCATGTCCCACCACATCGGGATCCGGCCGGTGCCGTCACCGAAGCCGCCCTGCCAGGAGATCAGGCCCAGGCCCACCAGGTAGACCGGCAGCCACTGGGCGGACTTCCAGCTCAGCCGCGGCGCGTTCGGCAGGCCCTTGCGGATCGCGTACGCGGCGTAGCTGCCGAGCAGGACGTAGCCGAGCACGATCGCGATGCCCAGGCGGGACAGGGTGTGCCAGCCGGCCCAGTAGATGATCAGGCTGGAGACCACGAACGCGGCCGGGGAGATCACGCCGCCCAGCGGCAGCCGGTAGGAGCGCTCGCGGTCGGGCAGCCGGCGGCGCAGGGCGCCGAAGGCCAGCGGGGCGCCGGCGTACATCAGCACGCTGGCCGAGGTGATGAAGCCGACCAGCTCCTGCCAGCTCGGGAAGGGCAGGAAGCAGACCACGCCGGTGACGAACGACATGGCCAGGCCGAACCACGGCACGCCGTTCTTGTCCAGCTGCTCGAACTTCTGCGGCGCGTAGCCGTTCTTGCTCAGGCCGTAGGAGATGCGCGAGGTGGAGGTGGTGTAGATGAGGCCGGTGCCGCCGGGGGAGACGATGGCGTCGAAGTACAGCACCCAGGCGAGCCAGCCCAGGCCGACCACGGTGGCGAGGCCGGCGAACGGACCCTCGATGCCGGGGAAGTCGAGCTTGTCCCAGCCGTTGACGAAGGAGCTGACCGGCAGCGCGCCGATGAAGGCGACCTGCAGCAGGACGTAGATCAGGGTGCCGATGGCGACCGAGCCGAGCACGGCGCGGGGGATGTCGCGCTTGGGGTTGCGGCTCTCACCGGAGATCTGGATGGCCTGCTCGAAGCCGAGCAGCGCGAAGATGATGCCGCTGGAGCTGATCGCGGCGAGCACGCCGTGGGCGCCGAACGGGGCGAAGCCGTGCGAGGTGAAGTTCGAGCCGTGGAAGTTGTTGATCGACAGCGCCAGGATCGTCAGCAGCGGGACGCCGATCTTGAGCCAGGTCGCGACCGAGTTGGTGGCCGCCAGGACCCGGACACCGAGGAAGTTGACCGCGACGAACACGCCCATCAGGAGCACCGCGACGATGAATCCGCTGGTGGTGAGGGTGCCGTTGTCGTTGAGGAAGCTCTTGGCGAACTCCCAGTGGCCCGCGTAGCCGATCATCGCCTCGACCTCGATCGGGGCGACGGTGGCGGCCTGGAGCCAGGAGAACCAGCCGAACGACATGCCGGCCAGGCCGCCGAAGGCGTAGTGCGGGTAGCGCGCGGTGCCGCCGGCGACCGGGAACATTCCGCCGAGCTCGGCGTGCACGAGTGCCAGCAGCACGATCGCCACGGCGCCGATGCCCCAGGAGACGAGGGCGGCCGGTCCGGCGACGACGACGGCGTTCTTCGCGCCGAACAGCCAGCCGGAGCCGATGATCGAGCCGACCGAGGCCCACATGAGGCCGATGAGGCCCACGTGGCGCTTGAGCGACCGGTTGGTCGTCCCGGATTCCGAGCCGGTGCTCTGTCCGGGCGGCGAGATCTGGTTGAGGGATGCCATGAACGATCTCTCTGTGGGTGGGGGCTCCGGGGTGGGCGGAGCGCGGAGAGTTGCCACACAGTAGGGCTATTCAGAGAGGTATGCACAGATCTCATTACTGAATGTTTACCTTCTTTGCCGGATATCCGTGCTGGTAGGAGGCTATCTGTTCAGTTGTCTGTTACGTTACCGGCCGGTAGGTCCAGCATTTGAGCGTGCATTGAGCTTTGCCATTCCGTTCGGCAATATTGTCGGCCGGTGGGGACATAGGAATAGCGGGTCGTGCATGGCCATACCGGACGGCCCGGGTGGGCCGGCCGGATCGCCGTCTGACGCGTCGTCAGTTCGCCAGGTCGGACGGGTCGGTGTTGGCGCCGCAGAGCAGGACGGCCACCCGCTCGCCCTCGGCCTGCCCGAGCGCGGCGAGGGCGGTGGAGGCCGCGTACTCGACGGCGATCCGGCGGTCCTCCCAGAGCTGTCGGCGCGCGCGCACGATGGCCTCGTCGTCGACCAGCACCGAGCGGACGCCCGGGTGCGCGGCGGCGTCCACGGCGAGGGCGGTGGCGCGGCGGGCCCCGAGCGCGTCCTGGGCGACGGAGTCGACCGGGACGTCCACCGGACGGCCCGCTTCCAGGGCGGCGTTCAGCGCGCGGCTGCCCGTCGGCTCCACGGCCAGCACCCGGATGCCGTGCTCGCGGGCCGCCACCGCCACCCCGGCGAACAGCCCGCCGCCGCCGACCGACACCACCACGGTGTCCAGCCCGGGCACCCCGGCCCGCATCTCCGCCAGGACCGTCCCGGCGCCGGCCGCGATCAGCGGGTGGTCGTACGCGTGCGAGGACAGCGCCCCGCTCCCGGCCGCGAACTCCTCGCAGGCGGCCAGCGCCTCCGCGTACTCCCGGCCCGTCAGCCGTACCTCCGCGCCGTACGAACGCAGCCGCGCCAGCTTCACCGGGGAGGCCGTCTCGGGCAGGAACACCGTTGCCCGGACGCCGAGTTCACGGGCCGCCCAGGCGCAGGCCAGCCCGGCGTTGCCGCCCGAGGCGATGGTCACCCCGGTGTCCGGGAGGGTGCCCGCCTCGGCGTGGGCGAGCAGGAAGTTCTGCGCGCCGCGGGCCTTGAAGCTGCCGGTGTGCTGGAGGAACTCCAGCGCCAGCCAGGTCCGTCCGTCGTCGTCCCCCGGCGCCACCGCCACCGGGCGCACCCGCCCGGCGATCCGCTTCCCGGCGGCCTCGACCTCGTCGTACGTCAGCTGGCCCATCGTGTTCCGCTCCTTCGTCGAGGGGTGCGTTCCACCGGGAGTCCCGGCCAGGGTGACGGTACGTGCCGGGCGCGGACGGGGGGAAGATCGCGGTCACCGGGGCCGGGCGGAGCGTAGGCTGACCCCGTGCGTCTTGTGATCCTCCCCCCGCCGGCCCGCTAGCGGGCGGCCCACTCCACCCACTCCGGCCCGACGGGACCTGCCCGCAGCCGGGGCGATGACTGCCGCCCGCGTTCCCCGCGGACCCTGACCGGCAACTCATCGTGGAGTACCGACGCATGACCTCGTACGCCGCCGTGCCCTTCCGGCACGGCCTCCTGTCCATCTCCGCCGCCGCCGTCGCCTGGGGCGTGGGCGGCGCCGTGTCCGCGCTGCTGATGCGCACCGGCGGGCTCGGCCCGGCGGGCGTCTCCTGCTGGCGCTTCGGCGTCGCCGCGCTCTGCCTGGCCCTGCTGCCGAGCCGCGAGACGCGAGCCGAGCGGGGTGCCCCCCGGTGGCGTTCCGCCGTGCTGACCGGGCTCGGCCTCGCGGTCAGCCAGTGCGCCTACTTCGGCTCGGTACGGTACGCGGGCCTCGGCCTGGGCACCCTGATCACCATCGGCGCCGGCCCGGTGTTCACCAGCCTCGGCGCCCACCTGCTGCTCGGCGAGCGGCTGACCCGCCGCGCGGCGGCCGCGGTGGTCCTGGCCCTGGGCGGCCTCGCCCTGCTGGTGGCCGCCCCCGCGGCGGGCCCGCGCCCGGCCCTCGGCGTCGCACTGGCCGTCCTCGCGGGCGCCGGCCAGAGCGGCCTCACCCTCTGGGCCCGGGGCGGCGGCTCGGCCCGGGCCGGCACCGGCGCCTTCGCCACCGGCCTGCTCTGCCTGCTCCCGCTCGCCGCCGTCCAGGGCGTCCACGGCCTGCTGCCGACGGGCGGGGACCCGGTCGCGACCGCGGTGTCGCTGCTCTTCCTCGGCACGGTGCCCACGCTCTTCGCCTACCGCTGGTACTTCACCGGCCTGACCACCGTGCCCAGCACGACGGCCGCGGTGCTGGTCCTGCTGGAGCCCGCGACCGCGGCGGTGATCGGCGTGCTGTTCCTCGGCGAGCCGCTGACGGCGGGCCTGCTGGCGGGCTCGGCGCTGCTGCTCGCGGCCATCGCGGCGCTGGCGCGCGAGTAGCCGGGGCGGCGGACTCCGGCGGCCACCCGGGCGGGCGTCCTGTGGTCGCCGGGGGGCCGCCGGCGTGCTGTGGTGGGCCGCATGAACAGCTCACTCCCGGCCCGGGTGGCCGCCGCGACCGCCTCCCTCCTCCTGCTCACCACCGTCGCCGGGGCCGTGGTCGCCACCGCCGGAGCGGCCGGGGCGACCGGGCGCCGGGACGTCACCGCGGAGCAGTGCCGGGGCGCGGGCGGGCACGTCGAGGGCAGCGGCTACTGCGTCGACGCGGCCGGCGACGACGCCTGGGGCCAGCCCATCGACGGCCAGGCGATCAACCCGGATCCGCGGCCCGGGGAGGAGTGAGCCCGGTACGGGCCCCGCGCCCCGGCCCCGGGTGGGGCGCGGGGCGCGGGGCCCGTGGCGGTTCGGGTCAGGGCACCGGGCGCAGGGTGACCGGTGCCGGGGTGAGGGCGCGCAGGACCAGGTCGATGCGCACCCTGGTGGCGCCCGCGCGGTGCAGGGCGGTGGCGATCGTCCGCAACTCCTCGGGGCCGGTGCAGGCGAGGCGCAGTTCGAGGTCGGCCTCACCCGCCAGGGCCAGGCCGCTCTGGACGGCCGGGAACTCGGCCGCGAGGCGGTCGAAGTCGAGCGGGACCGGGCCGTGGCTGATCCGGGCGATCGCGTGCAGCGCCCTTGCGGGCTGGGCCTGTCCGACCGGAGCGGGACCGGCCGGGACGAGCTGGAGCGGTGCGGTCACCGGTGCTGGAACTGGACGGTCGGGGTGGCGGTCGGGGTCGGGCTCGGGCTCGGGGCGCCGGGCGGCGCGGCGGGGGTGGCGGGGGCGGCGCCGGGCGGTGCGGCCGGGGACGGGGTGGCGACGGAGGGAGTGGTGACGGACGGGGCGGTAACGGAGGGAGCGGTGGCGGGCGGTGCGGTGGTGGGGGCGGCGGTGACGGACGGGGCGACCAGCCTCGGATCCACCACCAGGGCGTCGATCCCGAGCGGGGCGAGGAGGCCGCGGAGGGCGGGCTCGCCGAGTTCGGTGTGGGCCTGGTCGGGCCCGAGGAGGGCGGTGAGGGCTTCGAGGCTGGAGAATCCGACCGCGCAGCGGCGGCCGTCGCGCAGGCGGAACAGGCGGAGTGCGGTGGTGCTCCCGGTGCCGGAGGCGGTTACCGGAACGTGCCAGACGAGGCGGGCCATGCGGATGCTCCCGAGTGGGGTGGTGGTGCCTGCCGGAACTACTTCCTCGAAGCTAGGGCGACCCGGCCCGGGGGTCGCCGGTCCTGACGCACCGTTGACCGAATGGGGTCGCGCGTTGACGCACTCCTGACGTCCGGCTCACCCGGGTGGAGCAAACCACCGGTCGGGCGTTCCGCTTGCCACCCGTCCAGACCCGGACGACCGTGGAGTTCGCGCCCGCTCACACCTCGTCCCGTCCGGCTGTCACGGCCGCCGGAACGCCCCCGCCACGGGGGCCGCCGCACCCGCCGACCGGACCGGTACGCGTTCGGAGGCGGGGGGAGGTGGAGCCGGAGGCCCGTGACGAGATATCTTGACGTCAAGACGTTGGAGACGTGAAGCGGAGTACCGATGACTGACTCGACCATCATCTATACGCACACCGACGAGGCTCCGGCCCTGGCGACCTACTCGTTCCTGCCGGTGGTCCAGGCCTACGCCTCGACGGCGGGTGTGCGGGTGGAGACCCGCGACATCTCCCTGGCCGGGCGGATCATCGCGAGCTTCCCGGAGCGTCTGACCGAGGCGCAGCGGATCGGCGACGCCCTGGCCGAGCTGGGTGAGCTGGCCAAGACCCCGGCCGCCAACATCATCAAGCTGCCGAACATCTCGGCCTCGGTGCCGCAGCTCAAGGCCGCCATCGCGGAGCTGCAGGCCCAGGGCTACGCCCTGCCGGACTACCCGGACGACCCGCGGACCGACGAGGACAAGGACGTCCGCGCCCGTTACGACAAGGTCAAGGGCAGCGCCGTCAACCCGGTCCTGCGCGAGGGCAACTCGGACCGCCGGGCCCCGCAGTCGGTCAAGAACTACGCCAAGACCCACCCGCACCGCATGGGCGCCTGGTCGGCCGACTCGAAGACCAACGTCGCCACCATGGGCGAGAACGACTTCCGGTCCACCGAGAAGTCCACCGTGATCGCCGCCGACGGCGCCCTGCGCATCGAGCTGCTCGGCGAGGACGGCACCACCACCGTGCTGCGCGAGAAGGTGCCGGTGCTGGCGGGCGAGGTCGTCGACGCCTCGGTGCTGCGCGCCGCCGCCCTGAACGAGTTCCTGGCCGCGCAGGTCGCCCGGGCCAAGGCCGAGGGCGTGCTGTTCTCGGTGCACCTCAAGGCCACCATGATGAAGGTCTCCGACCCGATCATCTTCGGCCACGTGGTCCGCGCCTTCTTCCCGAAGACCTTCGCCAAGTACGGCGAGGTGCTGGTCGCCGCCGGTCTGAACCCGAACAACGGCCTCGGCGGCATCCTGGCCGGCCTCGACAACGTGCCGCACCTGGGTGCCGAGATCAAGGCCTCCTTCGAGGCCGAGCTGGCCGAGGGCCCGGCCCTGGCCATGGTCGACTCCGACAAGGGCATCACCAACCTGCACGTGCCGAGCGACGTCATCGTCGACGCCTCGATGCCGGCCATGATCCGCACCTCCGGCCACATGTGGGGCCCGGACGGCAAGGAGGCCGACACCCTCGCCGTGCTGCCGGACAGCAGCTACTCCGGCGTGTACCAGGCCGTCATCGACGACTGCCGCGCCCACGGCGCCCTGGACCCGGCGACCATCGGCTCGGTGCCGAACGTCGGCCTGATGGCCCAGAAGGCCGAGGAGTACGGCTCGCACGACAAGACCTTCGAGATCGCCGCCGCAGGCACCGTCCGCCTGGTCGACACCGAGGGCAACGTGGTGCTGGAGCAGGCCGTCCAGCCGGGCGACATCTTCCGCGCCTGCCAGACCAAGGACCTGCCGATCCAGGACTGGGTCAAGCTGGCCGTCACCCGCGCCCGCGCCACCGGCGTCCCGGCGGTGTTCTGGCTGGACGAGGACCGCGCCCACGACGCGGTGCTGATCGGCAAGGTCAAGCAGTACCTGCCGGAGCACGACACCGAGGGCCTGCAGATCGAGATCAAGTCGCCGGTCGAGGCCACCAAGTTCTCGCTGGAGCGCATCCGCCGCGGCGAGGACACCATCTCGGTGACCGGCAACGTGCTGCGCGACTACCTGACCGACCTCTTCCCGATCCTGGAGCTGGGCACCAGCGCCAAGATGCTGTCGGTCGTCCCGCTGATGGCGGGCGGCGGCCTGTTCGAGACCGGCGCCGGCGGCTCCGCCCCGAAGCACGTCCAGCAGCTGGTCAAGGAGAACTACCTGCGCTGGGACAGCCTGGGCGAGTTCTTCGCGCTGGCCGCCAGCTTCGAGCACCTGGCCGGTACCACCGGCAACGCCCGCGCCCAGGTGCTGGCCGACACCCTGGACCGCGCCACCGGCACCTTCCTCAACGAGGACAAGTCGCCGAGCCGCCGCCTCGGTGGCATCGACAACCGCGGCAGCCACTTCTACCTGGCCATGTACTGGGCCCAGGAGCTGGCCAAGCAGACCGCCGACGCCGAGCTGGCCCAGGCCTTCGCCGGCCTGGCCGCGACGCTGACCGAGCAGGAGTCGGCCATCGTCGAGGAGCTGATCGCCGTCCAGGGCGCGCCGGTCGACCTCGGCGGCTACTACCAGCCGGACGCGGCCAAGGCCGCCGCGGTGATGCGCCCGTCCAAGACCTTCAACGAGGCGCTCGCCAACCTCGGCTGAACCAGGCCGAGTCGAGCTGACGAAGGCCCCGGGTCCGATGCGGACCCGGGGCCTTCCGGCTGCCCGGGCAGCGGCGGGGGCGGGCCTTCCGGCTGCTCTGGCGCCGGCCCACGGCTCCGCGCGGGCGCCGTCCGGCCCCGGACTTCCGGGTCAGGCGCGGCCGAGCAGGGCGAGGGCGGTGCCGACGGCCTCGCGCAGCAGCAGGTACGGGCCGTGTGCCAGCGGGCCGTCCGCGCCGAGCACGGCGGCGGGGACGCCGGCCCGGCGGGCGGCCAGGGCGGAGCGGACGGTGTGGAAGCCGTTGGTGACCACCGTGCAGCGGTAGCCGGGGCGCTCGGCGGCCATCAGGGCGGCGCTGAAGCGCAGGTTCTCGGCGGTGTTCACGGCCCGCTCCTCGCGCCGGATCCGCTCGGCCGGGACGCCGCGGGCGACCAGGTAGCGGGCCATCGCGGCGGCCTCGGTGCACTCCTCGTGCGGGCCCTTCCCGCCGGTCACCAGGACCAGCGGGGCGTACCCGGCCTTCTCCTCGGCGGCGAAGCGTTCCAGCGCGGCGTCCAGCCGGGCCGCCAGCGGGCGCGCGGGCTCGCAGCCCTCCAGCGCGGCGCCCAGCACCACCAGGTAGTCGGAGCCGGCCGGCGCGGGCCGACGGCGGTGGTGCAGCGCCAGGCCGAGGAAGCCGAGCAGCCAGAGCAGGACGGACCCGCAGAGCAGGACGGCGACGATCAGCAGGACGTGCATGTCCGTTCGAACGCGTACGGCGGAACGACCGTTCCGGCCTCCGGCGCCACCGTCGTTCCGGGGCGGGCCGGGGAACGACGGAACCCCCGTTGCTCGGGTGGAACGGGGGTTCCCGGGAACGGGGGTTCCGCAGCGGGTGGCGGCGGGTGTGGGCGGGCTCAGCCGGCCTCGGCCGCCGGGGCGGCGCCGGTGACCGGGGCGACCGGAGCGGTGGGGGCGGCGGGGGCCGCACCGCCCGCGCGCCGGTCGCGCTTGTGCAGCGAGGCCAGGTAGGCGTTGTACGCCTCCAGCTCGGCGTCGCCGGTGCGCTCCTCGGAACGGTCGCGGCGGCGGGCCTGCCGCTGCTCGGAGCCCATCCACTGGTAGACCAGCGCGATCAGCACGATCGCGGTCGGGATCTCGCCGAACGCCCAGGTGATCCCGCCGGCCAGTTTCTGGTCCTCCAGCAGGTTCGTCCCCGGTGGTGCGCCCTCCACGGTGAAGGTGGTGACCAGCGGGTGCCCGGCCATCATCACCGCCACGCCGAAGAAGGCGTGGAACGGCATCCCCATGAACAGCTCGATGATCCGCATCACGTGGCCGGGGCGGTGCGGGCCCGGGTCCACGCCCATGATCGGCCAGAAGAAGGCCAGCCCGGTGAACAGGAAGTGGACCATCATGAAGATGTGCCCGAGGCGGTACTGCATCAGGAAGTCGAACAGCGGGGTGAAGTACACCCCGTACAGGCTCGCGATGAACATCGGGATGGTGAACGCCGGGTGCGAGATGATCCGGACGTACCGGCTGTGCAGCAGCGCCACCAGCAGCTCGCGCGGCCCGCGCGGACGGCCCTTGCCGGTCGGGCGCAGGGCGCGCAGCGCCAGCGTGATCGGGGCGCCCAGCAGCAGGAGGATCGGCGTCAGCATGGAGAGCACCATGTGCTGGATCATGTGCGCGCTGAACAGCACCATGCCGTAGTCGTTCAGGCCGGTGCAGGTGACCAGCAGCATGCTGGCGACACCCGCCGCCCAGCCGACCATCCGGCCGACCGGCCAGCGGTCGCCGCGCCGGTACAGCCGCACCACGCCCGCCGCGTACAGTCCCAGGACGACCAGGCCGCCGAGCAGGAACACCCAGTCGGGGGACCAGGTCCAGGCGTTCGACAAGCTGAACGGGCCTAGTCGGGTCATCCCGCCGTGGTGGTGCATTCCTGACATTCCGTCGCCCATCGGCGGGTCCTGCTTTCCGTCCTCGTGGTCCCTGGTGAGGGTCCGGTTCGCCCGTTTTGCTTGACCTACAGCCTAGGTGGGCCTTACCTCGGGCCACCCGCCGCCCCCTCCGTACGGGTGTCCCCCGCCGGGCCGCCCGCTGGCTAGACTGACCGGCCGGTCGGCAGGAAGGTTCGGAGATGGCGACGGAGGACGGACCCGTGGCGCACCCCACGGTCGCGCTGACCGGGGCGACCGGTTTCATCGGATCCGCCGTGCTGGCGGCCCTCGCGGCGCGCGGCGTCCGGGTGCGGGCGCTGGCCCGCAGACCGCCGCAGGAGGCCGCGCCCGGCACCGCCTGGGTGCCGGGCGACCTCGCCGACCCGGCGGCGCTCACGGACCTCTGCACGGGCGCCGGGGCGCTGGTGCACCTCGCCTCCCGGGTCGACGGCGGCGCCGAGGAGTGCGAGGCGGTGAACGACCGGGGCACCGCCGCCCTGATGGCGGCCGCCACCCGCGCCGGGGTGCGGCGGATCGTCCACCTCTCCACGGCGGCGGTCTACGGCGAGGGCCCGCACGCGGACGTCGACGTGGACGAGGTGCCGCCCGCGCCGGTCTCCGAGGCCAGCCGCACCCGGCTGCTCGGCGAGCGCCACGCGCTGGCGGCCGGCGGGCACGTGCTGCGCCCCGGGCTGGTGACCGGGACCGGCGACCGCTGGGTGGTGCCCGCCCTGGCCGAGCTGGTCCGCCGGGTGCCGGTCCGCTGGGAGGGCGGCAGCAGCCGGCTCTCGATGGTGGACCGCGCCGACCTGGCCCGGCTGATCACCGTGCTCGCCCTGGACGGGCACACGGCCCCGCCGGGCGTCCACCACGCCTCGCACCCCGAACCGGTCCGCGGCGGCGACCTCCTCGCCGCCCTGGCCGCCCTCGGCCTGCTGCCCGCCCCGGACGGCCCGGCCGTGCCCTGGGAGGAGTGCCGCCGGCTGCTGGCCGCCGCGCCCGGCCGGGTCTCCGAGCGCCAGTTCGGCCTGATCGCCCGCGACCACTGGTACCGCAGCGAGCGGATCTGGCGCCTCGCCGCCTGTCCGCCCGGCCCCGGCCCGCTGGCCCGCCTCCCACAGGCCGCCGGCTGGTACCGCGAGGTGCTCGGCCGGGGGCCGGCCTGACCGGCGGGGGTGTCCTGACCGGCTGAGCGGCCCGCCGGTCGCCGTGCCGGGTACGGGCGTGAGCGGCGCGCCGGCGTCCGGGGCCCGCTCAGCTCCTCGGAACGAGGGTGTTCTCGTTGGTGCGGCCGGCGGCGAAGTCGTCGATGTTGCGGGCGGTGGCGTCGATGATCTGGCCGACGGCGGTGCGCGTGAAGTAGGCCTGGTGGCTGGTGACCAGGACCTGGGGGAAGGTGACGAGGCGGGCGAGGACGTCGTCGGTGATGCCGTGGACGGAGCGGTCGGTGAAGAAGACGCCGGTCTCCTCCTCGTAGACGTCGAGGCCGACGCCGGAGAGGCGTCCGGCGCGCAGGGTCTCGACCAGGGCGGCGCTGTCGACGAGGCCGCCGCGGCTGGAGTTGATGAGGATGGCGTCGTCCTTCATGCGGGCGAGGGCGGCCGCGTCGATGAGGTGGTGGGTGGCCGGGAGGAGGGGGACGTGGAGGCTCACCAGGTCGGCGCGGGCGAGGAGTTCGGGCAGTTCGGTATAGGTCGTGCCGAGGTCGAGGCAGGCCGGGTTCTGGGCGATGTCCCAGCCGAGGAGGGTGGTGCCGAATCCGGCGGCGATGCGGGCGAAGCACTCGCCGATCTTGCCGGTGCCGATGACGCCGACGGTCATGCCGTGGATGTCGCGGCCGAGGAGGCCGTCGAGGCGGAAGTCGAACTCGCGGGTGCGGTTGGCGGCGCGGGTGAGCCGGCGGTTGACCGCCAGCGCGAGCGTCCAGGCGTGCTCGGCGACCGAGTACGGGCTGTACTGGGAGACCCGGGCGACGGTGAGGCCGAGTTCGGCGGCGGCGTCGAGGTCGATGTTGTTGAAGCCGGTGGAGCGCTGGGCGACCAGCTCGGTGCCGCCCGCCGCCAGGACGGCGAGGGTCTCGGCGTCGAGGACGGCGTTCACGCTGCTGCTGACGGCCGGGTGGCCGGCGGCGAGCGGGGCGGTGTCGCGGTTGAGGAACACGTCCAGGCAGCGCAGTGCGTGGCGGCCCGCGAACGCCTGCTCCAGCAGCGGCCGTTCGTCGGCCTGCACCCCGTACGCGAGGATCTCCATGCCCGGTCCCTCCAGTCGGCTCCTGCGGTCACGCTAGCGGGCCGGGTCGGGCGCCGCCCGCCGGGTGCGGGGAGCACGAAGCCCCCGGACCCCCGCCGGGCGTGGGGAGCACGAGGCCCCCGGACCGCGCGGTGCGGGGGCCGGGGGCCGGTGGGAGGGCGGTGGGGGGTCAGATGACCGTCTCGGCCTCGAGGTAGCGGTCCTGCGGCACGGTCTTCAGCTCGGCGACCGCCTCGGCCAGCGGCACCAGGTTGATGTTGGTGCCCTGCAGCGCGGTGATGTGCCCGAAGGCGCCCTTGTGGACGGCCTCGACGGCGTGCCAGCCGAAGCGGGTGGCGAGCACCCGGTCGTAGGCGGTCGGGGTGCCGCCGCGCTGGGTGTGGCCGAGGATCACCGGGCGGGCCTCCTTGCCGAGGCGGTGCTCCAGCTCGCGGGAGAGCTGGGTGGCGATGCCGGTGAACCGCTCGTGGCCGTAGATGTCCTTGGTGCCCTCCTCCCAGTGCATGGTGCCGGGCTCCGGCTTGGCACCCTCGGCGCAGACCACGATGGCGAACTTCTTCTGGCGGTCGAAGCGCTCGCGGACGACGTCGGTGAGCTTGTCGATGTGGAACGGGCGCTCCGGCACGACGATGGCGTGCGCGCCGGCCGCCATGCCCGCGTTCAGCGCGATCCAGCCGGTGTGCCGGCCCATGACCTCGACGACCATGACCCGCTGGTGGGACTCGGCGGTGGTCTTCAGCCGGTCCAGCGCCTCGGTGGCCACCGAGACGGCGGTGTCGAAGCCGAAGGTCACGTCCGTGGCGGCGATGTCGTTGTCGATGGTCTTCGGCACGCCGACGATCGGCAGGCCCGCGTCGCTCATCAGCTTGGCGGCCTTCAGGGTGCCCTCGCCGCCGATCGGGATGACCGCGTCCAGACCGAGGTCGGAGCAGTACTTCCTGGCCCGCTCGACGCCGTCCCGCAGGTGGCTCGGCTGGACCCGGGAGGAACCGAGGATGGTGCCGCCCTGGGCCAGGATGCCGCTCACCGAGTCCAGGGTCAGGGGGCGGTGGTGGCCCTCCAGGAATCCGCGCCACCCGTCCTCGAACCCGATGATCTCGTCGCCGTGGTCGACCACCCCCCGGTGGACCACGGAACGGATCACCGCGTTCAGGCCGGGGCAGTCACCGCCGCTGGTCAGCACTCCGATACGCATTAGCTTTGCAACTCCCGAGCAGAACCGAGGAACGGCCGGACTACAGGCTGGGACGACGAGCCGTCACCGTGACGGGGCGCTCCCGCGCCGTGGTGGCGGGGAGGTGGCCGTGGGGTGAAGGACCGGCCGATCCGGACGAAACGCCCGAAAACGGCCGCGAAGTCGAGCATACGGCCCCTGGTCCGGCCGGGCAGGAGCCGACGCGGGAGCGGCGCCGTCGGCGCCCCCGCGCGGAATTGCAGCCTGCTGCCGAGGAGGGTGTGCAGTAGGCAGCCCCATTGTGGTACGTCCGGGGCCGCCCGCGGACCGGGTGACCGCATGGCGGGCACCCGGCCGGGGCGTACGGACGTACTACTGGGGACGCGTCGCGGCCGCGATGCGCTCGGCGCGCAGCGCGTCGTACCAGGTGGTGTCGGCCGGCGGCAGGGCGCTGACGTCCAGCGCCAGCTTCAGCAGCATGTCGGCCACGGCGGGGTTGCGGGCCAGCACCGGGCCGTGCAGGTAGGTGCCGAACACGGTGTCCCGCCAGGCGCCCTCGGTGCCGTCACCGGTGCCGTTGCCCCGGCCGACGCTGACGGTGGCGAAGGGCTGCACGCCCTGGCCGAGGTGGGTGACGCCCTGGTGGTTCTCGAAGCCGGTCAGCTGCGGCAGGCCGAGCCGGGGGTCGACGTCGGCGAGCACGTCGCCGACGCAGCGGGCGCCCTCGCCGCGGGTGGTCCAGACGTCGAGCAGGCCCAGGCCCGGCTCGCGCTCGCCGAGGTCGTTGATGAACTCGTGGCCCATGATCTGGAAGCCGGCGCAGACGCCGAAGATGATCGCGCCGTTCTCGGCGGCCCGCACCAGGCCGCTGTCGGCGCGCAGCCGCTCGGCGGCCAGGCGCTGCGGGCGGTCCTCGCCGCCGCCGATCAGGTAGATGTCGCCACTGGTGGGGATCGCCTGGTCGGAGCGGACGTCGATCCGGGTCACGTTGAGGTGGCGCTGGCGGGCCCGGCGCTCCACGACCAGGGCGTTGCCCCGGTCGCCGTAGGTGCTGAGCAGGTCCGGGTAGACCCAGACCACGCGCAGGCTGCTCTCACTCATCCTCGAAGGCCTTCCGTCACGTAAAGACTGGTGTGCGGGCGCGGCATCAGCCGGCCACGACCTTCCGCAGCTGCTGGAAGGCGGTGTAGTTGGCGATGGCCTCGATCCGGCCGGGCGGGGCCATCCGGACGGCCTGCTCCAGGGTGTCCACCACGTGGAACTGGAGCCCGGCGACCTCCAGGCGGACGGCCAGGTCCAGCTTGCGCTGGCCCATCACGAAGACCGGGTGCCCGGCGAGGCGCTCGTAGTCGACGTCCCACAGCCAGGAGGTGTCGGTGCCGTCGGCGTCGAGGGCGTTGACGGAGAGGATCACCGGGGCGGGAGGGCCGTCGATCAGCGAGAAGGTCTCCAGCCAGCCGGCCGGGTTCTTGGCGAGCAGCAGGCGGATGTCCCGGCCCTGGTACTGGACCACGTCGTAGCGGCCGGCCACGGCGGCCACCGAGCGCATCCGCTCCAGGGCGACCTGCGGGGCGACGCCGAACACGGCGGCGACGGCGGCCGAACTGGTGGCGTTGGCCAGGTTGGCCCGGCCAGGCAGCTGGAGCTGGATCGGCCAGGCGCCGCGCTGCGGGTCGATCACGTGGGTGCCCTGGAGCGCCCAGTGCGGGTTGGGCCGGCGGAAGCCGCAGTCCTGGCAGAACCAGTCCTCGCCGGGGCGCTGCATCACGCCGCCACAGGCGGGGCAGGACCAGGCGTCCTCCTTCCAGGCCTGGCCGGCGGCCACCCAGACCACCTTCTTGCAGGAGGAGGCGGCCCAGGTCACCAGCGGGTCGTCGGCGTTGGCGATGACCACGGCCTCGGTGTTCTGGAGGCCCTCGCGCCACTTCTCGGCCATCATCCGGGTCTCGGCGGCGCGGTCGAGCTGGTCGCGGGAGAGGTTGAGCAGGGCGATCGCCTTGGGACGGGTGTCGCGGGCGACCGTCGCCAGGTACTTCTCGTCGACCTCGATCACGCCGAAGCGGGCGTCCGTGCCGCCCGCCAGGGCGGAGGTGATGCCGGCGGGCATGTTGGCGCCCAGGGCGTTGGAGACCACCGGGCCGGCGGCGCGCAGCGCCTCGGCGATCAGGCGGGTGGTCGTGGTCTTGCCGTTGGTCGCGCTGACCAGGACGACGTCGAGGTGGTCGGCGAGGGTGGCGAGCAGGTCGGGGTCGAGCTTGAGGGCGACCTTGCCGCCGATCACCGAGCCGCTTCCGCGCCCGGCCTTGCGCGACACGGCGGCGGCGACCCGGCCGGCGGTGACCGCGATCTTGGCGCGTGCCGGCAGCGAGGCGTCGCGTGCGCCTGTGGGCTCCGATTCGGTGCCTGCCATGCTCAGTGGTTCCTCCTTGCTGCGGCACCACCCGTGGCCGGATAACGGGCCGTCGGGCGGCGGGGACGGGGGTCAGCCTACCGACTCCGTCGCCCGACCGGACGAACCGGACCCCACGCCGCCTGCTGCGACGCGCTCGCGGGTACTGCTGAGGGCCCGTCAAGGAGGGCGGTGTACGGAGCGACCCCTTACGGCTTGACGACGCTCCGCGGGCACCGCCGGGTTCCCGGGGCGGCCGGGTAAGGATCTGGTGAAGAAATGATCAGCGGCCCGGACGGTGGACGCGACCGGCCGGATCCGCGGCGGCCAGCGTGGCGGTGATCACCAGGGTGCCGTCCTCGGCCCGGAAGTCCAGCGGCGCGCCCAGCCGTCGCATCGCGGCGATCAGGCCGCTGTTGCCGCCCTGGGTCACCGCGTACACCGTCCGGACGCCGGCCGCCCGGGCCGCCGCCGACAGCCGCCGCAGCAGCGCCAGGCCCAGCCCGCGCCGCTGCCAGGCGTCCTCGACCAGGACGGCCAGCTCGGCCTCGTCGTCGTCCCACATCAGGTGCCCGAGTGCGACGACCCGCCCGTCCGGGGCGGTCACCGCGTAGCTGCGGCCGTGCCGGGGGTCCAGCAGGTGGTCCAGGTAGCGGCCGGCGTCGCGGACCGGCCCGTGGTAGCGCCGGCGCAGCGCGGCGGGGGAGCAGCGGTCGTGCATCGCCAGCGCCGCCGCCCGGTCGGCCGGCCCGGCCGGGCGCAGCAGCAGCTCCGTCCCGTCCGGCCCGGACAGCCGGGACGGGGCCTCCGGCGCCCGGTCGGCGGGACGGGCCGCGGGTGTTGGGTGCGGCTGCGGGTGCGGCCGGACGGTCCGGTACGGGCCGCCGGTGAGCGCGGGCAGCCGGGTGGCCTGGCCCTCGGGCGCCGCGCACCTGCGGTCGGACCTGCGGAAGGGCCGGTGCCAGAGCCGTTCGGGGCGAGTGCGTGATGCCGTCATGCCGCCGACGCTACCGACGGTGCGCTTCCGCTCGGTTACGTGATCGTGAACGTCCGCATGCCCCCGCGGCCCGACCGAGGCGTCGGGCCACCGGGCCGGGCGGCGGCGGGACCGGCCCGGGACCCGCCCGGGACGGGGGCGTAACCGGCCGGGACGGCGCCGGCGCAGGTCCCGACCGGTGCCTCATGCGGCCGGGACGGCGGGCGGCCGACGGTGGATGACGTTCCCGGCGCTCCCGGTGAGCGGGAGGCCGGGCCCCGTACGTCCACGCACCGAAGGTCGTTTCCATGCGCGACACCCCGTCCGTCCGCACCACCGACACCTCCGCCCGCACCGACACCTCCACCGGCGCCGACACCTCCACCCGCACCGAGAGCGGCACCGGAACCGCCACCCCCGCCGTCCCGCACGCCCGCCGCGCTCCGGTCGGCACCGCGCTCACCGGGCTGCTGGACCGGCAGGCGCGCACCCGGCCCGGCTCGCCGGCCGTCCTCGGCGAGGGCGGCGGCCTCACCTTCCGGGAGCTGTCCGCGACCGCCCGTCGGCTGGCCGAGCGGCTGCGCCGCCTGGGCGCCGGCCCGGACGGCTGCGTCGGCCTGTACGTCGAGCCGTCCGTCGAGCTGGTCGCCGGGGCCTGGGGCGTGCTGTACGCCGGCGCCGGCTACCTGCCGCTGGCGCCCGAGTACCCCGAGGAGCGGCTCCGCTACATGATCGAGGACAGCGGTACCCGGATCGTGCTGACCCAGGCGCACCTGCGTGAGCGGCTGGCCGCGCTGGTCCCGGCCGGGACGGCGGTGGTCACCTTCGAGGACGCCCCGCCGGTGCCGGCGCCGGTGCCGGACGCCCCGCCGGTGCCGGACACGGCTCCGCTGCCGGACACGGCGCAGGAGGAGGCCGTCGGACCGGAGTCGCTGGCCTACGTGATCTACACCTCGGGCAGCACCGGCCGGCCCAAGGGCGTGATGATCGAGCACCGCTCGGTGGTCTCCCAACTGCGCTGGATGCACTCCGCCGGGTACCTCGGCCCCGAGGTCACCGTGCTGCAGAAGACCCCGATGAGCTTCGACGCGGCGCAGTGGGAGATCCTCGCCCCGGCCGTCGGCGCCCGGGTGGTGGCCGGCACGCCCGGCCTCCACCGGGACCCGGAGGCGCTGGTCGCCGCCGTCCGGCGGCACCGGGTGACCGCGCTGCAGTGCGTGCCAACCCTGCTCCGGGCGCTGCTGGACACCGAGGGCTTCACCGGCTGCACCGGCCTGACCCGGCTGTTCTCCGGCGGCGAGGCGCTCTCCCGACGGCTCGCCCGCGAGCTGGGGCAGGCCCTGCCCCAGGCGGCCCTGGTCAACCTGTACGGCCCGACCGAGTGCACCATCAACGCCACCTCGCACCTGGTCGACCCGGCCGATCCGGCCGACGGCGCCGGCTCGGTGCCGATCGGCCGTCCGGTGGCCGACACCCGCTGCTACGTCCTCGACGAGGAGCTGGTGCCGGTGGCCGCCGACGGCGTCGGCGAGCTGTACATCGGCGGCGTCCAGCTGGCCCGCGGCTACCTGAACCGCCCGGAGCTGACCGCGGAGCGGTTCGTCCGCTCCCCGTTCGCCGCCGACGAGCGGCTGTACCGCACCGGCGACCTCGTGCGGTGGAACCCGGACGGCACCCTCCAGTTCGCCGGCCGGGTGGACAACCAGGTCAAGCTGCGCGGCTACCGGATCGAACTGGACGAGATCGCCCGCGCGATCGAGGAGCACACCTGGGTGCGCCGCTCGGCCGCGGTCGTCACCGGGGACGACCGCACCGGCCACCCGAACCTGGTCGCCTGCGTGGAGCTCAACCCGCGCGAGGCCGCCCTGATGGACCAGGGCAGCCACGGCGGCCACCACCAGTCCAAGGCCAGCAAGCTCCAGGTCAGGGCCCAGCTGTCGGACCCGGGCCTGCGCGAGCCGGCCCGGCTGGCGGGCCGCGAACGGGTCGGACTGCCCGGCCGGAAGGAGACCGAGGCGCAGCGCCGGGGGACCTTCGCCCGCAAGACCTACCGCTTCTACGACGGGGGCGCGGTCACCCGGGACGACCTCACCGCCCTGCTCGCCGCGCGCCCGGCCGGCGCCTTCGGCCGCGACCTGGCACTGCTGAGCCTGCCCGAACTCGGCCGCGTCCTGCGGTGGTTCGGCCAGTTCCACAGCGAGGAGCGGCTGCTGCCGAAGTACGCCTACGCCTCGCCCGGCGCGCTGTACGCGACCCAGCTGTACCTGGAGACCGGCGGCCTGGACGGGCTCGCGGCCGGGCTGTACTACTACCACCCGGTCGAGCACGTCCTGGTCCGGATCGGCCCCGCCGAGCCCCGGGCCGAGGCGTACCTGACGCTGCACTTCTCCGGGAAGCACGGCGCCATCGAGCCGGTCTACCGGAACAACATCAGGGAGGTGCTGGAGTTCGAGACCGGCCACATGCTGGGCGTCCTGGAGGAGGTGCTGCCCGAGTACGGGCTGGACGTGCGCCCGCTCGGCCTCGACCCGGCGGTCCGGGACCGGCTGGACGTCGCCGAGGAGGACCACTACCTGGGCGGCTTCGCGGTCGTCCGGGCCGACGGCGCGGTGCGGGCCGAGGGCGCCACCGAGCTGTACGTCCAGGCCCACGAGGGCCGGGTGGACGGCCTGCCGGGCGGCCTCTACCGGTACGCCGACGGCGAGTTGACGCACGTCTCGGACGCGGTGGTGGAGTCCCGGCACGTGATCGCGATCAACCAGGCCGTCTACGCCCGGGCCGCGTTCGGCATCACCGCCGTCAGCCGCGCCGAGGAGGAGTGGCTGGAGTACATCGTGCTCGGCGCGGTGCTGCACCGCCTCCAGCGCAACGGCCTGCGCCTGGGCTTCATGTCCTCCGGATACAGCTCCAGGTCCGGCCACCCGCTGCCCGCCTCGCGCCGCATCGACGAGATCCTGACCGGCCGCGGCATCACCCCCGGGCCGTCGTACTTCTTCCTCGGCGGAAAGGTGAGCGAGGAGCAGATCCGCAGTGAGGGCATGCACGAGGACACCGTCCACATGAAGGGCCCGGCCGAGATCATCAAGGACGAACTGGCCAACCTGCTGCCCGACTACATGCTGCCCAACCGGGTGCTGGTGATGGACGCCCTGCCGCTCACCGCGAACGGCAAGGTGGACCTCAGGGCGCTGGCCGCCTCCGAGGCCGTCCGCACGGCCGACGTGCGCGGCGAGTACGTCGCCCCGGCCACCGACCACGAGCGGTGGCTGGCCGAGGCCTGGGGCAGGGCGCTGAAGTACGAGGACGTGTCGGTGACGGACGAGTTCTTCGCCGTCGGCGGGAACTCGCTGATCGCCGTCGCCCTGGTCAACCGGATCAACCGCGAGTTCGGCGTCACGCTGCCGCTCCAGGTGCTGTTCGAGTGCCCCCGGCTGGGCGACCTGGCCGCGCGCATCGAGCGGGCCCGCGGCGCGGCCGGGGCCGAGGCGACCGGTTCCCGGCTGATCCCGCTGCACCCCGGGGAGGCCGGCCGACCGGTGTTCTGCTGGCCCGGGCTGGGCGGCTACCCGATGAACCTGCGGCTGCTCGGCCGGGAGGCCGGTGCGGGCCGGGCGTTCTACGGGATCCAGGCGCACGGCATCAACCCGGGCGAGACGCCGTACCCGACCATCCGGGAGACGGCCGCCGCCGACGTCGCCGAGCTGCGCCGGGTGCAGCCGGAGGGCCCGTACACGCTGTGGGGCTTCTCCTTCGGCGCCCGGGTCGCCTTCGAGGCGGCCTGGCAGCTGGAGCAGGCCGGGCAGCGGGTGGAGCGGCTGCTGCTGATCTGCCCCGGCAACCCGAAGGTGCGCCAGGACGACGGCCGGCAGTGGGGCCGCGAGGCCTCGTACGCCAACCCGGCGTACCTGACCATCCTGTTCGGGGTGTTCACCGGCCGGATCAGCGGTCCGGAGCTGGAGCGCTGCCTGGCCGGCACGGCGGACGAGCCGGCCTTCGTCGCGGCCGTGCACCGGATGCTGCCGGAGCTGGACGAGGAGCTGATCCGGCGGATCACCGGGATCGTCGGGGAGACCTACGAGTTCGAGTACAGCTTCCGGGAGCTCGCCGAGCGGCGGCTGGACGCGCCGGTGACCGTCTTCAAGGCCGCGGGCGACGACTACTCCTTCATCGAGGGCAGCACCGGCTACTCGGCCGCCCCGCCCACCGTGGTCGACCTGGCCGCCGACCACTACGGGGTGCTGCGGGAGCACGGGGTGGCCGAGCTGGCCGCCGCGATCCGGGAGGTGGAGCGGTCGGTGCCCGGCGATCTCCCGGGCCGCTGATCGGATGATCAGGACACGCTCACGGATGGCCCATGATCCGTGAGCGGCGGCGCCCCTTCGGATAGGGATGGCTCGGCTTTCCGCCGATCCCGTCCCGATCCGAAGGGGTTCCCTGTGTTCCAGAAGTCCGTACGAGCCGTCGCCTGTTGCGTGTTGCTCCTCGTCGCCCCGGTCGCGCTCGCCCAGCCCGCCGCCGCCGTCTCCTCCTCCACCGTCACCTCGTCCTCCGACGGCAACGGCCCCAAGGCCCCGGAGGAGGCCGCCGCCTGCAAGGCCGTCACCAGCGCCCTGCTCGGCGGCTTCGGCTCGATGCTGGGCAACGCGGTGTGCGTCGTGAAGCCGGCCGACAAGGGCTGAGCCGCGCACGGCCCGTCAGCGCACGGACGCCCCCGGAGAGGGGGCGTCCGTGCGCTGACGGGGCATCCGGCGCCCGGTCCACCCCGCCGACCGTCGCGCCGCGCGCCGGTCAGGCGATCCGGGTGGGGGCGTCCTGGACGGTGTGGCCGGTGGTGGTGAGGAGGGCGGCGAGGTCCGCCGGGGTGACGGAGTGGGGGGTGCGGAGGAAGAGCTCCTCGGGGTGGAGGGAGAGCAGGGTGATCCGGTGGTCGGCGAGGGCCGCGGGGGTGTGGGCGAGCGCCGTGGTGCGGACCCGCCACACGGTCGTCGGGGGCGGCGCGTGGGGTGACCACCAGGCGTGGAACAGGGCGGTGGCGAGCAGGGCGAGGGCGGAGGCGACCAGGACGAACGGGCCGTCCGGGCCGTCCACGACGAGCTTGGCGACGAGGTCGGCGGCGGTGACGGAGAGGAAGACGGCGGCGAGTTCGACCGTGTCGCGGCGCCAGTGGTGGGCGCGGCGCGCGGCGGGCTTCGAGGGCTCCATGGCCACCACCCTGCCCGACCGGTGTTTCCCGGCCACGAACCGGCCGTGACCTGGCGGTTACGGTCCGCGCCGGGCCGTTACGGGGGGCGTTACGGGAGGAGGCCGGGCCGGTCAGGCGAGCAGATCGCGGGCCGCGGACCTCACCTCGGCGAGCAGCAGGCGGAGGTCCTCCTCCGTCGTCGTGGCGTTGAGGAGGCAGGCGCGGAGCATCTCGTGCCCGCCGAGCCGGGCGCCGGTGACGAAGACCCGGCCGCGCCGCTGGACGGCGACGGGGAGGTCGCGGTTGAGGGCGTCGCGGGCGGCCGCGTCCAGGCCCGGGGCGCGGTGGCGGAACGCCACGATCGAGGTCTGCACCTCGGCGAGCAGCTCCAGCTCCCCGTCCGCCTCGACGAGTTCACCGAGCCGGCGGGCCAGCGCGGTGCACCGGGCGATGTCCCGGGCGAGGCCGGTGCGGCCCTTGTGGGCGATGGTGGCCCAGACCTTGAGCGCCCGGAACGGGCGGGTCTGCTCGGTGCCGTACTCGGAGAACCAGCCGAGCGAGCCGGCCGCCTCGTCGCGCAGGTAGGACGGGACGAGGCTGAAGGTGCCGCGCAGCTCCTCGGTGTCGCGGACCAGCGCGCAGCCGCAGTCGACCGGGACGCCGAGCCACTTGTGCGGGTCGAGGGCCAGCGAGTCGGCGCGCTCCAGGCCGGCGTAGCGGTGGGCGATGGCCGGGTCGAGCCGGCCGAAGGCGCCGTACGCGCCGTCCACGTGCAGCCAGAGGCCCTGCTCCTCGCAGAGGTCGGCGATCGGGTCGAACGCGTCCACCGCGCCGGCGCCGACGGTGCCGGCCGAGGCGACCACCAGGAAGGGCAGCAGGCCGGCCGCGCGGTCGCGCTCGACGGCCGAGCGCAGGTCGGCGCGGTCCAGCCGGCCGTCGGGACCGGTCGCCACGGTGCGCAGGTGCCTGCTGCCGAGGCCGAGGAGCTCGGCGGCCTTGCGGACGCAGGAGTGGGTCTCGCCGGTCACGTAGCCGACCAGCGGCGGCAAGCCGGCCAGGCCCTCCTCGCGGACGTCCCGGCCGGCCCGCCGGGCGGCGCGGTTGCGGGCGGCGGCGAGGCAGACGATGGTCGCCATCGAGGTGCCGGAGGTGAGCAGGCCGCCGCCGGCCGGGTGCGGGAAGCCGACCAGCTCGGCGATCCAGCGGACCACGGCGCGCTCCAGGTGCACGTCGGCGTGGTCGCCGCCGGCCGAGCTGGGGTTCATAGCGGAGGCGGCGAGGGTGGCGAGCACCCCGGCGGGGGCGGGGGCGGAGTTGACCCAGCCGAAGAAGCGGGGGTTGCCGTTGCCCATCGGGTGGGGCAGGACGTCCCGGCCGATGGCGGCGATCAGCTCGTCGAGCGGGCGGCCCCCGGCGGGCAGCGGGGCGTCGAGCAGGGCCCGGCGGGCGGTCTCGTCCATGGGCTGCCAGACCGGGCGCCCGGGCAGCTCGGCGAGGTAGTCGGAGACCAGGTCGGCGGTGGCGTGCGCGGCCCGGCGGAAGTCGGTGCCGGGAACGTGGGCGCCGGGAAGGTCGGTGCGGGGGACGTCGGTGCCGGGGAAGTCCTCGGTGGTCATGGCGTGCTCCAGGGCGGCCGGGGGACTGGCGGGGCGAGGCGCGGCGTCCTTGGCGCACCCTGATCAGGCGATGATCGGGCGATCCTACGCAAACGGGCCCGCGCCGTGCGGTGCGGGCCCTCATGGTGAGACCGGAACGTCGGTCCGGGCACCGGGGGAGCGGGTGGTCCCCGGCGGGGTCAGTCCAGGGAGCTGGACAGGCCGCTCGCCGAGCGGCAGTAGCCCTGCATCTCCTTGTTGGTGATCTTGGCGCAGAGCCGGCCGGCCGCGCCCCCGTCGGTGTAGTTGACCGTGTAGTAGCTGACCAGGCCCTCGGCGCAGGCCTTGCGCTGCCAGCCGTCGGCGGCGGTGGCGCACTGCTCGGCCGCCCAGTCCTCGCGGTCCAGGTTGTACTTCATGGTGCGCGAGCCGACGCCGCGGCTGCAGTCCACCGCCCCGCCGCTGGCCTTGCCGTTGAGGCACCACTTGAGGGCCTCGGCGTAGACCTCGGGGTGGTTCGGGTAGTCGTGCGAGGAGAGGAAGAAGGTCGGGGCGTAGAAGAAGCAGGCGGACTGGAACAGCGCCGGCTGGTCCTTGCACGGGTAGAGCGGGTCCTGGGCGAGCTTGTCGGCGGGCAGGTTGGCCTTGGCCTGCTCGTCCTCCTCGTCCGGGCCGAAGAGCTGCATGAACAGGCCCTCGGAGCAGCGGATCCTGTTCTGGTCGGAGGGGAACTTGTTGCACAGGTCGCGCGCCTTGGCGACGTCCTGCTTGACCACGAACATGGTGCCGTGGCCGACGCCGTGGATGCAGGGCCCGGAGTTCTTGGGCGCGCAGAGCTTGAGCAGGTCCGTCTCGGGCTGGGGGGAGGCGTTGAGCATCTCCTCGACCGCGCCGTGCAGGTAGCCGGCCGCGCAGGTCTCGTGCGGGAAGGAGATGACCTTCTGGAAGTCGGCGTTGAAGCGCTTGACCGCCGCGTGGCCGAGCTCGTGCGCGATCGGGTGGCAGAAGCGCACGGTGTACGGCTTCTCTTTGCTGATCTTGTCGAGGTCGGCCAGGGCGACGCCGGGGTCGGTGGCGTCCATCTCGGCCATCAGCTTGTTGCGCAGGGTGGAGCGGGTCCACACGGCCGGGTCGCCGGTCGGGGTGGCGCTCGCGGGGCCGACCGCGGCCGGCTGGGCGCCGGTGGCGGCGGTCCCGGTGGCGGCGGGCCGGCTCGCGGTGGCCGCCGCGGGCGACCAGTCGGTGACGGCCACCGACCCCAGGCCCAGGACGCCCAGGAGCAGGGCGGTGAGAATCGCGAAGACTCGCGGCTGCATGACGGGATCCCCCGGCGGATCGAGGTGAACGTTTCGCTCCCATACTGACGGCACGTGAGCGGGTGGTCCGCGAATTCGTCCGCCGTTCGGGAGGTGTCGGCGACGCTACCGCACCGTAGGACCGCCGGGACCGGCGGGATGGTTCCGCACAATCACCCGGACGGAGTATGGGGGCGCGGGCGCCGCCGACTGCGCCGTCCGAGTGGCGGCGGCCGCCCGGAGCTCACCCGGTCGGTGTTCACAGCTCCAGCGTCACCCGGTAGTCCGTCAGCCAGGCGTCGAAGTCCAGGGCGAGGTCGACGGCGAGCCGGACGGACTGCGGGTCGGTGTCCGGGGCGAGCGCGTCGGCCAGGCGCCGCCGGTCGAGCAGGTCCAGGGCCGGGGAGGTGCCCTCGGCGGCGAGCCGGGCGAGTTCGGCGCGCAGCTTCGCCGGGTAGTGCGGGTCGGTGGTGACCGGGTACGGGCTCTTCGGCCGCTCGGCGACGGCGGTCGGCAGCACGTCCCGGACGGCCGCGCGCAGCAGGCTCTTCTCCCGTCCGTCGAAGGACTTCATCGCCCACGGGGCGTTGAAGACGTACTGCACCAGCCGGTGGTCGCAGAACGGCACCCGCACCTCCAGGCCGTTGGCCATGCTCATCCGGTCCTTGCGGTCCAGCAGGATGCAGACGAAGCGGGTCAGGTTGAGGTACGAGATCTCGCGCATCCGCCGTTCCAGCGGATCGGCCGCCGGCAGGTGCGGGACCTCGGCGATCGCCTCGCGGTAGCGCGCCCTGCGGTAGCCGTCCAGGTCGAGCTTGCGGAGCAGCTCGGCGTCCAGGAGGTGTTCGCGCGGGGTGGCTCCGCCGCCGGCGATGCCGGTGAGGCCGAGGGCCCAGGGGAAGTCCTCGACGGCGACGGTCCGCGGGTCGTGGAACCAGCGGTAGCCGCCGAACAGCTCGTCAGCGGACTCGCCGGACAGCGCGACGGTGGAGTGCCGGCGCACGCCGCGGAAGAGCAGCAGCAGCGAGGTGTCCATGTCGCCGACGCCGTTCGGCAGGTCGCGGGCGCGCAGCACGACGGAGCGCCGGGACGGGTCGGTCAGGTCGGCCGCGTTCAGTTCGACGACGCTGTGGTCGGCGCCGACGTGGTCGGCGAGCAGCCGGGCGAACGGGCCGTCCTGGGTCTGCCGGACGTCGCTGGCGTGGAAGGTCTCGCTCTGCCCGGCGAAGCCGACGGAGAAGGAGCGGACCGGGCCGGCCCCGGCGGCGCCCAGCGTCCGGGCGGCGAGGGCGGTGACGGCGCTGGAGTCCAGGCCGCCGGAGAGCAGCGAGCACAGCGGGACGTCCGCCTCCAGCTGGCGGTGCACGATGTCGTCCAGCAGGGCGCGGACGGTGGCGACGGTGGCCTCCAGGCCGTCGCGGTGCTCGCGGGCCTCCAGCGCCCAGTAGCGGCGGACCGAGAAGCCCTCGCGGCGCACCCGCACGACGTGCCCGGGCCGGACCTCGTGGATGTCCCGGTACGGGGTGAGGCCGGGGGTGCGGGTGTAGCCGAGCAGTTCGCGCAGCCCGTCCAGGTCCACCACCGGGCGGACGGCGGGGTGGGCGAGCAGGGCCTTGACCTCGGAGCCGAAGACCACGCCGTCCGGGGTGCGGTGGTAGTACAGGGGTTTGACACCCATCCGGTCGCGGACCAGCAGCAGCTCCTCCTGCCGGAGGTCCCAGACCGCGAAGGCGAACATGCCGTTGAGCCGCTCGGCCAGGTGCTCGCCCCACTCCAGGTAGGCGCGCAGCACGACCTCGGTGTCGCTGCGGGTGCGGAAGCGGTGCCCGGCCGCCTCCAGTTCCGCGCGCAGTTCGCGGTGGTTGTAGACCTCGCCGCTGTAGGTGAGCACGGCCAGCGTCCGGCCGTCGTGCTCCACCGTCATCGGCTGGACGCCGCCCGCGATGTCGATCACCGCGAGCCGCCGGTGGCCGAGCGCGGCGTGCCGTTCCAGGTGCACGCCGCCGGCGTCCGGGCCGCGCCGGAGCTGGGTGGCCGTCATGGCGTCGAGGACACCCCGCTCGGCGGTGAGGTCGCGCTCGAACGCGACCCATCCGGTGATCCCGCACATCCGCAAGCCTCCGGTCTTCCGCTTCGTGTTCAGGGGGTCACGCTACGTGCGGAGTTGGCGCCGCTTCAAGGGGCTTTCGGGAACGGGGGCGAACGGGCGGTCGTTCGACGGTCGAATGTGAAGGAATCGTGGATGTGGACTGAAAGTCGTAATGTCTGCCCGATTTCGGGCAGGAACTTTGGCTTCGATGGGCCGCCCGACCTAGGCTCCTCACTCGTGCCGAGCTCACCCCACCCTCACGAGGACCTCCTCGCCCACCTCACCCGGACCAGTCCGCTCGGGCCCCGGGAGGCGGCGCGGGTCGTGGCGGAGGTGCTGGCGTACTTCTCCGAGAGCACCGAGGAGTACGTGCGCCGCCGCCACACCGAGCTCCAGGCACGCGGTCTGACCAACGAGCGGATCTTCGCCCGGCTCGCCGAGGAGCTGCCGCAGCGCCGGGTCTCGGCGCCGGAGCTCTCGGCCCGCCAGCTGCGGCGGATCGTCTACGGCTGAGCCGCCGCTCCCGACCTTCCGAAGACTTCGAAGAGGAGACCACGCATGTGCGGAATCGTGGCCTACATCGGCCCCAAGGACGCGACCCCCTTCCTGCTGGAGGGGCTGGCGCGGCTGGAGTACCGCGGCTACGACTCGGCCGGCGTCGCCGTCACCGGGCGCAGCGGCGGGATCAAGCTGCGCAAGGTGAAGGGCCGGGTCGCGGACCTGGCCGCCGCCGTGCCGGCCCGGTTCAAGGGCACCACCGGCATCGGCCACACCCGCTGGGCCACCCACGGCGTGCCCAGCGACGCCAACGCGCACCCGCACCTGGACAACGCCGAGCGGATCGCCGTCGTCCACAACGGCATCATCGAGAACGCCGACGAGCTGCGCGCCAAGCTCGCCGCCGACGGCGCGGTGTTCCGCTCCGAGACCGACACCGAGGTGCTCGCCCACCTGATCGCCGCGAACGTCGCCGAGGGCGTCGAGCTGGAGGACGCCGTGCGTGCCGCGCTCGGCCGGGTGGTCGGCACCTACGGCATCGCGGTGCTCGACGCCGAGCAGCCGGACCGGATCGTCGTGGCCCGCAACGGCAGCCCGATCGTGCTGGGCATCGGCGAGAAGGAGATGTTCGCCGCCTCGGACGTCTCCGCGCTGGTCCGGTACACCCGCCAGGTCGTCCACCTGGAGGACGGCGAGCTGGCCACCGTCCGGGCCGACGGCTTCCGCACCTTCACCGAGGACGCCCGCACCACCCACCGTCAGCCGTCCACCGTGGACTGGGAGGTCGACTCCTACGACACCGGCGGCTTCGAGCACTTCCTGCTCAAGGAGATCCACGAGCAGCCCGGCTCGGTCGAGCGCACCCTGAGCGGCCGGCTGGACGAGCGCTTCGCCACCGCGCACCTCGGCGGCCTCAACCTGGACGCCCGCGAACTGCGCGAGATCCGCCGGGTGAAGATCCTCGGCTGCGGATCGGCCTACTACGCGGGCGAGATGGGCGCGCAGCTGATCGAGGAGCTGGCCCGCATCCCCGCCCACAGCGAGCCCGCCTCGGAGTTCCGCTACCGCAACCCGGTGATCGAGGCGGACACCCTGTACGTCGCGGTCAGCCAGTCCGGCGAGACCTACGACACGCTGGCCGCCGTCCAGGAGGTCAAGCGCAAGGGCGGCCGGGTGCTCGGCGTCGTCAACACGGTGGGCAGCGCTATCGCCCGAGAGTGTGATGGCGGTATCTACCTGCACGCCGGTCCGGAGGTGTCCGTCGCCTCCACCAAGGCGTTCACCTCCACCGTGGTCGCCTTCGCGCTGCTCGCCCTGCACTTCGGGCGCATCCACGACCTGTCGCCCGCCGACGGGCGCCGGATCGTCTCGGCGCTCCAGGCGCTGCCGGACCAGATCCGCGAGGTGCTGGAGCAGAGCGAGGCCATCGCCGCGCTCGCCGCCGAGTACGCCGACTCCACGGGCATGATGTTCATCGGCCGGGTGCGCGGCTACCCGGTCGCCCGCGAGGGCGCGCAGAAGCTCAAGGAGATCTCCTACGTGCACGCCGAGGCCTACCCGGCGAGCGAGCTCAAGCACGGCCCGCTGGCGCTGATCAGTCCCGAACTGCCCACCGTGGCACTGGTTCCGGACGACGAGCTGCTGGACAAGAACCTGACCACGCTGGGCGAGATCAAGGCCCGCTCCGGGCGGGTCATCGCCGTCGCCCACCGGCGGCCGGAGGAGAAGCTCGCGGACCACTGCATCCTGGTGCCCAAGAGCGAGCCCGAGCTGGACCCGCTGCTGCTCAACATCCCGCTCCAGCTGCTGGCCTACCACGCCGCCGTCGCCCTCGGCCGCGACGTGGACAAGCCGCGCAACCTGGCGAAGAGCGTGACGGTGGAGTAGGCCCTCGGGGCGGTCGCCCGCGAGGTCGCTTCGCGGGTCATCTCGCGGGGTCGCTTCGCGGGGTCGGGTGCCCGCAATGGACCCGTGGGTCCCGGTCGCTGTGCGGACGGCCGGGGCCCGCGGGTCCGTCGCGGGTTTCGCGGGCTCTGCGGGTTCTGTGGCAGGGCCGGGCGGTGCTGCGGCGGAACGGCTCGCGGCCCTCAGAACACCGAGCACCCGGAGAGGGTGGTCAGGGTGTCCAGGGCGGCGACCGCGGCGACGGAGTTGCCGGCCTGGTCCAGGCGCGGGCCCCAGGCGCAGACGGCGGCGCGGCCCGGGAGTATGGCGAGGATGCCGCCGCCGACGCCGCTCTTGCCCGGCAGGCCCACGCGGAAGGCGAACTCGCCGGCGGCGTCGTAGGTGCCGCAGGTGAGCAGGACGGCGTTGATCCGCTTGGTCTCGCTGCGGGACATCAGCCGGGTGCCGTCGGCGCGCACCCCGTAGCGGGCGAGGAAGGATCCGGCCAGCACCAGGTCGCGGCAGCTGGTGGCGACGGCGCAGTGGGCGTAGTAGTGCTCCAGGACGGTCTCGACCGGGTTCTCCAGATTACCGTGGCTGGCGATGAAGTGGGCCAGCGCGGCGTTGCGGTGGCCGTGTTCGGCCTCCGAGGCGGCGACCACCGGGTCGGTGTCGAGCAGCGGGTTGCCGGACTCCCGGCGCAGGAACTCCCGTACCGCGCCCGAGGCGTCGCCGGTCATCGTCTGCAGGCGGTCGGTGACCACCAGGGCGCCCGCGTTGATGAACGGGTTGCGCGGGATGCCGTGCTCGGTCTCCAGCTGCACCAGGGAGTTGAACGGGTTGCCGGACGGCTCGCGGCCGACGCCCTGCCAGAGGGCGTCGCCGCCGTAGGCCACCGCCAGGGCCAGCGAGAACAGCTTGGAGACGCTCTGGACGGAGAACGGCCGCTCCCAGTCCCCGACCCCGTGCAGCTCCCCGTCGACGGTGGCGACGGCCATGCCGAAGGCCTCCGGGTCGGCGGTGGCGAGGGCCGGGATGTAGTCGGCGACCCGGCCCCGGCCCGTGGTCGCCCGGGCGGCCGCCTCGGCGGCCTCCAGCAGGACCGGCCAGTCCAGGATCTCCCCACCGGGCACACCGTTCAACGCTTCTCCTCCACCGGCACCGACTGGGGACATGACCGGGACCGGACGCGCGGTGCGGGTGCGTCCGGTCCGACCAGGATTATCCGTGTTTCGGGTGGCGGGTTCGGAAGGGGGTGGGTGGTCGGGCTCGTCCGGTGTCGTGCGGCGTCGTGCCGCGTCGTGCCGCGTCGCGTCGGTGCATCGCGTCGGCGGTGCCGCTCCGCCGGTGTCGGCGGTGCGGCGGCCGGTGCCGGGCGGGCGTTCTACGGCGCGTTGGTGGGGGCCTGGACGGGCGGGCCGGTGAGCAGGGTGCCGGAGTCGGAGTACAGCCAGCCGTTGGGGACGCAGCCGTGCAGCCCCTTGATCTGCTGCATCATCACCGGCGCCGGGGCGCCCGGGGCGGGGCAGTCGACGTGGCCGTTGCCGAGGATGTGGCCGACCTCATGGTTGACGGCGAGCGCGTGGTACAGCTCGGGGCGGCCCTGGTAGAACTCGGACAGCTCGGTCCAGCGCTTGAGGTTGACGACCACCTGGTGGGTGACGCCGCAGTTCACCCAGCCGCCGGTGTCCAGCCCGTACTGGCCGCAGATCCGGTCGGTGGACTTCGGGGTGGCCAGGTAGACGGTGAAGTCCACCGGGTCGGCGGGCATCCGCTGGAACGCGACCGTACCGCCGGCCGCCCAGCCGTGGGTGACGTCGCCCAGGATCGCGTCCACCTCGGCGGCGAACTGCGCCGGGCTCTCCGCGATCCCGTCCTCCACCCGGACCTTGTAGCGGTACAGGTGCTCGCCGGTGCCGAAGCGGGCGGAGCCGCCGGGGGCGGTGGTGAACGCCAGCCGGTCCCCGTCCCCGCCGCTCCACGGCTGCCACCAGAGCAGGCCGGCGGTCAGCGCCGCGACCAGTGCGAGGGCGAGCCCGCCGTGCCAGGGCTTCCAGCGGCGCAGCCGCGCCAGGGCCCTCAACGGTCCGCTCCCGCCGCGTCCAGGTGGCCGTACACCCTGCGCATCCGCCGGTGGTGGGCGGGGAGCGTCAGGGAGGAGGGGCGGAGGTCGCGGAGGGCTTGGAAGGAGCGGAGCGCCCGGACGACGGCCAGGTCCGGCAGCCGGGAGCCGGTGGCGCGCACCCGGGCGAGCTGCTCCGGGCTGCCGTACGACCGCACGACCCCGGCGGCCCGGGACCGCACGGCGGGCGGGACGCGCCACCTCCTGGCCTCGTCGAAGCGCTCCCAGGCGGACAGTGGCAGGAGGGTGCGGATCGCGTCCAGGCAGAGCTCCTCCTGCGCGTCCAGGTACGTGCGGACGGCTTCGGCCAACTGTGCCAGGGGTCGGGCCAGTTGCTCCAGGGGGCCGGTGAGGCCGACCCGGACGCGGGCGACCGGCACCGCCAGGCCCGCACGCTGCGCCGCCAGCGCGGCGAGCCCGGGCCGGAGGTGGGGCGCGGCCCCGGAGAGCATGGGCAGCAGCACGTCCTCCTCGGCTTCCTGGTGGTGGTACAGGAGGTCCAGCATCAGCGCGACGTGGGCGGCGATCCCGGCCCGCAGCGCCTCCGCGCCGGGTGCGCGGCAGGCCTCGGCGAGGCGGGCGAACTCGCCGCGCAGGGCGGCGTGGGCCATCAGCAGGCCGGTGGTGTCCGGTCGGGCGTGGGCCGGGGCCAGGGTGGACATGGTGGAGGTGCTCCAGGACGGGATCGGCGGCCGGGGCGGCCGATCGTCGGCCGGGCGGTCGCCCGGTCGTTCGAAACGGTGGTACCTGGAGGAACGGTACGGGGTGCGGCGGTGGTTCAGGACGTGGCGTGCGCCACGGCGCGGGCGGCCGTCGGACGGGAGGCCCGGACGGTTCCCGGAACCGCTCGATGGTGTCACCCGGGCGGCGTGTCCCTGGGCGGCGCGGCCGGATTCGGGTGTCGTAGGGCTGGTCGATCCCCGTCCGGGTCGACCTGTCCCATCCGGCCGGTCATCGGAGGCGCCGCCATGTCCACCACCGCTGTATTCACCGTCGACGGCATGAGCTGCGGCCACTGCGAGAGGACGGTCAGCGCCGGACTCGCCGAGCTGCCGGGCGTCACCGACGTCAGCGCCGACGCGCCGAGCGGCCGGGTCACCGTGGCCTCCGCGCAGCCGCTGGACGACGCCCTGGTCCGCGGTGTGGTCGACGGGGCCGGGTTCACCTTCGTCGGGAGGGCCTGAGTACTGAGTACGGCCGGGGGCCCGTCCGGTCGTCGGACGGGCCCCGCGATCGGGCTGCGCGGGCGGGCCGTGGGTACGGGTCAGCCCATGCTCTTCGCGCCGTCCAGGGACTCGCGGATGATGTCGGCGTGACCGGCGTGCTGGGCGGTCTCGTTGGCGATGTGCAGCAGCACCCGGCGGGCCGACCACTCGGCGTCCGCCTCGAACCAGGGGGCCTTCGGCAGCGGCTGGGTGGCGTCCAGGTCGGGGAGGGTCGCCACCAGCTCGTCGGTGTGCCGGGCCACCTCGGCGTAGTCCGCGAGGACGCCGGCCAGCGTCTCGCCGGGCAGCATGCGGAACTCGTCCGCGCGGCGGGCGAGGTCCTCCTCGGTCCAGGTGGTGAAGTCGGGCATCGCGGACGGGCCCTTCACGATGAACTCCGCCCAGAGCCGCTCGACGTTGGTCACGTGCTTGATCAGGCCGCCCAGGCACAGCTCGCTCGCACAGGTCCGCAGGCCGGCCTGCTCGTCGGTGAGGTCACGGGTGGTGAAGCGCAGGAAGTGCCGCTGCTTCTCCAGGGACACCAGGAGGTCGGCGCGCTCGCCGGTGAGGTTCTGGGGGGTGGTGGTCGGGGTCATCGTCATGGCCTTTCGGTCGGTTCCTGCTCCCTCGGACAAGAACAACGTTACGGACCATTGCGGTCACTTCCTGTCCTGAATCCCGTGGAGAATCGACGGCATGGCGAACACCAGCACCCGGACGCTGCGACTGCTCTCCCTGCTCCAGACCCACCGGTACTGGCCGGGCGAGGAACTGGCCGACCGGCTCGGCGTCTCCGTCCGCACCCTGCGCCGGGACGTCGACCGGCTGCGCGAACTCGGCTACCCCGTCGAGGCGCAGCGCGGCGTCGACGGCGGCTACCAGCTGGCCGCGGGCGCCGCGCTGCCGCCGCTGGTGATCGACGACGAGGAGGCGGTGGCCCTCGCGGTGGGCCTGCAGGCGGCGGCCGAGAGCCCGGTGGAGGGCGTCGCCGAGGCCTCGGTGCGGGTGCTGGCGAAGGTGGTCCAGGTGATGCCGGCCCGGTTGCGCCGAAGGGTCGAGGCGCTGCGCGCGATGACCGTCCCGGTGGACTGGGGGGCCCAGGCGGGCGCCGGCGTCGACCCGGACGTCCTGACAGTGGTGGCGCTCGCCTGCCGGGACGGCGAGCGGGCGCGGTTCTCGTACACGGCCGCCGACGGGCGCGGGACGGAGCGGCACGTCGAACCGCACCGGCTGGTCTGCCTGAACCGCCGCTGGTACCTGGTCGCGTACGACCTCGACCGGGCCGACTGGCGCAGCTTCCGCCTCGACCGCCTCACCGCCCCGTCCGGAAGCGGCACCCGCTTCGCCCCGCGCACCCTCCCGGCCGCCGACGCGGCGGAGTTCGTCCGCGCGGGCCTCCACGGCGTCCCCCGGCCGCACCAGGTGGAGGCCCTCATCGAGGCCCCGGCGGACCACGTCCGGGCCCGCGTCGGCCGCTGGGCCACCGTGGAACCCGTCACCCCGCACCGCTGCCACCTGCGGATGACCGCCGATTCCCTGGACTGGCCCGCCATGGCCCTGGGCTCGATCGGCGCCGAGTTCCGCGTAGTCGCCCCGGACGCCCTCCGGGCCCTGCTCACGGACTGGAGCGCCCGCTTCGGTCGGGCCGCGGGGGAGTAGGAAGTCGGCCGGGCCGACTTCTGGCGTTGTGCCCCCATTCGCTTCGTGTGTGCTCGGCGCGGCTGGATGGGGTGGTGGAGTGGGAAGTCGGCCCGGTGGGAGAGGGTCGGGTGTGTGCCTGTTTTGGCTTGGTGAGGGGAATTCACGCCGGAAGTCGAGCGTGCTGACTTCTGGCGCGGGGATTGGTGGATTCGTTCCGGGGCGGACTTGGCGCGGGCCCAGTGGGTGGGTTGATGGGAGTGGGAAGTCGGCCTGGTCGACTTCTGGCGTGAGTGGCCTGGTTTGGCTGGTCTGTGCTCGGTTCGGCTGGGTGGGGTGGCGGAGTGGGAAGTCGGCTCGGCCGACTTCTGGTGTTGATGGGTGGAGAAGGCCGGGTGTGATTGCCTGTTTTGGCTTGGGTGGGGGATTTCGCGCCGGAAGTCGAGCGTGCTGACTTCCTCCAGGGCAGGGGCTGGTGGGTGTGTTCCGGGCCACGCATGGCCTTGGGTTTGGGCTGTGGGGGAGTGGGAAGTCGGCCTGGTCGATTTCTGATGGGGGACCGGTGAGAGAAGGCCGGGAGTGCGTGGTGGTCTCGGTTGGGGGTGCGCCAGAGGTAGAGCCCGCCGATTTCCGGCTCGGGGCTTGGTGGGTGTGGTTCGGGGTGGGTGGGTTGTCGGCGGGGTGGGCCGGGTGTTGGTGGTTGTGCCGCTGCGGGGGATTAGGTGTCGGTGGGGGCTTGGTGGGTGCGGCTGTTCTGGCTTTGGCGGGGGGGATTCCGCGTTGGAGGGCGAGCCCGCGGGGTGGGGTGCGTCAGGGGGCGATCGCTTCGAGGGTGGTGCGGAGGTGGGTGAGGACGGTGGGGAGGGTGGGGAGTGGGGGTGTGGCGAGGGCGAGGCGGAGGGCGTTGGGGTGGTGGGGGGTGGTGGCGAAGGCGTCGGCGGTGGAGATCAGGATGCCCTCGGCGGCCAGGGCGGCGGCCGCGTGGTCGGCGCGTTGGTGGGGTTCGAGGGTGAGCCAGAGGACGTAGGAGGTGGGGTGGGCGGTGGTGGTCAGGCCGGCCAGGGCGGTGCGGGCGATCGACTGGCGGGCGGCGGCGTCCGTGCGGCGTTCCCGTTCCAGGCGGGCGACCGTGCCGTCGGTGAGCCAGCCGGTGGCGAGGGCCGTGATCAGGCCGGGGGCGCCCCAGGCGGCGGTGCGCAGGCTGGTGGTGGCGGCCCGGAGCAGGTGGTCGGGCAGGACGGCGAAGCCGAACCGCAGGCCCGGTGCGACGCTCTTGGACAGGCCGGCCAGGTAACAGGTGCGCTCCGGGGCCAGGGTCCGTAGGGGCGGGGGAGGTGCGGCCTCCAGGAAGGCGTAGGTGCCGTCCTCGATCAGGGTGAAGCCGTGGTCGGCGGCGAGCTGGACCAGGCGCTCGCGCCGTGCCGTGGAGAGCACCCAGCCGAGCGGGTTGTGGACGGTCGGCTGGGTGTACACCGCCCGCACCGGCCGGGTGCGGCAGAGCCGGTCGAGTGCGTCGAGGTCCGGGCCCGCGGCGGTGGCCGGGACGGGGGCGAGGTCCAGCCCGTGGGCGGTGGCCAGCAGCTTGATGCCCGGGTAGCCGAGCGCGTCCACGGCGAGGACGTCCCCGGGGCGGGTGAGCGTGCGCAGGACGCAGTCCAGGGCCTGCTGCGCCCCGCTGGTGAGCAGGACGTTCTCGGGCGCGGTGTCGATCCCGCGGTCCAGCAGGTGGGTGGCCACCGCGGCGCGGTCGTGCCGGTGGCCGCCCGGCGGGTGCTGGCGCAGCAGGGCCTCGGCGTCGCCGGAGGAGGCGAGCGCGCGCAGGGCCTGCCGCAGCTGGTCGCCCTGCCCGGGGGAGAGCGGCTGGTTGAAGGAGAGGTCGGCGACCCGGGGCACCGGGAGGGTGCGCGACGGTTCGAGGCCGTCGTAGCCGGTGCGCAGCCGGACGAAGGTGCCGCGGCCCCGCTCGCCCACCACCAGGCCGGCGGCGGCCAGTTCGGCGTAGACCCGGGTGGCTGTGGCGAGGGCGATCCGCCGTTCGCGGGCGAGGGCGCGGTGGGTCGGCAGGCGGGTGCCAGCCGGGAGAGCGCCGGCGCGGATGGCGGCCGCGTACTCGTCGACGACGGCCTTGTAGGCGGGCGGTCGCACGGGCACCTGCCGTTCCTGGGAGTGGGGCCGCGCTCCGGGGCGTGTGGGGTGTACGGGGCGTACGGCCGTGTGTCGGAGTGTATCCAGGACAATAAGTGGATTGTCCTGGACGGGTGTTCCTAGCCTCGTCGCATCCAGCAGCGAGGCCAGGAACGGAGTACGCCCCCATGACCGTCCGCAGCGAGCGGGACCGGCACGTCGTCACCCTCACCATCGACCGGCAGGAGAAGCTCAACGCCCTCGACTACCCGACGATCGACGTGCTGCTCGCCGAACTCGACCGGATCGACGCCGACGACACCGTCCGCGCCGTGATCCTCACCGGTGCCGGTGGACGGGCGTTCAGCGCGGGCGCCGACATCCCGTCGCTGGCGGCCAGCATCGCGGGCGGGCCCGAGCGGGCGCTGCGCGAGTTCGTCCGGCGCGGGCACACCCTCACCCGGCGGATCGAGGAGTTCCCCAAGCCCGTCATCGTGGCCGTCAACGGCCTTGCGTACGGCGGTGGTTGCGAGATCGCCGAGGCCGCCCCGCTGGCCGTCGCGGCCGAGCACGCGACCTTCGCCAAGCCCGAGATCTCGCTCGGCTTCCCGCCGCCCTTCGGCGGCTCGCAGCGGTTGCCGCGGCATGTCGGGCGCAAGCGAGGCCTGGAGCTGATCCTCACCGGCGACCCGGTCCCGGCCGCCCGCGCCGCCGAGATCGGCCTGGTCAACTCGGTCGTTCCGGCAAACGAACTGCTGGACGCGGCAAGGCACCTGGCGGAGCGGATCGTCCGGCACGCGCCGACCGCGGTGGCCGCCTGCCTGCGGGCGGTGACCCGGGGCGTCAACCTGCCGATCGACGAGGGGCTCGCGGTGGAGGCGGCGGCCTTCGCGGCGACCGTGCCGACCGACGGGGTGCGGGACGGGATCCGGCGGTTCCTGGAGCGCCCGTCCGCCGGTTCGACGCCGGGCTCGTCCTCTTGAAGCGCTGAAACGCTGAGGCCACTGAGGCTGCTGAGGCCGCTGGATTCGCCGGGGCCGTACGGGAAAAGCCGTTGCCCGCGAGGGTCGGGGGAGTGACGATGGCCGGATGTCGGATCTGCTTGCGCGCGTGACCGCCTTCCGCGCCGCCTTCGCCCGCCGCCAGGCGGCCGAGCTCATCGAAAAGCCCGAATTCCCCGGCGTGTTCGCAGTCCGGGACGCCGAGTTCGCCCTCTCCGAGGAGCACAACCAGCTGATCGTGGACGGCCCGGGCACCGACCCGGCGGCGCTGCCCGAGCTGGCCGCCCGGTGGCTGGGGCGTCGCCGCCGGTACTCCGTCACCGTGTTGGACCCGGAGGTCGGCGAGCGCGTCACCCCGGTGCTGGCGGCGGCCGGGTGGGAGCGGGAGGAAATCGTGATCCTGGCCCGGCCCACGGACGGCTGCCAGCGTCCCGAACCGGCCGCACTCCCGGTGGAGTTGACCGGGATACGGGAGGCAGTGCTGCGCCAGCAGCGGGAGTGGAGCGAGGACGGGGAGGTCGCCCGGCAGCTCACCGACCGCCGCACCGCCCGGCTGCGCGGTGCCGAGCGGGTGCGCGGTGCCGAGCGGGTGCGCTTCCTGGCGGCGCGGACGCCGACCGGCGAAGTCGCGGCCTGGAGCGACCTCTACCTCGAACCGGCCGCCGGACTCGCCCAGATGGAGGACGGGGTGACCGGTTCGCGGCACCGCGGCGCGGGGCACGGTGACACCCTGCTGGCGACGGGGCTGGCGCTGGCGGCCGAGGCCGGCATACCGCAGCTGTTCCTGCTCGCGGACGCGGCGGACTGGCCGCGCGAGTGGTACGGCCGCCGGGGCTTCGTGGAGATCGGGCGCAACCCGTCCTTCAGGAGCCGGTAAGGGCCGGGGCGTACGGCGTCGGCCCGGCCTGGCCCGGGAAGCGAGGGGTCACGGCGCCCGGGCCGGAGCCGCCTCAGACGGCCTCCGGGCCGACGGCCGGCGGGGCCGCACGGCCGCAGTGGGCGGCGACGGTGTCGGCGAAGGCGCGGGCGAGCGGGCCCAGGTTCTCCCAGTCCCGGACGGCCCAGCCGGCGGTGAGGGCGGGCAGATCGGGCAGCGGAAGCAGCCGCAGGCCGGGGTGGCCGGGGCCCTGCCACTGCGGGAGCGCGGGGACGACGGCGTGGCCGAGGCCGAGTTCGGCGAGCAGGATCGCGGTGTCCCAGTCCGCGACGCTGGTCTCGAAGACCGGCCGGACGCCCGACTTCCCGAGCCAGGCCTCGACCTGGGAGCGGGAGACGGAGTTCTGCGGCAGCCCGATCAGCCGGGCGTCCTGGAGGTCGGCGGGCGAGATCCGGGCCCGGGCGGCGAGCGGGTCGCCCGCCGCGACCGCGAGCACCCAGGGCAGGTCGACCACAGGCCGCTGGTCGATGCCCCGAGCCGGGACGCCGAGGGTGATCCAGGCGAGGTCGACCCGGCCGGCGTTGAGCGACTCCAGACAGCTGCGGCTGGAGACCTCTGTCTGGAACTCCAGGCTGACCCGGGGGAATCGCCGCCGGAAGTCCACCACGGCCGCGGACATGAAGTGCCGGATGCTGGTGGCCCCGGTGGTGATCCGGACGGACCCGCCCTCGCCGCGGGTGAGTTCGGCGATCCGGTGCAGCGCGTGGTCGATGCCGCCGAGGCCGGCGGCGATCGCCGTGCGCAGCAGGCTCCCCGCCCTGGTGGGGACGACGCCGCGCGGGTGGCGCTCGATCAGGGCGATCCCGACCTCCCGTTCGAGCCGCTTCACGTGCTGGCTGACGGCGGACTGGCTGCAGTTCAGGTCCCGGGCGACGGCGCTGAGCGAGCCGGCCCGGCAGACCGCGGCGAAGACGCGGAGGTCGTCAAGGGTCACGGCGATCCAAGGTATCGCTTGGGGGTGCCCCAGTAAATCGGCGGATTGACTTGGGTGTTCCGGGGGATCGATCATCGGTCCAGGGCCCAGGGCGGCAACCCGCCCGCTGCCCTCGTCGGCGTTCCGGACGCTGTGGCGGGGGTGCGGGCGGGTGTCGACCCGCATCGAGCGCGAGCGCGACGAGCGCGCGCGACTAGCAAGAACGATGACGTACGGAAGAGGGGGAACGGGCATGCGGTACGCCGATGGTCCGGGTGCGCAGTGCGAGGTGTTCGTCGGGGCGCCGGTGGAACGGGTGTGGGAGCTGGTGACGGACATCGGTCTGCCCACCCGGCTCAGCCCGGAGCTCCAGCGGGTCGCCTGGCTGGACGGCGCGGACGGCCCCGCGGTGGGCGCCCGCTTCGAGGGGCACAACAGCCGTGCGGACATGCCCGACTGGCGGACGGTCTCCGAGATCACCGAGCTGACCGGGACGGTGGGACAGGCCGGATCAGGTGGGCCGGACGGGGCGGACGGGCGGAGGGTCTTCGCCTGGGGCGTGATGGACGCCGACGGCCGTTACGGCGAGCCGGTGTCCGACCTCGCCGGGGCGCTGGCCCGGTGGCGCTTCGAGCTGACCCCGGAGGACGGCGGCACCCGGCTGCGCCAGTCGGTGGTGATCGGCCCGGGCCGCAGCGGCGCCAGCCTGGTCATCGACGCCAAGCCGGAGCTGGAGGAGAAGATCGTCGACTTCCGGCTGAACGAGCTGCGCACCGGTATGACGGCCACCCTCGAAGGCATCAAGGCGCTGGCGGAGCAGGCCTCCTGACACGTCCGCGCCCGGTCGGGCCTCCCCCTTCCGTGCGCGTCGTACACGTCGAACGCGGTGCACGGGTCGTACGGCGGGAGCCCGACCGGGTGGCCCCGGTCAGCCGGTCAGCCGGCCGGGCGGCCGGGCGCCGGGGCGGCGCAGCGCCGAGCGGGCCGGCAGCACGCCGGCGAACAGGGCCAGCAGCAGGCAGACACCGACGGTCAGCGCGATGGTCGACCAGGGCAGGGCGAGGTCGACCCGGGTGCCGAGCCGGGCGGAGAAGCCGGAGCGGACGGCCACCAGGGTGCCCACCGCGATCAGCAGGCCGAGCGCGGCGCCGATCCCCACCGCCAGGGTCGACTCGGCGGCGACCATCCGCAGCACCTGGCGGCGGGTCGCGCCGGACAGCCGCAGCACGGCGAAGACCGCGGCCCGCTGGGCGGTGGCCATCAGCAGGGTGTTGGCGACGGCCAGGCAGGTGTAGCCGAGCGACATTCCGATCAGAATGACCAGGAATATCCGGACCAGGGCGTCGTCGTCCGAGTCGGTGCGGGCGGCGTACTGGGCGCTGCTCAACGCCTGGGCACCGAGCGGGGCGAGGGCGGCCGGCGGGGTGGTGCCGGTGGTGTAGACGACCGAGGTGAGCGCCGAGGGGTCGTGGGCCCGGACGGTGCGGGTGGTCAGCAGCACGCTCGCCGTGGCGGATCCGTCGGTGATCTCGGCGACGGCCGTGACGTCCACGGTGTCGCCGTCCTCGAAGGTGACCGGGACGCGGCGGCCGGTGGTCCAGCCCAGCCAGGCGGCCGTCCCGGCCTTGACCACCATGGTGTTCTCGCCGGTCAGGCCGTCCAGGGAGCCGGGGGTGGCGGTCATCCGGGCGCGGGCCCTGCGGAACGCGTCCTCGCTCATCCCCACCGCGCCGACGTGGCCTTCACCAAGCTCGACCTGCCGCCGGCCCCGGACGACCACCGCCGGGTGCTGGCGGTGCTGACCTACCCGGGATCCTGAGGCCGCGCCCGGGCAGCCCGGGTGGGTCGTCCCCGCCCGTGGGGCTGCCCCGGCTGGTCGGGTCGGCTCAGCGGCCCCCGCCGGGGGTGGGGTTGCGGGCCTCCGCCGCGCGCAGCGTCTCGGCGACGGCGTGGAAGCCGCGGCGTTCGGCGTGGGCGCGAGCGGTGACGCCGTCGGCGTCGGCGAGGTGCGGGTCGGCTCCGTGGGCGAGCAGGACGTCGACGACCTCGCGGTGGGCCGGGCCGCCGTCGCCGAGCAGGACGGCCTCCAGCAAGGCCGTCCAGCCGAGGTCGTTGACGTGGTCGACGTCGATGGCGGTCTCGGTGAGGACCGCGCGGACGTAGGCGACGTGGCCGCGCTCGGCGGCGGGGATGACCGACACCCCGCCGTAGCGGTTGCGGCGGGTGAGGTCCGGGCCGCCGGGGAGCAGGGCGCGCAGCATCGGGACGCTGCCGGTGATGCCGGTGACCAGCCAGGGGCTGTTCAGCCGCGCGTCCTGGGCGTTGACGTCCGCACCGGCCTCGACCAGCAGCCGGGCGACGGCGACCCGGTCGGCGAAGGCGGCCCGCAGCAGCGGGGTACGGCCCTCGGCGTCGCGGGCCCCGACGGTCGCGCCCGCCGTCAGGGCCGCGCGGGCGGCGTCGACGTCGCCGCGGTCGGCGGCGTCCAGCAGGGCCTGGTCGGCGGGGGAGAGCGGGCGGGCGGCCATGGCGGGGGCTCCTCGGCGGGGGTGTGGTCGGACGGCGCGGTTCCTCGGCGGGCGGTCGGCCGCGTGAGGGTCCCAGCCTGCCGTCGGGGCCGGCAGGACGGCGTCGGCGGGGCGGTCGTCCTTGTCCCGCGCAACGGACGACGGCCGGGTCATCCGATCGGATGACCCGGCCGTGGGCGTTCGGCGGGAGAGTGGAGAGCCCGGCCACCCGGGTGTTCCCGGCGGCCGGCCGCGGTGCGGTCGGCCGCTACGGCGCGGCAGGTCGCTGCGGCGCGGTCGGTCGCTGCGGCGCGGTCGTCACCAGGACACCGGGTAGCGGACCGGGTGCCCGCCGATCCGGCCGGGCAGCAGGCCGATGACGACCAGCAGACCAGTGGCCAGCGCGAGCAGCGGGAGGAAGGGAACGGGGTGCGGCCCCTCCAGGACGACGATCACGGCGGTGGCCGCGGCCGGGGAGTGCGAGAGGTGGGTGAGCATCATCGCGCCCAGCGCGAGCCCGGCGGCGACGGCCGCGCCCCAGGTGGTGCTTCCGGTGACGGCCAGGGTGGCGTAGCCGATCAGGGCCGACATCAGCTGACCGCCGACCAGGTTGCGCGGCTGCGAGATCGGCAGGCCGGGCGCGCCGTGCACCAGGGCGGCGCTGGCGGCCAGCGGCGGGATCAGCAGCGGTTGGTCGAGCAGGACGCCCACCCCGACCAGCAGGAGCAGGGTGCCTATGGCGAAGACGGTGGCCCGCAGGGCGTGCAGCGGGTGCGGGCCGGGCGTGGCGGTGGGCGGTGGTGTGGACATGCGTGAGCGGCTCCGGGCGGGGGACGGGGACCCGGAGATGATAAACAGACTGTTGAATGAAAGGTAGGACGTTTTGCCTGTCGGACAAATTCCGTCCACGGAACCGGAGCACCCCATGACCACGCCTTCCGGCACCACGGGCCCGGCTGCCACGGCTGCCGCCACCACGGGTCCGGCTGTCGCGGCTGCCGTCGCCCCGCCGTCCGTCACGGTCTTCCGGGACGTCCGGCCGTACGGCGCCGACCGGGCCGTCGACCTGATCGCCGTGGACGGTCTGCTGGCCGAGCGGGTGCCCGACGGGGTGGTGCCGGAGGTGGTCGAGGGCGGCGGCCGGATCGCGCTGCCCACTCTGGTGGACGCCCACATCCACCCCGACAAGACCGCCTGGGGCGAACCCTGGTACAGCCGCCGTCCGGCCGGCTCGCTGCCCGAGTACGTCCAGGGCGACGTCGACCTCCACCGGCACCAGCGGACCCCGGTCGCCGACCGCGCCCACCGGCTGCTGAGCCACGCCGTGACGCGCGGCACCCGGGCCGTGCGGGCCCACGTGGACGTGGCGCCCGCGTTCGGACTGGCCGGGGTGACCGGGCTCGCCGAGGTGCGGGAGCGCCTGGCCGGCGTGCTGGACGTCCAACTGGTGGCCTTCCCGCAGCACGGGGTCCGGCGGACGCCCGGCGCGGGCGCGCTGCTCGCGCGGGCGGCGGCGCGCGGGCTGGTCGACGCCATCGGCGGCATCGACCCGGCGGGCTTCGACGGCGTCCCGGCCGAGGGAACGGACGGCGAGGGGCCCGCCCAGCTGGAGCTGCTGTTCGGCCTGGCCGAGCAGCACGGGCTGCGCCTCGACATCCACCTGCACGACACGGGTGAGCGCGGCCTCGGCCCGCTGCGCGACATCGCCGCGCGGACCAGGGCGGCCGGACTGGCCGGACGGGTGGTCGTCAGCCACGCCTTCTGCGTCCCGGAACTGACCGGCGCCCCGCTCGCCGACCTCGCCGCCGAGCTGGCCGAGTCCGGCGTCGGCCTCACCACCGTGGCGCCCTCGGCCCACCAGGTGCTGCCGTTCCGCACGCTGCGGGCGCACGGGGTGCGGGTCGGGCTCGGCTCGGACGGCGTGCGCGACTCGTGGAGTCCGTACGGCAACGCCGACCTGCTGCACCGCGCCCACCTGCTCGGCTGGACCACCGACGCCCGCACGGACGAGCAGCTCGCCGACTGCTTCGCCCTGGCGGCCGACGGCGGCGCCGAACTGCTGGACCTGCCGGCCGCCACCCTGGAGCCGGGCTCGCCGGCCGACTTCATGCTGGTGACGGGCGAGTGCCTGCCGCAGGTGGTGGTCGACCTGCCGACGCGGGAACTGGTGGTCCGCGCGGGCCGCGTGGTCGCGCGGGACGGCCGGTTCACGGGCTGACGGGCGCGGGCCCGCGCCCTGCCCGTGCCGACGTGCGGAAAGGGGGCCTCGACGTTTTGAGGGGGGAGTCCGGCTGGAGCGCGCCGAGGGCGCCCTCGGCCGCCGGCACCGACAGGGCTCAGAGCCCGCGGGCCTCGGTGGTCCGGTGGAGGTGGACCAGGACGTCGTAGGCCGGGCCGATGGCCAGGGTGGGCAGCGGGTCCTGCTGGAACGCCGACCCGGCGTCGTAGGTCGGGCGGGCGGTGGCGAGCCAGGCGCGGGTGGCCGGCGGGGCGTCGCGCAGGTCCACGAAGTAGTCGCGGTGGCGGACCCGGTCGAGGGTGTGCTCGTTCATGTCGGGGGTGGCCGGGGGAACGGTGACCTTCTTCCACGCGGGGGAGAACGGGTCGTCCTTGGTGAGGAAGGACCCGCGGTCGAAGGTGAAGCCGACGGCGACGTAGTCCGTGCCGAGGGCGTCGCGCAGGTAGGTGCCCTGGGTCCTGGGGTAGAGCTCGGGGTGGGTGGTCCCGTACCCGACGTGGCCGTTGTGCGCGGACAGCAGCACCTTCCCGCCGGTGCGGCGCTGCCACCAGAGGACGTTGTCGGACATCGCCCGGTCGCGGAGGTTCTGCATCGCGGCGACGTCGGCGGCGTCCTCGCGGTCCATGCCGGCGAAGGTGAAGGTCCGGGCGATGCTCCGGGCGTTCTGCACCGCCCACTCGTACGCCTCGCCGCCGCCGGCCCGGCCGTCCCCGCCCGTGGCCGCGGCGACCAGCTGCAGCGCCTGCTCGGCCGCGGCGGCGTTCTGCCGCCGTTCGGCGAGCGGGCGCGTGGTCATGTAGCCGATCACGTCGTCGACCCGGCGCAGCCCGGCGTACAGCCGCTCCAGGTGCGGCAGCGACCCGGGGGCGGCCTCGCGCAGGTAGGAGGCAACTCCGTCGAAGAGCCGGCCGTCGACGGCGGGGAAGTCCAGGTCGTCGCCGAGGAAGTGGACCGGGCGCCGCGGGTGTTCGCGGTTGTGGTCGCGCATCCAGCCGATCAGGTCGGCGAACTCCCGGCGCTCCCAAGGGGTCCCGCCCAGCGCCTCCTTGACCAGCCGTTGGGCGTCGCCGCCGGTGCGGCCCTGGACGTAGTCGTCGATCCGCAGGCCGGCGGACCAGCTCGTCTCCAACGCGAAGGTGGTGAAGCCCTTCTCCTCGACCAGGTGGCGCAGGACCCGGTGCTTCATGGCGAAGAACTCGTGGGCGCCGTGCGAGGCCTCGCCGAGCCCCACCACCGTCGCGTCGCCCACCATCGCGCCCAGCGGCCGCAGATCGGTGGTCCGGCCCTCGGGCTCGGTGGACCGCAACGGGTGGGCCAGGGCGTCCAGTTCGCGGACCACGGTGGACGCCGGGCGGTCCGGCGCCGCCGTGTCATCGGGCTGGTCCGCGCGGGCGGCCGGGGCGAGCAGGGCGGTGGTCGCGACGGCCGCCGTGGCGGCCAGCAGGGCGCGTCGGCCGATGGGCTTGCCGTGCCCCTCGCTGCGTACGGTCATTCCGGGGGTGCTCCTCAGGTCGTCACTTCGTCGAGCCGTCAAGGGGCTCGGCCGCCGGACGGTTCGGGCGGCCTGCGGCGGTGCGGGCGGCCGGATGGTCCGACGGTACGAACGGTTCGCCGGCGAACGCCGGTCCACGAATCGTCGATCACCGGGGAGCCTCGACGCACTGAGGGCCGCCGCCGGAACGGCCGGGGGGATAACCCCCGGGCGGCCCCGCGTCCCGGGCTGGGCGGGTGGGGGTGAGGTCGGCCGGGCGGGTCGGGCCGGGATGCGGGACCGCCGTACGGAATCGGCAGGTGCGCGGGACCGGGCGACGGCCGCGTCCCCGTTCAGGAGCAGCCGGGCGGGCCCGCCGGGCGTTCAGGTGATCCGGCCGGGACAGGAGGTGGTTCCGGGCGACGCTGCGAGGTGGGTGGAGCGGCGGTTGGCGGGCGCCTGCCGTGACCCCCGGGGGCGGGTGGGGGCCGATCGGCCAGTCCGAGTCGAGGACGCCGGTGTGCGCTCGTGTCCCAGAGGCCCCGACGGGCGGGGGTGCGCCGGGCGTCGGCCGGGCCGGATTGCTACGGTCCGGCCGGTTCGGGGGAGCGGGTGGGACCGGATGGCCAATGAAAGGGGCAAGAGGAACGAATCCTCCTGCCACTATCAAGCTATAGCGTGACCCGGGGCTTGCGGCAAGCCCCCCGTCGTGCCGCAGAATCCCGGCCGTAAGGCCATGACCTGCGGAAACGGGAGACGAGAAATGCGCGTGTTGATGACGTCGTGGGGATCGCGCGGGGATGTCGAGCCGCTGGCGGGGCTGGCGGCGGCGCTGCGGGGGCTCGGTGCGGACGTGCGGGTGTGCGCGCCGCCGGACGAGGAGTTCGTGGCGCTGCTGGCGCGGGTCGGGGTGCCGCTGGTGCCGCTCGGGCCGTCGGTGCACTCGGTGGTCGCCGGTCCGAAGCCGCCGACGATGGAGGACGCCTTCCGGCTCGCCCGTGAGCTGGTCGCCGCGCGGTTCGAGGCGCTGACCGCGGCGGCCGAGGGCTGCGACGTGCTGCTGGCGACCGGTCTGATGCCGGCCGGGGCGCGGGACGTCGCCGAGAAGTTCGGCCTCCACTACGTGTTGGCCTGCTTCCACATCTTCGGACTGCCTTCGCGGCACCACCGGCCCGGACGGCGGCCGGGCACGCCGTCCCCGGAGGACGAGACCGACTACGAGAAGCTGTGGGAGCAGGACGCCCAGCGCGTGAACGGTCTGTACGGGGAGGCGCTCAACAGCCACCGGGCGGCGATCGGCCTGCCGCCGGTGGAGAACGTCCGCGACCACGTCTTCACCGAGCGGCCGTGGCTGGCGGCGGACCCGACGCTGTGCCCGTCCGAGGGCATGACGGAGCTCGACGTGGTGCCGACCGGGGCGTGGATCCTGCCCGACGACCGCCCGCTCCCGGCCGACCTGGAAGCGTTCCTGGACGCCGGTGAACCGCCCGTGTACGTGGGCTTCGGCAGCATGGCCGCGTACGCCCCGGAGGACATCGCGCGGGTGGCCGTCGAAGCGGGTCGCGCGGTCGGCCGCCGGGTGCTCCTGGCCCGCGGCTGGGCCGGGCTCGCCCCGATCGACGACCGCGAGGACTGCCACGTCGTCGGTGAGGTGAACCAGCAGGCCCTGTTCCGCCGGGTGGCCGCCGTCGTCCACCACGGCGGCGCGGGCACCACCACGACCGCGGCCGTGGCGGGCGTGCCCCAGGTGGTCGTCCCGCGGATCGCGGACCAGCCGTACTGGGCCGGCCGGGTGGCCGAGTTGGGCATCGGCGTGGCCCACCTCGACCCCACGCCGACCGTCGAGTCGCTCTCCGCGGCGTTCACCACGGCCCTGGCGCCCGAGACCCGGGCCCGGGCGGAGGCCGTGGCGGGCGGCATCCGCACCGACGGGGCGACGGTGGCCGCGAAGCTGCTGTTCGAGGCCGTGGGCCAGGAGGTGCCGGGCCAGGAGGTGCCGACGGTGGCCGGGTGAGTACCCGGTGAGTCGTGCGGTGCCTTGTGCCGGTGACGGTGGCGGTGCCGGTGGGGTGCCGTGCCGGTGTCGGTTCCGGGTGAACAGCGGCGTGGGCCGGGTGAGTTCGGCTTCGGATAGGTCTCCTTCCGATCGGTCAGGGGTGGTCGTCGGCCCGCGCGCGCCCGGTTCCGGCACCGATCAGGTGACCGGCGGTCGGGTGTCTGCCGGGTCGGTTAGGGTGCCCACCGGCGCGCCGGTCACCGCAGGCCAGGCGCGAGGGGAGGGCGGCATGACCGACGGCACGCACGGGGGATCGGGACAGGACGGCGACGGCATCCAGTGGTTCGCGGAGATCGGCCGACCGGGTGCCGGCCGATCGCCAAGGGGCGGCCCCGACCCGGACGGTGAGCCCGGCGGCGTCGTCTTCGCCCGGGGGATCACGCCCGAGGAACTCGCCCGCCGGATGGGCGCCGACCCGACCACCGCGACCGCACCGATCAGCGACGCCGAGATCCGGGGCCTGGACATCGAGGTCTACCGCCCCGGTGACGACGGCGACGGCGTGATCCGGGTCGGTACGTGCGCCGGCTGGTCGTTCGCGATCGAGTACGGGGACTCCACCGGCGGGGAACTGCTCACCGAGATAGCGCGGGACGGAGCCGAGGTGGTGCACTTCCGCCCGATGCCGGAGCAGCGGCCGGCGCTGCTCGACTACGCCAGGGACGGCGCCGTGCTGTGCGGCTTCGGCCTCGGTGAGGAGCGCTGGCGCTGGGGCCAGGAGCCGGACCTGCTGGTGCCGGACCTCGTCGCCGCCGGAGTCCTGGAGGCCGACGGCGTGACCTCCTGTGCCTCCGGCCGGGAGGCTGACGGGGCCGCCCGACGCCGCACCCTCGGCGCCGTCGAGCGGCGTTTCGGGCTGAGCCTGCCCCGGGCCGCCCTCGGCGCGCTGCGCCTGCCGGCGTACGCGGTGCGGGGAACCCCGGGCATGGTGCTGCGCTGAGGAGGTGCGCCGGCGGCCCGTGGCGACCAGGCAGAGGGAAGACAGGCACAGGAACGACAGGCACAGGAACGACAGGCACAGGAACGACAGGGACAGCAGCGGCAGGCGAGGGATCGTCACGGCAGTCTCCTTCCGGGCCCCATCGACGGGGCCCTGATGGCTGTCATCCTGGCGTCCCGCCAGCCCGTCGCACATGTGCCGATCGGGAGGTTCCCGTGGTGCGCTCCCGGTTTCCACCCTGCTGATCGGCAGGGTGGAAACCGGGAGCGGGCGGGAGAGCGACCGAGGCCGGGCCGCGCGGATCGGCCCGCACCCGTTCGGCCGGTGGCAGCCGGTTCGGCGCACGCCCCCGTCCGGAGGTCTCCGTACGGCACCGGAGGGCTCCGGCCCCTAGGGTCTGAGTGCGTCGGCGAACCGAGCGCCGGGCGCAGGCGCAGCCCCTGTCGCACGCCGGGGTGCCCGGCCGACCGAGAGGTGGACCCACCCCATGCACACCGTCGTCCGCGGCGCCGGAGCGCTCGGCCTGACCGTCCTGCTGCTCACCGCCGCCACCGGCTGCCAGGGCGACGGCTCCTCCGCCGCCGAGCCCGCGCCGACCTCCCCGGCCACCGGCACCGGCACAGGGGCCGGCACCGCCGCCGCGGCCGGACTGGCCGCCCAACAACTGGACTGGCACGCCTGCGCCGCCCCCTCCAGCGCCCAGGGCACCGGCACCGCGCCCGCCGCCGACTGGCAGTGCGCCACCCTCAAGGCCCCGCTGGACCACGGCAAGCCGGACGGCACGACGATCGACCTCGCGCTGATCCGCAGCCGGGCCAAGGACGAACAGCACCGGATCGGCTCGCTGCTGTTCAACTTCGGCGGCCCCGGCGCCTCCGGCGTGGCCACCCTGCCCGCCTTCGCCGCGACCTACGCTTCCCTCAACTCCCGCTACGACTTGGTGGGTTTCGACCCGCGCGGGGTCGGCGCCAGCGCCGGGGTCAGATGCCTGGACGACCGGGCGATGGACGCCGCCACCGCCGCCGAGAGCACCCCCGAGACCCCCGACGAGGTGAAGGCGCTGGACGACGGCAACGCCCGCTTCGCCGCCGCCTGCGAGCGCAACTCCGGTGCGGTGCTGCCGTACGTGGACACCGAGAGCGCCGCGCGCGACCTGGACCTGATGCGGCAGGTGCTGGGCGACCGGAAGCTGTCCTACTTCGGCATCAGCTACGGCACCCAGCTCGGCGGCGTCTACGCGCACCTGTTCCCGCAGCAGGTCGGCCGGGTGGTGCTGGACTCGGTGGTCGACCCGACGAAGGACCCGCAGCAGTCCGCGCTCGGTCAGGCCCAGGGCTTCCAACTCGCCCTCGGCGACTTCATGAAGGCCTGCGCCGCCCAGGCCGGGACCGCCTGCCCGACCGGCGCGGGCGGCGACGCGGGCACCGCCAAGGTCGTGGAACTGGTGCAGAAGCTGGAGCGGTCGCCGCTGCCCACCAAGCAGGGACGGCAGCTCACCGAGAGCCTGGCGGTCACCGGCATCGCGGGCGCCCTGTACAGCCAGGAGACCTGGCCCGCGCTGGCCGCCGGGCTCAGCGAGGCCATGGAGCAGGGGACCGGCGACACGCTGCTCCGGCTCGCCGACGGGCTGAACGGGCGCGACCCGCAGGGGCACTACACCAACCTGAACGCCGCGAACCGGGCGATCAGCTGCGTGGACGCCCAGCAGCGCTACTCCGACCAGGACGTGCAGCAGCAGTTGCCGCGGTTCCGCGCCGCCTCCCCGGTGTTCGGGGCCCTCACCGCCTGGGGCCTGACCGGCTGCACCGGCTGGCCCGTCCCCGGCAAGGCCGCCCACCCGGAGGTGGCCGCGCCGGGCGCCGCCCCGGTCCTGGTGGTCGGCACCACCGGTGACCCGGCTACCCCGGTCGAGGGCGCCCGCACGATGGCGCAGCAGCTCGGCGCGGGCGTCGGCGTGACCGTCACCCTGCAGGGCGAGGGGCACGGCGGCTACAACACCGGCAACCCGTGCCTGAAGCAGACCGTGGACGCCTACCTGCTGGACGGCACGGTGCCGGCGGACGGGACGACCTGCGGCTGAGCGGCCGGCCGGTGGTCCCGGTGGACCCGGTGGGCAGCGGGGCAGCTCGGGCGGACAGCCGGACAGCCGGACAGCCAGCCGGTCCGGATGGAGAAGTGGCCCACTGGGTCAGCCATTGATTGGCACTGGAGAGTGGGCCACTCGACCACTAGCTGTACTGACCACAGAGGTTAGTGACGGGGTTCACGACCTGGTGATCTTGAAATGAGTGAGGGCCTTCTGGCTCGGTGTGGATTGCGACATCTGCA
>NZ_JBIVSD010000017.1:0-204251 GCF_044756065.1 Kitasatospora sp. NPDC092039 | reverse complement strand
AGCGGGCGGCCAAGGACCAGACCCGACCGGGTCGTGGCCGACAAGGCCTACTCCTCCCGGAAGATCCGCCACCTGCTGCGGCGCCGACGGATCAAAGCGACCATCCCCGAACGCCGGGACCAGATTGCCGGCCGCGCCCGCCGCGCAAGCCGCGGCGGGCGACCGCCGGCCTTCGACAAGACCGCCTACAAGCGGCGGAACGTCGTCGAGCGGTGCTTCGCCAAGCTGAAGCAATTCCGGGCAGTGGCCACCAGGTTCGACAAGCTGGCCAACCGCTATCGGGCCGGCGTCGTCCTCGCCTCGCTGATCCTGTGGCTGCGAGCCGAGGAGCAATGACCCGCCACAAGATCAATTGCGAAACACGGCCTAGTCTTCGGAGTGCCGCTGCGGGATCGGCGCATCGAAGACGTCGACGACGAACTCCGAGGTTCCGCTGCCCTCGTAGTCGACGTCGCGGTGGCTGTGGAGCAGCGTGTGGCCCCTCACCCAGCGGCCCTCGGCGCTGGCGCTGGCTGCCACCCTGAGGGCAGCACGAACGGGTCCCAGCCCAGGGTGCGGTTTCTTGCTCGTCCAGGTTTCCAAGAGCTCCACCTCCGCGGGGAGCTCCCACGAGCGCGGCTCGGCGCTGGCGGGCACCGAGACCTCATCGTTGCGAAGCTGGATCACCCAGTCGACATCGCCATCGCTGTCGCGCTCGTTCGACATGCGGATGCCCAAGCCGATCGAGTAGGCGCCTTCGAGGTAGTCTTCGAGCTCGTCGTCGACCCGGCTGAAGTACACGGCCTCGCGGACGAGCTCGATCGGCCCGAATCCCGTGAAGGCCCCCATCTCCAGCGGGCACTTCTCCTTGAGATACCGCTTCGTGGCCATCTGCACGGCCTTGGGGAGACCGTCCAGCACTGCCTGCAACGCAGCGTCGTCCCGGTCCGCCAGATAGTTGTTGAGGGAGCCAACAAGCTCGTCGGTCTGGCGGAGGTCTTCGCCTCCGAGCGTGGTGACCGCCTCCAGGCGATCGTGATCGCGGGGGTCCTTGCGGAGGGCGAAGACCCTGCTTCGCCCCGGGCTCGTGTGTGCGATGAACGAGTTGATCACTGCTCTGTCCTGTCAGACGTCTCATGAGCGGAGCCACCGCGCACGGTCGTGCGTCAGCGCCACCATAGGGATAGGAGAGTCCGCACAGTGACGTGTCGCTCGGACTACGGGTCCGTTCGCATGGTCGACCAGGCGGGGCCGTCAGGTCCGGCACTGGAGCCCGGGCCTGCATAGCGAGGGCAACGTACCACGAGATCACAGCGCTCCCAAAGCGCTGTTGATGGAGCACCTTTGGGCCTCCTGGTCGCGCCCTTGGCGACCGGTCGGCGCAGAAGGAGGGCCTGTGTCTTCGCAGTTCATGACCGTCAAGCAGACCGCAGAACACCTGAACATGTCCGTTCAGTGGGTCTACCGCGAGGCGCCCAAGGTCGGCCTCGTCCCGTACCGCTTCGGGAACGGGCGCAATGCGAAGCTGCAGTTCAAGGTCACCGAGATCAATGCCTGGGTGAAGCAGCAGCGGATGTCCGGCGGATGATGTCGGACAGCCCCACGTGTGGGGCCCTGTTCGGCGACGAACAGGGCCCCACACGTTTCAGGCCGCGAGCCCGAGGTCGAGGACCTGGGCGGCGTGGCCGATCGAGCCGGGCATCAGGTGCCGGTAGATCTTGAACGTGACGTCGATGCTCTTGTGCCCCATCCACTCCGCCACGTCGGTGATCGGGATGTTGTGGCTGAGGCAGTTCGACGCGAAGAAGTGCCGCAGACCGTAGAGCGTCATGCCCTCGGGAATGTCGACGTCACCGGCCCGCTTGATCCGGTCCCACTGGTTCTGCAGGTAGTAGGACGGGTACGGCTTCGCGATGTCCAGCGGATGGCGGAGCAGGTAGCCGTCGATGGTGCCGTAGGTGTCCGCGTACGAGAGCAGGCTCAGCCGGGTCCGGGTCGGCAGCGGGACGTCCCGGTAGTCACCCTCCTTGCGGTGCTTGAGTGGGGCGTAGTCCTTCGTTGTTTGGTTGACCTGCTCGGTGACCCGATAGACGTCGTCGGCGACGATGTTGTTGACGTTGACGGCGAGGGCCTCGCCGTTGCGGAGACCGCAGCCGCTCATCAGCTCGGCGACGAGGTTGAAGGTCTCGTCGCCGGCCTCGCGTATCGCGCCGAGCTGCACGAGCGAAGGGATGACCGCGCGCTTCGGGTCGTACTGGGGTGGGGTGACGCCGTCGAGCGGGTTCTCCGGGTAGAGACCGAGGCGGTGGGCGTCGAGCAGGATCGACTTGAGCTTGTCGAAGGCGTTGGCCTGGGTGGCCAGGCCAACGCCGTTGCGCTCCATGGTCCGGATGAAGGCGTCGACGACCTTGTGGTCGAAGGTGGCCATCCGACGGCTGTGGAACGCCGGGTAGAGGTGGTGTTCGAGGAGCGAGTCGAGGTGCCGCAGCGACGCCGGGGCGAGCGCGCGCTGGCCGGCCTTCCACTCCTCGGTGTACGTGCCGAAGTTCATCGCGCCGTACTTGCGATTGCGCTCGGCCTTGCTCTGGCTCCAGGGGTTCTCGCGCTTCGCCCGGTAGATCTCGGTGAGCCGGTCGATTGCCTTGTCCTGGGTAGCGAAGCCGGACTCCTCGGTCTGCCGACCGGAGGCGTTGCGGAACCGGATCACGTAGGTGTGCGGGCACTTCGACCACCGCGCCTGCGGGTGCTCGCAGGTCTTGAAGAAGGTGCCCATGCCGCGGGCCAGGGTCCTCGGGGCCATCGTCTGCGGTCTCCATCCCGTCCGATGCTGACGTTTTGCTGACCGCAGATGGTCCGCCACACCCCTGACCTGGGAAGAAACGCAAATCACGTGGTATGTGGTGGAACTTCATCGGGCGCACCCACGAGGACATCGCCCGGGCCCGGGCCGACTGGCAGGCCGCCGACGACCGTTTCGGCGCCGTCCACGGCTACCCGGGCGACCGCCTCCCCGCCCCGGAGCTCCCCGGCACCCCCCTCAAGCCGCGCGGCAACGCGCGCTGACCTGGCGTTCGCCAATCGGGGGTGCGGCGGCCGGGCCCACCGCACCCCCGGGCCGGCGCCCCCTCCGCCCGCCCGAAGCGCCCGTGCCGGGCTCGCCGCCTCCGGCCACCCGCTCACCGACACCCTCCGCCGATGCCGTCACCCACGGCCTGCATCCTGGCCAGGACCGAGAAGCCCGCGCATGTCGGCGTCTGAAGCGCGTTGCGGGAGACCGGGGTTGAGCAGGCAGGGCCGGATGGCACCCTGTCCGCTCACGCCCTCGGGCACCACGCTTCAGCCGCCCGTGGAGGGCGGGGGCTCATTCCTCGTCCACGAATTCGTGGCTCTGGCGGCGATAGGGGCCGGATACGGCGGCGAGGCGGTTCGGCGGCCAGAAGTCGGAACGCTCGCTCAGGCTCAGCTCGCCGTCCTGGCGAACCAGCCAGACGTCTTCGTAGTCGAGGTGCAGGACCGCGTCGCCGGGGACCTGCGCGAGGAGGGCGTCGGCCAGGCGGGCCATGTCGTCCTGCTGGCCGGAGGCGTCGGTGTCCTTGCCCAGTCGGAACGCGACCGAGACGGTCGGGGTGAAGACGCGGCCGCCGATCTGCGGATCGCCCCAGGGGGTGGGCTTGCGCGGGGTGACCCGGACCCAGGTGCCGTACGCCGTGACCGCGCCGTCCCCGACCAGCGCGTCAACGGTTGCGGGGGTGTCGAAGAGCCGCACCGACGGGGCGACGTCGGCGAGCTTCTGGGCGACCTGGGCCGTGGTCCACGGGGTCACCAACTCGAGGCTGTAGGAGATTGCCATGTCTTGTCCTTCTGCTCTTCTACGGGTAGAGGGAGACCACGTTGCCGGACTTGTCGATCACGGTGACCTCCTTCAGTCCGTCAATGGGCCAGTCGTTCAGCTGCTTGCGCATGGCGGCCACGTCGACCTCGCTGTCGGACAGGTTCAGAACGATACGATCCGCCTGTCCTTCGTCCACCTTCTTCTGGATCCCGGTGGCGATGGAGCGGGGGTTCTTCGCGGTGGGCGCGTAGCAGTCCATCACTTCGCCCTCGACCCGGTAGTCGGGGTTCTTGGTCGTACCGGCCACGTTGGGGTTCTGCTCGACCTTGTAGCCGTTCTTCGCCAGGATGTCGGCCGACTCGTTCTCGCGGGTGAACGCGCGCACGGTGGTCGGGTCCGCGTTCTTGGGGATGTTGGTGACGCGGCCCTCGGGCGTGGCGTTCGGGTCGGCGGCCTTGGAGGGCTGGGTCCGCATGTCCGGCGCGCTGCTCCCGCCGCCGCCCCCCTCGCCCTCCATGTGGACCCGGTCGGGCCCCATCGCGTCCTGGGCGATCTGGGTCGCGCCGACACCGGCGATGCCGAGGCCGGTGGCGATGACGCCGGCCGAGGCGACGTTGACGGGCACGCCGATGACGGCGCCGACGCCCGTCAGGTCGAGCCCGACGCCCAGCACCTCGCCGCCGGCGCCGAGCGTCGCGAGGGCGAGACCGCCCGCGATCTCGAGGGACGCGCCGGGGTCGTGGAGCATCGCGTTGCCGATGGAGGCCAGGTCCTCGACGGCGACCGTGCCGACGTCCTTGAGGAAGTCCCCGGCGTCGGAGAGGAAGTCACCGACCTTGTCCAGCCAGCCCGGTTCCTCCGGGGCCTTGTCACGACCCTTGGCGATGGTGTCGGCCGTGGTGTCGCCCACGGTCTTGACCTGGCTCCTCGCGTTGCTCAGCGTGTGCTGCGCGGCCGACCTGGTGCTGTCGCCGGGATCGGTGAACGGCAGTTCGTGACCGGCGTTCTTCTCCGCCGTCTCGTGGTCGGACTTGGCCTTGGCGCTCGCGGCCTGGCCCTCGTTCCACTGCCGGATCGCGTCCGAGGCCTGCCCCTGGGCCCAGACCAGGGTCGCCTGGTACGTGGTGAGGGCGGTGGCGGCGGCGTGGAAGCAGTCGCCCGCCTCCAGCCACTTCTGCGGCTCGCCCTCGAACGCGTCGCGGAACGCGTCACCGGCCTTCCCCGACCATCCCTCGGTGGTGTCGATCCGCTTGAGGCCCTCGCCCGTCGAGTGCAGGGTGTCGCCGTAGCTCTTCAGCCAGGCGGCGGCCGACGCGATCGCGTCCGGGTCACCCGGGACGAGGTCCTTCGGGTCGGACGTCTCTCCGAGTTCCTTCGCCATCACTTCGCCCCCGGGTCTTCGCCGTGGTCGCTGCTGGCGGTGCCGTGCATGTGCCCGGCGAGCTGCCCCTCGAGCTGCGCGTAGGCCTTCACGCTCGCGTTGAGGCGCTGGGACACCTGGGTGGCGTCCTTCCCCAGGTTCTCCACACCGATCTCCCAGCGGGTGCAGAACTTTTCGAGGACGTCGGCCAGATGGTCGTGGCCGATGTCCTCCTTCTTGGGGTCGAGGTCGCTGACCTTCTTGAACTGCAACTTCGCCAAGGTGTTGGTGATGCCCGACGCCGCCTTGTCCAGCGCGCCGAGATCGACCTTGAATCCCTCAGCCATCCGCTCTCCCCCATGCCCATTCGATCACGTTCAGATCAATGGACGTCAGGACGGCGTGTCCGGTTCTCCATGCCGCAGGTCAGGCCTATTGACCCGATCCGACATTCCCGACGAGGACCTCGACGACCTCGTCGGCGCCCTCGACCGCACCATGGCCGAGGTCCGCCGGCATGGCGTCATCCTCGACCGCCTCGGCTCCGAACTCGGCGACGAAACGGGGGCCCGCTCCACGGGGCCGGCCCCCGAGTCCGCAGACCGACCCGAAGCCGACCCTCCCCTGTTCATCCTCGCGATGGGCGGCGCCCGGTACGCGGCCGAGCCTGCCGAGCTCTCGTTCTGGGGCACCCACAGGTTCGGCCGCGGGCAGTCAGCCGGCGGCGGGTCAGGAGGCGAGTCGGAGCACCTGGCCCGGTAGCAGCAGATCGGCGTCGCCGCCGACCGTGTCACGGTTGAGGGCGTGCAGGGCGGGCCATCCGCCGGGGAAGCCGGTCTCCTCGGCGATGGCGCTGAGGGAGTCCCCCTCCTCCACCGTCCAGGTGTCGTCCGAACCCGGGGCGAAGTCCCGGCCACCGCTGCTCCCGGCGGCCGACGGGCGCGCCGGTACGGCGTGGGCGTGCGGGCGGGCCTGCACCGGTCGGTGGCCGCGGGCACCGGCCCCGGGACGGCCGGCGGGGCGCTCGGCGCCCCGGGCCAGCCGGGCACCGCACACCGGCCACGGCGCCAGGCCCCGCCGCTCGGCGAGGTGCTCGGCCACGGCGATCTGCTGTTCCCGCGTCGCCCGGTCCGCGCGCGGCGCGTAGGCGAGCCCGCCGTTGGCACGCCAGGTCGCCGCGTCGAACTGCAGGCCCCCGTAGTAGCCGTTCCCCGTGTTGGCGCTCCACCGGCCGCCGCTCTCGCAGCGTGCCAGCGCGTCCCAGTCCGTGCCCGTGCCCGTGCTCCCGGCCCCCGGCGCTCCGGCCGCGGGCGGCGCCCCCAGGGCGCCGAACACCGTGGCGAGGAGGAGGGCGGGCAGGAGGACGGCAAACAGACGGCGCACGGACGCGGGCACGAAGGACATGGAGGCTCCACAGCTCGGGGACAAGGACCCGGACACCGAAGCGCCGGTCCGCTATCCGTCCCACCTGAGGACGGCCCGCCCGCCGGCCGGGCCGTTCCTCCTCCGAGCGGCGGCCCGACGCCACTCCAATGCCAGCCGGCGGAGGGAGACGCGCCGAGGAGAGCGATGACGCCCGCCGGCGTGGTGGCGGTGCCGAGGTCGACCGGACTCCCCCTGCGAGGTGCCCGCCGGTAGGCTGCCCGCCATGGGCACGTTCGAGGCAGTCAACGAGGTCGTCCGCGAAGCGGAGAGCCAGCTCACAGACGGCACCTGGAAGCTCGTCGCCAGGGACTCGTCGCTCGCGGCGCAGACCGCCGAAGCCCTGCGGGAGGCCGTCGGTCCCGCCGAGGCGCAGCAGCGACTGCCGCGGATCGACCGGCTCGCCGCCCTGCGCGAGGCCGTCGCCACCCTCGCCCTGACCGTCGCCCGCACCCACGGCAATCTGGCCTGGTTCCTCGCCCGGTGCGCCAGCGCCCTCACCCCGGTCCTGCACTGGCGCGCCCTCGACGCGCCGGAAGGCCGCACCTTCGGCACGGTCCTGCCCGGTACTGAGGAGCTCGCCGACGCCGAAGCCGCCGTTCGCCGCCTCGCGGCGATGCTCGCCCGCATCGACCAGGCCACCTGACCACCCGACCGGGCCGCGAAGGCGAGAGGTGGTCCGGCCGGCGAAGGCTCCCCTCTCGCCGACCGGGTCCCCTCCCGGATGAACCCGGGTCACCTCTCGGACGGGCGGTACGGACCGTCGACCCGGCTCAGAGCTTCTCCAGCCTCCGGGCGGCCGCCTTCAACGACCGGCCGCGGCGCAGCTCCCCCTCCCAGGGGTCGTCGCCCTCCAGGCGCTCGCCGATGGTGGCGATGGTCCAGCGTTGCGGGGTGAGGTCGGGGTCGTCCAGTTCGCTCCAGCTCAGCGGGGTGGCGACCGGGGCGCCGGGCAGGGCGCGGACGGCGTAGGGGGTGACGGCGGTCTGGCCGTAGGCGTTGCGCTGGGTGTCGAGGTAGAGACGGCCCTTGCGGGCCTGTTTGCGCGCGGCGGTGGTGAGTTGGTCCGGGTGCCGGTCGGCTAGCAGGTCGGCCAGGTCGCGGGCGAAGGCGCGGACGTCATCGAAGGGAGCGTGGTGGTCGAGCGGGACCAGCACGTGCAGCCCGCGCGAGCCGGTGGTCATCAGGGCGGCGGGCAGGTCGAGTTCGTCGAGCAGTTCGTGCAGCCGGGCGGCGGCCCACCGGACCGACTCGAAGTCCTCACCGGGAGGATCGAGGTCGAGGACCAGCAGGTCGGGGTGGTCGGGCCGGTCGGCCTTCGACAGCCAGCGGTGCGGGGTGATGCACGCCTGGTCGACCAGGTAGAGAAGCGTGGCGAGGTCGTCACAGACCGGGTAGCCGACGGTGCCGCCCTCCTTGGGCAGTTCGGCGCGGTGGATCCAGTCCGGGAAGTAGTCGGGGGTGTCCTTCTGCATGAAGCGCCCGTCGCCGATGCCGTCGGGGTGGCGCTCCAGCATCAGCGGGCGTCCGCGCAGTTGCGGCAGGATGCGCCGGCCGGCCCGGCGGTAGTAGTCGGCGAGATCGGCCTTGGTGATGCCGTCCCCGGGGAACAGCTCCTTCTCCGCCCGCTTGATCTCGACGGTCCGGCCGCTCACGCGGATGCCGGTGGTGGTCATGGCGTGCCTCGCTCGCGGGTCATCCGTCGCCCTCCTCGGCGGCGACCTGCTTGAGGGTCCGTCCGCTGCGTGCCGAGCGGGCCCGTCGGGGGTCGGTCGTGGCGGCACCTCGGCTGCTGTGTCCGCGCCGGACCAGCAGCCACGCCTCCCGTTGCCCGTCGCCCTCCCGGAACCGGGTGAGTGCCCAGTCGCCGTGCAGCTTGTGGCCGTCCAGCCGGAACGAGGCGTGGCCGTGGGCGAGCGCCTCGGCGAACGGGACCTCGTGTCCGCGCTTGTCCGTGCTGCGGTTCCGGTAGCGGCCCTCGTCCCAGATGATCACGGTGCCGGCGCCGTACTCGCCCTCGGCGATGGTCCCCTCGAAGTCGCGGTACCCCAGGGGGTGGTCCTCGGTGGGCACGGCCAGGCGTTTGTCATGCGGGTCGCCGGACGGGCCCTTGGGGATCGACCAGGACTTGAGGACGCCGTCGACCTCCAGCCGGAAGTCGAAGTGCATGGTGCTGGCGTCGTGGATCTGCACCACGAAGGCGGGCTCCCCGCCGGCCCCGGGGCCGCCCTCACCGCTGGGCTCACGGGTCTTACGGAAGTCCCGTTTCCGGCGGTACTCCGCCAGCGTGTCCGCTCCGGGCATCGCCCTTCCTCCTCCCGGCTCCGCTCCGGCGCCTACCCCGCCGAGGTCGTCCGACACGTTCGGCGTGACGGCGCGGAGCCGGGACGGCGCAGCCCGGCGGGGCACCCGCCCCCGCGAGCAGCCGACGCCGAAGTCTTCGAACTCCGCGGCGGGCAGGGCGAGTTCCGCACCGACCCGCAGCCTCTTCCCCCGCTCCCCGGAGCGGGTCCGGGTGCTCAGGTGACCGGCGCGGGAGCGGGCCCCGGCCCGGGCAGCGGCCCGGGCTCCGGGTGAGGCTCCGGCCTCGGCGCGGGCGGCGGCGGGTCGGGTTCCAGCGGAGGCGGCCCGGGCGGAACCGGATCCGGACCACCGGGCGCGGGTACCGGCCCGGGCAAGGGGCCCGGCGCCGGGCCCGGCCCTGGAACCGGTGTGGGACTGGGGGGTACCGGATCGTTCGGTGGGGTTCCCACGATCACCGCTCCTCGTGACTCGGACGGGCACGTTCCGGAGGTCCGGCTACCCGGCCTTCGGGAGGCGACACCTCCGGCACCACACGGCGTCGACCGTCAGACCCGACCGGCCGGCTGTCGACCGGGACCGACGCCCTACCGGTGGACGAGGCGGAGCCCGCCCGGCCTGTCCGCCGGGCGGGCCCGCGGATCTCACGCCGACGGCACCGCCCGGAGCGCCGTCTCGCCCGCCGCCGGAGGGTGCTCGCGGTGCAGGCCCCGCCGGTCGTAGAAACGGGTCGCGCCGAATCCGAAGGCCAGCGCCCAGACCAGCCCGAGCCCCGTCATCGCCCGGCTGCGGGCGAGGCCCGCAGCCGCCGGCGCGTCGTCGTAGAGGATCGCGCGCATGCTGCCCGTGATCTGCCGCAGCGGCTCGAACGGGCCAGGAACCGGTAGGTACCGGGGCCGCTCACCGCTCGGCCGCCGCCTCGGCCGCGATCCGCTCGAACTGGGCGCCCATCGCCGCGGCCAGCGCCTGCGCGGCGGACAGCGGGCGCACCATCACCGTGAAGTCGTCGATCAGCCCGTCCTCGTCGACGTGCAGGAAGTCGCAGCCCTGGATCTGCTTCCCATCGACGGTCGCGGTGAACACGAGCGCGTGGTCGCGCCCGCCCGGGTCGGCGATCTCGCGGACGTAGGTGAAGTCCTCGAAGACGCGCATCACGCCCCGCAGGATCGCCGCCGTGATGGCCTTGCCCGGGTACGGCTTGAAGGCGACCGGGCTGGTGAAGACCACGTTCTCGGCCAGCAGCGCGGCCATGGCCTCGTGGTCGCGGTCCTCGACGGCCTTGCGGAATGGGTGCATGGGACGCTCCGACTCTATACTAATGAAGTTGACTAGGTGCGTCGGCGAGTATGCGGCAGGGCACCGCGGGGTGTCCAGAGCCCGCGCACGGAGGCCCGGATCAGCCCGCTCCCAACTTGCGATTAATCGCTTTGTTGACTAAACAACCAGGTGCTACGTTGACCGCATGGCTCTGCGGAACGCACTGATGGCAGCCCTTCTGGAGGGCGAGGCCTCCGGGTACGACCTGGCGAAGAGCTTCGACGCCTCGGTCGCCAACTTCTGGATGGCCACCCCTCAGCAGCTCTACCGCGAACTCGAGCGCATGGAGGCCGACGGACTGATCGCCGCCCGCGTCGTCCAGCAGGAGAAGCGTCCCAACAAGCGCCTGTTCTCCCTCACCGACGCCGGCCTCGCCGCCGTCCACGCCTACACCACCGAACTCCCCAGCAAGCCCAGCACCATCCGCGACGAACTCCTCGTCAAGATCCAGAGCGTCGACGCCGGCGACGCCGCGGCCGTCCGCGCCGCCATCGCCGAACGGATGGACTGGGCCCGCGCCAAACTCGCCCGCTACGAACGCCTCCAGGCCAAACTGCTCGACGGCCGCACCGAGGACCAGCACCTCGCCGGGGCGGAGCACATCGGCCCCTACCTCACCCTCCTGCGCGGCATGGCCTTCGAACGGGAGAACCTCGCCTGGGGCGAGACCGCCCTGCGCGCCCTCGACCTGCGGTCAGCCACCGGCGCCGACCGCCGCGCCCAGGCGCGCACCCGGTAGGAGCTGTTCAGGGTTCTCGGTGTGGACACCCGCACGGGGTCAGGGCTTGGCCGCGTCGATCCGCTCCCGGAGGGTGGCCGCGAAGTCCTCGGCGCGGGCGAGTCGGACGCGCAGGTCGGCGATGCGGTCCTGGGCAGCCAGCTCGTAGCCCCGGACCCGCTCGACGAGTTTCTCGCGTTCGTCCGCGTCGAGGTGGCCGGGTGCGTCCAGGCGGTCGGTGGCGTCGAGGAGGTCGAGCATCTGGTCGAGGGTGAACCCGAGCGGCTTCATCCGGCGGATGACCATCAGCCGGGCGACGTCGGATTCGGTGTAGAGGCGGAAGCCGCCCTGGGAACGGGCGGAGGGGATGACGAGGCCGGCCTCCTCGTAGTGCCGGATGGTGCGCAGCGACAGCTCGGTGCGGGCAGCGACCTCGCCGATCTGCATCCGCTGCTCGGGTTCCACGTCCGCCCTCTCCCTGTCCTTCTCACCTGCGCGGGTCCGCGGTCCACTGCGGGCGGCGCCGGTCTCGATCACCATCCCTACTCTAACGTCAGGGTAGAGTTGCCGGGGCCACGTGGGCGCCCGTCGGCATGCCCGACCGTACGGCACCTCCCCGTGCCCCTCCGTTCCTCCCGCGCGCCGTGCCGCTCGCGCCCGATACGACAGGTTCCAGCCGTCTTGCAGACCTCCCCGCTCACCCTTGCCGCACGCCTGCGCGAAAGCCGTCCCGACTGGCTGAACGATCCGCGGGTCTGGCGCAGGGAGGTGCTGGCCGGCCTGGTCGTGGCGCTCGCGCTGATCCCCGAGGCGATCTCGTTCTCGGTCATCGCGGGAGTCGCCCCCAGCATCGGCCTGTTCGCCTCCTTCACCATGGCGGTCACGATCGCGGTCGTCGGCGGGCGGCGCGCGATGATCTCCGCCGCCACCGGGGCCGTCGCGCTGGTGATCGGACCGCTGAACCGCGAGCACGGCTTCGGCTACCTGGTCGCCGCGGTCATCCTCGCCGGCGTCTTCCAGATCGTCCTCGGTGCGCTGGGCGTGGCCAGGCTGATGCGCTTCGTACCGCGCAGCGTGATGGTCGGTTTCGTCAACTCCCTCGCGATCCTGGTCTTCCTGGCCCAGGTCCCAGAGATGAGCCACGTGCCGTGGCCGGTCTACCCGCTGATCGCCGCCGGCCTCGCGCTGATGGTGTTCTTCCCGAAGGTCACCACCGTCGTCCCGGCGCCGCTGGTGTCGATCGCCGTCCTCACCGCCGTCACCGTGGCCGCCGGGATCGCGGTGCCGACCGTCGGCGACAAGGGCGCCCTGCCCTCGTCCCTGCCCGTGCCCGGCCTGCCGGACGTGCCGTTCACCCTGGACACCCTCACCACCGTCGCCCCCTACGCGCTCGCCATGGCGCTGGTCGGACTGATGGAGTCGCTGATGACCGCCAAGCTCGTCGACGAGATCACCGACACCCGCTCGAACAAGACCCGCGAGTCCATCGGTCAGGGCATCGCCAACATCGTCACCGGGTTCTCCGGCGGCATGGGCGGCTGCGCGATGATCGGCCAGACCATGATCAACGTGAAGGTCTCCGGCGCCCGCACCCGGCTGTCCACCTTCCTCGCCGGTGCGTTCCTGATGGTGCTGTGCATCGTCTTCGGCCCGGTCGTCTCCGACATCCCGATGGCCGCCCTGGTCGCGGTGATGGTGATGGTCTCCTTCGCGACGTTCGACTGGCACTCCATCGCGCCGAAGACCCTCAAGCGGATGCCCACCGGTGAGATCGCCGTGATGGTGATCACCGTCGCCTGCGTGGTCGCCACCCACAACCTCGCCGTCGGCGTCGTGGTCGGCTCGGTCACCGCCATGGTGATCTTCGCCAAGCGCGTCGCCCACCTGGCCTCCGTCACCTCCGTCACCGACCCCGACGGCGGCCAGGTCGTGTACGCGGTCACCGGCGCCCTCTTCTTCGCCTCCAGCAACGACCTCGTCGGTCGCTTCGACTACGCGGGCGACCCCGCCAAGGTCGTCATCGACCTCACCGGCGCCCACATCTGGGACACCTCCTCCGTCGCCGCCCTCGACGCCGTCACCACCAGGTACGAACAGCGCGGCAAGACCGTCGAGATCACCGGCCTCAACCACCCCAGCGCCGATCTCCACGGCAGGCTCAGCGGCGAACTCGCCGCCCACTGACGGAGCTCCGGAGGCGGCAGGTCACGCCGTGGTGGTGGTCGCGGATGCCATCCGACCGGGGCGCCACCCCCGCCTACACCGGCATCTCCTTCGTCGAGACCGACCTCTTCGACGCCGACACCCGCCACCCGCGCAGCGCCGCCGTCGTCGGCGGCGGGTTCTTCCTCTGCCTCGGCGGCCGGAGCGGCTTCCTCGCCCACCGGGAGACCGACGGGAGCCTGCACGTCTACACCGCGCTCAGGGCCGCCGAGGACTGGCTGGACACCATCGACTTCGGTGACGGCGACGCCGCCAAGGCCGCCGTCCTGGCCCACTTCGAGGGCTGGCACGAGGACCTGCGGGCCCTTGTCGCCGACGCCGACACCATCACTCCGCTCCGTATCCACGCCCTGCCGGTCGGACACCGCTGGGACCGCGTCCCCGGCGTGACCCTGCTCGGCGACGCCGCCCACCTGATGTCCCCCTTCGCCGGGGAGGGCGCCAACCTCGCCATGCTCGACGGCGCCGAACTCGGCCGGGCCGTCGCCACCCACCCCGGCGACCCGGAGGCGGCCCTCACCGCCTACGAGAACGCCCTGTTCCCGCGCAGCGAGGCCTCCGCCACCGAGTCCGCCGCCAGCCTGGACACCATGTTCGGCGACGACGGCCTGGAGAGGATGACCGCCTTCTTCACCGCTCCGGCCGACGCGTGACCGCCCCACGCCGCAGCGGGGGTCCCTCGCCGAACAGCGCGGTGGTGGGCGACCCCTGCGGCTGACAAGCTGGGAACAGGGCAGGACGACCGGAATCTCCGGCCGTGCGCGGGGAGGTTCCCTCCAGCACCACTCGATCGACAGGAAGCCCGATGATCGGCGTGCTCGTGACTTTCACCCGGACCGACAGCGCCACAGGACGCCCGGCTGAGCGGATGCCGCATGCCGGCTGGACGTACGCCATCTGCCGGCGCGGCCGTCCTTCGGTTCCTTCCGTACGGATCAGGCCGCGGCGGGGGTGAGGTCGGCGCGGCCGAACAGGAGCGCGTAGCCGCGGGGAAGGTGGGCGAGGAGGCGCTCGGTGAGGTGGTCGCCGGCGAGGTCGGCGACGGCCGTGAGCGTGCAGGAGGTGTGCCAGCGGGCGCTCGCGAGCGTGGTGTTGAGGTTGTGGGCGACGGCTTCGACGAAGGCCGGGGCGGTGACGGGGCGGTCGAGGGGGATCTGGGCGACGAGCTTCGCGCGGGCGCGTTCGGGCAGCGCGGCGGCGAGGTCGCACCGTTCGTCGCCGGTGAGCTGCGAGCCGAGGATGCCGAGGACGGTGTCGAGGACGCGTTCGGCTTCCCCGTCGTCGGCGTAGCGGCCGAGAACGCGGAGCTGCTGGACCAGATGGCGGTACCGGGTCATGGCGGGTGGCCTCCGGGACGGGTCGCCGCGCCGCCGCGACTCGCGGGGCGCGACGTCGCGGCGGCGCGGGGCGGGGTGATCAGGGACGTCGGCCGAGGTCGGGGCGGCCGAAGAGGGTGTCGTAGCCGGGCGGCAGCTGGAGCAGGACCTGCTCCATGAGCTCGTCACCGGCGGCGTCGGCGACGGTGGACAGGACGGCACCGATGTCCCACAGCGCCGTGGATTCGGTGGCGCCTTCTATCCAGGCCGCGGTGGCGCGCACGAACCGCTCGGGAGTGAGCGGCTCGGCGGCCTGCAGGGGGTTGAGCAGGACCAGGGCGAGGGTCTCGGGCAGTCGGGCCGCGAGCTGGGCGCGCACGGTACCGGCCAGGTGGGCGCCGAGCAGCGCGAGGATGACGCGGGCACAGCGTTCGGCTTCGGCAGGCGTGTCGTACTCGCCGCGTTCCCGGACCTGGTCCAAGAACGCCTCCCAGCGGATCGCCACAGCGCTCTCCTTTCTCATGGGACGAGCTTTCCCTCGGGACGAGTCCGGCCGGTGGCCGCCGGCTCACGGGGTCAGGCTGACGCCGGTGAGCTTGAGGAGCCGGGCCACGGGGTGGCCGATGCCGCGCAGGACGAGGCGTCGGCCACGGCGCTCGGCCAGCTCGCGGGCCCGGATCACGGCGTTCAGGCCCGCGCAGTCCATGAAGGTGACCTCCGACAGGTCGAGTACCACCTGCCGGTGCCGGGCGAGTGCGCGTTCCACCTCACGGTGGAGGCGCGGGCCGGTGTCGAGGTCGATCTCGCCGCACGCCCGGACCGTGAACGGGTTCACCGGGGTGGCCATCGCAGTGCTCGCTGTCCGTCGGCCCGCGCTGCGGGGCCAGGGGGTCACCCGGCTCGCGTGCCGGGCCAGGGTGTACGGGAAGAGGGTGTCCCGTGCCGCCGCCCGGGGGGATCAGCGGCGGCACGGAACGGTCACGGGGAGGGGTCAGGCCTGGATCTGCTTGCGGCCGCCGCTGTGGCTGATCGCGATCTTGCGGGGCTTGGCCTTCTCGGCGACCGGGATCTTCAGGGTCAGCACGCCGGAGTCGTAGTCGGCGGTGATCCCTTCCGGGTCGAGGGTGTCGGAGAGCATGACCTGCCGGGAGAAGACTCCGAGCGGGCGCTCGGAGAGCTCCCACTTCACGCCCTCGCCCTCCTGGCGCGGACGGCGCTCGGCCTTGACGGTCAGCATGTTCCGTTCGACGTCGATGTCGATCGCCTGCGGGTCCACCCCCGGCAGGTCGAAGCAGATCACGTACTCGTCGCCGGTCCGGTAGGCGTCCAGCGGCATCGGGGTCGGCCGCGACCAGGTGCCGGTCGTGTTCAGGAACTGCTGGGTCAGCCGGTCCAGCTCGCGGAACGGGTCAGTGCGCATCAGCATCGCGAAACACCTCCACTGATCGATGGGTGCCAGTGCGCTTCACCTGTCTTTGTTGTAGCACGTCATCCATCCGATGACAAATGCTGCGTGTCATCCGTAGAATGACACCATGAGTACCAAGCCACCGCCCGCGTCCGGCCCCGAGCCGGTCTCCTTCCTGGCCGCCGCCGCGGCGCTCGCCGCCATAGACGACGCGGTCCGCTCCGCCCACGCGCCCGGCGCCGCGCCCGACACCTCGCCGTGGGACGCCCCCCAGGACGGAGCCGGGCAGGCGCTGGCCGCCCTGGTGCTGCTGCGCGAGCTGCGCGCGCAGCTCGCGGACTGGGAGGCCCCGCTGGTCGAGGCCGCGCGGGCGGGCGGCGCGACCTGGGCCGATCTCGCCCGCCCCATGGGCGTCGCCAGCCGCCAGGCCGCGGAGAACCGCTACCTGCGCCTGCGCCCCGCACGCAGCACCGCCGACACCGGCGCGGAGCGGGTGAAGGCGGTCCGCGACCGCCGGGCCGCCGACCGAGCCGTCACCGCCTGGGCCCGGGACAACGCCGCCGAACTGCGCGTCCTGGCGGCCCGGATCACCGCTGCCGGCCTCGGCGCCCGCGCCCGGCGCGCCCAGAGCGCCCTGACCACCGCGCTCGGCCGTGCCGACGCGGCCGACCTCATCGAGCCCCTGGCCGACATCCGCCCCCACCTCGGCCCCGACCACGACGACCTCGCCAACGACCTCGATGCACTCGCCCACCGCACCGACCAGCTCCGTGACGCCAGCAACCGCCGACGCGCCTGACGCCGCCGACCAGGACGGGTGGCAGCAGATCCTGGAACGGATCGGCGCCGTCGAAGCGCGCGTCCACGCCGTGGGGAGCGAGGTCACCGCAGCGCTCGACGCGCACCTCGCCCGACTCGACGCCCTGCGCCACCGGCTCGCGCAGCCCACCTGGCCCGGTACCGGGGAGTAGAGCCCGGAACGGGTCCCCGCCGGGCCTCGCATCGGCGGGGGGCGGCGGCACGAAGCGGTCCCACCGCGCCGGTCGCGTGGACGACGGCCCCGGACGACGACGGAGGACGGCGGCCCCGGTCAGGCGACGAAGATCATGGCGACGAGCATGACCGAGACGGCCACGGCGATCGCCACGATCACCACCGCGGGCCAGATGCCCCAGGCCTTGCGCAGTTCCTCGGGTTCGGGGTGGGAGATGCCCGACGTGCCGCCCTCGGCCGGCGGGGTGTCCCCGCCGGGCAGGGCGCCGTGCTCGTCCAGCGCCGGAGTGCGGTCCGGGTCGGGGTCAGGTGTGGTCATGGTGCATCCCGGAGAGTGTGGGCTTCGATGCCGGGCGGCTTCCCCGGGCCGGGGGCCGGAAACGTCACCCGCCCGCCGTACGGTCGGGCGGTCCCCGTCGGCCGGCGCCGCGCCGTCCGGTCAGTGCGGGCTGACCGCCTCGGCCCGGGCCTGCAGGGCGGCGTCGATGCCGCGCAGGAACTCGTCGAGGTCGCCGGGGTTGCGCGAGGTCACCAGGCGCCAGTCGTTGGTGTCGTCCGTGACCAGCGGCTCGTCCATCCAGGTGGCGCCCGCGTTGGCGAGGTCCGTGCGCAGCGACGGGTAGGAGGTGAGCCGCTTGCCGTAGGCGACCCCGGCTTCGGCCAGGAGCCAGGGACCGTGGCAGATGGCGGCGACGGGCCGCCCCGAGGTGGTGAAGGCGACCACCGTGTCGACGGCGGGCTGTCGGAGCCGGAGGGTGTCCGCGTTGATGGTGCCGCCCGGGATGAGCAGCAGGTCGTAGCCGGTGGCGTCGACCTCGTCGAGGGTGAGTGTCGGGCGCACCGTCTCGCCGGGGTCCTTGTCCCCGACCAGGGTGCGGATCTCGCCCCGTTCGGGGGCGGCGATGTCGACCTGGATGCCGTTCTCGCGCAGGTGCCGGACGGGGACGAGCAGTTCGTCCTGTTCGACGCCGTAGTTCGTCACGATCGCCAGGACCTTGCCGTGCCGGTTCATGGCTCCTCCTGTTCGGGTCGGTTCGCCGGGGCGCGCACACGCACCCCGAGCGCTGCGGGTACCCGCCGCGCTCCCGGCCATGCCGGATTCACCGGCCCGATCCGGATCGTCACGGGGTGCGACCGACCGCCGTACGGGGCGCCGCCCACCGCGTCCCGTCCCCGTCCGCCGCACCGACCCGGCGAGGAAGCCGCCTGAGACGCTCGGCCGGGCGCCTCAGACGGCTTCCTCCGGACCTGCCGTCAGGGCCGGTCGGCCTTCCACTCGCGGGCGAGCGTCGCGTAGACGTACTCGCTCCCCCAGCGCTCGCCGTCGAGGTCGTTCTCGACGAGGTGCGCCTCCCGGCGCATGCCGAGGCGCTCGCACACGCGCACCGACCCGGTGTTGAGTACGTCGAGGCGGGCGAAGAGCCGGTGGACGCCCAGCTCGGCGAAGGCCCGCCCGGCGGTCGCGCGCGCCGCCTCGGTCGCGTAACCCCGGCCGCCGTACGCCGGGTTGAAGGTCCAGCCGATCTCGGCCTGGCGCGCCGCCGTACTCGCGAGCTTCAGGGTGATCTCGCCGACGACCTTCGCCTCGCCGACCGGGCGGACGGCAACCGCAAGGGCGTCGCCGTCCTGGGCCCACTCCGTGCCGGCCGCGCGGCGCTCCAGGCTCTGCACGCACTGTTCCCGGGTGAGCGGTGGCCGGTAGAGGTAGCGAGCGACCTCGGGGAGGCGCTGGAACTCGTACAGGTCGTCGAGGTCGTCCGGCGTGAACGGACGCAGGAGGAGCCGTTCGGTCTTGATGGGCAGCGAGAGCATGGTCATCGATCCGGTGTTTCTCCCCCGGGGGCCACCCGTCGGCCGAAGTGACCGGACCACGGAGCCCCCAACGACTCGTCCTGGACAACACCGCCGTTCTAGACCCTCGCCACCGGTCGCGCAATCGAATTTCACGCGGCCGTGGGCCGAGGCTCTGAACAGGGCCGGGGCCGTTCCGTGCCGCCGGGACAAGCCCGACCCGCAGCAGCGGCTGGCCCCGTCGGGTGATCCCAGAGCGCGGGTTCCGCGTCGGCCGGTCGATGGCTCGCATAGTCGGACCGTCACACCCGCCGATCATGGGACGAGCCGATGATGCGATTCCTGCGCCGAGAGATCCTCACAGCCGCCGCCCTGCTGGTCACCCTCGCGGGGTGCGGGGCACCCCAGGCCCGGCAGTCCGTACCGTCGCCGCCGCGGGATCCCGGCACCACGGCCGAACCGACCCCGCCCGGGCCGCGGGCGTTCACACTGGTCGCGACCGGGGACGTGCTGCCGCACACCGAGATCATCCGGCAGGCCCAGGAGGACGCCGGGGGCGACGGCTACGACTTCGCCCGGATGCTCGCCGGGGTCAAGCCGGTCGTCGCCGCCGCCGACCTGGCCATCTGCCACATGGAGACGGTGTACGGCGCCGACGGCGGGCCCTTCACCGGCTACCCGTCGTTCAAGTCGCCCCCGCAGGTGGCCCGGGCGCTCAGGGACACCGGTTACACCGCCTGCGACACGGCCTCGAACCACACCCTCGACGACGGACCGGACGGCATCCGGCGCACGCTCGACGCCATGGACGCCGTCGGCCTGCAGCACACGGGGTCCGCCCGCAGCGCCGACGAGGCCGGCCGCCCCGCGCTGTTCACGGCGGGCGGCGCCACGGTGGCCCATCTCGCCTACACCTACGGCACCAACGGCATCCCGCTGCCGAAGGAACGCCCCTGGGCGGTCAACCTCATCGACCGGGAGCGGATCCTCACCGACGCCAGGGCCGCCCGGGAGCAGGGGGCGGACGTGGTGGTGGTCAGCCTCCACTGGGGCACCGAGTGGCAGGACGCCCCGGACGAGCAGCAGCTCGGCCTCGCCCGCGACCTGGCCGCCGGGCAGGGCCCCGGTCGGCCCGACATCGATCTGGTCCTCGGCACCCACGCCCACATCCCGCAGGCCTACGAGAAGATCGACGACACCTGGATCGTCTACGGCCTCGGCGACCAGCTCGCCGGACACATGTTCAACCACACCGGCGCGGAGGACCCGCGGGGGAACTGGAGTTCCATCGCCCGCTTCACCTTCTCGCCGCCCGCCGGTCCCGGGCAGCGCTGGGCCGTCACCAGGGCCGAGTTCGTCCCCCAGCTGACCGACCTCGGTCCGCCCTACCGCGTCGTCGACCTGACCGAGGCCGTCCGCCGCGAGCCGGGCCGCGGCGACTACGCCCGGGCCGTGGACCACATCCGGTCGGTCGTGCTGAGCCGAGGCGGCGGCGCGGCAGGACTGACCATGGCTCCCTGAGCGCCCGCGGCACGGTTTCCAGGACTGCCCGGGCGGAAGCCGAATCCTTTTCCCCGGCCGGTGCCTCTTACAGGTCGGAGTCGTGAGCGGCACGCGCCGCCGTCCCGCACCGTCGGCACGCGCGTGCGGGTGCCGCCCGCGATCCCCCCGTTCCGCGATCGACAGAACACCGAGAGGCCTTCGTGAACATCTCCCCATCCTCGTCCCCCCGTTCGCCCCGAGGGGTGCTGCTGGTGCACGGCGCGTGGCACACCGGCCGTGCCTGGGACGGCGTCGCGGCCGGGCTGCGGGCACGCGGTGTCGCCGTGGCCGTCGCCGAGCTGCACCGCGGATCACTGGCGGCCGACATAGCCACGGCCGAGAGCGCACTGGACCGGCTGACCGACGGCGGCCCCGCCGTCGTGTGCGGCCACTCCTACGGTGGCGCCGTCATCACCGGCCTTCCGCCGCACAAGGTCGACCACCTCGTCTACCTCGCCGCGATGATGCCCGACCACGGCGAGACCGCCCTCGGCCTGCTCGCCAGTGCACCGCCCACCGACCTGACCACCAGCATGGTCGGCGACCTCGCCGGAACCACGACGATCGACCGCGAGGCCGCGGGACGGCTCTTCCACGCCCAACTCGGCGACGAGGAACGCGCCCGCCACGCCGCCGGACTCGTCCCCCAGCTGATGGCCCCCGCCCACCAGCCGACGACCAGCGCCGCCTGGCACCACCGGCCCAGCAGCTACGTGGTCTGCACCGAGGACCGCGCCATGCACCCGGACCTGCAACGCCGGTTCGCCGCCCGCGCGACCCACGCGCTCACCTGGCACAGCGACCACGGAGTGTTCGCGTCCCACCAGGAGGAGACCGTCGGGCTGCTCCACCGGCTGGCGGCCGCCGACCGCCCCGCCCCGGTCGGCGCGCCGAGTGCGTAGGCCCGGGGACACCGGATGGACCCGACGGGGCCCGAGGACCGGACCCGACCGGGCTACGGGGCGAGGGTGGCCCGCCGGGGTGCCCGGCGGCGGCCGGCGGCGCCCGGGTTGTCACGGCCCGCGGCGGTCCGCGGGTCGCCCCCGGTGGAGGCGGGGCGGATGCGGCGCGGGCCGCTCCCGAAGGGGCTGCGGCGCGGCCGCTCGATGACCGGGTCGGGGATCACGGTGGGGATGCCGGTGGGCACCCGGGCGCCGGTGATCCGGGCCAGGTCCTCGTCGCCGGCGCTGACCCTGGTGGTGACGGGGGTGATGGCGGCCGTCGCCATCAGGCGGGTCATCGCGCGGCGCTGGTTGGGCAGCACCAGCGTGACGACGGTGCCGGACTCCCCCGCGCGGGCGGTGCGGCCGCCGCGGTGCAGGTAATCCTTGTGGTCGGCCGGCGGGTCCAGGTTGACGACCAGGTCGAGCCCGTCGACGTGGATGCCCCGGGCGGCGACGTTGGTCGCGATCAACGCGGTCACCTGACCGGTGCGGAACTGCTCCAGGGTGCGGGTGCGCTGGGGCTGGGACTTGCCGCCGTGCAGGGCCGCGGCCTTCACCCCGTTCCCGAGCAGGTCGTCCACCAGGCGGTCGGCGCCGTCCTTGGTGTCGGTGAACATGATCACCCTGCCGTCGCGGGACGCGATGTGGGCGATCGTGGCGTTCTTGTCGAAATTCTGCACGTGCAGCACGTGGTGTTCCATGGTGCTGACCGCCCCGGCGGACGGGTCCACCGAGTGGGTGACCGGGTCCTTGAGGAAGCGCCGCACCAGGCGGTCGACGTTGCGGTCCAGGGTGGCGGAGAACAGCATGGTCTGGCCGCCCTCGGCGACCTGGTCGAGCAGTTCGGTGACGTGCGGCAGGAAGCCCATGTCGGCCATCTGGTCGGCCTCGTCGAGCACGGTGACGCCGACTCCGTCCAGCTGGCAGTCGCCGCGCTGGATCAGGTCCTTGAGGCGGCCGGGGGTGGCGACCACGACCTCCGCCCCGCGGTTCAGCAGCCACGCCTGGCGGCTCATCGACGTCCCGCCCACCACGGTCGCCATCCGCAGGCGCACCGCATGGGCGAAGGGGCTCAGGGCGTCGGTGACCTGCTGCGCGAGCTCGCGGGTGGGGACCAGCACCAGGGCCAGCGGGCGGCGCGGCTCGGCCCGCTGCCCGGCGGTTCGGGCCAGCACCGCGAGGCCGAACGCGATGGTCTTGCCGGAGCCGGTGCGGCCCCGGCCGAGGACGTCGCGGCCGGCCAGCGAGTTCGGCAGGGTCTCGGCCTGGATGGGGAACGGCGCGGTGACGCCCCGGCGGGCCAGCACCGGAAGCAGCGCCTTCGGCATGTCGAGCTCGTCGAACGACTCGGCGGCCGGCAGGGCCGGGGTGGTGCTCACCGGCATCGCGAACTCGCCCGACGGGGACGGGCCCCGGCCGGCACCGCGGCCGGACGGGCGCCGCCCGCCGGCGGGCCCGGCGGCGTGGAAGGAGTTGCCGCCGGAGCGGGAGCCGGCGGTCCGGTACGGGGAGCGACTGGGACGGTTCATGCGGGAGACCTTCCTCGGGGCGGCGCGTCACGAGGAAGGCTCCGTGGCGCTGGGCGCCGGCGGAGACCGCAAGGGAACGGGCCGGAAGTGTGACGGTCGGAGCGTGGACGGTGGAACCGTGCGGCACGTCACCTACGGTCGGCGCTCACCGCACCGGGCGGGAGCGGGGAGCCTGAAGCCGTGCGATGTCACGGCAGGGCGCCGGTCCGGACGCGACGCCGCGCGTCTCGCGTGGGGAACGGCGCCGGTGGCGGAGCCAGGGGCCTGAACGGCCGGGGGATGCGCCGTGGCGCAATGCCGAGGGGCCCGCACCAGGCGTGTGTGCGCGGTGCGGGCCCCTCGCTGCTTGGCGGGTGCCGTGGCAGGAATTACAGCGGGCGAATGTTCTCGGCCTGCGGGCCCTTCTGGCCCTGGGTGACGTCGAACTCGACCTTCTGGCCCTCGAGCAGCTCACGGAAGCCGTTGGCGTTGATGTTCGAGTAGTGGGCGAAGACGTCGGGGCCGCCACCGTCCTGCTCGATGAAGCCGAAGCCCTTTTCCGAGTTGAACCACTTCACGGTGCCATTAGCCATTAAGAAATCTCCTTCAAGGGGCTGTCCGACGCGTGCACAGCGCACGCATCGAGTCGCCGCGGGAAGCACCCACCCGGGAAGAGCCGGGAAAGAAAAAATGCGCCTGCGAAATACATCAGCAGGCGCACACAAAGTTCATGGGAACCACTACTGCAACTAAAACGACTCTAGCAGGCCCGAGCACGTTGTGGGCGGATATTTCCGCGCCGGTTTCGGACGAGGCGTCCCCCGGGGTCACCGGCCGGAGCCGTCACGGGCGTCAACGCCTCCTGGCGGCAGGCTGGTTGGCGCTGTGGCGGGCTCGGCGCCGCGGGCCCCGGAGGAGGATCCCGTCGGGCCCGGCGCGGCCGGCCCTCACCCCGCCGGAGCAGCGCGGGTGATCACGACGCGCGCCGGTGCCGTTCAGCGGCGTACCGGACGGGACCTGCGGCGTTGCGGCCCCGCTCGAACCCGAGTGCGTCGAAGGGGTCCGCTGCGGCGATTTCCGGCCCATACTGGCAGGGATGAAAAATTTCGCAGCAGTCCGCCGCCCCCTGCCGCACAGCCCCTTCAAGGCCCCGCCGGAGGCGCCCCTCAAGCATTTCGCCGTCGGCGACCGGGTCACCCATGACAGGTACGGCCTGGGCCGGGTCATCGGCGTCGAGGGGGACGGCGACACCGCCGTGCTCGTCGACTTCGGCTCGCAGCAGGCCCGCGTCACCCCGCCGTACAGCGCGATGTTCGCGCTCTGACCCGGACGCTCCCGGCTCCTCCGCCCGTGGTGCGCACGCCGCGCGGGCGGAGCGGCCGGTGAGTGGCGCGCCCGGTGGCGCTGTCGGGCGGCGGCCGGAGGCCGCCCGGGGAAGTCCGTGCGGGCAGCGTCCGGCGGGCACTATCCTCAAGTCCATGTCGAACCCTGATGGGCTGCTCGTCGACATCGCCGCGATGGTGGAGTCCGAGCACAGCACCCAGATGCCCCTGACCGTGGTCGTCCCCGGGGCGGTCATCACCGGCCGGCTGGCACCGGAGAGCCTGTGGAACGAAAGGGTGGCCGAAGTCCTCGCCACCTCGGACTTCCTGAAGCCCTTCGCCGCACTGTTCGCGGCGCCCGCGAACGCCGCCGGTGGAGCGGCGCGCGACGAAGCGGCGCCGCCCGACTCACGGCCGACCCACCTGCACCTGCACGTCGCCCGCATCCTGCAGGGCAGCTACGGCCTGCCCCACACCGGGGGCATGTACCGGATCGCCATCGCCGACATCAGCTGCTGGACGGTGGGAGACCTCAGCTACTCCGACCAGTGACGCACCGCCCGTGAAGGGTCGAGCGGGCCGTCGGCCCGCTCGACCCGCGCCCCCGGGGCGCCCAGGGCCTCCCCCGCCCGAAACACCGGCCGCCACCCCGGCCTCCCGCACTCCCGCTGACGACCTCCGCGCCGCGCACCTCGCGTGCGCGGCGCGCTCGTCCCCGGGGATGCGGCCCCGGTCCTCCACCGTATGGGGCGTCCGGCCCCGCCCGGTGTCAGGCCGCCTCGCCGCTGCGCCGCCGCTCCGAGCCGTCCCCCGCCCATCCGTACGGCCGGCCGACGACGCGCCGGTCGAGCGCGCGAGCAGCGGGCACCACCGCCGCGCCGACCGGGCGTTAGCATCCACACAGCCGCGGCCGCACGGCCCGGACCACGCGGAACGGAAGGCGGAGACCACCATGGGAATCGAGATCCAGGTCGAACCCCTGGGCGACCACGAGCACCTGGTCCGGGTACGCGAGGGCGCCGCCGAGGCGGAGACCCGGGTCCGGGTCACCGACGGCGTCCTCGACCAGCCGCAGGTCACCGGTGCCGAGGAGACCAGGATCGTCCAGGAGACGGTGGCCTTCCTCGTCGAGCGCCAGCCCGTGATCGACATCCCGCCGATGATCGACCTGGACGACCTCGCCGACGCCTACGGCACCTCCTACCTGGACGACCTCGGACGCCGCCTCACCGCGCAGTGAGTCACCGCGGCCCCGGCCGTCGGGCGATCGGCCGGTGCGGGACCCGGCCGGGGTGCCGGGGCCGGATCGAGGCGGCCCGGCCCGGCCCGTGCTGCCGCCGGCCGGGCCGTCACGGCTGCTCCCCCGCCCGCAGTTCGGTGGCGATCTGACGCCGGCCGGCGACCAGCGTCTCCACCACCACCCCGAGCCCGACCAGCAGGGCCAGGCCCGCGGTGGGCAGCAGCACCGGCAGCAGCGTGGGGGTGACGCCGTCCCCGACCGGCGCTCCGACCAGCGTCGAGATGTCGAAGGCGCCGCCCAGCAGGGCGACCGCCGCGGCCGCGACCAGGCCGCCGCCGACGGCCGCCGCCAGGGTCTGCGGCAGCGACTCGGCGATGATCAGCCCCAGGCCCTGCCGGGGCCGCAGGCCCATGGTGCGCAGCCGGGCGAGCACCGCCGTACGGTCCGGCGCGGCCCGGAACAGCGTCAGCAGCACGGCGAGCAGGGCGAATCCGGCTCCGGCGGCGGCCGCGTACCAGAACAGCCGCTCGGTGGCGTGCTGCAGCGGGTCGTCGCCGAGCGCGGCGGTGGTCTCCCGGCTGCTGTGCACCCGGTAGCCGGCGGGCAGCCCGTGGGTGTCCTTGCCGACGGCCGTGGCCTCGTCGGCGATCAGCTTGGCCAGTCCGACCGGCCGGGCCCCGCTGGTGTCCCGCAGGACCGTCCTGACCCGGTCGGGGTCGACGTCTCCGACCGCGAACCACTCGTTCGCCCGCCTGGTGCCCGGCAGCCGTTCCCAGGCGGGGCCGGCGGGGACGACGACGAAGGGCTTGCCCGGGTCCGGCAGCGCGGGGGTGGCGGCGACGAGGCCGGCGACGGCGAGGTGCACGTCGTTGCCGTTGGGCGTGCGCACCTTGGCCGGCCCCGCGGCCAGGCGCCCGGCCAGGTCGCGGCTGACCAGGGCGGGCACCGGGGTGTCCCGGCCGCCGGACGTCCCGGCCAGTTTCGCCGGGTCGAACTCGCCGACTCCCAGGGCCCGGGCGATCTCGGCGTACGCCGTCGGCTCGTCCACCACCACCAGGTAGGCCTCGGTGTAGCTCTGGTCGGCGCCGAAGAAGCGGGCCCTGGTCTCGATCCAGGCCCCGGTCGAGGCCCGGACGCCCGGCAGGGCGGCGGCGGCCTCGGTGAACGACTCGGTCAGGGTGGCGTAGTCCGGAAGGGAGACGCCGATGTCCCCGCCCGTGCTGATGCGCGCGGCACGGGTCCGCACGTGGTCGACGGTGTCGAGCACGGTGGCGCCGAAGCCGGTCGTGGTGACGGCGATCAGCAGGGCGAGCAGCGGCAGCACGGCGGGCTTGCGGCGGCCCGAGCCGTCGCGGGCGGCCCGGGCGAGGCCGAGGAAGCCGATCAGGCCGCGGCCCCGCCCGGCGAGGGCGGCCAGCCGGCCGACCGCCACCGGTTCGACCCGGGCCAGCGCCAGCCCGCCGGTGACGGCGAGCAGGAGCGGCGCGGCGACCAGCAGCGGGTCCACCCCGGCCCCGTGGCCGATGCCCCGGCGCCGGACCTCCGCCACGGCCGCGACGGTGACCGCCAGGACGGCGAGTTCGCCGACCAGTCGGCGTTTGCCGCCGACCGGCCGCCGTCGGGACCACTCCCGGGCCGCGCGCACCGGAACGGCCAGCAGCGCGATCAGGGTCGCGACCAGGGCCGCCGGTACCGCGCGGTCCCACCTGGCCGTGGGCAGCAGCACCAGGGCGAGGGCCGTGCCGAGTACCGCGGCGGGCAGGACGGTGACCGCGCCCTCGGCGGTCAGCCGTAGCGTCACCCCGGTGCGGGAGCCGCCGCGGGCCTTGAGCAGCCGGAGCTCGGCGGCGCGCCGGTCGGTGGTGAGCGCGGCGGCCAGCAGCAGCACCACGGTGGCGACGCCCGCGACGCCCGCCGGGCCGATCGCGCTGAGCGGCAGCGAGGCCCGGTAGCGCTCGTCCGCCCGGGTGAGGATCTCGGGCAGGCCCGAGGTGGTGCGCAGGTCGGCGCGCCTGGTCCGGTCGATCAGGGCGGTGGCCTCCTGCCCGGCCAGGACGGAGCTGATGACGCCGCGGGTGCGGTCGAGCCGGTCGGCGTGCAGCGAGGCGGGGTCGACGGGCAGCCGCCAGAAGTTCTCGGCGTTGGGGCCCCAGCGGAGCAGCGCGGGCAGGCTGCCGCCGGCGACGAACCCGCTGGTCGTCCAGTGCTCGTGGTCGGGTTTGGCGTTCAGGCAGGCGCGGGCCGGGCAGCCGAGGTCGTCCCAGAACGGGTCCTGGGGGTCGTTGACCTGGTAGAGGCCGACCACCACGGTCGTCCGCGCCGCGCCGGAGCCCTCGACGCCGTTGTCGATGACGTCGCCGAGCTTGATGCCGATGGTCTCGGCGGCCTTCCCGCTGACCACGATCGGCAGCGGACCGCCGACGGCGCCGGGGGTCGGCCAGGTGCCGGCGGTGAGGGTGGCCCGGGCGGCCAGGTCGTGCAGGTAGAGCAGGCCGAGGACCGGGTAGGGCTCCTTGTCGGAGATGTGGGCGTACCCCGGATTGGCCATGTGGTGCTCGCCCAGGGCGCGGGCGCCGAAGGCCTGGCCCGACGGGGCCAGTGTCAGCCGCCGGCCGACCTGCTCGACGAGCTGCCGCTGCACCTGGTCGAGTCCGTCGGCGGTGTCGTCGTCCCGCGTCCTGGAAGTGGTGTGCAGGCTGGTCGGGTTGACGCCCTTCTGCCGGACGAAGTCCTGGAGCGCGGCGTCCGCGCCCCGGTCAGCGACGCGGGGGAAGGCCGCCGCCAGGAAGACGGTGACGAACGCGAGGGCCGCCATGAGCAGTGCGGCCGACGGGTTCGCCCGCAGCCGGGTGCGGACCCAGGGGGCGGGGCGGTGGGCGCGCGCGGGCCCGGACGGGGGCGCCGGGTCGGGGGCGGGCACGCGGGTGCCGGCCTGGGTGGTCACATCTCCTCCACGTGGCGCGGCCGGTCGGCCGCGTCTCGACGGCGCGCCCGATGGTGAAGGCCACGGATCCGATCCGGGCGGACGTCGGCCGCGGACGGACACCGCACGGGCACACCGGCACAGTGATCACCGGCATTCGATCACCGGATAGCGGACGATGCTGTCAGATTCGAACGGCGGACGGAAGGGATCCGCGCGAATCACCTGAGCGACGGACGGAATTCCCGGAGCAGCCCTCGGAATACCGTGCACACGTCACAACTTCGGCTCCACGCAACCCCGTTGACCTGGGAACTCGCTTTCCTGAATTCCCCCGCCGGGATTCTGAACCGGGAGGCCTCCGCATCCGTTTCCGCACGAAGCCAGTACTGGCTCGCCGGCGGTTCCGGTCGCCTCCGCTCGGCGGCGAGGAGCGCCCCCGCACCCGGGGAGTGCCGGGGGCGGGGGCGCCTGGTGGTGAAGTGCGGCCCGGTCAGCTCCGGGTGGCCACGAGCTGGCTGGAGCCGTCCGGCAGGCCGGCGATGGCGGCACGCTGGGCCGGGAAGGTGCTCGCACCGTACGGGCCCTGGACCGCGGCGAAGCCGGACCAACTGCCGTTGGAGAAGCGGGTCTCGTGGTGGACGTTCCCGTCGTTGGCGATCACCGCCACCTGGGACGAACCGTCCGGCAGGCCGGCGATGGCGACCGTCCGCGCGGCCAGGGTGGGTGTGCCGTTGCCGGGGAGCGCGGCGAAACCGGACCAGTTCCCGTCGGCGAAGCGGGACTCGTGGTAGACGTTCGCGTCGCCGCCGATCACCAGGACCTGCGAGGAGCCGCCCGGCAGACCGGCGATGGCCACCCGCCGGGCCGCCATCCGCGAACTGTTCACACCGGGCAGCGGGGCGAAGCCGCTCCAACTGCCGTCGGAGAAGCGGGTCTCGTGGTAGACGTTGCCGTCGTTGCCGATCGCGAGGACCTGGGCGGAGCCGTCGGGCATGCCGGCGATGGCGACGTCCGCGGCCCCCATGGTCGGGGTGCCGACGCCGGGGAGCGCGCCGTAGCCGGACCAGCTGCCGTCGGCGAAGCGGGTGCGGTGGTAGACGTTTCCGTCGGCGCCGACGGCCAGCACCTGCGAGGAGCCGTCCGGCAGGCCCGCGATGCCGACCCGGCTCGGCCACGACGCCGGCGTGCCGTCGTCGGGCAGCGCGGCGAAGCCGCTCCAACTGCCGCCCGCGGCGCGGACGCCGTGGTACAGCCGGCCGTCCAGGCCGATGCCCAGCTCCTGCGAGGAGCCGCCCGGAAGACCGGCGATCGCGGCCTCCGAGCCGCGGAACACGCCCGCTCCGCCCGTCAGCGGGCTGAAGCCGGGCCAGGCGCCCGAACTCTGACGCACCCCGAGGAAGAACGCGGAGGTCTGGGACGGCGGGGCGGCGGTCAGCTGGACGTCGAGGTAGTCCTGGTCGATCCCGATCGAGTAGCCGCCCCAGGTCTCCGGGTTCTGCGGCGAGGCGTACTGGTGGGCACGCTGGTGGTTGGACCAGTAGCCGGCGGGTATCGCCGGATCCTCGGTGTCCTCCCTGCCGTTCCAGTTGGCGCTGAACACGGCGTCGGGCATGGTGTAGGCGCTGTTGCCGGCGTTGGCGGCCAGGTCCTTGATGCCGGACGAGGAACTGCTGTAGACGCCGGAGTTGTAGCCCCAGGCGTGCAGTTCGTTGGTCCAGGCGGTGAGGAAGCCGAGGGCCGCGGCCGAGTACTGCGAGGTGGTGTACGCCTCCATGTCGTAGTAGAGGATCGTGCCGGGGCCGAAGCCGAGGGCCTGGGCCTGGCTCACCGCGTCGTCGGCGGCGTTGGCGCCCTCCGTGGCGGGGTAGACGATCTTCGGGGCCTGCACGCCGACGTACAGCGGCATGAAGGCCCAGCCCGCGGCCTGCTGCTGCTGGACCCACGGGGCCGTCAGGTTCGGCTGGGCGCAGGCCCGCTTGGCGCCGCCGATGTAGATGCCGACCGCCCGGTACGGGGAGGAGGTCATCCATGCGTTCATCGCGGCGGCGGAGGGCGCCGTGCAGGCGTCGAAGCCCTTGCCGGTGTGGTTCGTCGCCGACGCGGGTATCGACGCCACCGCCGAAGGCGCGGCCGGTGCGGTCACGGCCCGGCCGGACGGCGCGGCCGCGGCGGCGCTTCCGGCGGCGGTGGACCGCGGGGCGGGGGCCGCCGGGGATCCGGCGGGCGCCGGCTCCGGTCGGTGCGCCGGCGCGGGGGTGAGCCCGGCTCCGGTGACGATCCGCCGCACCAGCGGCTGGTCCGTCTCGTACGTCCCGGTCACGGCGACGACGCCGTCGTTCGCCCGGATCGTCCGCGCGACGGGGTTGGAGCCCTCCCGGTCCGGTACGGCGCCCGCGGCGGGCTCGACCAGCAGTGCCTCCGTACGGCCGATCAACCTCGGCGGGCAGACCTGCTGTTCGCCCGGGTGGCCGAGGTACACCGCGTGCTGGTCGAAGCGGACGCAGGCCTGCGGGTCGACGGCCAGGTCCACCACCGGCCAGGCCGCGGGCACCCGGAACACGCGGCCCTGGTACGTCACCGCCTTGGTGTCCTGCCCACCGGCGGGAGCTGCTACGGCGGAGCCTGCGGCGGCGGGCGCCGCCACGAGCACGGCCACCACGACGGCCGCGGCGCTCCGGAGCGCTGTCATTGGGGACTTCACCCAGATCTCTCCTGACGTGACGAAGGCCGCACGCCGAGGAGTCGGCGCGCGGCGTCGGCCACGATATCCACGCCGCCGCCGGGGGCCGCCACGTACCCCACCACCCCCGGTCGTACAACCTGACTCATCGTCAACAGTCACTGCGGGACGGTCCGTCCCCATGACCGGTACGAAGGCTGACGACCTATGCCTCATCCCCGGGTCGAGGCCGGGCAGCGTCTCACCGAACCGCTCCCGCGCCCCCTCCGGCCCGCAGCCGAAGGCGCGGCCGATGTACTCCCAGGACATCAGGTTGCCGTGGGCCCTGCGGCCGGCTGGCTGCCAGGCGTCGAGGGAGTCGACGGCGACAAGTCCGAGCAGGTTCGCGGTGGACCACCGGGCGTACTTCGAGGTGATGTTCCGGCCGGAGCTCAACCGGGCGGACGCCCCGGAGACGGCCGCGGCCCGGGACCGGGCGGGGGCGGTGCTGGCGGCGAGCGGCCGGAAACTGTCACGCGGAGGGGACCGACCGGGCGACGACGATCGCCGCGTGGTCGGTGGCGCACGGCTTCGCGAGCCTGTGGCTGAACGGCGCGCTGCCGGAGAGCCGGGACGGCGCAGAGGTGGAGGAACTGGCCCGGGAGGTGCTGCGGGTGATGTTCCGGGGCGCGGAGTAGGAGGTCGGGAGCCTGACCGACTCCTGCCGGTGCGCTCACGACCGGTCCCTCGCCTCGGCTTCCCGCCGCCGTCATCAGCCCCGTTCCGGGCGGCCCCCGTCCCGCCGCGGCGTTCCAGGAAGCGGCGAACGCGCAGGTCAGGGCCCATCCCGTCGTTCCAACGTCCCGGATCACCCGGCGGCGCTGGCGTGCGGGACGGATTCCGGGGCAGCCTGCGGTCCGGCGGCACTCCGGTGCCGGGCACGACCGACCGGCCGGGCCACCACCGGGCACGCCCACGGCGCCGACCCGGACGATCCGGCCCCGCCGCCCCCCTCCGATCCCAGAAGGAAGCCCTCGTATGCGCACCTCGAACCGACGCCCGCTCGCCGTCCTCGCGGCCACGGTCGGACTGCTCGCCGCCGCGGCCGGCCCGGCCGCCGCCGTCCACGGCGGGTCGGACACCACGACCAGGTCCCACCCCTTCGTCGTGGCCCTGGAGACCGCCTCCGGCGAGCAGTGGTGCACGGGCGCGCTGATCGCGCCGACCAAGGTGCTCACCGCGGGCCACTGCGTCGCCGAGGCGGCCGACCCGCGCTCCCTGCGGGTCATCACCGGTCGCACCGACCTGACCGGCTCCGGCGGCCAGGTCCGCCGGGTGAAGGACTACCGGGTGGACCCGCGGTACACACCCGGCCTGGAGCACGACTCCGCCGTCCTCACCCTGGACCGGCCGCTGCCACACCGGCCGGTCCGGGTGGCGGGGCAGCGGGACGCGGCGCTCTACCGGTACGGCCGCACGGCCACGCTGCTGGGGTTCGGACGCACCGGCTCGGACGGCCCGGGCACCCACCTCAAGCAGGCGGTGCTGACGCTGGCCCCGCCGGCCTCCTGCGACCCGTTCACCTCACCCGACGACTCGCCCCTGCACAAGGTCTGCGGCCTCCCCCGGGCCGGCACCACGGACAGCGTCTGCAAGGGGGACTCGGGCGGCCCGCTGCTGGTCGGCGGCGTGGTGATCGGCGTGGTCTCCACCGGCAACAAGTACTGCGACACCCAGCACCCGGTCTCGGTGTTCACCCGGGCCACCGACGTCCCCGCGGAGCTGCTGGCCTGACCAGGGCCTCCCCGCGCCGGAGCCCGCCTGCCGTCAGGGGCGGCCTCCGGCGCGCTCGGCGGATCCGGCCGTGGAAGCGCAGAGCGCGCCGAGGGTGTCGCGGAGGGTCTGTTCGAAGAAGGGCTCGGGGTCGGCGAGGGTGAAGTCGAGGTGGCCGAACGCCTCCAGGGCGACGAGGCCGTAGATCCGGGTCCACGCCTGGACGAAGGCGGCCAGCACCGGTAGCGGGACGGGCTCGGTGAGGTGCTCGCGCAGGTCGTCGAACTGGGACCACCACGACGGGGCCGGGTCCGGGACGGCTGCCGGGCGGATGACGCCCTCGCGCCACAGCCGGACCATCAGGCCGAGGAAGACCTGGCCGAAGCGCCAGCCTGCGTCGTGGGCGGGGTCCTCGGGCGCGGTGCCGGCGTCGGGGACCGGCTTGCCGAAGATCAGGGTGAACTCGGCCCGGTGGGCGAGCGCCCAGCGGCGCAGCGCGCGGGCGGCGTCGGCGAGGCGTTCCGGGGTCGGGGCGTCGGGGCGGTGGTCGCGGGCGGCTTCCAGCCCGGCGGCGAGGTCGAGGTAGAGGTCGGCGACGACGGCCTGGACCAGGGCGCGGTGGTCGGGGAAGTAGCGGCAGACGCCGGGGGCGGTCATCCCGACCGCCCGGGCGGTGGCGCGCAGGGTGAGCGCCGTGGGGCCCTCCTCGGCGAGGAGGGTGCGCGCCGCGGCGACGATCTCGGCGGCGGTCCGCTCGCGCTGGCGCTCGCGTCGGGTGGGCGGCTTCTCGGGCATCCGGTCTCCCCGGCTTGACTTTGTTAACGGTGTCAGCTTTAGCTTACACCGTTAGCACTTCGACGGGATGACGGCCGGCCCGGCCGTCATCCCGTCGCGACCTCAGGGGGATTCGTCCGATGTACATGATCGTTCTCGGCTACTCGTTCACCACCCGGTGGCTGGCGCTGTCCCGGCCCGAGCGCAACCACCTGCGCGAGACCCACCTCGCCCCGCTGGTCGCGAAGTACGCGGACCGGGTGCGGACGCGCTTCTTCGACGCGGAGGCCTTCCAGACCCGCTTCACCGACTTCGCGCTGCTGGAGACCGAGGACCTGACGGCCTACTACCACCTGGTCGAGGAGCTGCGGGACACCCCGCTGATCCACCAGGGCTACCTCGAGTTCAAGGACGTCGTGCTGGGCATCGAGGACGGCTACCAGCACTTCGAGCGCGCCCTGACGGAGCACGCCGCATGAGCACGGACGCCGTCGTGCCCGCGGGCCGGCCGCAACACGGCCAGCGGCCGGTCGCGGCTCCCGCGGGCGCCGACCTGCGGAACCCGGACCGGGGTGTCAGGAACGGTCGAACAGGGTGACCACGCTCCGCGGTGCCTCCGGGCCGAAGAAGACCTCCAGGTTCCGCTCCGAGCGACGGGCGGCGTCGCCGCCGCGCACGAACAGCCGCTCTTCGTAGGCGGCGAGCGCGACCTCGGCGTCGGGTTGCCCGATCAGCTCGCCCGCCAGGTCCGCGCCGTCGTACATGGCGAGGTTCGCACCCTCGCCGGCGAAGGGCGACATCAGGTGCGCGGCGTCGCCGACGAGCGTCACACCGGGCACCCTGTCCCAGGTGAGCCCGACGGGCAGGGCGTAGACGGGTCGGAGCCACGGTTGCGTGTCGCTCTGCGTCACGAAGGCGGTGAGCAGCGGCGACCAGCCGTCGAACTGGTCAGCGAGTCGACGGAGGCCGGCGGACGGGTCGCCGAAGTCGATCGACCTCATCCACTCCTCGGACTTGTTCAGCGCCGCGTATCCGCGCACGCGCCCGTCGGCGTAGCGGTGCGCGATGATGCCTCTGCCCGGCGCGACGGCCATCAGCGTGCCGCCGCCGGTCTCGGCCACGCTCTCCCGGCCGCCCCGGCCGCCCGAGGCGAGGGCGATCTCGACGAAGCAGGTTCCGCTGTAGGCAGGCTCGGCGGGGGTGAGCAGCGGACGCACCTTCGACCAGGCGCCGTCCGCACCGATGACGATGTCGGCGCGCACGGCGGAACCCTGCGCGAAGGTGAGGTCGTAACCGCCGCCCACCCCGTGCCGGATCGAGGCGAGCCTGTGACCCCACCTGATCGTCCCGGGCGCCAGCGAGTCGATGAGCAGGCGCCGCAGTTCGCCCCGATCCACCTCCGGACGGGCCGAACCGGGGTCCGCGGGCAGGTCGAACAGGATCGTGCCGTGGCGGTCCACCACGCGCTTGGCATCCTCGCCCGGGCGGACCAGCGTGAGGAACTCGTCGTACAGACCGGCCGCGCGGAGCGCGACCTGTCCGGTCTCCACCTGGATGTCGAGCAGGCCGCCCTGCGTTCGGGCCTTCGCCGAAGCCTCACCCTCGTAGATCGTCGCGGCGACGCCGTGGGCCTGGAGCACCCGCGCCAGCGTCAGCCCGCCCAGTCCTGCTCCGACGATCGCGATGGTCTTCCGCATGCTGCGCTCCTCCGTTGGCCGGCACGCGCCGGCGGTGGTCGGCGCCGGGAGCGGACGGAACGCCCGGTCTCGGCGAGGAGACGCTCACCGATCAGAACCATCTGCATCGATGTACGAGCGATGTCCGGCGGGTGGTCCGCGGAACATCGTTTTTCGCGACCTCGTGACTATAGCCCGGCCACCAGGCGACAGCGCGCCGCGACCGTGCCGGACGACGGACCGCGGACCAGGCCACCGCACGGATCACCGGGCGGGTTCACCGGTCGCGCAACAGGGCCGGCAGCGGACGGGCGGTCGCCTGCGCGGCGGGCCGGGTCAGGTGCAGGGCGGTGTGGAAGAGGCCCTCGGTCTCCTTGCCGCGTGGATCCTCGCCGGCCGCGGCCACCGCGGCGACGGCGTAGCGCTGTTCGTCGGCGTCGGTGAAGCGCCGCTGCGGGTAGGTGCGGGAGGTGTCCCGCTCCGTGGTCAGGCCCAGCGGGGCCAGCCCGTCGGCGATGTCCCGGTAGGAGACCGTACGCAGCACGAAGGCGGCCACCCACGGCGGTTCCCACCGGCCTTCCAGCAGCGGACGGAAGGTGCGGGCGGACAGGAAGCTCGCCCCGCCGGTCAGGGTGATCAGCCGGGTGCCGCGGGTGGCCCGGTACAACTCCGGGCTCGGCGCGTCCGTCTCCAGGTTCTCGACGAACCCCATGTCGAGCAGGCCGGCGGCGAGGCCGTAGGCGACGGCCGGCGCGGAGATGTCGAGGCCGATCACGGGCACGGCGTCCGGACGACGGCGCTCGGCGAAGAACTTCCGGTCCGACTCGATCAGTTCGGCGGTCGTCAGCCGGACGATCCGCGGCGAGGTGTAGCGGTCGTACAGCTCCTCCAGCGTGACCCGGTGGTTGAGCAGGGCCGCGTTGATGCCGTACGAGCAGCAGACGTCCAGGACCGTGGCCCCCCGGCTCGCGGCCCTGGCGGCCCGCCGGGCGCCCGGGAGGTCCGGGGAGGCCGGCCAGGGGCAGCAGGCCGCGGAAGACGCTCTGGGCGTGATGGGGTATCTGGTACTCCAGTGCTCCCAGGACACCGAAGTACGACCGGGGGTCCGGTCGGCCGTAGAGGTCGTCGAACCGGGTCATCCGCATCGGCCCACCCGGGGTGTGCTCGTCGCCGGCCGCGCTCATCAGGACACCTCCTCGTTCCGATGGAACATCCATAACGCGCTGTCCGCCGGTTGGGAAGGGTGCCGATCCGGCCACCCGTACGGCCGCCGGGGCGGGTCAGCCGGGCAGCGCGGCGTCCCGCTCCGCACCCTCCACCGGGGCCGGCGCCGGGACGGGTGCCGCCCGCCCGGGGACCCCGCGCCAGGCGCGGGCGGCCAGTACGCCGGAGGCCAGGGCGAGGGTGCCGAGCGCGGCGGAGGCCGCGGTGAGGCCGAGGGTCGCCCCGAGCCAGCCGGCCAGCGGGTAGGTGAGCAGCCAGCACCCGTGGGAGAGCGAGAACTGGGCGGCGAAGACCGCCGGGAGGTCCTGCCCGGCAACCGAGTCGCGCAGCACGCGGCCGGTCGGGGTGAGGATCAGCGAGCCGACCGCGCCGAAGGCGGCCCAGACGGCGAGCAGGACGGGCCAGCGCCAGGCGCCCGGCCCGGCGGCCGTGAGCGCGGCGAGCAGGGTGAACAGGCCGACGATCCCGAAGGCCGCCGGGATCATCACGATCCGGTCCGGCAGCCGGTCCAGCACCCGGGGCAGCAGCAGGGCCACGGCCATCGACCCGGCCCCGTAGGCACCGAGCGCGACCGGGACGTCGGTGGCGGGCCGGCCGAGCCGGCCGCGGACGTAGACGACGGTGTTGACGATCACCATGGCACTGCCGGCGGCCGCCGCGAGGTCCAGGGCGAGCATCGCGCGCAGCCGGGGCACGGCGAGGAACAGCCGGGTGCCGCGGACGGACCTGGCGAGGACGCCCCCGCCCGCCTCCACCCGCTCCGGCCGGACCGGTTTGGGCAGGACGGCGGAGAGCACCAGGGCGGCGGAGGCGAGGAACCCGGCGGCGGTGCCCCAGAACAGCCAGTTGTAGCTGATCAGGGCGAGCAGGGCGGCCGCGAGCGCCGGGCTGACCAGGCTCTCGGTGTCGTAGGCGAGCCGGGACAGCGACAGTGCGCGGGTGTACGCCCGCTCCTCGGGCAGCACCTCGGGGATCACCGACTGGAAGGCCGGGGTGAAGGCCGCCGAGGCGCACTGCAGGACGAAGATCAGGACGTAGACCTGCCACACCTCCGCCACGAAGGGCAGGGTGAGGGCGACGGCGGCCCGGATGAGGTCGGAGGCGGCCATCAGGCGCCGGCGCGGGATGCGGTGGGCCACCGCGGTGACCACCGGCGCGATGCCGACGTACGCGAGCATCTTGATCGCCAGCGCGGTGCCGAGCACCGATCCGGCGTCCGCTCCGGCGAGGTCGTACGCGAGGAGGCCGAGCGCCACCGTGGCGAGGCCGGTGCCCACCAGGGCGACGGTCTGGGCGGCGAACAGGTGCAGGTAGGTGCGGTTGCGCAGCACGGACAGCATGAGGGACCCCCGCTCGGGACCGGGCGCGGCAGGACGACACGACCAGGATAGGTCAACATGTGCATGCATGTGCACGTGTTGAGGAAAGAACGGCCCGCACCCCGGAGGGCACGGGCGGGAGGAACGGGGTCAGTCGTGCGGCGGGAGTCCGCCGATCTGGTGGTCGGCGACGCTCAGCGCCTCGTCGACCAGCCGGCGCAGATGGCCGTGGCGCAGCGCGTACACGACGCGCCGGCCGTCCTTGCGGGCGGTGACCAGGCCGGCCAGCCGGAGCTTGCCGAGGTGCTGGCTGACCGAGGTCCGGGGGGCTCCGGCCGCCTCGGTGAGCGTGGTCACGTCGGCCTCGCCGGCGCTCAGCCGCTGGAGCAGGGCGAGCCGGGTGCGGTCCGCGAGCAGCGCCAGGATGCCGGCCGCGGCCTCCAGCCGCTCGTCGTCCCGACGCTCCTGCGCATGGTGCGCACCTGATACCTGAAGGCTGCCGCTCATGGCGCCATCGTAGGGCCCCGGCGTCCCGGCGCGCCGTCCGGGCCGTCCGGGCCGTGACAGCGCTTCGGCCGGTCCGGTTGACAGACCGGACCGGCCGAAGCGCCGGGCAGCGCCGGCCCGACGCGCCCGGCCGGAGAGGCCGCCGTGGACTCCTCCGGCCGGGTCATCGGATCAGGCGTTCGCGCCCCACAGGGAGCCCGGGACGGCGGTGTGACGCAGGGTCTGCCGCCACTCGTCACCCGGCGGGCAGGGGGTGGGCGGACACGGCGGCGGCGGGCACTCCTGCCGGTCCTCGACCGTGATCGCCACGCACGGGCAGTCCTCGGTCAGCTCGACCGTGCTCACCGCGGGCTGCGACAGCTCGTACCCGGGCGGCGCCGCGGTCTCCTGCCAGTAGTACGTGCCCAGCGGCAGACCCTCCGCGGAGCAGACGCCCGACGCGGGGGTCACGCACGGCGAGCCCACGGCGGTGTCCGGGTCGGCCCCGGTGGTCTGCAGGCCGGGGACACCGTTGGTCTCGTGCCACAGCTGGAAGGTCGCCCCCGCCAGCGGGTGGCCGGTGTCGGCGTCGACCTTGGTGACGGAGGTGGAGCCGGTCGGAAGGACCGTCTTCACGTCCTTGACGGTGACCTGGACGTCCGGCCGGCGTCCGTCGAGGACGACGGTGGTCACCGCGGGCCGCGGCAGCTCGTAGCCGGGCGGCGCCACGGTCTCCTGCCAGTAGTACACGCCCAGCGCGAGGTCGTCGGTGGAGCAGACGCCCGTGGCCGGGGTGACGCACGGGGCGCCGACCTTGGTGTCCGGGTCGGCCCCGGTGGTCTGCAGGCCCGGAACGCCGTTGGTCTCGTGCCACAGCTGGAACACGGCGCCGGCCAGCGGGCGGCCGGTCTCGGCGTCGACCTTGGTGACGGAGGTGGAGCCGGTCGGGACGACCGACTTCACGTCCTTGACGGTGACCCTGACGTGCTGCCCGCCGGTGTCCAGCACCACGGTCGTCACGGCCTGCTGCGGCAGGTCGTACCCGGGAGGAGCGTCGGTCTCCTGCCAGTAGTAGGTGCCCAGCGGCAGACCCTCCGCGACGCATTCACCCGTCGCCGGGGTCACGCACGGCGAGCCCACCGCGGTGTCCGGGTTGGCCCCGGTGGTCTGCAGGCCGGCCACGCCGTTGGTCTCGTGCCACAGCTGGAACGTCGCCCCCGCCAGCGGCCGCCCCGTGACGGAGTCGACCTTGGTGACGGTGGTGGCGCCGACGGGAGCGCTCGTCTTGGCGTCCTGGACGGTGACCGGCACGTTCTCCCCGTTCGCGTCCAGCACCACGGTGGTCACGTTGAGTTCGGGCAGGTCGTACCCGTTGGGGGCCGAGACCTCCTGCCAGTAGTACGTGCCCAGCGGCAGGCCGCTCGCCGAGCAGACGCCCGACGCCGGGGTCACGCACGGCGAACCCACCGCGGTGTCCGGGTTCGCCCCGGTGGTCTGCAGACCGGCCACGCCGTTGGTCTCGTGCCACAGCTGGAACGTCGCCCCCGCCAGCGGCTGGGAGGTCGCGGAGTCGACCTTCGTCACGCTGGTGGACGCGGTGGGAGCGGCGGTCTCGGTGTTGTCCACGGTGACCGGGACGTTCTGCCCGTTGGTGTTCAGCACGACCGTGGTCACGTTGAGCCCGGGCAGGTCGTAGCCGGGAGGAGCGGCCGTCTCCTGCCAGTAGTACGTGCCCAGCGGCAGGTCGCTCGCCGAGCAGACGCCCGACGCCGGGGTCACGCACGGCGAACCCACCGCGGTGTCCGGGTTCGCCCCGGTGGTCTGCAGGCCGGCCACGCCGTTGGTCTCGTGCCACAGCTGGAAGGTCGCCCCCGCCAGCGGCCGCGAGGTCGCCGAGTCGACCTTCGTCACACTGGTCGAGCCAGTCTCGACGACCGGGCTCAGGGTGTCCCTGACGGTGACCGGCACGTTCTGCCCGCCGGTGCTGAGCACCACGGTCGTCACCGCGGGCTGCGGCAGGTCGTAGCCGGGAGGAGCGGCGGTCTCCTCCCAGTAGTAGGTGCCCAGCGGGAGGTCGGCCGTGGAGCAGACGCCGTCCGCCCCGGTGGTGCAGGGGGCGCCGACCTTGGTGTCCGGGTCGGTGCCCGAGGTCTGCAGGCCGGGGACGTCGTTGGTCTCACGCCACAGCTGGAAGACCGCGCCCGCCAGCGGCTTCGAGGTGACGGAGTCGACCTTCGTCACACTGGTCGAGCCGGTGGGCGCCGGCGGGGTGCCGCACTCCGGGAGGTCGCCGTTGAAGGGATAGGCGTGGAACTCGGTGCCGGTCATCCCCGAGCCCGAGTTGTGCAGCAGCGAACCGGTGGTGAAGAACCGTCCGTTCAGGCCGGGCAGGTTCATGGTGGCGGTGCTGGCCGGGTTGCCGACCAGCACGCTGCCCTGGAACTGCCCCGAGCCCGTGAGGGTGACGGTCGTCGCGGTGGGGAAGTTCCACAGCAGGCGCTCGCGCAGCTGGTTCCAGGGGTCGGTGTCCACCAGGCTGCCGCTGTAGGTGTTGATGGTGCGGGCGCCGCCCACGAGGTTGACCAGCACCGTGGCGTTCGCGGGGATGCCGGCGAACGCGATGCCCTGGGTGCCGCCCCCGTTCCCGACCAGGTCGAAGTCGACGTTGAAGACCTGGAGGGCGGAGGTGCCGTCGCCGGTGAACAGGGTCTGGTACCCCTGGTTGACGGCGGTCCCGGTGGCGGGGCGGGGCGTGCCGACCCCGGCGTAGCACTCGCTCGCCGTCTGCAGCTGACCGCGCAGCGGCGTGTAGGCGGCCACCGCCTGCGGGTCCTGGACCTTCGTGCCGGTGATGTTGCCCGTGGCGGTGCCCGCGTAGCGGACCACGCCCCCGTCCGCCAGGAGGGTCTGCCCTGGGGCGATGGTGACGGTGCCGCCGGCGGTGAGGAAGTCGGCGCCGTCCGGCGGGGGGACGCGGGAGCCCACGCCGACGATGCCGATGTTGTAGACCGAGCTGACGCCGGCCGCCTTGTTCTGGTCGAAGTTGCCGAGGGTCACCACGTGGCCCTCGGCCTCCGCGGCCGAACCCCTGACGTTGAAGTCGCCGCCGACGAAGATGTTCACGCCGGCGTCGCGTCCGGCGAAGGGGCCGTTGTTGATCGGCGGGAACGTGGCCGGGCAGTCCGCGCCCAGGCAGGGTCCGAGCCCTCCGGGCAGGCCGGCCGCGTGGGCGGCCGTCGGTGCGACGAGCGACATGCCGAAGGGGACGAGCGCCAGGGCCAGGGCGGAGCCCATCGCCCTGCCGAGTCGGCGTCTCCAGGTGGCGGCGGGCGCCGGATTCTGACTGGGCTTCACCTCAGTCCTTCCATCTGTGGATCCAGTACGGCCCTCGGAGTTTCCTGGGCCGCCGCGCCGGGCGGCGGTGACACGCGAGCGGTTTCGCCTGAACGCCGCGCCGGTGCACCCGGTCGGCGGCACCGGGCCCGGTCCGTCCCCGACCGGGCCCGGTGCCGCCGACCGCCGGGTCTGTGCGCGCCCGCCCTCACCGGGCCGCCGCCGACCGCCTCGGTGGCTGTCCGCCGCTATCCGGGGGTCCCGCCCGCGGCGGCGGGGGCGTCGAACTCGGCGAGGGTCTCGCGGGTGAAGCCGAAGAAGTACGTGGCCAGGAAGCCCGCGAGGTAGCCGGTCAGCAGCCCGCCGCCGTAGACGGCGGCGCCCGCGAGGAGCCCGTGCGAGTCGGCCAGCAGCGGGAACAGGGCCCAGCCGGAGGGCCCGATCGCGGTGGAGCCGACCGTGTCGCCGAGCTGGCCGGCCGCCCCGACGAAGGCGCCGCCCGCGGCGCCGCCGACGCAGGCGGTGACGAAGGGGCGCCCCAGCGGCAGGGTCACCCCGTAGACCAGGGGCTCGCCGACGCCGAGCAGGCCGGCCGGGAGGGCGGACCTGATGGTGGCCCGGAGGGAGGCGTTGTGCCGCAGCCTCAGGTAGACGGCCACCGCGCAGCCGACCTGCCCGGCGCCGGCCATGGCGAGGATCGGCAGCAGGACGGTGGAGCCCTGCTGCTGGATCAGGGTGGTGTGGATCGGGATCAGCGCCTGGTGCAGGCCGAGCATGACCAGTGGCAGGAAGAGGCCGCCGAGCACGAGCCCGGCGAGCAGGCCGCCGTGGGCGAGCAGCCAGGTGGCGCCGTGGCCGATGGCGGTGGAGACCTCCCCCGCGACGAACATCAGCCCGAACAGCGCCGCCAGCCCGCCGAGCAGGACGGTGACGGTGGGGGTGACCAGCACGTCCAGGGCATCGGGCACCAGCCGACGGGTCCAGCGCTCCAGGTGGACCGCCAGCAGCGCGGCGCCGAGCGCCCCGACCACCCCGCCCTGCCCCGGGGTGAGGTGGTGCCCGAAGGCCTCCACCTTGGCGACCCCGGCGTAGACGATCACACTCGCCACGGCCCCACCGAGCACGGGTGTGCCGCCGAACTCCTTCGCCGTGTTGTAGCCGACGAAGACGGCGATCAGGGACATGAACCCGGAGGAGACCGGGCCCAGCGCGGCGACCAGGGCCGGCGCCCAGCCGAGGTTGGCGAGGGCGCCGGAGAGGCCGGCGACGATGCCGCAGCCGATCAGGGCGGGGATCAGCGGGACGAAGATGTTCGCGATCCGGCGCAGCGCCAGCTTCACCGGGGTGGCGTTGCGCTGCCGGGCCTCGGCCCGCAGGCGCTCGCCGCGCCCGGCGAGCGCCTCGGCGGTGGTGGCGTCCCGGCCCCCCGGCGCGGCCGCTCCCCCCGTTCCGGCCGCTCCCGCCGGTGCGGCCGCTCCCGCCGGTGCGGCGGCGGGCTCCAGGAGGCGGCGCAGCTGCCCGGTGACCCCGGCGACGGCGGCGGGCCCGAGCACGATCTGGTAGGTGTCGTCCTCGACCGTACCCAGGACCGCCGGCAGCGCCCGCAGCGCGTCGGTGTCGACCAGGGAGCGGTCCGTCAGGCCCAGCCGCAGCCGGGTCATGCAGTGGGTGACCGAGTGGATGTTGGCGGCGCCACCGACCAGCGGGAGGATCGCCTCGGCCACGGCGCGGTTCTTCTCGTCCGACATGCCGGGGGACGTACCCGGGCGCTCCCCGGGCTCAACCGCCGGCGTGCGCGGCGGAGCCGAGCCGGGCGGCCGTCGCCGGGGGGCGGGCGGCACCGTCCGCCCGGTCCGCGAGCGGGTCCTCCTCGGCCCGCATGGTGCGCACCCGGTGCACGTACCGGTCGATCAGATGGCGCAGCACGCTGACGGTCGCGGCGACGTCCGGCTCGGGCACGCCGTCCAGCGCCCCGGCGAGTCCGGCGATGTTGGCCTGTTTCAGGCGGTCGAGCAGTTCCCGTCCGTCGGGGGTGATGGCCACCTGGCGGGCCCGCCGGTCCAGCTCGTCCTGGCTGCGTTCCACCAGCTGCTGGCCCTGGAGGCGGTCGATCTGCCGGGTCACGTGGGAGGGCTTGACCATCAGGCGGTCGGCCAGGTCGCTCACCCGGCTGGCCCCCGCGCCCTCGGCGAGCGCGCGCAGCAGGTAGACGTCCGAGCGGTTGGCGGTGATGCCGGCCCGCGCGGTGCGGCGCTCGTGCTCCTGGGACCGCGTCAGCAGGTAGGTCAGCGTGGCCAGTACGTCCTCCAGGCCGTCCAGGGCCTCCGGCGGGGAGGCGGTGGTCCGGGCGTCTTCGGCGTCTTCTTCGTCCGACATGGGGGAACTGTAGCGATCGGGTGCCGACGGCGGTCCGGACGGGGAAGCATGGCCGGATTCCGGACAGATTCGGCCGACACCCGGTACGCCCTTTCGCCACCACGGAACGCGAGTTAGCGTGACGTTCAGTTAGTTGCTTTGGGCACGTAATTACGCCCGGCCCAACTCCCGGAAGGGGATTCACCGATGGCCACCACCGAGAGGACCCCGCGCTTCACCCACCCCGCCGCCCGCGGCACCTGCCCGTTCGACCCGCCGCCCGCCTACGGGCAGGCCCGGCAGGAGGAACCGGTCAGCCGCGTCTCCCTGTGGGACGGCTCCACCAGCTGGCTGGTCACCCGCCACGAGGACGTCAAGGCGGTCCTCTCCGACCCCCGGTTCAGTTCCGACTCCACCCGGCCCGGCTTCCCGTTCATCAGCGCGGGCGCCCGGCAGCTGAACACCGGCCGGCCCACCATCATCCGGATGGACGAGCCCGAGCACTCCCGCCACCGCCGGATGCTGACCGGCGAGTTCATGATCAAGAAGGTCGAGGCGCTGCGCCCCGAGGTCCAGCGGATCGCCGACGACCTGCTGGACCGGATGACCGAGGGCCGCTCGCACGGCGACCTGGTCCGCGAGTTCGCCCTGCCGCTGCCCTCCCTGGTGATCTGCCTGCTGCTCGGCGTCCCCTACCAGGACCACGACTTCTTCCAGGAGCGCAGCCGCGTCCTGCTGCACCGCTCCGCCACCCCCGAGCAGGTCACCGCCGCCCAGGCCGAGCTGGTCGACTACCTGGTCGACCTCACCGAGGCCAAGCGCGCCCGGCCCGACGACGGCATCCTCAGCCGCCTGCTGGAGCGCGGCGAGCTGAGCACCGAGGAGATCGGCTCGATGGGCCGGCTGCTGCTGATCGCCGGACACGAGACCACCGCGAACATGACCGCGCTCTCCGTCCTCGCCCTGCTGCGCAACCCCGACCAGCTCGACCACCTGCGCGAGCACCCCGGGTCCGTGCCCGGCGCGGTCGAGGAGCTGCTGCGCTACCTGACCATCGTGCACTCCGGGTTGTCCCGGGTCGCCACCGAGGACGTCGACCTGGACGGCGTGCGGATCAGGGCGGGCGAGGGCGTCGTCTGCATGGTCAACACCGCCAACCGGGACGAGCGCGAGTTCCCCGGCGGCGACGAGCTCGACCTGACCCGCGACGCCCGCCGCCACCTGGCCTTCGGCTTCGGCGGCCACCAGTGCCTGGGACAGCCGCTGGCCCGGCTGGAGCTGCAGATCGCGCTGGCCACCGTCCTGCGGCGGCTGCCCCGGCTGCGCCTGGCCGTCCCGTTCGAGGAGGTCCGCTTCCGCGGCGAGATGCTCGTCTACGGCGTCCACGAGCTGCCGGTCACCTGGTGACCGGCTCCCCCCGCTGACCGTCCCGACCACTCCGACCCACCTGCTCCGCGGCGCAGTTCGCGACCGCGGGGCCCCCGCTCCGAAGGGAAGACCATGCTCGTCCGGATCGACCAGGAGAAGTGCTGCGGCGCCGGGCACTGTGTGCTCGCCGCCCCCGACGTCTTCGACCAGCGCGACGAGGACGGCATCGTCGTCCTGCTCGACGCCGAACCGCCCGCCGGGCTCCACCAGGCCGTCCGGGACGCCGCCGCGGTCTGCCCCGCCTCGGCGATCAGCCTGGAGCAGGTGTGACCGCACTGCGGGACGTGGCCGTGGTCGGCGCCGGCGCGGCCGGGCTGCACGCCGCCGAGGCGCTGCGCCGCTCCGGCTACGACGGCCGCCTCACCCTGATCGGGGCCGAGCCGGAGCCGCCGTACGACCGGCCGCCGCTGTCCAAGCACCTGCTCGGCGGGGAGTGGCAGCCCGACCGCCTGGCCCTGCGCGGCCCCGAGGCGCTGGACGGGCTCCGGCTCGACCTGCGCCTCGGGGTCCGCGCCGAGCGGCTGGACCGCCGGGAACGCACCGTGCGGCTCTCGGACGGCCGGCGGGTGCGCTGCGACGCCGTCGTCGTCGCCACCGGGGTCCGCCCGCGCCGGCTCCCCGGCGCCGACGCGCCCCGGCCCGGGGCGCACGTGCTGCGCACCCTCGCCGACGCCCTCGCCCTGCGCGAGGAACTGCGCGCGGGCGTACGGCTGTTGGTGGTCGGCGGCGGGCTGCTGGGCGCCGAGGCGGCGGCCACCGCCGTCGGGCTCGGCGCCGAGGTGACCTGGCTGACCTCCACCGCCACACCGCTGGCCGCCGTCCTGGGCGCCGAGACGGCCGCGCTGCTGACCGGCCTGCACCGCGAGCACGGGGTGCGGCTCCACCGGGGCGTGGCCACCGCGCTGCTCGAACGGTGCGGCCGGGCCGTCGGCGTCCGGCTGGCCGACGGCTGCGAACTGACCGCCGACGCCGTGCTGATGGCCGTCGGCTCGGAGCCGGCCACCGAGTGGCTGGCCGGCAGCGGCGTCCCGCTGGACGACGGCGTGGTCTGCGACGCCTACTGCGCCGCCGGCCCCGGCGTCTGGGCGGCCGGGGACGCCGCCTCCTGGCCCGACCCGCGAACCGGCCGCCACCGGCGCCTCGAACAGCGCACCAACGCGACCGAGCAGGCGATGCACGCGGCCCGGAACCTGCTGGCCGGGCCGGACGGCGCCCGGACGGCCTACCGGCCGGTCCCCTACCTGTGGACCGACCAGTACGGGCTTCGGGTCCAGGTGTTCGGCCGGCCCGGCGGCGCGCAGCGGTTCGAGGTGGTCGACGGCAGCCTGGCGGAGCACCGCTTCGCCGCCGTCTGCGTCCGGGACGGCCTGGTCACCGGCGCGGTGGGGATCGCCTCCGCGCGGGCGCTGCGCGGGCTGCGAGCCCGGGTCGCGGCGCACGGTCCGTGGCCGCCCGAGCCCGCCTGAGACCCCGGGCGGCGCACGGTCCGCCGACCGACCGGGCAGGCACGGACCCGCTCACCGACCGGGCAGCTGCGGTCCGCCCGCCAACCGGGCGAGGCGGCGGGCGGTCCGGCATGGTGCGCGGGCCGCGGGACGGCCGGGCCCGGAGACTGGTGGCCCCGCAGCCGGCCAGGGGAGAGCGCACATGGACGACCGCAGCCGCCGAGCCGCCCCGGGGCCCGCGGCCCCCGTCCCCGTCCCGGCGGCACGCTCCCGGGCCGGGGTCCTGGGCACCGCGCTGGCCGCCGTACTGGCGTTCTCGCTCTCCTCCGGCACGTGGCAGTGGTTCTCCGCCTACATCGGGCTGACCCTCCTGGCGGTGGTCCTGTCCTCCACCCACCCGCCGACCCGCGCGACGGACGCCGGCGCCGGCTACGCCCGGAACCTGGCCGCCTACGCGCTGGTCGTCGGGCTGAGCGCGGCCCTCGCCCTGGCCCCCGCGATGCAGCGCTGGTCCTGGCTGTTCCCGATGCCGGGCACCCGCCGCACCTGCCCCCACCTGGGCGACTACGCGCGGCTGCAGGCGCAGTCCGCCCTCGGCGACCTGGCCGCCCGGGACGGCGCCGCGCTCGCCACCGCGCAGGACGAACAGGCCCGGCTCGCCGTCGCCGGCTGCCTGTCCGCCACCACCACGCTCTGGCTGCCGGTGTACGCGCTGGGCGCCGCCCTGCTGGTGGCACTCGCCGTCCGGCTGCTGGACCGGTCCCGTCCGCTGACGGGGTGACGGCCGGCGCTCCCCGGGCTGCTACGCCTGCCCGGGCCAGGGCACCGAGGTCTCGACCCCGGCGGTGTAGTCGACGCCGGGGACGTCCCAGCCGTACAGCTGCCGGAACTGGTTGTAGAACCAGGCGGCCCCGGCCGGGTCGGCGGCCAGCGCGGCCGCCGGGTCGGCCCACAGCTCCCGCACCCGGTCCTGCACGCCGGGGTCCAGCTCCCAGCCGTCCAGGCGGATGCGGCCCTGCGCGTCCAGGACCGGCTCCTTCGCGCCGGTCAGCTGCTCCCACAGGTCCACGGCCTGGTCGTCGGTGGTGCGCCAGCCGTCCTCGCCGAGGACGTTGCGCAGCAGCGAGGTGTACAGGGCGATGGAGGGGATGGCGGTGGACGCCTGGGTGACGGCGGCGCCGGCGACGACGGTGAACGCCCGGCCGCGGTCGGCGAGCATCCCGGTCCGCAACTCGTCGGCGGTGGCCTCCAGGTGCTCCTTGGCGGCGCCGATCGTGCCCTGCCGGTAGACCGGCGCGGTGATCTCGGAGCCGACGTAGGACAGGGCCACGGTGGTGAAGCCGGGGCCGAGCAGGTCCTCCTCGGCCAGCGCCCGCACCCACAGCCGCCAGTCCTCGCCGCCCATCACCTTGACGGTCGCCGCCCGCTCGGCCTCGTCGGCCGGGGTGAGGTCGACGGTGCCGATCTGCGGGGCCCCGTCGTCGAACAGCAGGGACGGCGAGGTGTACGGGGCGCCGAGCGGCTTGATCACCGAGTGGTGGACCTCGCCGGTGGCCGGGTCGGTGCGCCGCGGCGAGGCGAGCGAGTAGACCAGGTAGTCGACCGGGCCGTAGCGCTCGGCGAGCAGCTTGAGCACCTCGGCGCGGGTGGCGTCCGCGTAGGCGTCGGCGTTGACGAAGGTGAAGTCACCGCCGTCGCGCTCGACCAGGGCCGAGGTCGCGGCGGTGCGGTACCAGCCGGCCGTGGCGGTGCGCCGTTCGGTGGCGGCGGCCTCGAAGCCGACGCCGACGCCACGGATGCCCTGGCGGCGCAGCCCGGCGAGCAGGAGCGCCTGGCCGTATCCGGCGCTGGCGCCGAGGATCAGGGCGACCGGGGCCCGGTCGGCCGGTGCCGCGGGCTCGATGCGCTGCCACTGGCGGTCGACGGTGGCTGCGCTGCCGGTGGGGTGGGAGTTGACGATCAGGTAGCCCCGCTGCTTGGGGGTGATCTGCTGGTTGCTCACGCGGTGGCGCCCTCTCCGATCCGGAGATCGTGATCTTGGTGTCGTTCGTCCGGAGCCTATCCGCGTCGACGGGCGCGGCCTTTGCCACGCCGTCACGGAAGATCCGGCCCGCGCTTGTGGGAGGTCGTCATTGCGGCGCGGTCCCGCTTCGGCTATCCCGACCGCCGCACGGCCGGGTCGACCGGCGCCGCCGCCGGCTCCCGCCGGAGCTCGGTGGACTCCCCGCGCCGCCCGCCCGGTGGGAGTCAGTGGCCGCCCCGGGGTTCGTCGCAGCCGTTGTGGTCCGGGTAGCCGGAGAAGGCCTCCACCCGGACGGCGTCGGGGACCACCGTCCCGGCCAGGCACATCCCGGCGGCCTGGACGGTGAAGCCGACGGCGGTCCGCGCGCCGGCGTACACGTTCACCTTCTCCGCCGGGTAGCCGAGGCCGGTGAGCCGGCCGCGGGTGCTGTCCGGGGTGTAGTCGTCGGCCGTGCGCAGCGGTTCGAGCGCCGCCTTGACGCGCCGCACGGCCGCCAGTCCGTCGCAGCGGCTCTGGCCGTGCAGCGGGATGGGCACCTTGAAGCCGTGGTTCTCGGCGTAGTGGTCGAGCGGCGGCGTGGGCGCGGCGGTGGGGGTCTCGGTACGGGCGGGCGTCGGGGTCGGGGTCGGGGTCTCGCCGGGGCAGGGGAAGTCGACCGGCCCGCCCCCGGCCGTGGTCGCGGCAGCGGTGGTCGCGGCCGCCGCCGTCGGCGTACCGGCGCCAACGCCCTGGGCGGTGTCCGCGTGCTTCGTCCCGCACCCCGCCGCCAGCACGGCGAGCACCGCCAGTGCCGGAAGGCCGAGGCGCCCCCGCCGGGTCTTGATCGTCGTCATCCCGCGATGATGCCCCGGCCGGCCGGACGGCGCCACCTCCGTGCCGCTCCGCCGACGAACTGCCCGTCGACACAACCGAGTTGTGGAGATTGCGTGCCCGTCGACTGTGTCCCGGTGCACCGGGTAGGCGCGGGTGAGGGTCTCCGGACCGCCGGGGACCGGCGCCACGGCCACAGGAGGATCTTTCGATGCAGATGCCCGTCCACCCGATGCCCGTCACCTTCCCCCACAGCCCGCTGCCCGACGTCCCGGTCGTCGCGGAGCTGCGGTTCGACCCCGACCTCCCCTACGCGGCCTGCCTGGCCTTCCCCCTGACGCCCTGCGAGTGCGCACCGTCCGAGGCCCAGGTGTGCTGGTACTTCAGCCGGGAGCTGCTGAACGAGGGCCGGCACGCGCCGACCGGCAGCGGCGACGTCCTGGTGAGCCCGGGGCACGAGGGCGAGGTCCTGATAACCCTGCGCGGGCCCGACGGCGGGCAGGCCGTCCTCAGCGCGCCGGAGGGGGAGGTCACCGCCTTCCTGTCGGACTCCTTCCTGCTGGTGCCGGCCGGCACGGAGTCCGAGCACCTGGACGTGGACGCCGCGCTCGCCCGGCTGCTCGACGAGGACTGACCGCCCGGTCGACCGGCCCGCGCCGCACGGGCCGACCCCGCCGTTGCGCCGTTGGAGTGCTCTGCCCCCGCCCGCCACGGCAACCGCGGCGCTCGGCCGCCCCGCGCGCCGCGCGGCCCACTAGGTTCCTGCCGTGGACGAAACCAGGGCTTCGAACGGGCGCCGGCCGTCCGCCGGCGAGCGCGTCACGGCCGGCCTGGACGGACGGCTGCCGGTCACCGAGGCGGGCCGGGAGCTGCTGCGCAAGGTCTTCCCGGACCACTGGTCCTTCCTGCTCGGCGAACTCGCGCTGTACAGCTTCGTGGTGCTGCTGCTGACCGGCGTCTACCTGACGCTCTTCTTCCAGCCGAGCATGAACGAGGTCGTCTACCGGGGCGCCTACCTGCCGCTCAGCGGCGTACGGGTGTCCGAGGCGTACGCGTCCACCCTGCGGATCAGCTTCGAGGTGCGGGGCGGGCTGATGATCCGCCAGATCCACCACTGGTCGGCCCTGCTGTTCGCCTCCGCGATCGGCGTGCACCTGCTGCGGGTGTTCTTCACCGGGGCGTTCCGCCGCCCGCGCGAACTCAACTGGGTGATCGGGGTGACGCTGTTCAACCTCGCGCTGCTGGAGGGGTTCTCCGGCTACTCGCTGCCGGACGACACCCTCTCCGGCACCGGCCTGCGGATCGCCGAGGGCGTGCTGCTCTCGGTGCCGCTGGTCGGCACCTACCTCACCCTGTTCGCCTTCGGCGGCGAGTTCCCCGGCCACGAGATCATCCCCCGGCTGTTCACCGTGCACGTGCTCCTGGTCCCCGGCCTGCTGCTGGCCCTGGTCGGGGCGCACCTGACATTGGTGGTGGTGCTGAAGCACACCCACTGGGCCGCCCCCGGCCGCACCAACCGCAACGTGGTGGGGATGCCGTTCTTCCCCCAGTTCCTGACCCGCACGGTGGGCCTGCTGTTCGCGGTGGGCGGCGTGATGGCGCTGTCGGCGTTCCTCGCCGAGGTCAACCCGATCTGGCGGTACGGCTCCTACCGCCCCGACGTGGTCGCGACGGGCGCCCAGCCGGACTGGTACATCGGCTTCATCGAGGGGGCGCTGCGGCTGATGCCGGCCGCGGAGACCAGGGTGCTCGGGCACACCGTGTCGTGGAACGTCCTCCTGCCCGCCCTGGTGGTGCCCGGCCTGCTGTTCGCGGCGCTGTACGCCTACCCCTTCGTCGAACGGTGGCTCGACCCCGGCGGCGGCGAGCACCACCTGTGCGACCGCCCCCGCAACCGGCCCACCCGTACCGCCCTGGGCGCCGCCGGGGTCACCGTCTACGCGGTGCTCCTGATCGCCGGCGGCAACGACGTGATCGCGTACGCCTTCGAGGTCTCCGTCAACGCGCTCACCGTGGCGCTGCGGGCGGCGCTGGTCGTGCTGCCGCCGGTGGTCTTCGCGCTCACCCGGCGGCTCTGCCTGGCCTTGCAGGCCCGGGACCGCGCCCGGCTGCTGGACGGCGACGAGACCGGCCGGATCGACCAGTCCCACGACGGCGGCTTCACCGGCCACCACCGCCCGGTGCCCGCCGCCGAGCGGTACGTGCTGCTGGCGCGCGCCGCGACGGATCCGGTGACCGCACCCGAGGGAGCGCCCCGGCGCCGGCGGGTGCGCGCCGCGGCCAGCTCCTGGTTCCACCGCGACCGCGTCGAGCTGCCCTCCACCGAGCGGGAGTCGGCGCACATCGCGGCCGTCCTCACCGCCCCGGCCCACCCCGTTCCGCGGGCCGCCCGGGCGCCCGGGCCCGTCCCGGGCGGCCCGCTCCGGCGGCTGCTGCGCCGCCTCAGCCCGCGCCGTGGTCGCGGTACTGGAAGATGAAGCCGGCCACCGAGAGCGCGAGCACCAGGGCTCCGACGACGATCAGCCACCGGGCGAACACCAGCCCCAGCGCGAAGACCGTCACGCCGACCGCCGCGAGGACCGGGTAGCCGCTGCGGGCCGGGAAGAACCCCACCGGCCCGGCGGCCTCCGCGATCTCGGCCTCCTCGCGGTCCTGCGCCCGGCCGCCGCCCAGCCGCTGGTGCTGGACGAACCAGAACAGCGCGACCAGGCCGGACATCAGGAACGCCACCGTCAGGATCGCCTTGCCGGCCGGCTCCTGCGCCCAGAAGCCGTAGACCAGCCCGGTCACCGCGAAGAACGCCGTCATGACGGCGAACAGCCACCCCTCCGCCTTCACCGCCCGCTCCCCCGCTCACCGCTGCGGCCCCGCGGCACCCCGGCGGCGCCGCCCGACGACTCCTCCGGGGGCACCTCCGGATGGTGCAGGTCGAAGGCCGGCGACTCGGAGCGGATCCGGGGCAGCGCGTGGAAGTTGTGCGACGGCGGCGGGCAGGACGTCGCCCACTCCAGCGACCGGCCCCAGCCCCACGGATCGTCCTCGGCGACCTTCTCACCGTGCCGGGTGGTCCGCCAGACGTTGTAGAAGAACGGCAGGTTGGAGACCCCGAGCAGGAACGAGCCGATCGAGGCGCACACGTTCAGGGCGGTGAAGCCGTCGACCGGCAGGTAGCTCGCGTAGCGGCGCGGCATCCCCTGGGCGCCCAGCCAGTGCATCACCAGGAAGGTGGTCTGGAAGCCCACGAACAGGATCCAGAAGTGCACCTTCCCCAGCCTCTCGTCGAGCATCTTCCCGGTGAGCTTCGGCCACCAGAAGTAGAAGCCCCCGAAGGTCGCGAAGACGACCGTGCCGAACAGCACGTAGTGCAGGTGGGCCACCACGAAGTAGCTGTCGGTGACGTGGAAGTCGATCGGCGGCGCGGCCAGCAGCACCCCGCTCAGCCCGCCGAACAGGAAGGTCACCATGAAGCCGATCGACCAGAGCATCGGGGTCTCGAAGGACAGCGAGCCGTTCCACATCGTCCCGACCCAGTTGAAGAACTTCACCCCGGTGGGCACCGCGATCAGGAAGGACATCATCGAGAAGAACGGCAGCAGCACCTGGCCGGTCACGAACATGTGGTGCGCCCACACCGACATGGACAGCGCGGTGATGGCGATCGTCGCGCCGATCATCCCGTAGTAGCCGAACACCGGCTTGCGGCTGAACACCGGGATGATCTCGGTGACGATGCCGAAGAAGGGGATCGCGACGATGTAGACCTCGGGGTGGCCGAAGAACCAGAACAGGTGCTGCCACAGCAGCGCCCCGCCGTTCGCCGCGTCGAAGGCGTGCGCACCGAACTTGCGGTCCGCCTCCAGGCAGAGCAGCGCGGCGGTCAGCACCGGGAAGGCCAGCAGCACCATGACCGAGGTGAACAGCACGTTCCAGGTGAAGATCGGCATCCGGAACAGCGTCATGCCCGGCGCCCGCAGGCAGGTGATGGTGGTGACGAAGTTGACCGAGCCCAGGATGGTGCCCAGGCCGGCCACCACCAGGCCGAGCGCCCACAGGTCCCCGCCCGGCCCGGGCGAGAACAGCGGCCCGTTCAGCGGCGCGTACGCGAACCAGCCGAACGAGGGCGCGCCCCCGGTGGTGAGGAAGCCGCTCAGCACCATCAGCCCGCCCAGCAGGAAGGCCCAGTAGGTGAAGGCGTTCAGCCGGGGGAAGGCGACGTCCGGCGAGCCGATCTGCAGCGGCATGATCGCGTTGGCGAACCCGGCGAAGGTCGGGGTGGCGAACAGCAGCAGCATGATCGTGCCGTGCATGGTGAACAGCTGGTTGTACCGCTCGTTCGACAGCAGCCCGGTGTCCGGCCCCATCAGCTGGGCCCGCATCAGCAGCGCCATCACGCCCCCGGCCAGGAAGAAGCCGAAGGCCGTCACCAGGTACAGGTTCCCGATGACCTTGTGGTCCGTGGTGAACAGCCAGCGCAGCAGCGTGCCGCCCTGCCGGACGCGCGCCCGGGTGCGGTGCTGCGCACGGGGCGGCGCGGTGGACGAAGCGCTCATGGAACCTCCGCAGCGGAGCCGGTGACGCCCCCCGGTCGCGGCGCCGATCCCCTCCCCGGCCCAAGCGGAGGGCCCGCCCTCGCACGCCATCGCCGACCCTAGCGGCGGCGGCCCGGGCCGCCGGGGCGCCACGCGGTACGGGCCCGCGCCCGGGTGCGGCGCCGCGCCCGGGCGGCGCCGTCCGCGGGCGGCGGGCTCAGCGCTCCCGGAGGTCCGGGACCACCTCGCGCAGGCGCTCGGCGCCGATCGCGCCCGCCCGCAGCAGCACCGGCACCTCGCCGGTGACGTCCACGATCGAGGAGGGCACGGCGGCCGCGGTCGGGCCCCCGTCGAGGTAGACGGCGACCGAGTCGCCGAGCATGCCCTGGGCGGCGTCGCAGTCCTGCGGGGAGTCGTGCCCGGTCAGGTTCGCGCTGGAGACCGCCAACGGCCCGGTCGCGTTGAGCAGTTCGACGGCGACCGGGTGCGCGGGCATCCGCACCGCGACCGTCCCGTTGGTCTCGCCGAGGTCGAGGTCGACCGACTCCAGGTGGCGGGCGACCACGGTCAGCCCGCCCGGCCAGAACTCCTTGACCAGGTTCCGCGCGCGCTCCGTCACCTCGACCAGCCCGTCCAGGGCCTCCGGGGAGCCGACCAGCACCGGCGAGGGCATGTTCCGCCCCCGCCCCTTGGCCCGCAGCAGGCGGTCGACGGCCTGCGGCACGAAGGCGTCCGCGCCCACGCCGTACACGGTGTCCGTGGGCAGCACGACCAGCTCTCCGCGGCGCACCGCGGCCACGGCCTCGCGCAGCCCGGCTGCGCGCTCGGACGGGTCCGAGCAGTCAAATCGACGAGTCATCAGGGTCTCCACCGGCGGGCCGCCGGCCCGCCCCGTTCCTCCGGCCCGGCCACCTCTCCGGCCGGGCACGACCTGGTCAGCCTACCCGCCCCGGCGGGCGGTGGCGGGCGGACGTAGGTTGCGGACATGACCAGTGACGAGACGGTCCCGGCGGTGGGAGTGCGGCCGCTGGACGAGGTGTTCGCCGCGATCGACAAGGTCAACCGGCGCCCCCGGCCCTGGAGCGGCTTCGAGCACGGCGTGCTCGGCGCCTACCGGTGGGCCGCCGGCGCCCAGGTCGCGGCCCCGGTCACCGCCGCCGCGACGGCCGGCGCCACCGGCCCGGGCCACGCCCAGCTTCTGGCGGAATGCCAGGCCGCCGCCGTCCACCTCCACCGGGCCCGCTCCCAGGGCGCGGACCACGGCTACGTGCTCGGTGTCCACCGGGCACTGGCCTGGCTCTGCGGACTGCACGAGGACCGCCCCTGAAGTCGGGCGGTCCTCGTGCGATGGGAACGGGGCGCGGGGCGCTGAGCGGACATCAGGCCGGTCAGTAGTAGTGACGGCGGCCGCCGACGGCGTGCCCGAGCGACCCGGCGACCCAGAGGATCAGACCGATGACGGCCAGCACCAGGCCGATGGTCCACAGGATCGAGATGCCGGTGACGAAGCCGATGATGAGCAGGATGACGCCGAGGAGTATCACGAGGGGCTCCCGGATTGACGGGTGGGCTGTCGGCGGAGGCGGCCGCGTCGGCTCGCACCGGCGGGGGGCCGCCCCCGGGAACCGGGCCGGTCTCGCCGGCCCGGTTCCACACCCACGCGTCTACCGCGGCATCGCCGGGGCAAACCGGTCGGAACGCCTCCGTCGTCGTCACCGCCGGTGGCGGCCGCGCCGGCGGCGGCGCGGTGCGACGACCACCCGGGGCGCGGGCAGGAAGAGCCGGGCCAGCTCGCGGCCCAGGTTGACGCCGATGGCGAGGGCCATGGCCATCGCGCCGGCCCGCCCGATGCCGCTCAGTCCGACCTCGGGTTCGCCCCGCACGAAGGCGAGCATCCCGAAGTACAGCACCGAGCCGGGCAGCAGCGGCCCGAGCGCGGCGGTGATGTGCGGCAGCGCCGAGCTGCCCCGGCAACGCGCCATGAGCTGGCCGGACAGTCCGACCAGCCCCGCCGCCAGACCGGTGGCCAGGATCGGCTCGCCGCCCGCGTTCACCAGCACCCCGTACGTGGTCCAACCCGCCGCGCTGTTCAGCAGGACCGCCGGCAGCGTGCCCGGCTCGGTGTTCAGCAGCACCGCGAACGCCACGGTCAGGAGCACCGCGGCGGCGAGTTGCAGCGGGGGGTTCACCGCCCCGTGCGGCACGTCCTGGGCGGCGAGGTCGGCACCGTTGTTGACGCCGACGTAGAGCACCGTCATCACCCCGATCACCACCCCGGCCATCAGGTACAGCGCTTCGAGCAGCCGGGCGGCCGCGGTGAGGTAGAAGCCCGCCAGGCCCTCCTGGACCGCCGCCACCAGGGGCCACCCCGGCAGCACCGCGTACAGTCCTCCGGTGATCACCACCGATCCGCGCAGGTGCAGCCCGTTGAACGACAGCAGGATGCCGATCACGGCGGCCGGCACCGCGGCCACCACGAACTGGTAGAAGGCCGGGAGGTCGTGGCGCGCCACCAGCGCCGAGAGCCGCTCGCCCGTCAACGCGGCGACGAGGGCGCTCGCGAAGACCAGCCAGGCCCGGGCGTCGGCCCGGCCGCCGATCAGCAGGGTGGCGGCCCCGGCCATCCCCCCCCAGCAGAGCACGTACAGCCGCCCGGAGTAGCGGTGGCTGCGCCTGCGCGCCGCCGTCAGGCGGCCGTGCGCCTCGGGGACGGCCATCCCGCGCACGGTGATCTCGGTGACCAGCCGGAAGACGGCGGCCAGCCGCGCGTAGTCGACGGCCGGGCGGCGGACGGAGCACTCGGCCGTCAGCGAGGGCTCCGACGGGCCGGGCTGGTACGAGATCGCCACCCGGGTGAAGGTGACCTGCGGGTCGCAGGGGTGGAGCCGGTAGGCGTGGGCGACGGCGAGCATGGCGGCCTCGACGTCCTCCGCCGCCTCGCCGCTGGCCAGCAGCAGTTCGCCGACGAGCAGCGCAAGGTCCAGCACCTGCGCCGGCTCGACACCGGTCGGCGGCTCGGCGCCGGCCGCGTCCGGTGCGGGCTTCCGGTCGGCCGTCGGGGTGCGCAGCAGCGGCAGCATCATGTCGGGCCAGGGCGCCGGGGTGCCGTCACCGTCCGCACCGGGCCCGGCACCGGTCTCGCGCTCCCCGGGCGCGGGGGCCTGGGGCGGCACCCGTCCGGGCCGGGCGGGGTGTCCGTCCGGGCCGGCGGGCGCGCCGAGCTGCTCGTGTTCCGTCATCGCGACTCCCTGACCCCACCCCCTCCGTCAACAACGTGCAGCCGGTCAACTACCCCGAGTGATGCTGTGGCGAACGCGCCACACGCGGCACACCCGTCCGAACCGGAGCACGACCGGCCGTACACGCCCCACCGCCCCGCGCGTGCCGACCTCGGGGGCCGGCCGGCCGGCGGGGTCGCGGGCGGGCACGGGCGGCTCCGGCCGCCGGTTCACGGCGGCGACGGAGGGTAGACGCGCCTGCGCAAGGACCCCGGACAGAGAGGGAGGCGTCGACCATGCCGCGAGGATCCAGCCCCAAGCGGGAGCGCCAGTACGAACACATCAAGGACAGCGCGCTCGACCGGGGCGAGAGTGAGAAGCGGGCCAAGGAGATCGCCGCCAGGACGGTGAACAAGGAGCGCGCGCGGCACGGCGAGTCGAAGACCGCCAGCCGCAGTTCGACCCATGACATGTCCTCCGGCCGGCGCGGCGGGCAGCGCTCTCACCAGGGCTCCCAGGGCCCGACCTACGACCAGCTGTACAACGAGGCCAAGCAGCGCAACGTCAAGGGCCGCTCCAAGATGAACAAGCGCCAGCTGGCCGACGCGCTCGGCCACTGACCGGGCGCGCTCCTCCGAGGAGGTGCCTCGATGACCGTCCCGATGCCCCCGGACCCGGACACCCGGCCGACCCCCCGGCCCGACCCCGACCCCGTGCCGGGGCCGGGCGAGCCGGACCCGGCGCCGCCGCCGATCCCGCCGTTCCCACCGCCGGAGCCGTTCCCGGACACCGATCCGGCGCCGCTGCCGCAGCCGCACCCCGGGCAGGCCTGACCGGGCCGTCCGGGGCGCCCGGCCGCACCGGTGGGCGCCCCGGACCGCGGTGGTGGGCCCGCCGGTCAGAACCGCGGTGCCAGCAGGCTCTCCAGTTCGGCCTCGAAGAGCAGCTCGGGACGGAAGCCCATGCCGGTGAAGTGCCCGGCGAGTTCCAGTGACAGCACGCCGTGCAGCCGGGTCCAGAAGACCAGGAAGCGGTGGAGCACCTCGGGCGGGGCCGGCTGCTCGCCCGCCCAGTCCCGGTGGCCCAGCAGATGGGTGGCGAACGGCGCCTCCCCGGCCTCCGGCCCGGCCGGGGCGAGCGCCGCGCAGGCGTCGACCAGCGTCCGCATGACCTCGTCGGCGACGGCGGTGGTGTCCGCGGGGGCGTGGTAGCCGGGCACGGGGGTGCCGTAGACCAGGAAGTACCGCTGGGGGTCGGCCAGGGCCCAGCCGCGCAGGGCGTGGGCGAGCCCGGACAGGTCGGCGCCACCGGCGGCGGCCGCGCCGAGGGCGTCGGCGAGGCTTCGGTACGCGTCCCGGACGAGTTCGGTGATCAGCTCGTCGCGCCCGGCGAAGTACCGGTAGAGCGCGGGGCCGCTCAGGCCCATCCGCCTGGCGATCGCGTTGACGGAGAGCGCCGAGGCGCCGGCCGTGGCGATCTGCTCCCAGGCGTGCGCCTTGATCTCCTCGCGCACCTGCGACCGGTAGCGCTCGCGCGGGCTCTCCGCGCCCGTTCCGTCCGTCCTCGCCATCGGCGTCCGTCCGCTCCCCAAGTGCCCGACTAGATGATCACGCTTCCGTTAGAAGGTATCACGGACCTGTTGACCCCCCAGTCCTTGTCGAGTTACAACTTCTAACGAAAGCGTGAGCATCTAGCTCGCGCGACCGTGCCGTCCCGACGGCCGACAGATGAATGGGGAGTTCCATGTCCGCCAGCCGCAGCACCGGCCTGCGCACCGCCCTGCTGACCGTTCCGCTCGCCCTCGGTCTGCTCGGCGCCGCCGCCGCGCCGGCCGGGGCCGCCACCGCCCACCGCCCCGGCCCCTCGCTCACCTGCCGCGGGGTGGGCGTCGACCCCGAGGCCCGCGTCCGTCACCGGACCGAGGCCGTGATCCACGCGCCGCTGCGGACCGTCTGGCGACTGCAGGCCGACGTGGAGCGCTGGCCCGCCTGGCAGACCCCGGTGCTGAGCGCCGAGCGCCTCGACGGCGGCCCGCTGCACCCGGGTTCGGCGTTCCACTGGACCACCCCGCTGCCGCCGAACCCGGCGTCGACCGACCCCGTCCTGGAGATCACCTCCACCGTCCGGCAGCTGCGGCCCGGCTCCTGCGTCCGGTGGACCGGCCCGGCGGTCGCGGCCGGGCTGCGGATCGACGGCGTCCACGTGTGGACCTTCACCGAGGTCCCGGGCGGTGTCCTGGTGCGCACCGAGGAGACCCACACCGGGCCCCAGGTCGACGCGAACGTCCCCGCCGCCACCGACGTCCTCCGCCAGGGGCTCGAAGGCTGGCTGCGGGACCTGAAGGCCGCCGCCGAGACCGGTGACCGGTAGGCCGCCGCCCGAATCGGCGTCCCGGCCCGCGCATGGAAGCGCGCGGCCCGGGCAGACGCCGCGCGGGGCGGACGTCGCCCCGTCGACCGAGAGGAGGCACCCCCCGTGGGTACCGACGACAAGCTGCGCAACATGGCCGAGAAGGCGAGCGGCAAGGTCAAGGAAGCCGCCGGGAAGGCCACCGACGACCGCTCGACCGAACTCAAGGGCAAGGCCGAGCAGGCGAAGGGCGACTTGAAGCAGGCCGCGGAGAAGGTCAAGGACGCGGGCAAGCACTGACCGGGCACCCGGCGGTCGTCCCCGGACGGCTGTCGGGTGTCCCCGTCTTCCCAGCGCACCCGGCAGAGGAGTTGAACCCCATGACCGACCAGAACGAACCCGTCCCGAGGGATCCTCCGACCCCGGTCGAGACCCCCGAGTCCCGGATGACGGGCGAGGGCTCGCCGCCGCCCGAGCACGAGGAGCGGAAGGGGCCGCGGGACGGCCCCGAGTACGAGACCACCGAGCCCGCCCACGCCCCCGATCCGCCCGAGCCGCCGGACTGAGCGACTCCCCCGCGCCGGCCACCCGGTGGACCGGCCGCCATGGCCGCCGGTCCCACCGGCCGCGCGTCCGGTCAGGGGGCGAGCAGCCCCTGCCGGCCCGCGTAGGCCGCGAGGCCGTCGGCCGTCGCGCCGGCCCAGCCGAGGTAGCCGTCCGGCCGGACCAGGAACACGCCGGTGCCGTACGCCCGGTAGGCCGGGATGCGGACCACCGGCGCGGTGACGGCCGGCAGCGGGGTGTCCGTGCCGACGGTGAGCAGCGTCCAGTGCGGGCCGCGGAAGGCGTCGAACAGCCGGGTGCCGCCCCGGCGGCCGTCCGGGGCGCGGTCGCCGGCCCGCAGCGCGTCCGCCGGGAGGTCCGGGCGGGTCTCCACGGAGAGCGCGGACTCCCGGTAGCCGAGGTCGAGTTGCTGGGTCGCCCGGCCGCGGCGCTGCTCGCCGCGGTGGACCCGGGTGGACAGCTCCAGCATCGCCGCGGCGTTGGCTCGGCGCTCTTCCTCGTAGCTGTCGAGCAGGCCCGCTTCCGCCCGGCCGGCCAGCACGGCGGCCAGCTTCCAGCCCAGGTTGTAGGCGTCCTGGACGCTGGTGTTCAGACCCTGCCCGCCGGCCGGGGAGTGGACGTGCGCGGCGTCGCCGGCGAGGAACACCCGACCCGCGCGGAAGCGGTCCGCGAGCGCCGCGCGCGGGCGGAACTCGGAGCTCCAGCGCAGTTCGGTGACCTGCTCGGCGGCCAGGTGGGTGCGGGCCGCGACCACCTCGCGCAGCCCGTCGAGGGTGAGGTCGACGGCCGCGCCCTCCGGGAACTGGGCGACCAGTTGGAAGTCCTCGGTGCCGCCGAGCGGGCAGATCGCCAACAGTCCGTCCTCGGCCTGGAACACGTGCCAGTGGTCGCGGCCCAGTCCTTCGACCCGGACGTCCGCGACCAGCATCGGGCTGGGGTCGACGGTCTCGCCGGTCATCCCGATGCCGAGCAGCCGACGCACCGTCGAGCGCCCGCCGTCCGCCGCGACGAGGTACCGCGCCCGGACCGGGCCGCCGACGGCGAACTCGGCGGTCACGCCCTGGTCGTCCTGCGTCAGGCCGACCAGCTCGCGCCCGAACGCGACCTCGCCGCCCAGCTCGCGCAGCCGCTCGTACAGCACCTGCTGGGTGCGCCACTGGGGCAGCATCAGGGTCTCGGTGTACGGCTCGGCCTCGGAGGCCTCGGTCGGGTCGTACATGGTGCGCTCGCCCTGCGGTTCGCCGTCCCGCCAGAACAGGTTGGGCGGGTAGTACCCCGCCACCGCGCGGACCCGGTCGAGCACGCCGAAGTCGTCGAGCACCTCCAGCGTGCGCGGCTGGAGCCCCTTGCCGCGCGAGCCGGGGAAGAGCTCCGCGCCGCGCTCGACCACCAGGGCGGCGGCGCCGTGCCGTGCGAGGTCCAGCGCCAGGGCGAGCCCGGTGGGCCCGGCGCCGATGATCAGGACGTCCGTGTGCATGCCGCGAGAAGCCACGACAACCCCCTTAACGTTGTTAAGTAGCCGTTGCCCACAGCTTGCACTTAACGGCGTTAAACTGTCAATCGTGACCCCGCAGAGAACCCCCAAGCTCGACCGCGCCCAGGTCGTCGACACCGCGCTCAACCTGCTGAACGAGGCCGGTCTGGACGGCCTGACGCTGCGCGCCATCGCCGCCCGGCTCGATGTCAAGGCCCCCGCGCTGTACTGGCACTTCAAGGACAAACAGGCGCTGCTGGACGAGATGGCGACCGAGATGCTGCGCCGGCTGACCGGTCGGGCCGGCGAAGGGCGCGCGGAGGGCGACTGGCGGCAGGGCTACCTGGCGACCATGCGCGCCCTGCGCGCCGAGCTGCTGCGCTACCGCGACGGCGCGAAGGTCTACAGCGGCGCCCGGTTCACCGACACCGGCTACGCGGCCGGGCTGGACGCCTCGCTGCGCCTGCTGGTCCAGGCCGGCTTCACCCCGGCGGCCGCCGCCCGGGCCTGGCAGACCGCGTACAGCTACACCATCGGCTACGTCATCGAGGAGCAGGCGATGGGCCCCAACCCCTTCGACGGCGGCGAGGGCTACGACGTGGACGCCCGCGCCGAGCGCCTGGCCGCCCACCCGCTGGCCGCCGAGTCGGGCCGGGTGATGTTCCAGGACTTCGACGAGGGCTTCGAGCAGGGCCTGGCGGCGGTGCTGGCCGGGGTCGAGGCCACCCTGCTGGGCTGACGGCGTCCGCGCCCCGGCCCGCCTCCCGTCGGCTGCGCCGCCCCGGGGTGCGTACGCGCGCGGACCGGCCGTAGAACGGAAGGGGACGGCAGCGGTAGACGCCTGTCGCCGAGGCTCAGGAGGTGGCTGCGATGGGACTTCCCCTGGCGGCCGGGCACGTGCTGGTGACGCTCGGCGAGGGCCCGCGGAAGTCGGCGGAAGCGGTGCTCGACGCGTTGGAGGCCGCCTTCCCGACCCACACCGGGCGCGGCCGGACGATGCTCGGCAACGTCTGGGAGGATCCGGCCGCCCTGACCTCGGAGGGCGTCCGGGTGGTGGCCGAGCCCCGGATCACCCGCGCCCCCGCCCGTCCGGCACCGAGCCCGTCGGTGCGCCTCTCCCAGTCCTTCGACGCCCACCGGGCGGGTTCGCCGGGGCCGCCGGTCACCCTGCCCGGCGAACTCGCCGCGGACCTGCTCGGCGGCCCCGCGGAGGTCGAGCGGGTCCGCGACGCCCTCGCCGGGCTCTGCCGGACGCACGAGGAGGGCCGCGAGACGCGGGGGCCGCAACTGGCGGTGCGGCTGCGGCTCGGCCGGCGCGGGTGAGCACCCCGCGGGCGTGTGCCGGCACCGGACCGGGGTAGGCGCGCCGGCGGAACACCAACGGCCGACTTCACTCGGGGGCCGTCATGGCCGTACAACGCAGACCGGGCACGCAGCGCGGGGGCATGGCCCGCCGCGCGGGCGGTGAGCGCCACGACTTCCCGCACGCCCCGCAGGGCCCCGGCCGGACGACGCCGCAGCTCCGGCCGCAGGAGACGGTGCGCCGGGGCACCGAGCCGGTGACCGCCCGATCGGACCTGGAGCTGCGGCGGCTGTTGTCCCGGATCTTCCTGGTGCTGTTCGTCGGTGGGACGGCGGCCTTCGCCGTGCTGGCCGCCCTGGCCGGCCCGGGCCCCGCTCCCGACCAGGGGACCTACGCCTTCTTCGCCGCCCTGTGCGCCGGGTTCGCCGGCCTCGCCGCGCTCGACCTGCTGGTGATCCGGCGCCGCCTGGCCGCCGGCCAGGGCCGTGACCGGACCGACGCGCGGAGGGCCACCGGCTCGGCGAGCCGGACCGGGGAGCGGCCGGGCGCCGACCGACGGGAGTGAGCGGGGCGTCCGCCGCTCGGACCGGCGCTCTTCGCCCTTCGGCCGTCCGGCTGCGGGCTCGCGCGGGCGCGGCCGTTTCCGCGGCGTCCCGACGGGCAGGCGCCACCCCGCAGCAGACCCCGTCCCCAGAGCCGAGGAGGGCCCCATGACCCGGAAGATCAAGGAGATCATGACGCCGGCCCCGGTCACCGTCCCCCGGCTCGCCTCGGTGCGCGACACGGCCCGCTGGATGCGCGACGCCGCCATCGGGGACGTCCTGGTGGTGGGCGAGGACGACGAGGTGTGCGGGCTGGTGACCGACCGCGACCTGGTGGTGCGGGTGCTGGCCGCGGGCAAGGACCCGGACAGCACCCGGACCGGCGACGTGTGCAGCTCCGAGCTGGTCGACGTCGGCCCGGACGACGACGTCGCCCACGCCGTGGAACTCATGCGACGCCATGCCCTGCGCCGCCTCCCGGTGCTGGAGGACGGACGGGCGGTGGGCGTGGTCTCGCTCGGCGACCTCGCGACGGACCGGGACGTCGAGGCTGCCAGCCTGGGCTCCGCGCTCGCCGACATCAGCGCCGCCGCGCCCGACTCCTGACCGGCTGCCGCCCCCGCCTCGCGACGAGACGAGTCACCCCGGAACCCGCGGGGTGACTTCCGAACCCTCGTTCCCCCGAGCCCCACCGGCTCACAACCATCCCACCGGGTCTGGCCCGGTGGCCGTTCGGCAGGCCCCGGGTTTGCATGGAGTGACCGAGCCCCCTGCGATCCGGAGGTAGCGCCGTGTACGAGATGTGGGCCGAGCACGACCCGGCGGTGACCCCGCCCGCCGTGGTGTGGCACGTGGTGGCGAAGGACGACGCGACCTCCTCGCTGTGCGGGCGGTTCCTGGAACCCTCCCAGCGCGTCGTCCCGGCAGCCGACGGTACCGGTGCGGCCGGGCCGGACCGGTACTGCGACCCCTGCCTGGTCACCGTGCGCGAGGCCTTGGCGGCCAGCGCGCGGTGACCGGCCGTCGCCACGTCCCCCCTCGTCGCCGTCTCCTTCCCTCCTCCGTCGCCCTCGGTCCGGCGCGCCTCACCGGCGCGCCCTCATGGCAGCGGCACCGCCATCAGGCACGGGTGCCGGCTGTTGCAGCTCCCGGGAGTCGCCAGGACAGTGGCGACCCCTCCAGTGATCTCCACCCGCAGACCGCCGTCCGAACTCTCCCAGACCGGGCCCCCGTCGGGCCCCACGGTCTGGGTCTCGTGCACCACCACGACGGACGGTGGAGCGTGCCCGCCGATCGGACCGGGGAGCGTCACCGCGTAGCGGCGGGTGAGGCTTCTCATCTCGGCCTCCTTCTCTCCCCACCCTGCGCCATCGATTCTCCCCCGATCCGACCGCTCGTACACGGAGGACCGCCGTCATTCCGGGGGGAGGCCGGACTCCGTCTCGCGTCTTCCCCGAACCGGCGCGGTTACACACCGAGGAACCGAGAATCCTGGTGTCCGGGCGGTGGGACCCGGCGGCGCCACGAGCGAACCCCCCGGGGCACGGGTGACCGGGCCGTGAGAGGGAGCCCGGCCGATCGAGAGGAGGCCGCGCCGTGGGAGTGAACGGCGCCGGACCGGACCGCCGTGCCGGGCCGCTGGGCAGCCGCCGCCCCCGGGTACCGGCGCGCCGGACCAGGGCGGGGGCACCGGCCCCGGGCCGGGCTCCGTCCGGGGAGCACGTCCCCGCCGGGCTGCGGACGGCCGCCGGCTACACCTGGCGGCTGGCGCTGCTCGGGCTCGCCGTCTACCTGGTCGTCGACGTCCTCGCCCGGCTCGAACTGCCGGTCGTCGCGCTGTTCGTGGCGCTGGTCATCACCTCCGTGCTGCGCCCGCTGGTCGACCTGCTGGCCCGGGTGACGCCCCGCTCGCTCGCCGTCCTGATCGCCCTCCTCTGCACCGTCGCGGTCGTCGGCGGAGTGCTGACGCTGGTCGGCACGACCGTCGCCGACGAGTGGAGCCGGCTGGGCAACGAGCTGCGCGGCGGCCTGTCCCGGATCGACCGCTGGCTCACCGGCGCGCCCTTCCACCTGCGTCCCGGCACCGTCACCGATCTGCGGGCCAAGATCGGCGACTTCATCGCGTCCCACCGCTCCACGCTGCTCAGCACCGCCCTCAGCGGCGCCGGACGGATCGTCGAGCTGGTCACCGGGCTGGCGCTCGCGGTGTTCTGCTCGGTGTTCTTCCTGCACTCCGGCGACCGGATGTGGTCCTGGGCGCAGGACCAGCTGCCGGTCCGGACCGGCTCGGCCTGGGACCGCGTCGGCCGGGCCGCCTGGCGCACCTTCGCGGGCTACACCCGGGGCGTGCTGATCGTGGCGGCCTCCAACGCCGTGCTGGTGGGCATCGCGCTGGCCGTCCTGCGGGTGCCGCTGGTCATGCCGCTGATGGTGCTGGAGTTCGTGGCGACCCTCGTCCCGCTGGTCGGTTCCCCGATCGCCCTGGCGATCGCCTCCGTGGTCGCGCTCGCCGCCCGCGGCCCGGTGGTCGCCCTGCTGGTGCTCGCGCTGATCGTGGTCATCGGCCAGATCGAGGGCCACCTGCTGCATCCGCTGGTGCTCGGGTGGTCCGTCCGCATCCACCCGGTGGTGATCGCCGTGTCGGTGGCCGGCGGCGCGGTGCTGGCGGGGGTCCTCGGCGCGGTGGTGGCAGTGCCGGTGGTGGCGGTCGGCTGGGCGGTGCTCGGCGAGCTGCGCGACCGTGGCGGCCCCGGCGGCTCAGCGCCGCAGCCCCCGGCGGCGGGCGATCAGCCTGGTCGTCGAAAGGACCAGGGTCGGGGCCCAGACCAGGGCGAACGCCGTCAGCGAGGCGGCTGAGTGCGCGTTGGCGCTGACCAGCAGCAGGCCGGCCGACAGCGCCAGCAGCACCGACAGCACGGACGCCGGCACCCGCACGGCCGCCCCCAGGACGCGGTCCGACCACCAGCCGGGCCGGCGCCGCATGGTGCGCATCGCGCGGTCGAGCCGTCCGTCCGTCCGCAGGTCGTCCTCGATCTCCACCAGGATCCGCAGCTCCCGGCGGGAGAGCCCGGGCCCGTCCATGGCCGCCACCTCCGGTCCCCCGTGAAGAGGCGGCTGCCCGGCCCGGGCCGCCCGTAACACGGGCCGGGCCGACGGGGCGGGGCTGGTCCTCACCACCGGTGACCTGGCAGGATTCCCGCTAACCCGTGCCGACGGCGCCCCCGCGGCGCTCCGCCGGCACGCCCCGCGACCGAAAGGCCACCCCGTGACCACTCCCAGCACCGTCGTCGTCGAGCCGGCGGACGACCGGAACCGCTACGAGATCTCCGTCGACGGCCGGCTCGCCGGCTTCACCGAGTACCGGGACCACGAGGAGCAGCGCGTCTTCTTCCACACCGAGGTCGACGAGGCCTTCGCCGGCCAGGGCCTCGCCTCGCGGCTGGTGCAGGAGGCGCTGACGGACGTCCGCGCGGCCGGGAAGCGGATCGTGCCGATCTGCCCGTACGTCGCCAAGTTCCTGCTGAAGCACGAGGAGTTCGCCGACATCGCCGACCCGGTCACCCCGGAGGTCAAGGGCTGGCTGCGCACCCAGCTGTACTGACCGGTGCGGTCCTGGCCCGGGCCCGGCCCGCGTCCGGCCGGCCTGCGGCTGGTCCGCCCGGCCCTCCGAGGTGGGGCCGTTGGGCCCTGGCCGCGCGGCCGGGGGGCCGGAATCCTGGTCGCCGGTACGCGCGGGTCGGGAGTGGAAGGGCCTGAGGATGGGCGAGTTGGTCACGGTGGGGCGTTCGAGGGGCTGACCGGCGAGGTCCTGGCCGAGGCACGGGCCCGGGTGGCCGCCGCCGCGGCCGCTCCGGGGGTGGGGACGCTGGTGGAGGCCCTGCGGGTCCGGTTCGCCGCCGTGGCCGGGGGCGTGCTGGCGCAGGTGAACGCCGAGGTGGACGGCCGCCGGATCCGCGTCCAGGAGGCCGCGGCCGGACTGGGCGACTCGCTCGACCGGGTGAGCGACGCGCTGCGCGGCAGGATCGGGGCCGTCACCGGGGCCTGGACACCGCGCCCCTGGCCGGGCCATCGTGCGGCGGCCCGCACCGGTCCGGACGGCGGGGCCGTCCGCGAGCCGCGGGTCGTCCGGCGCAAGGAGCCCTCGCTGGTGTGGTGCTCGCCGGAGGCCGCCGCCCGGACCATGGACGCGATGGACTACGACATCCACCTGTTCACCGATCCGGCGACCGAGACCGACGCCGTGGTCTACCGGGTCGGGCCGACCGGCTACCGCCTCGCCCGTACCGTCCCGGCCGGTCCGGCGGGCCGCCGGACCTCGCCGATCACCCTCAGCCCGTACGGCGCTCCGCGGCTGACGGAGGCGCAGGCCGTCGACCGGCTGGCGGGCGCGGAGCTGCCGTTCCTGTTCTTCGCGCACCCGGTCAGCGGGCGGGGCCGGGTGCTCTACCGCCGCTTCGACGGCCGGCTCGGCCTGATCGGCGGGCGCGCCTGACGGGCCCTCGCCGGAACGCCGCCGCGCCCCCGCCGGGCGGTCGCTCGGCGGGGGCGCGGCGCGCGCGGTGTGCGCACGGGATCGGCGCGTCACATGTTGATCATGTGCCCGGCGAGGCCGTGGATGGCCTCCTTGACCGCCTCGCCCAGGGTCGGGTGGGCGTGCACGTTGCGGGCGACCTCGTGGACGGTCAGGTCCCACTGCTGGGCCAGCGTCAGCTCCGGCAGCAGCTCGGTGACCTCGGGGCCGATCAGGTGGGCGCCGAGCAGCTCGCCGTGCGTGTTGTCGCTGATGACCTTGACGAAGCCGATCGGGTGGCCGAGGCCGTGCGCCTTACCGTTGGCGGTGAACGGGAACTTGGCGACCTTGACGTCGTAGCCCAGGTCGCGGGCCTGCGCCTCGGTGTAGCCGAAGGAGGCGATCTGCGGCTGGCAGTAGGTGGCGCGCGGGATCATGGCGAAGTCGACCTCCATGGTCTCGGCCCCGCCGATGGTCTCGGCGGCGATCACGGCCATCGTCTCGGCGGCGTGCGCGAGCATCAGCTTGGCGGTCACGTCGCCGATTGCGAAGATGTGCTCGACGCTGGTGCGGCCGCGGCCGTCCACCGCGATCGCGTTGCGGTCGGTGAGCTTGACGCCGGTGTTCTCCAGGCCGTAGCCGTTGACCCGCGGCGCGAAGCCGATCGCCTGGAGCACCTTGTCGGCCTCCAGCACCTGCTGCTGCCCGTCCTTGGTGACGGTGACCCGGACCTTGGCGTTCGGGTCGCTGTCGTCGATCGACTCGACCCGGGTGGAGGTCAGCACCTCGATGCCCAGCTTGCGGTACTGCTTGGCGAGTTCGGTGGAGACCTCGACGTCCTCCAGCGGCACCATGCGGTCCAGGAACTCGACGATGGTGACCTTCACGCCGTAGTTGTGCAGCACGTAGGCGAACTCGACGCCGATCGCGCCGGCGCCCGCGATGATGATGCTCTCCGGCAGCTGCTCGGTGAGGATCTGCTCCTCGTAGGTGACCACGCGCTCGCTCAGGCTGGTGCCCGGCAGCAGTCGGGTGGTGGCGCCGGCGGCGATGACGCAGTGGTCGAACGTGACGACTTCGAAGCCGCCGCCGCTCAGCGCGACCTGGAGGGTGTGGTCGTCGACGAAGGTGCCCCAGCCGTCGTACTCGGTGATGCCGTTCTTCTTCATCAGGTAGTGGACGCCCTTGACCCGGCCGTCGGCCACCGAACGGCTGCGCCGGAAGGCCTCGACGAAGTCGAAGGTCACCTGGCCCTCGACCTTGATGCCGAAGGTCTTGGCCTCCTTGGTGAAGATGTGGGCGAGCTCGGCGTTGCGCAGCAGGGCCTTGGAGGGGATGCAGCCGACGTTGAGGCAGACGCCGCCCCAGTACTTGGCCTCGATGACCGCGACCTTCAGGCCCAGCTGGGCCGAGCGGACGGCGGCGGTGTAACCGCCGGGGCCCGCGCCCAGGACGACGACGTCGTAGTGCGTGCTCATGTTGCTGACTCCTCCGAGGATGTCACCGTGTCGTGATCTCGGTCCCATGGTGTCAGGACCGGGCTCGGCGCACCCACCGGGTCTCGGCCGATGCGCTCCGCGCGGCACCGTACCGGCCCGGGGCCGGATTTGTCAGTGGTCTCCGCTACGGTGACCGCACCCGTGGCCACCAGGGGCGATGACGGAGGGAGGTCGCGGTTGGCGGGGGCCGGACGGAGCGGTCGGGTACGGCGGTCGGGTGGGCCCGCCGGGCCGGGAGCGGCGGCGGGCCCACCCGGGCGTCAGGCCGTCACGCCCTGGGAGCGGCCGGCGCTCGTGCCGCCGGTCCCCGCCGCGTCGGTGCCGGGCGCCGCCGCGTCGGTGCCGGGCGCCGCCTTCGCGGCCGGGCGCTGGGCCGGGACGGGCCGGTGGAGCGAGGAGAGGTCCCAGGCGTAGGTGCCGACGGCGTTCGCGATCACGTCGATGTTGACGTCGAAGGCGCCCATGTCGATGTTGCCCAGGTCGTCGCAGGCCTTGTGGTAGCACGGGTCGTAGGCGACGCCGGCCGTGCCGCCGTAACGGGCCGCCTGCTCCGGGGACTTGACCTTCTCGGCGCCGGTGTCGGTGCCGCCGGCCGGGATGCCCGCGTCGATGAACGGACCGTAGTCGGAGCGGCCGTCGAAGGCGGTCGGGTCGTGCGGCAGGCCCCGGCCGTCCAGGTAGCCGTTGATGTCCCGCTCCAGCTGCGCCGAGCCCTCGGGGCCCGCCTCGCCGCCGAGGCTGCCGGAGCCGTTGTAGACGAACTGCGCGTAGTTGGGGGATGCGATCATGTCGAAGTTGAGGTAGAGAGCGATCTGCTTCCTCTCCGCGTCGGAGAGGGAGTTCACGTACTTCTCGGCCCCCTTGAGGCCGAACTCTTCGGCCGACCACCAGGCGAACCTGACCTTGTTCCTCACCGGGTGGGCACTGAGGTTCCTCGCGACCTCCAGGATGCCGGCCGAGCCGGAGCCGTTGTCGTTGATGCCCGGCCCCTCGGGGACGGAGTCCAGGTGCGCGCCGACCATCACGGTGTGGTCGGGGTCGCCGCCGCGGGTCTCGGCGAGCACGTTCCAGGTCTTGCGCGGCTCCATGAAGGTGCGGATGTCCAGGTTCACCCGGACGGGCCCGGCGGCCGCCTCGGCGGCCAGGGCCTCGCCCGCGGCCCTGGTGATCCCGCCCGTCGGGATCCTCCCGGCGGTCGGCTCGCCGAGCGTCCCGTTGAGGTTCCCGTCGGTGTTGTTGTAGATGATCGCGCCGGTCGCGCCCACGGCGGCCGCGGCGGCCTGCTTCTCGGCGAAGCTGCACCCGCCGCGCCGGATCAGGGCGATCTTGCCGGTGAAGGCGCCCGCCGGGTAGTCGGCGGGCGTGCAGCCGGTGGTGGCGCCGACCGGAGCGACCGCCAGGTCCGCGGCCAGCCCCGCCTCCGGGCCGCTCACCGAGTAGGTCATGGCGATCACCGGCACCGACTCGGCCTGCGGGGAGATCACGTCGAGGCGCTCGGAGCGGGCCTCGAAGAACGTGTAGACGAACTCCTGCTTGGACACCTTGAGTCCGGCCCGCCGGGCCTGCTCGTAGACGTACTGCGCGGACTGGTCGTGTCCCGTCGAACCGGCCACCCGGGTACCGCCGTTGCGGTCCGCGATCAGCTGGAGCGCGGCCAGCGTGGCCCGGGCGTCCCGGGCGCTGCTCGTCTGGACCAGCCGGGAGGCCAGCTTGGCGCCCTTGCGCGCCGGGTCCGGGTCGGCCGAGGCGGTGCCCGCGCCGGCCAGCAGCAGCGGGGTGACCAGAGCGGCGACGGTCAGGGCGGCGCCCGCGCCACGCCGGGTGACGGCGATTCGCGGGCGTCCTGGGGAGGCGGTGCGGTCGTGCGGGGTGGAACGGTCGAGCGGGGAGGTGGGGCGACGGGTGCGCAGCATCAAGGCAGCTCCTTCCGACGGGCCGTGAGGTCACGATTGGACATGATCGGAATCCCGTTGCCAAGCCTTTACGCACACCCGCGGGATGCGGTCCGCGGCGCGCGCGGCGATATTGGAGGAGTGGGGGCGTCTCATCCAGGAGTGTGACCAGATGTCCATGATGGATAAGCTCAAGAACCTGCTGAAGGGCCACGAGGAGCAGGCCGACAAGGCCGTCGACAGGGCGGGCGACACCGTCGACCAGCGCACCCAGGGCAAGTACAGCGGTCAGGTGGACGCCGCCCAGGAGCAGCTGAAGAACCAGTTCCGCGACCAGCCGCCGTCCCAGCAGTAGCGGGCAGCGGCAGCGGGATCCGTGAGGCGCCGCACCCGGCGCCGTCCGACCGGCTCACCGCCCCGGTCCGGCCGCCCGGCCGGACCGGGGTCAGCCTGCTGCCGGGGCTCAGCCCTGCCGGGGCTCAGCCCTGCCGGGCCCGGGTGCCGCCGGGCCGGGGCGGTCGTGGCCGCCTTCCTGGGCTCCGTTGTTCGCGCCGCAGTTCTCGCAGGGCCCCGGGCCGGGTCGCTCGCGCAGCCGCCCGCACTCCGGGCACACCCGGTCCAGCCAGCAGGCCGGCTCGCCGCCTTCGTCCATACGGCCGATTCTGCCCGGAGCACTCCCGGGAGCGCGAGTAGACACTGTCTACGACCGACTGGTAGACAGTGTCTATGACCGAACAGGAACGGGACCTGCGGGCCCGGCTGGTGGCCGCGGGCGTCGAGTTGGTGGCCGAGGGCGGCGTCCAGGCGCTCGGCCTGCGCGAGATCGCCCGCCGCGCCGGGGTCTCGCACGGCGCGCCCCGCCGCTACTTCCCCACCCACCGCGAGCTGCTCGGGGCCGTCGCCCAGCAGGGCTTCGGCAGGCTCACCGACACCCTCGCGGGCGCCGACGCCCTCTCCGCGACCACCGGCGCCGACGCGCGCACCCGCCTGGACGCGCTCGCCCGCGCCTACCTCGGCTTCGCGGCCGCCAATCCCGGCATGTTCGAGCTGATGTTCCGTCACGACCTGTTGGACGGCAGCGGCGTCGAGCTGCGCCGCACCACCCTGCCGCTGTTCCTGACCTTCGTCGGACTGGTCTCCGAGGTGCTCCCGCAGTCCGACGATCCGGCCGCCGCCACCGCCGCCCTCTGGTCCAACCTGCACGGCCTCGCCCAGCTGCAGACCTGGGGCAGCCTGCGGCTCATCACCGGCGACGACTCCGTCGAGCCGCTGCTGCGCGTCACGCTCGACGCCCACCTCGGCCCGGCCGCCCGGTGAGGCCGCAGCACCGCCGGGGGCTCGCCCTGACCGCGAGCATCACCGGCGCCGTCCTGGTCGCCCTCGACGGCACCGCGCTGACCGTCGCCCGGCCCGCCCTCCAGCACGACCTGCACGCCTCGGTCGCGGCCGCACAGTGGGCCAGCACCGGCTACCTGGTCACCGTCGCCGCCCTGCTGGTCTTCGCGGGCCGGCTGGGCGACCGGTACGGGCACCGGCGGGTCTTCACGCTCGGCGTGGCCGGCTTCGCCGCCAGCTCGCTCGGGATCGCCCTGGCTCCCGGCATCGGCTGGGTCGTCGCGCTGCGCGTCCTCCAGGGCGTGGCGGGCGCGCTGCTGCAACCGGCCACCCTCGGCATGCTGCGCGCCGCCTGGCCCGCCGACCGGCTCTCCGGGCCGATCGCGATCCGCACCGCCGCCATCGGGCTCGCGGCGGCGGCCGGGCCGCTGGTCGGCGGAGCGCTCACCGCCCACTACGGCTGGCGGTCGGTCTTCGTGCTGGGCCTGCTGCCCGCCGCGGCGGCCCTCCTGGCGGCCCTCGCGGTGCCGACCGGGCCGGTGCCGACGGGGCCGGGATCGCCCGGGACCGGCCGGGCAGGAGCCGCCCGTGGCTCCGGGCTCGACCTGCCCGGCGCGGCGCTGCTCGCGCTCGCGCTGGCCTGTCTGGTGCAGAGCCTGGTGGCGCTGCCGGAGGCCGGCTGGTCGGCCGGACCGCTGCTCGGCCTCGCCGCGGCCGGGGGCCTCGCCCTGGCCCTGGTCCGACACGAACGCCGGACCGCCGACCCGCTGCTGCCGCCCGCGCTGGTGCGTTCGGCGGCGGTCGCACCGCCGCTCGTCGTCCTGCTCGCGGCCTCGGCGGCGCTCCAGGGCGCGCTGTTCCCGGCCGTCTACTACCTCCAGGACGTGCTCGGGCTCGACCCCTTGCAGAGCGCCCTGCGGGCGGTGCCGCTCGCGGCGGCGATGGTCCTCGCGGCGACCGGCTCCCCCTGGCTGGCGAAGCGTCACGGCGAACGGGCGGTGGTGCTGTCGGGGATGGCGCTGGTCACCGCGGGGGCGCTGCTCACCGCCGAGCTCGGGCCCGGCTCCGGCACGGTCGCGATCGGCGGCTGCTTCGCGCTGCTCGGCACCGGCTTCGGCGCGGTGATGGCCACCGCCACCGCGGTGCTGGTCCGGGGCGCGTCCGCCGGCCGGGCCGGGGTCGCGGGCGGCCGGGGTCCGTCGGTCGTCCGGGAGCAACGGACCTGCCGTCAGGCCCCGGTGACGCCGCCGACCGCACCTCTGTCCGCCGGTCCGACAGGGTCTCGGCGGTCCGTGGTGGGCCAAGCCGGTAACCGTCCGCGCGGTACACCGGCGGGGCCTTCCGGGCGGCGAACGCCCGCTGGTGCCGGTGGCGTTCGACCTCGGCGAGGTGCCGCACCCCGGGCGCGGCAGGGTCATCGGGGACGGCGAGGGCCGGCCGGGCCTTCCGTGCGGGCGCGGCCCGCCGGAGGTCCGACCGGCACTCCGGCGTGGCGCGTTCAGGTGCGTGCGCGGGCGGGGTCGGCCGACCGCCCGGGCCGAGTGCCATCGGCCCGACTCCGGCCCGCGGCCCCGCTCGCCCCGCTCGAACTCCGCGACCGTGTCAGCGTGATGAGCAGCGCGAGCTGGACGGTGGCGCCCACGGCCGGTCCGAGCCACACGCCCGTCACGCCCAGCGGCCCGGACAGGGCTGCCGAGGCGCCGAGTTGGGCGCCGAGCCCGAACAGGACGGACACCACCAGCGGACGGCCGGCTCCCGCCGCCTGGTGCACCCCGCCGACGGCCACCACCACGGCGTACGGCAGCAGGTAGAGCGCCGCCGCGCGCAGGAAGCCGACGGACTGCGCGGCCACCGCCCGGTCCGCCGTGAACAGCGCGGTCAGCGGGCCGGCGAGCGTCGCGGACAGCACCGCCGCCACCGCGCCGAGCAGTGCGGCCAGGCGGGCGGTGGCGCGCCGCAGGGTGCGCAGCGCGGCGCCCTCCCCCGCGCCGGTCAGCCGGGCGGCCTCGATCGCCGCGGCTTGGCGCAGGGCGTAGAAGGCCATGGTGACGATCAGCAGGACGCGGTAGCCGACGCCGTACCCGGCCACCGCCGCGACGCCGAAGCCCGCGACCAGGGCGAGTTGGGCGGTTCCGACGGCCATCCGGGCGGTGAAGTCCAGGCCGAACGGCGCGCCCGCGCGCAGGATCCGGACCGCCGCCGGGCCCACTCCCCCGGTTCCGCCGACGGCCTGCTGCCGCGGCTGCCCGCGGTGCCGGCGCCGCCGCAGTCGCAGGGTGACGGCGAGGGCGATCGCCCGGGAGAGGGCCAGGGCGAGTGCCGCACCCGGCACGCCGAGAGCGGGCAGCGGCCCGGGGCCGAGGATGAGCAACGGGTCGAGGAGGAGCAGCAGGGCGTTGGAGAGCAGGGCGATCCGCATCGGCGTGCGGGTGTCGCCCGCGCCCTTGAACAGTTCGTCGGCGACGCGCTGGCCGAAGAAGAGCGCGAAGGCCGGGAACGCGACGGTGAGGTACTCGGCGGCGTGCGCGGCGGCCTCGCCGTCCAGGAAGGCGCCGGCCAGCCGGTCGCGCAGCAGGAAGCCGGGGACGGCGAGCAGCACGCTGCCCGTGACGCAGAGCCGGCGGGCCGCCCGGACGGTGCGTGCGGCGTCGGCGTGGTCGCCCGCGCCGAGGGCGTGGGAGAGCCGGACGCTGGTGCCGGAGCCGACCACCAGCACCAGTCCGAGCAGCAGGTTCTCGACGGTGCCGGCCAGTGTCACGGCGGCGACCGCGGCCCCGCCGAGTCCGGCCACCCAGAGGGTGCCGATCACCGAGGCGACCACCCCGGACAGCAGCTCCGCGTACACCGGTACCGCCAACGCCGTGAGTCGGCGCACCTGCCCCCGCATGATGTCTCCCCCTTCGCCCGTGGCGCTCTCGCCTCGTGGGTGTCCTCGGCCTGCCGCGGCTCAGCCTGGATTGGCTCGGCTCGCCGCGGCTCGGCTTGGCTCGGTCTGCGACCTGCCTCGAATAGAGATACATCGTTTCGAGGCACATCGACAAGAGGTAGCATGAGCGCTCCTGCAGGCGCACTACGACCGAAGGGCTCCAGCCGTGTTGACGCTCGCGATCCTCGGCTTCCTGTACGACCAGCCACTGCACGGCTACGAGCTCAAGTCCCGGATCACCGGGCTGACCGGCCACGTCCGGCCGGTGAGCGACGGCGCGCTCTACCCCGCCATCGCCCGGCTGGAGAAGGCCGGACTGCTGCACCGCCGCACCGAACCGGGCAGCGGCGCGGCGCCGCGGCAGACGCTGGAGCTGACGGCGCAGGGGCGGGCCGAGCTGCTGCGCCGGCTGGCCGATCCGGAACAGGCCGAGATCACCGACCAGATCCGCTTCTTCACCGTCACCGCCTTCCTGCACCACCTCGCCGATCCGCCCGGGCAGGCCGCCGTCCTCCGCCGCCGACTGGACTTCCTGGACGCGCCGAGCAGCTTCTTCTACGACGGAGCGGGGCAGCCGGTGACCGCCGAGCGCGAGCCGAACCCCTTCCGGCGCGGGATGCTGCTCGTCGCCCGGGCCTCCACGGCGGCCGAGCGGGCCTGGCTGACCGACACCATCGCGGAGCTCGAACGACCGTCGGGGTGAACCGGCCGGAGAGCTCGACGCGCCGACGGTTTCCCAGCCCTGGGAACGCTAGGCCGACCAGGCGGATCGAGAGCGGAGACGAAGGTCCGCGCCCCTGCCGAACAGCAGGGCGAAGAATCGGATCCAGGCCGCCGCGCACCTGGTTCCCTCCGGCCCCGGCGTGGCTATGATGATCCGCCTCACGTCCTCGGCATCCCCCTCCGCGACGTGACCCGCCACCGCGCCCCGCCGTCCCCCTGGAGGCCGCCGTGCCCGTTCCCGAGACCGCGGCCGAGGCCGCGACCCCCTCCGCGCCGCTGAAGCGGGACGACATCCCCGGCTGGTTCTTCAGCCTCGACCGGGCCGCCTTCAGCCACCTGCTGGCCGCCCAGAGCGCGGCCGGCGTCACCGGCGACATCCTGGAGCTCGGCAGTTACCTGGGCCGCAGCGCGGTCCTGCTCGGCGACCACCTGCGGCCGGGCGAGCGGCTGACGGTCTGCGACCTGTTCGACTCCGAGGCGGGCGACGCCGAGAACGCCGCCGAGATGGACATGTCCTACCGCAGGACCCTCACCCGCAGCGCCTTCGAGGCCAACTACCTCGCCTTCCACCGCGAGCTGCCCGAGATAGTGCAGGCCCCCACCTCGGTCCTGGCCGACGGCCGCATCCGGGCGGACAGCTGCCGCTTCGTCCACATCGACGCCTCCCACCTCTACGAGCACGTCGCCGGGGACATCGCCGTGGCCCGCGCCGCGCTCGCCGGGAACGGCCTGGTCGCCCTGGACGACTACCGCTCCGAGCACACCCCGGGCGTCTCCGCCGCGGTCTGGGAGGCGGTCTTCACCGGCGGGCTGCGGCCGGTCCTGCTGACTCCGATGAAGTTCTACGGCACCTGGGGCGACGCCGCGGCCCCCCAGGCGGTCCTGCGGGAGCGCGACTGGCGGGCCGAGGGGTACACCATCGACGAGGACACCATCGCCGGCGCCCGGGTGCTGCGCCTCAACTACCAGGTCAAGGCCCCGGTCCAGCGCTCCACGTCGCGCCGGATCGCCCTGGATCTGCTGCCACCGGTCGCGACCAGGGCCACCCGCCGGATGCTCCGGACGCTGCGCGAGCGCCGCGCCGTCCCCCCGGTCCCGAGCGCCTGACCCCTCGTCGGCGCCCGTCCCGTACGCGTCCCGTACGGGACGGGCGCCGACGCCGTCCCCGCCCTGGACTCCCGCACACCCGGCGCACCCGCACGCCGCACGCCCGCGGGTGCGCCGGGCCGCGCACCCCTGCCCGACCGCCGTTCCGCCGCCACGCGGTCACCGAGTCGCCTCGTTGGCCGATAACCATATTTCGGGGCTTTCTTATTTTCTCCGCCGCTTCACTCTAACGAGGGAACCTCCTTTAAAGATTTGCCCACGGAACATTAAAGGGCGCATAGTGATGACACCTCAGTTCGGTCTGATGAACACCAAGTTCAGGCAAAGTCATCCCCAGCAAGGAGAAGACCTTGTTCCACGGAAACACGGCATCGGACAGCCCCGGGCAGCGGCTGCGCGCGGAGATCGCGGGCCCGGGGACCACGCCGTTGATCGGCGTCTACGACATGTACTCGGCCTCCATCGCGGCCGAGCACTACGACGGCATGTTCGTCTCCGGCTTCGGCTTCGCGGCCTCCTACTACGGGCTGCCCGACATCGGCTTCATCGCCTGGCCCGACATGGTGGGCTTCGTCGAGCGGCTGCGCGGGGCCTTCCCCCGGCACCACCTGCTGGTCGACATCGACGACGGCTACGTCGATCCGGAGGTGGCCTGCCACGTCGTGCGCAGGCTCGAACGGATCGGCGCGTCGGGCGTGATCCTGGAGGACCAGAAGCGGCCGCGCCGGTGCGGGCACGCGGACGGCAAGATCGTGCTCCCGCTGGAGGAGTACCTGGAGAAGCTGGAGCTCGTCCTCGACAACCGGACGGACCTGGTGGTGGTCGCGCGCACCGACGCCACCGAGGAGGACGACATCCTGCGCCGGGCCCGGGCGCTCGCCGCCACCGACGCCGACGTGGTGCTGGTGGACGGCGTGCGCAGCGAGGAGTGGATCCGCCGGATCCGCCGGGTGGTCGGCGACAAGCCGCTGCTGTTCAACCAGATCGCGGGCGGCAAGTCGCCCCGGCTGTCGCTCTCGGAGCTGTCGGACCTGGGGGTGGACGTGGCCATCTACAGCACGCCGTGCCTGTTCGCCGCGCACCGGGCGATGGACGAGGCGCTGGCCGGGCTGAAGGACGCCGACGGGCGGCTGCCGGCTCCGGCCGGTGGCCGAGACCAGGTCGGGGTGCGGGAGTCCACCGAGTTGCTGGAGCGGAACATCTCGCGCTCCCGCGGGCTGATGGCGGTGACGGCGTGAGCGCCGGGCTGCGCGGGCCCGCCCCGCCCTCACCGGCCGCCGCCCTGCGGGCCACCGCCCTGGGGCTGGCCGGGGCCTGCGCGCTGCTCGCGGGCGCCGCGGCGCCCGCGGCGGCCGGCGGCTCGCTGATCACGGTCGTGGACAACTCGCACGCCGACTCCTGGCTGGAGGTCGACCGCACGGCCAACCTCCAGAACGGCAGCGGTTCGGCGGGCAGCGACCACGACGGCGCCGGCTCGCTGGTGGGCGGTCTGCTCGGGCCGGGTTCCTCCTCCGGGCCCTCGCTCCGCCCGGCGACGGGAGGCGGCCCGTGACCGACCGCCTGGCGCGCCCGGAGCAGCCACCAGGGCTCCGGGCGCGCGGGGAGCGGGCGCCCGGGGTGCGGTCATCCGGGGAGCGGTCATCCGTGGGCCAGGCGTCCGGGCCCGGCGCCCGGGCGCACCGCGGTCCCGGGCCCCGGCCCCGGCCCCGCGGGCGGCTGCCGCGCTGGCTGGACCCGTACATGGCGGCGCTGGCCGGGACGGTCGGGCTGGCCGCGCTGTTCCCGGCCTCGGGCACCTCGGCGCGGGTCGCCGAGGTTGCCTGCGACGTCGCGGTGGCGTTGCTGTTCTTCCTCTACGGCGCCCGGCTCTCCACCCGCGAGACGCTGGCCGGGCTGCGCCACCTGCGGCTGCACGGGCTGGTACTGGCCGCCACCTTCGTGCTCTTCCCGCTGCTCGGCGTGGCGACGGCGCTGCTCACGCCCGTCCCGCTGACCGGGCAGCTGCAGACCGGGGTGCTGTTCCTCTGTCTGGTGCCCTCGACGGTGCAGTCCTCGGTGGCGCTCACCGGCGCCGCCGGGGGCAACGTCCCGGCGGCGATCTGCGCGGGCACCTACTCCAGCCTGGCGGGGCTGGTGCTGACGCCGCTGCTGGCCGCCTGGCTGCTGGGTTCGCACACCCAGCTGTCCGCCGACGGGCTGCTGCGGATCGGTCTCCAGCTGCTCGCGCCGTTCCTGCTCGGGCAGTTGCTGCGGCCGTGGCTCGGCGGTCCGCTGTCCCGGCACAAACGGGTGCTCACCCCGGTGGACCGCGGCTCGATCCTGCTGGTCGTCTACACGGCGTTCAGCGCGGCGGTGTCCCAGGGTATCTGGGGCCTGGCCACCCCCCTCGCACTGCTCGGGCTGCTCGCGGTCCTGCTCGCCCTGCTGGCCGCCGCCCTGGCGGCCACCGGGCTCGGCGCGCGGCTGCTGGGGCTCGACCGGGCGGCCGCCGTTGCGGCGGTGCTGTGCGGGTCGCAGAAGAGCCTGGCCAACGGGCTGCCGATGGCCACCGTCCTGTTCGGGGCCCAAGCCGGGCTGATGGTGCTGCCGCTGATGCTCTACCACCAGCTCCAGCTGATCGTCGGCACCGTCCTGGCCGGCCGCTGGTCGCGGGCGCCCTCGGCTGGCGGAGCGCCCGACCCGGCGCCGGCCGCGCTCACCGGTCCGGGCGCTCCGTCGGCGCCCGGCTGATCCTCACGCGCAGCCCGGCCAGGGGCCCCCGGGTCGGTCGCCGCCCTCAGTCCCCCTCGACAGGGGTGCTGAGGGCGGTGGCCGGGAGGGTAAGCAGCGGCCCGCTGTAGGGCATGGCGGACCAGGTCCTGCCGTGGGCGGCGTCCCGCCGCACAGCGGTGCCGCCCGGGGCGAAGAGCGGGGCCGTCATCGGACGTAGTAGGCCCGGTTGTGGGCGGCGACCGGCGGGGACTGGTAGGTCCAGACCCCGGCGGCCGGGGCTTCGGCGATCAGGTGGGCGAGGTCGCGGGCGGACTCCTCGGCGGGGTTGCCGAGGTCGAGCCGGACGCGCTCGGCGGTGCGGTCGTCGAGGGCGTAGTAGCGGTAGGGCTGGTAGACGTTGAGCGGTGCGGCCAGCAGCTTGCCCTCGTCGTCGGTGCCGTAGCCGGTGATCGGAGTATTGTTGACCGGCTCGGGGGTGAGGCCGACCAGGTTGACGTCCAGGGCGAGGAGTTCCTCGTCGTGGCGGCTCAGTCCGTCCTGCCCCAGGGTGGCCCGGCGGCAGGAGACCGACCAGCGCTCGCGCACCTCGGGCGCGTTGAGGGAGGGCAGGGCCGTCTCGAACCACCCCGGGTGCCTGGGCTCGGCGTACATCCGGCGCCCGGCGTCGATGGCGATCGGGTTGTCGCAGAGCACGTGCAACCGGGCACTGCCGAGCAGCTTGGTCTGGTCCCAACCCCGGGCGTACTGGCAGTAGTCGACCACCGGCATCCGCTCCTCGGCGAAGACCGGATGGGCGATCAGGTTGATCTCCAGCTCCTGGGTGATGCCGCCGCCGTCCGGGTACTGGGCGAAGTGCAGCCGGTAGTTGAGCGAGACGCAGGCCCTGCCGTCGAAGGCCGCGACGGTCAGCCCGGGGTGGCGTTTGGCGAGCAGCCCGCGCGCCCGGCCGTGGTCGACCAGGTAGTCGACGCCGATGGTGTGCAGCGCGCCGTAGTGGAACGGCAGGTGGTACGGCTCCGGGACGGGCGGCAGCGGCAGCGGCAGGCCGGCCATGAGGGCTCCATGAGGTCTTGTGTGGCCCGGGAGGGCCGGAGGTGGCTGATGCGGGCGTGCCTTCAGTGGCTCCCTCGACGTGGCCGTTCGGCTCTCCGGGGCGCCCCGGCTCCTGACCCGTGACTCCTGACCCCTGAGTGAGATCCGCGTTCCGGCCGCTGTTCATGGAGCTGACGGCGGGGTGTTCCCCGGGCCGACCCGTGCCGGTTCGGCGTGCGTCCCACCGGGCGTTCAGCTGCCCTCTCCGGCGGTGTCCGGTGCGGCGGTGTCCGGTGCGGCGGCGCGGGGTGGGGCGGCGCGGAAGGTCCGCCAGACCAGTCCCTGGTCGCGGGCGCGGGCGGAGGAGGGCGCCTCGCCGGGCCAGGCGCCGACGTACCAGAGGTGGACCAGGGCGTGCCCGTCGCGCACCCGGTGGGCCAGCGTGGTGCGGTGGTGCTCGTCCGCCATCCCGGTGGAGCGCAGCTCGGGCACGTCGAAGCCGGTCAGCTCGGCGCAGACGCGCAGGAACTCGTCCAGGTCGGCCAGGGCGTCGACGTACCTGTTGGCGACGGGGTCCCAGCGCTCCGCCAGGTCGTAGTCGGCCGGGCGGTCGTCGGACACGGGCACGCGGGCACCCCCATGATCGGCAACGGGCGGCCGAGGCGTGACAGGCCGTTCGGCACGGTGGTCCGTACGGCGCGACAGGCCCCACAACACGGCGGGCCCGGAACGTCGGTCTCCGCCGAACGGCCCGGCCTGCCACCGCGATCCTGCCGCCCGCCACCACCCCCGGAAACGCGTTGCGCGAATCTGCCCGGACTTCGTCGCCCCTTGCCCGGTCAGCCTCCCACTGTGGTCACCCGGCGTCCGTTTCCGGTCGGCCCAGTGCCCGTACCGCAGCCAGGACGTCCAGGCCCAGTTCCGGGTCGGCGTCCTCGGGCAGGCTGACGGACAGCCGGGTGACCAGGCCCGTGTACCGGCGGTGGATCTCCCGGGCGACCTCCTCGACCGCACCGCACACCGCGAAGGCGTCGAACACCTCGTCGTCGATCAGGGCGGCCATCTCCGCCCAGCGCCCGCGCACCGAGTGGGTGTGCAGCTCCTCCTGGAGCCCCTCCCAGCCGTGCTGCGCCAGCACCGGGCGGTAGGCCGGCGTGGAGGCGTAGAACGCCAGCCGCTCCCGGGTGGCCGCCCGGTTGGCCGCCAGCTCCTCCTCGGTGCGGCCGGTGGCGGTGAGCACGTTGCCGACGATCTCGAACGGCCGATCCGTCCACCCGGCCCCCTCCGCCTCGGCCCGGGCCCGCTCCTCGGTCAGTCCGGGCAGCACCTGCTCGGCCAGATAGGCGGTGGAGGTGAACGGGTGGCTCAGGAAGCCGTCGGCCACCGCCCCGGCGGTCCTGGTCATCAGCGGCCCGACGCCGGCCAGCAGGATGCGCGGCACCCCGGACGGGACCGGGTCCGGCGAGAACACCGGCGTCATCACCGTGTGGGTGTAGAACTCCCCCCGGAAGCGCAGCCGTTCACCGGTCTGCCAGCTGTGCCAGATCGCCCGCACCGCGTGGACGTACTCGCGCATCCGGGCGGCCGGGCGGTCCCAGGGCATCCCGAAGCGCTTCTCGATGTGCGGCTTGATCTGCGAGCCCAGTCCGATGACGGCCCGTCCGCCGGAGGCCGCGTGCAGCCCCCAGGCCTGGTAGGCGAGCGTCATCGGGGTCCGGGCGAAGGCCACCGCGATGCCGGTGGCCAGTTCGATCGACTCGGTCCGGTCGGCCGCCCGGGCGAGCTGGAGGAACGGGTCGTACGCGGTCTCGGCGACCACCAGCCGGTCCATGCCCCGGCGTTCGGCCCGCTCGGCGGCGTCCAGGATGCCCGCCGGGTGTCCGGAGGCGGTGGCGTCGAGGCGGAGGGCGGCGGGTCGGTCCATGGCGGTGCTCCTGGTCGCGGGCGGCGGTGTCACCCGGGTAGCCTGCCATGCCCCGGTACCGCGAACAGCCGGTCCAGGTGCCGGTCGACGGCGGTGAGGACGGCGGCGGGCTCGACCACGCCCAGCTCCAGCAGGGTGGTGAACCCGGTGAGCGCGAGCAGCAGGTCGGTCTCCACCACCGGGTCGCGGTCGGCCGCCAGGTACCCGTCCGCGACGGCCTGCCGGACCACCTGCTCGACCATCGCCCGCCCCTGGAGCAGGCCGCCGCGCGCCCGCGCGTGGACCTCCTCGTCGTGCAGCGCCTCCAGCACGTAGGCGGCGCTCATCCGGCTGGTCGCCCGCGCGTCGGCGTGCAGCGGCAGCAGTTCGACCAGCATCACCCGCAGCACCTCGCGCGGGTGCGGCCGTTCACCGAGCGCCGCCATCGCCCGGCCGACCCGCAGCCCGCTCTGCTCGCCGGCGAAGTCCATCGCGAAGGCGAGCATCTGCGCCCGGGAGCCGAAGTAGTGCTGGAGCTGCCCGAGCGAGATGCCGGCCTCCTGCGCGACCTCGCGCATCGTCAGGTGCGTGGCGCCGCGCCGCTCCACGACCCGCCACAGCGCGCGGGCGATCGTCTCCCGGCGTTCCCGGTGGTCGACCTGCTTCGGCATGGACGGCGGCTCCTCGGACTCGCTCCGCGCGGTGGCGGACTCTTTTCCATACGCTTGACATAATACACCTGACCTATAACGTGGGAAGCCTTCCGAGGGAGGAGCGTCCCCATGTCAGAGCACCCCGTCGTCCGCACCACCGAGGGGCTCGTCCGCGGCCGCTGGGAGCCGCGGCGCGGCCAGGACCAGCGGAGCGGCCAGGAGCAGCGGCAACCGGAACGGCAGCCGGAGCAGCGGGAGGGCCGGGATCTCGCGGTCTTCCGCGGCCTCCGCTACGCCCAGCCGCCCGTCGGGGCGCTGCGCTTCGCCGCCCCGGTCGAGCCCGAGTCCTGGGAGGGCGTCCGCGAGGCGGCCGCCTTCGGGCCCGTCGTCCCGCAGTCCGGGCCGATGCCCACCGGGGCCGGCCAGGCCTCCGAGGACACCGACTGGCTGACGCTCAACGTCTGCACGCCCGATCCGGGCACGGCGGGGCTGCCGGTCCTGGTCTGGATCCACGGCGGCGGGTACATGTCCGGGGCCTCCGCCGACCCGCTGTACGACCCGACCGCCCTGGCCTCCGCCGGGCTGGTCGTGGTGACCGTCAACTACCGCGTGGGCGCCGAGGGCTTCGCGCTGCTGGAGGGCGCCCCGGCCAACCGGGCCTTCCTGGACCAGATCGCCGCCCTGCGCTGGGTGCGGCGCAACATCGCCCGGTTCGGCGGGGACCCGGCCCGGGTGACCGTCGCCGGGCAGTCCGCGGGCGCCGGGTCGGTCGCCGCCCTGCTGGTGATGGACGCGGCCCGCAGCCTGTTCCGGCGGGCCGTGGCCCACAGCGTGCCGGGCACCCACTGCACCCCCGCCCTGGCCGCCGAGGTCACCGCCGAGCTCGCGAAGCTGGTCGGCACGGCCCCCACCGCCGCCGCGCTGGCCGAGGTGCACCCGTGGCGCCTGGCCTCGGCGGTCACCGAGCTCGGTGCCGCGCTGCCGGAGCACCTCGCGCGCTGGGGCCGACTGGCGCAGAGCGGCATCGCCACCGTCCCGGTGGTCGACGGGGAGGTGCTGCCCGGCTCTCCGTGGTCGGCGCTCACCGACGGCGTCGAGCTGCTGGTCGGCCACACCCGGGACGAGTTCCGGCCGTTCAGCGTCCTCAGCGGGCGGCACGGCGGCTTCACCGAGGAGGAGGCCCGGCTAGCGCTGGACCTGTCCGCCCCGCCGCCGGACGGGCCGGACGCCTACCGGGCCGCCTTCCCGGGGGCGACGCCCTCCGAACTCCTCGAGACCGTCAACTCCGACGCCCTGTTCCGGGTGCCGTCCCTGCGCCTGGCCGAGGCCAACGCGGCGGCCGGCGGCACCTCGTACCTCTTCGAGCTCGCGCTGACCGCCCCCGCCCTCGGCGGCGCCTTCGGCGCCTGCCACGGTCTCGACGTGCCGCTCGCCTTCGGCAGTCTGGACAGTCCGATGGCGCGGCAGGTCCTCGGCGACCAGCCGCCGCCGGAGGTGTTCCGGGTCTCGGCGGAGATGCGGGAGGCCTGGGTCCGGTTCGCCACCACCGGCGACCCGGGGTGGCCCGCCTTCGATCCGGACGGGCAGCTCACCCGGGTCCTGGACGCCCGCTCGGAGACCGTCCGCTACCCGGAGCAGGCCACCCGCCGGATCTGGGCCGGGCACCCGCTCACCGCCTACGACCTGCGCTGACGGCGGTCGCGCGGCAGGGGCGCGTGTCGGCGGCCCTGCCGGCTCGGACAGCAACCCCGAGCGGGCGGGCGACCGGGAGCAGCCCCGCGTCGCCCGCCCGTCCGGATGGAGCCGTCGGTCGGCCGCTACGAGGCCGAGGCGTTCAGCAGCTTCAGCAGCTCGGTGGCCACCAGGGCCGAGGAGGCCGGGTTCTGACCGGTCACCAGGTTGCGGTCGACGACCGAGTGCGGCGCCCAGGCCTCGCCCTCCTCGAAGTCCACGCCCAGCTCGACCAGCCGGTCCTGGAGCAGCCACGGCGCCCGGTCGGCCAGGCCGGCCTGGGTCTCCTCGGCGTTGGTGAAGCCGGTCACCCGGTACCCGGCGAAGGGCGAGCCGCCGTCCTCGGACCGCGCGGCGAGCAGCGCGGCCGGGCCGTGGCAGACCACCCCGAGCGGGCGCCCGGAGGCGAGCGCCCGGATGAGCAGCCGGCCGGAGTCGGGGTCGACCGCCAGGTCCTCCATCGGGCCGTGGCCGCCGGGGTAGAACACCACGTCGTAGTCGGCCGGGTCGACCTCGGCCAGCACCAGCGGCTGCCGGAACTCGGCGATCTTCTCCAGTTCCTCGGCCATCGCCGGGTCGGTCAGGCTGGCCCCGTCGGCGACCGGGACGACGCCGGCCGGGGTGGCGACGGTGACCCGGTGGCCGGCCTCGGTGAAGGCGCGGTACGGGACGACCGCCTCCTCCGCCCAGAAGCCGGTCGGGTGCGCGGTGCCGTCGTTCAGGGTCCAGAACCTCGCGCCGGTCAGGACGAACAGGATGTCGGCCATGGGATGTGCCTCCAGGGGTGCCGCGGTCCGTGCCGCGACGGTCCGCCGCGGCGCTCACGGCGTCGACGCTAGACGCGCCCGGCCCGCGCGAACCAATGGGCCACGCGATGTGAGGCATCGGGATCCCGATACCTCACCCGGACCGTCCAGCCATCGGAATCCCGTAGGCTCGTCCGCATGAGCGATCGGCCGACCACCGGCTCCGGCCCACTGGACCTCAACCAGCTGCGGACCTTCCTCGCCGTACACAGGGCCGGCTCCTTCACCGCGGCCGGGCACCTGCTGGGCCTGTCTCAGTCCACGGTGACCGCGCAGATCCGGGCGCTGGAGCAGCGGCTCGGCCGGGAGCTGTTCGAACGCCGGGCGCGCGGGGTCAGCCCGCTGCCGTACGCCGACGACCTCGCCACCCGCCTCGCGCTGCCGCTGGACCAGCTCGCGGGTGTCGCCGACGGGCGCGGCGGGGGCGGGCCGGAGCCGGTCCACCTCGCCGGGCCCGCCGAGTTCCTCGGCACCGTCCTGCTGGCGGAGCTGGCCCCGCTGGTCGTGCAGGGCGTCCAGCTGCGGGTGACCGCCGGGCTGACCGACCCGCTGCTGGCGGAGCTGCGGGCCGGGCGGCACGACCTGGTGGTCGCCACCCGGCGTCCGCGCGGCCGGACGCTGCTCGCCGAACCGCTGGCCGACGAGGAGTTCGTCCTGGTCGCGGCCCCTGTCTGGGCCGAGCGGCTGGCCGGCCGCGAGCTGCCCGGCGCGCTGGCCGAGGTCCCGCTGCTCAGCTACGCCGAGGACCTGCCGATCGCCCGCCGCTACTGGCGGCACGTGTTCGACCGGCGGCTGCACACCCGGGCCGCGGTCACCGTGCCGGACCTGCGGGCGGTGCTCTCGGCGGTGACCGCGGGCGCGGGCTGGAGCGTGCTGCCCGGCTACCTGTGCCGGGCCGAACTCGCCTCCGGAGCCCTGCGGCTGCTGCACGAGCCGGCCGATCCGCCGATCAACACCGCCTACCTGGTCCGCCGCCCGGCCGGCTCGGCCAACCCGCACGTGGTCCTGGTCCGCGAACGGCTGCTGGCCGCGGCCCGCGCCTGGGGCTGACCGGCCGCGGGCGGCCCCGGGCCCCGTCCTCACACCGCCAGGTCCCGCCGTTCCAGCAGCCGGAAGGCCGCCGCCAACCCGAGCAGCCCCACCCCGAGCAGCACTCCGAAGGCCGCCCACGGGACCCCGCCGTGGCCGAGCACGTCGCCCGGCGCGTAGTAGTGGAACGGGCTGAGGTAGCGCAGCGGCCTGGCCGGGGACCAGGCCAGCGCGACGAAGTTGAGCGCGAAGCCGACCGCGCCGATGGCGACGGCCGCGCCGATCACGTGGGCCCGCCGCCGGCTGAGCGCGGAGACCGCCAGCACCGGTCCGGTCAGGCAGAACGCGAGGGCGCAGCCGAGCAGTCCGGCGGTGAACACCGCGCTCACCGGGACGGCCGCGCGCAGCCGCGCGGAGAACGCCACCCCCAGCGCGAGGGTGAGGGTGGCGGCGGCGTTGAGCAGAACGGTCGCGGCGACCAGGGCGCCGGTCCGCTCGGCGAGCAGCCGGCGGCGGGAGACCGGGCGGGTCATCAGCAGCTCGATGGTGCCGGCCTCGACGTCGGCGGCGACGGCGGCGGCGCCGAGCGAGCCGATCACGGTGAGCTGGAGGGCGATCCAGAACGGGTGGGTGAGCCCGGCGCCGAGCAGGCCGGGGTAGCTGGCGATGGAGACGTCGCCGTTGGAGCCGCTGAAGGCCCTGAACGCGCCGGGCGGGTTGCGGCGGGCGCCGAACAGCTCACCGGACGGGACGGTCCCGGCGATCACCACGATCAGGGTCTCGAAGACGACCATGCCGAAGAGCAGCGAGAGCAGCATCCGGCGGCGCCGGTGCAGGGCGAGCCAGACCAGCGGGAGGCGGCGGTTGACGGTGCCCGGGTTCACGGCCGCCCCTCCGGTTCCGGCCGTCGGCCAACGCCGGGCGCGTTTCCGGCGTCGGCGGGGCCCTCGGCGCCGGGCGCCTCTCCGGCCCCGCCGGGGTCCTCGGCGCCGACGGACCGGTAGAGGTCGAGGAAGGCCTCGTCCAGGCCCGCTTCCTCCACCGTCAGGTCGGCCACCGGTTGGTCGGCGAGCAGGGTGCGCACCGCCGCGACCACCTCGTCCGGCGGCACCAGCAGCTCGACCCGTGGGCCGTCCCAGCGCGGGGACCACCGCTCGGCGGCGCCCAGCGGCCTGGCGCCCCGCCCGTCGTCGAGGAGCAGCCGGACCCGGCGGGCCCGGGCCTGGCGCAGTTCGGCCACCGAGCGGACGGTGACCAGCCGGCCGTGGCGGACGATGGCGACCCGGCCGCAGGTCCGCTGCACCTCCGGCAGCACGTGGCTGGAGAGCAGGACGGTCCGCCCGGCCGCGGTCTCCTCGGCGAGCAGTTCGTAGAAGGTCTCCTGGACCAGCGGGTCCAGCCCCTCGCTCGGTTCGTCCAGCACCACCACCGGCGGCCGGTGCTGGAGCGACTGGACGAGTCCGAGCTTCTGCTTCATGCCGCGCGAGTACTCCCCCACCGGCCGGACCAGATCGGCCCGGGAGAGCTTCAGCCGCTCGCACAGTTCGCGCCGGCGCGGCACCGGGGCGCCCTGGAGGGCGGCGAGCAGGTCGAGGGTCTGCTGCCCGGTGAGCTCGGGGTAGAGCCGCAGTTCGCCGGGCAGGTAGCCGATCGAGGGGGCCAGTCGGCGGTGGTCGGCCACCGGGTCCAGGCCGAGCACCCGCACCTGCCCGTCGGTCGGGCCGAGCAGTCCGACCAGGCAGCGCAGCGTGGTGGTCTTGCCGGCGCCGTTGGGGCCGAGCAGGCCGAACACCTCGCCGGCCTCGACCGAGACGTCCAGCCCTTCGATGCCGACGGTGTCGCCGTAGCGCTTGGTGAGCGAGCGCAGTTCGATCACCGGGCCGGCCGCGGTGCCCCGGCGGTCCACGGTTCCGTCCGGGTTGCCCGGCATGACGACCTCCTGTGGCGGGTGCGCTTCGGTGACCGCTGCGCTCCGGCGGCGGACCGGTCCGCTGACGGACGCGGGCCCGGTGACGGTTCCGGTCCACTGACGGACGCCGTCCGGTGTGGGACGGCGTCCGACATCCAAGCGCGCCCGGCCGGGCGAGTCGAGGGACGCGCCCGGCCCGATCCGGCGAACTCACCCCTTGCACACGCCCAGCGGCACCAGCCGGGCGACCTGCCGGGCTAGGCCGGCGGCCTCGGTGACGGCGGCCACCGCGTCGACGTCCTTGTACGCCTCCGGCGTCTCCTCGGCCAGGGCCCGCCAGGAGGCCGGCCGCACCGCGACCCCCCGCGCCTCCAGCTCGCTCTTCAGCCGCTCGCCGCGCACGGTGCGCAGCGCCTGGTGACGGCTCAGCACCCGCCCGGCGCCGTGGCAGGCGGAGCGGAAGGCCTCGTTGCCGGGCAGGCCGACCATGACGTACGAGGCGGTGCCCATGGTGCCCGGGACGAGCACCGGCTGCCCGGCCCGCACCAGGTCGTCGGGCAGGTCCGGGTCGCCGGGCGGCAGCGCCCGGGTGGCGCCCTTGCGGTGCACGCACAGCAGCCGGGGCTCGCCGTCCACCTCGTGGGTCTCCAGCTTGGCGAGGTTGTGCGAGACGTCGTAGACCAGCTCCAGTCCGACGCCGAGCGCGGTGGCGAAGGCCCGGCGGGCCGCTTCGGAGAGCAGCTGCCGGTTGGCCCGGCCGTAGTTGGCGGCGGCGGTCATGGCGCCCAGGTAGGCGCGGCCGCGCGGGGAGTCGACCGGGGTGCAGGCGAGCTGGCGGTCCGGGAGTTCGATGCGGTGGCGGTGCAGCTCGCGGTCCATCGCGCGGACGTGGTCGGTGCAGATCTGGTGGCCGAGACCGCGCGAGCCGCAGTGGATCATGACGCAGACCTGGCCGGGCCGCAGTCCGAAGGCGGCGGCGGTCGGCGCGTCGTGCACCCGGTCCACGGCCTGCACCTCCAGGAAGTGGTTGGCCGAGCCGAGGCTGCCGACCTGCTGCAGCCCGCGCTCGACGGCCCGGGTGCTCACCTCGCCGGGGGCCGCCCCGGCCAGCACGCCGCGGTCCTCGCAGCGTTCCAGGTCGCGCGGCACGCCGTGGCCGTGCTCCACGGCGTAGCGGGCGCCGCCGAGCAGCAGGTCGTCCAGTTCCTCCGGTCCGGACAGCTGCCACAGGCCGCCGCGGCCCAGGCCGCGCGGGACGGTGCGGTCCAGCAGGTCCATCAGCCGGCCGATCCGTTCCGGGTCGAGTTCGTCCCGGCCGATGCCGGCCGCGAGCAGCCGGACCCCGCAGGAGATGTCGAAGCCGACCCCGCCGGGCGAGACCACCCCGCCCCGCCCGACGTCGGTGGCGGCGACCCCGCCGATCGGGAAGCCGTAGCCCCAGTGGACGTCGGGCATCGCGTAGGAGGCGCGGACGATGCCGGGCAGCGTGGCCACGTTCGCCACCTGCTCCAGCGCCTTGTCCCCGGCGGCCTGCGGCAGCAGCGCACCGCTCGCGAACACCACGCCGGGCACCCGCATCGGCGGGCGCTGCTCGATCCGCCAGCGGTGCCGGCCCGCCTCGACCAGTGCGATCTCCACCTTCGCTCACCCCGTTCCCGCGGGTCCGGTCCGCTGCGCTCGGGCCGGGCTCAGACGTCCACGGTGACCCGGCAGGTCCAGCCGTCCGGCCCGGCGGCGAGGTCCAGGTCGTGCAGGGAGACGGCCTTCGGCACCGCGCCGACCAGTTCGGCCGTGGCGGCGTCGGCCATCCGGAAGCGGACCGTCACCCGGCGGGCGCCGTCCCGTCCCTCGATCGGGCCGACCGCCACCTCCACCGGCAGTTCGCCGTCGGCGTCCATCCGGTAGACGACCTCCTCCAGGACGCCCGCGAGCAGGTCCGGGTCGCTCGCCGCGAGGACGGTGCAGTCGCGCTCGCCGACGGTCCGCGCGTCGGCGAGGTCGGCGAAGCTGCCGACGACGGCGTGCACCAGCTCGCCGATGCAGCCCTCGGCCGTCGGCGCCCAGGCCTCGACCCGCAGGTCGGCCGTGTGCGGCACGCTCCGGTGGCCGCCGGCGGACCGGCCCGCGGGCTGCTGTCCGTCCACGACCGACGCCTCCCGCACCCGTTGCCGTCCCTCTCCTCCAGCGTCGTCCCGCGGACCGCCCGGGGGCAAGTGCGGCCGGTTACTCCGACACGGAGGCCAGGTAGGCGGCGGTCAGCTCGGGGGTGGCCAGCCAGGCGGCGTGGTCGCTCGGCTCGGCGTAGGTGTTGGCGAGCCGGCGGCCGACCTCCGGGTGCTCGGCGGCGGCCGCGAACACGGCTTGGACGTGCTCCGGAACGGTCAGCATCGCGGTCGTGAACTCCACGCTGTGACGGGCCTGTTGCTGCCAGAACCGCTCGGCGGTGCGGCACATCCAGTCGGCTGTGAACGGGGCGTCGCCGTGTTCGACGACGGCCCGGTGGCAGGCCTCGGCGGCCCGGGCGGCGTTGTTGGCGCCCTGCCCGGTGATCGGGTCGGTGACCACCACCGCGTCGCCGAGGCCCAGCACGTGGACGGCGTCCACGCCCGAGCCGAGTTCCGCCACCGGGCGCCGGACCACCGGGGTGACCGCGCCGAACAGCCCGGCCCCGGCGTCGGTCGGCTCGGCCTCCGTCCAGAGCTCCGCCTCCCAGGGCAGGTACTCGCCCAACAGCTCGCGGATCCGGGCCAGTTGGACGTCCGGCGGCGGGGCGTCGCCGAAGGCGTCCAGCGGACTGCCGGGCAGCGCCTCCCAGAGCAGGACGTCGCAGGGGCCGGAGAGGGTGAGCGCCGGCTGCAGGTACAGCTCGGCGAGGCCGGGCAGGGCGTTCATCCGGGCCCTCGGCCCGGCGGCCGGGTCCGGCGAGCCGACGCCGTGCGCGTACAGGCAGGACAGGGCCCGCTGCGGCCGGTCGAAGGGCGAGCGGGCGGCGTCGCGCTCGAAGATCCCGGACAGCGCGCCGCGGCCGGCCGCGACGACGGTCAGCTCGTGCCGGCGGGCCAGGTCGTGCAGCCCGCCGCGGTCCAGCGTGCGGTACTCGACCTCGCCGCCGCGCTCGGCCAGCAGCTCCAGCCAGCCGGCCAGCTTGAGCCGCTGGTCCACCGACTGGGCGGGCTCGTCCAGCGTCATGGTGTACTCCAGCGCCCGCACGCCCGGGGGCGCCGCCAGCACCGCCTCCACCGAGGAGACGGCCGGCGCCCGCTCCGCCCAGAGGTCCAGCCCGGCCGCCGCCTCGATCCGCAGCGCGGGGCCGAACATCGCCTGGGTGGACAGCACCCGGCCGCCGCGCAGCTGCTCCGGGGTGCGCTCGGCGACCAGGGTCACCCGGTACCCGTCCGCCACCAGCCCGAGCGCGAGTTGGAGGCCGGCCTGGCCCGCTCCGACAACGGCGATCCGGCGCACGGCTGCCTCCCGGTGGTCTGCTGACGGTCCGTCAAGCAGGCACAGTATCCGAGCGGGCACGCTCCGGGCACCGGCACGGGGCGGATTGCCCCGGAGGCGGTTCGAAGGGCGGTGCGGTGTCCGGTGCGCGCCCCCGGCGGCCGGGCCGGGCCCGGGGCCCGCCCGACCGGTCGCCGGCCGGCTCAGCCGCGCAGGTGCGCGGTGAGCACGTCCACCACGTCCGTCGTCCGGTCGGCCAGGTAGAAGTGCCCGCCCGGGAAGACCCGCAGGTCGAAGGCGCCGGTGGTGTGCCGCTCCCACTGGCCGACCTGGTCGACGGTGGCGTGCGCGTCGGACTCCCCCGCCAGGGCGGTGATCGGCAGCGACACGGTCGCGTCCGGGGCGCTGCGGTAGGTCTCGACGGCCGTGTAGTCGGCCCGCAGGCTCGGCAGGATCAGTTCGCGCAGCGCGGGCAGGGCGAGGACCCGGTCGTCCGTGCCGCCGAGCGCGGAGATCTCGGCGAGCAGTTCGTCGTCGGGCAGCTGGTGGACGGTGGTCGTCCGGGGCAGCGAGGGCGCGCGGCCGGCCGAGACGAACAGCCGGTCGGGCCCCTTCACGCCGTCGCGCTCGAAGCACCGGACCGTCTCGAAGGCGACGGCCGCGCCCATGCTGTGGCCGAAGAACGTGAGCGGACGGTCCGTCCACTCCCGCAGCTCCCGGGCGAGCTGCTCGGCGAGCCCGGTCACCGAGCCGATCGTCGGCTCGGTGATGCGGTTCTGCCGGCCCGGGTACTGGACGGCGAGCACGTCGGCGTGCGGCGCCAGCGCGTTGGCGTACTCCAGGTAGTAGCTGGCCGAGCCGCCGGCGTGCGGGAAGATCACGATCCGGGCGGGCGCGGAGTCGGACGGATTGAACCTGCGGAACCACGGATTCTCGACGACGGCGCTGCTGGACATGCGGGGTGCGACCTCTCTCCGTGACGGACTCTGCCGGCCCCAGTCTGGCAGTGCCGGGCGGGCCGTGGGGGGCGTTGTGACGATCATGGTCCGGGGTGGGCCGGTTCCCCTCTCACCGCCGCCCGACGGCCTGCACCCGGTCCGCCGCGCACGGGCCCGGCCGCGCCCCGACGTTGACCCCGCGCCCCCGAAGCGCACCGCCCCGACGTTCACCCCGCGCCCCCGAAGCGCACCGCCCCGGCGCGGGAGCGGGAGACGGCGTCCAGCAGCAGGACGGACGAGGCCTCCGGCGTCGGCACCGGCCCGCCGGAGCGCACGTGCCGGGTGAAAGCGGCCAACAGCCGCTCCAGGCCGCGGTGGTGGCGGGCGAAGACCCCGGTGGAGGCGTACCGGCCGCGCGCCCGCTGGCCGTCCAGGGCGGTGGCGGCGCCGACGTCCAGCAGCACCAGGTGCAGTTCGCGGCCCCGACGGCCCGCCTCCCGGGCGAGCCAGCGCCGCATCCAGGCCCGGCTGCCGCAGTCGTGCACCAGCAGCGGCCCGCCGCCGCGCACCGAGGAGCGCAGCAGCCGGAAGTGCTCCAGCCGGGCCCACGGCCGGTACACCGCGTACGGCAGGGCGGCGGGCATCACCGCCTCGCAGGCCTCGTGCACCGTCCGCGGGTCCACGGCCCGGACGTCCGCCCCGGACCAGCGGCGCAGCAGCGTGCTCTTCCCGGCCCCCGGCAGCCCGGACACCACCACGACGGCGTCGGCCGGGTAGGCGGTGACGAACCCCGCCCCGGCCTCGCCCCGCAGATCGACCACGCCGCGCGGCGCCACGACCGCATCCACCATGCCGCCCACCAGCCCGAACCCCCGTTCACGTCCGACCGGGAACCCTAACAACAACGCCCGGCCACCGCTCACCCGCGCCCACCGGTGCCCGTGCGGCCAGGGCGGCCGCGGTGCGTCCGCGGGCCCGCCGTCCACTAGGCTGACGGACCGTCAGACAGGAGGGCGGACCATGGCGGAGGCCGCTGCGACGTACACCGCGCAGGTGCTGGACGGCCTGGCGCGCGATCCGGGCCGGGTGGCGATCCGGGCCGGGGACGAGGCGTGGAGCGGGCAGCGGTGCCTGGACCTGGTGCACCGCACCGCCCGCGCGCTGGAGCGGGCCGGGCTCGGGCGCGGGGACGGCGTGACGGTGCTGGCCGGTAACCGGCCGCAGGCCCTGCTGGTGCGACTGGCCGCGAACCTGCTCGGCTGCCGGGTGGCGATGCCGTTCCCGGACGGGCCGGTGGTCGAGCAGGTGGCGCTGGCGGAGTTCGCCGGGACGTCCGCGCTGGTCTTCGACCCGGGCCGGTACGCGGCGGCGGCCGACGGGATCGCGCGGGCGGTGCCCTCGGCCGCCCTGCTCTCCCTGGGCCCGCCGCCGCCCGGGCTCGGCACCGACCTGCTGGACCTCGCCATGGACCGCTCCCCGGCGCCGTTCGAAGCCCGCTACCGGCCCGAGGACGTGATGGCGGTGCGCTTCACCGGCGGCACCACCGGGCGCCCGAAGGGGGTGCTGCGCCGCTTCGCCCGTCCGCCGCGCCCGCCGCTGCTGTCCGGGTCGGTCTTCCTGCTGTGCACCCCGCTCTGCCACGGCGGCGGCACCTCGGCGGACCTGGCCCTGGCCGCCGGCGGCACGGTGGTGATGCAGGACGAGTTCGACGCCGGGGCCGTGCTGGCCGCGGTCGAGCGGTACCGGGTGACCCGGGTCTACCTGCCGCCGCACCTGCTGTACCGGCTGCTGGACCACCCGCTGCTGCCCGCCGCCGACACCGGCAGCTTGCGCCGGGTCGGCTACACCGGCTGCGCGCCCTCGCCGCGGCGCCTGGCCGAGGCGACCCGGCGGCTGGGCCGGGTGCTGCACCAGACCTACAGCCTGACGGAGTGCGGGCCGGTCACCCGGCTGGGCCCGGACGAGCACCTGGCGCCGCGGCTGCTGACCACCGCCGGCCGCCCGTACCCGGACACCGGACTGCGGATCCTGGACAAGGACGGCGCGCAGCTGCCGCCGGACCGCACCGGGGAGATCTGCGTCCGGACGCCGACCGCGATGGCCGGCTACTGGCGCGACCCGGAGCTGACCGAGCGGGTGCTCCGGGACGGCTGGCTGCACACCGGGGACCTGGGCAGCCTGGACGCGGCCGGCTATCTGACGGTGGCCGGGCGGCGGGACCCGATGGCGATCGTCGAGGGGCTCAATGTGTTCCCCCGCGAGATCGAGGAACCGCTGCTCTCCCACCCGGAGGTCCGCGAGGCGGTGATGTTCACCACCACCGACCCGGACCGCCTGGAGCGGGTGCACGCCGCCGTCGCCCTCGCCCCCGGCTCGCGGCTGACGGCCGGGCAGCTGCACGAGTGGGCCCGGGCGCGCGGCCTGGGCTCGTGCGCCCCCGACACGCTCCTGCTGCTGCCCGCGATCCCGCTGAACGGCCTCGGGAAGCCGGACCTCGGCGCCCTGAGAGCCCAGGTGGAGGACGGGGCCGGACGGGCGGCCGCCGCCGCAGGGGCGTGCGACATGGCGTGACGCGCCCCGCGAGTGCTTCGAGCGCCAACGCGGGCGGCCTCTTGTGCACCACCCGGCGGGAAGAACCGTCCGTGGACACTCGACCGTGCGGCCCGACCTGCCGATACCTCCCGGGCGGCGTCGCGCGCGTCGGTGTGGGCCGCACCGTTCCCCAGGAGGCACTACCTTGACCTGGCTACGCGTCCTGACCGCACTGGGCATCCTCGCCGTGGCGGCCAGTGCGCTGATCGTCTTCGCTCTCTGCACCGCCACCTCCCGCGGCGAGCGCGCCGCGCAGGAGGCGCCGCCCGACCTCCGTACGGACGCCGAGGGCAGCGGCCTCTTCCAGCGGACGGGCGGCGACGGCTGACCGTCCGGGGAGGCGGCGGCCGCCGCCTCCCCGTCCCGACCTGCCGGGCCTGAACGGCCCGGTCCCGGAGCGGCCCCGGGTCAGTGGCCCGCGATGTCGTCCGGCCGGACCTCGATGTGGTCGGCCGCGAGGTCCACCGCGACCCGGTGCTCCATGCCGAGCGACTCCAGGAACTTGACCGGCAGCTGCACCCGGCCGCCGCGGTCCAGCATCACGTACTCGCGCTCGTTCACCGACTCCTCGCCGTGCTCGTCCGTCACCGTGCGGCGCAGCACCTCGCTGGCGGTGCGCCCGTCCCGGATCGCGACCGTGCGGCGGACCTCGCCCGCGACCATCGGGTCGTGGGTGACGATCACGACGGTGGCGCCCAGTTCGCGGTTGACGGTCCGGAAGGACTCGAAGATGATCCCGGCGGTCTCCGAGTCCAGCTCGCCGGTGGGCTCGTCGGCGAGCAGCACCGGCGGGTTGTTGGCCATCCCGACCGCGATCGCCACCCGCTGCTGCTGGCCGCCGGAGAGCTCGTGGGGCTTGCGGTGGGCCAGCTCGCCGATGTCCAGCGCCTCCAGCAGTTCGGCCACCCGGGCGGCCTGCCGCTTGGCCCCGCCGGCGCCCGAGCGGCCGCGCAGCTGCATCGGCAGCGCGATGTTCTCGGCCGCGGTGAGGAAGGGCAGCAGGTTGCGGGCGGTCTGCTGCCAGATGAAGCCGACCACCTCGCGCCGGTAGCGCAGCCGCTCCTTGACCGACATCTCCAGCAGGTCGCAGCCCGCCACGGTGGCGGTGCCGGCGGTCGGCACGTCCAGCCCGGCCAGGATGGTGAGCAGGGTGGACTTGCCGCTGCCCGAGGCGCCGACCAGGGCGACCAGGTCGCCCTGCCGGATGGTCAGTTCCAGGCCCTGGAGCGCCTGGACCTCGACCCCCTCCGCGCTGAAGATCCGGACCAGCCGGTCGCAGACGATGGCCGCGCCCTCGCCGTACGCCTTCGGCGAGGCGGCGGCCAGGGCCCGCTGCTGGAGCTCCTGGAGGCTGGGGGCCTCGACGACCGTCCGCTCCTGGGGAGTGCTCATCACCGCTCGTCTCCTGTCTCGACTGTCCGCTTCATCGCACCGTTCTCCACTGTCCTGGCGGCCGCGGGGCCCGGCACGGCCCGTGCACCGCTCCCGGCCGCCGGTCGCGGCCCTCCGTCCGCGTCACCGGCCGCCGTCGTTCCCGGCCTCATTGCCGCTCCCCCGCTCGCAGTTCGGTGGCTATCTGGCGCCGTCCGGCGACCAGCGTCTCCAGCACCACGCCGAGGCAGACCACCAGGGTCAGACCGGCGGTGGGCAGCAGCACCGGCAGCACCGCCGGGGCCAGGGTCTCGCCGACCGTGGCGCCGACCAGCGCCGAGAGGTCGAAGGCGCCACCGAGCAGCGCGACCGCGGCCAGGGCGACCAGGCCGCCGCCGACGGCCGCCGCCAGGGTCTGCGGCAGCGACTCGGCGATGATCAGGGCCAGGCCCTGCCGGGGCCGCAGGCCCATGGTGCGCAGCCGGGCGAGCACCGCCGTACGGTCCGGCGCGGCCCGCAGCAGCGTCAGGAGCACGGCGAGCAGGGCGAATCCGGCGGCGGCGAAGCCCGCGTACCAGAACATCCGTCCGGCGGCGTGCTGCACCGGGTCGGCCGCCAGCTCGGCGATCTTCTCGCGGCTGCTGTGCACCGCGTAGCCGGGGGGCAGGCCGCCGGAGGTCTTTCCGGCCGCCCTGGCCTCCTCGTCGACCAGTTTGGCGTGCTTGCCCAGGGTCACGCCGGTGGCGATGCCGCGCTCGATGAGCAGGGCGCGGACCCGGTCCGGGTCGACCTCGCCGACCGCGAACCACTTGTTCACCTTGCTCGCCCGCCTGAGCTCCGGCAGGCGCTCCGTGGCGGGGCCGGCCGGCACCACGACGAACGGCTTGCCGGGGTCCGCCAGGGCGGGCGTGGCGGTGACGACCCCGGCGGCGGTGACGGCCATCTGGCTCCCGGTGGGCGTGCGCACCTGCGGCGCACCCGTGGCCAGCCGGTCGGCCAGGTCCCGGCTGAACAGCGCGGGCACCGGGCCGTCCTGGCCGGCCGGCGCGGCGGCCAGCGCGGCCGGGTCGAACTCGCCGACCCCGGCGGTGCGGGAGATCTCCGCGTAGGCCTGGGGATCGACCGTCACCAGGATGGCGTCGGTGCTGACCCGGTCGCCGCCGATGAAGGTGGCCCGCTCCTCGACCCAGGCGCCGGTCGCGGCCCGGACGCCGGGCAGCTCGCCGGCCGCCTTGGTGAAGGCCTCCGGCAGGCCGGCGTAGGTCGGCACGCTGACGGACACGTCGCCGCCGGTGGCGATGCGCGCGGCACGCGTCCGGGAGTGGTCCACCGTGTCGAGCACGGTGGCCCCGAAGCCGGTGGCGGTGACGGCGATCAGCAGGGCGAGCAGCGGCAGCGCGGAGGGCCGGCGCCGGCCAGAGCTGTCGCGGGCGGCCCGGACGAGGCCGAGGAAGCCGACCAGTCCGCGGCCGCGGCCGGCGAGTGCCGCCAGCCAGCCGACCACGACCGGCTCGATCCGGGCCAGCAGCAGGCCGCCGGAGACGGCGAGCAGCAGCGGGGCGGCCACCAGCAGCGGGTCCACGTCGCTGCCCGGGTGGCCGACGCCGCGACGGCGGACCTCGGCCACGGCGGCGGCGGTGACGCCCAGCACGGCGAGTTCGCCGATCACCCGGCGCCAGCCGCCGGCCGCCCGGGGACGCGCCCAGAGCATCGCGGCCCGGGCCGGGAACGCCAGGATCGCGAACAGGGTCACGGCGAGGGCGAGCAGCACCGAGTTGCCCCAGCGCGGGGTGGGCAGCAGCACCAGCGCGAGGGCCGTGCCGAGGACCGCGGCGGGCAGCACCGTCACCGCGCCCTCGCCGAGCAGCCGCAGCAGCACTCCGCCGCGCGAGCCGCCGCGGGCCTGGAGCAACCGGATCTCGGCGGTGCGCCGGTCGGTGCTGAGCGCCGCGGCCAGGCAGAGCACGACGATCGCGACGCCGGCGACCCCGGCGGGCCCGACGGCGCCCAGCGGGCCCGCGGCCCGGTAGCGGTCGGCGGCCCGGGCGAGGACGTCCGGCATCAGCGAGGTGGCGTGCAGGTCGGCCCGGAGGGTCGAGTCGACCAGGGCGGTCATGCCGGGGCCGGCCATGTACGAGCCGAGGGTCGCGCGGGTCCGGTCGAGCTGGTCGGCGCGCAGCGAAGCGGGGTCCAGGGGCAGCCGCCAGAAGTTCTGGCCGCTCCCGCCCCAGCCGGACAGCGCGGACAGGCTGCCGCCGTCGACGAAGCCGGTGGTCCAGTACCAGGCGGCGTCGCCCTTGAGGCCCAGGCAGGCCCTGGCCGGACAGCCGAGTCCCTCCCAGAACGGGTCCTGGGGGTCGTTGACGCGGTAGAGGCCGACCACGGTGGTGCGCAGCGTGAAGGGTCCGTCGGTCCCGCTCTCGATGACGTCGCCGACCTTGATGTTGATGGTCTCGGCGGCCTGCTGGCTCAGCGCGATCGGCAGCGGGCCGTCGGCCGGGGCGGGGCCCGGCCAGCTGCCCGCGGTCAGGGTCACCCGGTCGGCGAGGCCGTGGAGGTAGTACAGGTTGAGCGCCGGGACGGCGTTGTCGGAGATCCGGGTGAACCCCCGGTTGAACATCTTGCGCTCGGTCTTGACCCGGGTGCCGTAGGTCTGGGCCGACGGCAGCAGCGGGAGGTCCCGTCCGATCCGCTGGCTCAGCTTCCGCTGGATCGCCTCCAGGTCCGCCCCGGTGTCGCTCCGGGCCGTCTCGGCGGTGTACTCCAGGTTGGTCACGTTGGCGCCCAGGCTGCGGGTGAACTCCTGGAGCGCGGTGTCCGCGCCCCGGTCCGCGACGCGGGGGTAGGCCGACGCCAGGAACACGGTGACGAGGACGAGGGCCGCCGTGAGCAGCGCGGCCAGCGGCATCGCGCGCAGCCTGGTACGGACCCAGGGCGCGGGCCGGTGGGCGGCGTCCACGGGCCCGGACGCGGGCGCGGGCACGGTGGTGCCGGACTCGGTGGTCACATCTCCTCCACGTGGCGCAGCCGGGAGGCCACGTCCCGGCGCCGGCGTCCGAGCAGGAAGGCCGACAGCAGCGGGACGACGGCGATCGCGGCCGCGAACAGCAGCGCCTGACCGAACGGCAGCTCGACCAGGGCCTCGGGCAGCGGGCGGCGGGCGGCCGGGGTCAGCACCACGAAGGGCACGATCAGCCGCACCAGCAGGGCGCCCAGGGCCAGACCGACGATCCCGCCGAGGCCGACCAGCACCGCGTTCTCGGCGGCGACGGTGCGGGTGACCTGCTTGCGCGGGGCACCCAGGGCGAGCAGCAGCGCGGAGTCCCGGGAGCGTTCGTGGGCGGAGCCGGCCACGGCGGCGGCGAAGCCGATCGCCGCGAGGATGCCGGTGACGATGGCGATCGCCATCAGCGCGCTCTGCGGGGCCGCCCCGACCGGGTCGCCGAGGAGGCCGTCGGCGACCTCCTCGTAGAGCGCGAGGTCCTGGCTCCCCGGGGCGCCGCGCAGGGCGGCGGCGGTCTCGGCCGGGGCACGGTCGCCCGGCCCGGCGGCGGGCAGCCACCACTCGGTGCGGGTGGGCAGGTTGCGGTCCTGGAGGGACAGCACCCGGGCGACGGTGCCGAGGTCCATCACCAGGGCCCGGCGGCCGGCCACCGGCACGGCCTCGGCCGCGGCGGTCACCTTGACCGGGACGACGACCCCGCTGAACGGCACCTGGAGGGTGTCGCCGACCGACGCTCCGACGGCCTTCAGGTAGTCGCGGGTGGCGACGGCGTTGACGGTGGCCGGAGCGGGCGTCCCGATCGACCCGGCCGGGCTCAGCACGGCGCGCACCGCGTCGCCGATGCCCCTGCCGGAGCGGTAGCGGACGGTGAACAGGCTGTCGGCGGCGGCCTTCTCCGAGTCGAGCGCGGCCAGCGGCGAGCCGTCCGTGGTGGCGCGGGACGCCGGGGGCTTCAGGCTCCAGGCGGCACCGGCCGGTACCGGCACGGCGGTCGACGGCCCGTCGGCGGACTCCGAGACGGCCAGGTTCCGTACGGTGACCTCGCCGGCGCCGCGGTCGCTGAAGGCGACGGTCGCGCCGACCACGGTCAGCGGAGCGGCGACCGAGCCCACCGGGGCGTCGACCAGCGGGCCGAGCCGGACCGAGGTGCTGACCTGGCCGTTCAGCGGGAGGTCACCGAACGGGACCTTGTAGACCAGGCCGAAGCGGTCGCGCAGCAGCAGCCGGACCTCGGGGTGGACCGGACTGCTCCAGGCGGCGGCCGGCTCCGGCTGGCTCACCGCGATGTCGGCGTCGATCCGCAGCGGTCGGCCCGGCAGCGGGATGCCGGCCACGGCCGGTGCGGCGAGGCTTCCGAAGACCTCCGCGCCGGAGCGGCCGTCGATCAGGTCGGAGCGGACCGGGACGCGCTCCGCGAAGGCGGCGGCGTCCACGGCCAGCAGCTGGCCGGCGCCGCCCTGCAGCGGCTGCTCGTCGCGCACCACCGGGAGCACCCGGTCACCGCCGGGCAGGCTGCCGAAGCGGCCGCCCTGGCCCATCACGGAGTTGTGCGAGCCGGAGATCCGCAGGCCCCCGGCCGTGGTGAAGGCGGCCTGGTCGCGCTGGGAGGAGGTCCAGGTGGCGTGCTGGCCCAGTGCCAGGACACCGGTGGCCACGGCCATGACGAGCAGCAGGACCGGGCCGGTGGCCCGGCCGGGCCGGCGGGCCAGCTGCCAGCCGACCATGGCGGGGCCGAGGCCCCGGCCCCGGGCCGCCGCGCGGGCGCCGAGCCGGGCGACGAGCGGGAGCAGCCGCAGCACCACCAGGGTGCCGGCGCACAGCGCGAGGGTCGGGGTGGCGACCAGCAGCAGGTCCACGTCGAGCCGGCCGCGGGAGTCGGGGGACAGCCCGCCGCCGTACTGGTCGAGTTGCTGGTAGGCGAGCGCGGCCAGGGCGAGCACGGCGAGGTCGCCGCCGTTGCGGGCGACGCCGGAGACCACGGCCTGGCGGCGGCCGGCCCGGCGGCGCAGGGCGGCGCCGAAGCCGCGCACCACGCTGGGCACGGTGGCCAGCAGGATGCAGGCGAGCGCGCAGACCACGGCCACCGGCCAGAGCGACCAGCTGACGCCGGTGTCCAGGGCGATCTGCCGGGAGCTGCCGAGGCCGGCCAGCGCGCGGACCAGGACCGGGGTCAGCAGCGGCGCGAACACCGCCGCGGGCAGGGCCAGCAGCAGCGACTCCAGGGCGGTGAAGGAGCCGAGCCGGACGGCCGAGGCACCTCGCGCGGCGAGCATCTCGTTCTCGGACTCCTGCCGCGCGGCGATCAGGTGGACGACCAGCAGCAGGGCCGCGGCGGCGAGCACCGCCAGCTGGAGGGCGCCGATCAGCAGGGTGGACCGGGCGACGACCATGCTGGCGGACAACTCGTTCATGATGTCCGGCAGTTCGGTCGACGCTCCGAGCGAGGCGGTGCGCCGCAGTTCCTCGGAGAGGGCCCGAGCGCGGTCGCCGACGGCCTGCGCGGTGGCCCGGTCGGTGCCGGAGAAGTCGGCGTCCAGCGACCAGCCGGCGCCGCTCTGGACCAGGCCGGCCGTGGTGAAGGCGCTCCGGTCGACCATCATCGGGCCGAAGGTGGTGAAGCCGCCGACCTCGATCTCGTGGCCGCCGACCGGGTCGATCCGCCAGTACGGGGCGGTCGAGTCGGTGGCCCGGTAGACGCCGGTGATCCGGACGGTGAGCGGCTTGTTGTCGGTCCGGTCGACGATCCGGACCTCGGCGGGCAGGGCCTGCTCGGCCAGGCCGAGCCGACGCAGCAGGCTCTGCGGGACGGCGACCTCCGGAGCGGCGGACTGCACCGGCGCGGTGGCGGCGGTCGGCCAGGCGCCGGCCAGCAGTTGGACCCGGCCGCGGTCGAGGTCGGCGAGGACCGTGAGGTCGAGCGGGGCACCGGCGGCCTGGCCCGCGGGGGCGCCACCCGTGGCGGTGCCGTTGGGGGCGCTGCCGTTGGCGGGTGTGCCGTTGGCGGGTGTGCCGTCCGCAGCGGTGCCGGAGACCGGCAGGCCGTAGGAACGGCTGCGGGTCAGGCTGTCGGTGCGGACGGGCAGGTCGCCGAAGAGCTTCTGCCGGTAGGCGGCGACGGCCGCCTCGTCCTTGGTCCGCTGGTCGAGTCCGTGCTCGCCGGTCACCGCCACCGTGGTCCGGGCGTGACCGGTTCCTTGGAGCGCCTGTCGCAGGCCGGCCTCGCCGACACTGCTGTTGAAGGCCACCAAGGCGGTCAGCACGGACGTGGTGATCAGCACCGCCGCCAGGACGGCGGCAGCCAGCGGCACTCGCCCGCGCAGTCGGCGCACGACGAAGCCGAGCATCAAGTTCCTCCCCCGGATTCACGGTCCCCGGTTGCATCCCGGGCCCCGCTCGTCGATCCGATCCGAGGACAACTCGGCCGCGGACGGACACATCGGGAGCACACCGGCGCATTGATCACCGGCAATCGGTCGCCGGATAGCGGACGATGCTGTCAGATCCGATCCAGGAACGGAAGGGACTTGCGCGAATCAAGTAAGCAGTGAGCAAATTCCTTTCCTTGGTAGCATCCGGGCCGGGGAAGCCCCCGCTTGAATGCCATGCACACTTCACAACTCCGGCTTCGGCGCACCCTTTTGACCCGGGAACCGCCTTCTCGGTTTCCCACCCGGGAACGTGAACCGCCGGAGCAGTCATATCCGTAGAACCGGACGGGATCCGGATGGAACCGGGCCGCCACGCCGCCCACAGGGGGACGCCGCATGACGCAGCATCAGGCCGCCACTGTCGACACCACCACCCGGCCGATGGTGGCCGTGACCGACCTCCGCCGGAGCTTCGGCACCGGCGAGCGGGCCGTGCACGCCCTTCGCGGCGTCTCCTTCACCGTCGGTCGCGGCGAACTCGCCGCGCTCAAGGGCCGCTCCGGCTCCGGCAAGACCACCCTGCTCAACCTGGTCGGCGGCCTGGACACACCGACCGGCGGCACCATCGCGCTGGACGGCACCGACCTCGCCGGACTGGACGAGGACGGCCGGCTCGCCCTTCGGCGGGAGCGGATCGGGTTCGTCTTCCAGTCCTTCGGGCTGATCCCGATGCTCACCGCCGCCGAGAACGTCGGCGTGCCCATGCGGCTGCGCAAGGCCCCGGCCGCCGAGCGCGAGGAGCGCGCCCACGCCCTGCTCGCCCTGGTCGGCCTGGCCGACCACGCCAACCAGCGCCCCGGCGAGCTCTCCGGCGGCCAGCAGCAGCGCGTCGCCATCGCCCGTGCGCTGGCCAACGAGCCCAGCCTGATCATCGCCGACGAGCCGACCGGCCAGCTGGACTCCGAGACCGGCCGCTCGATCATGGAACTGCTGCGCGCGGTGGTGCGCAGCGAGGGCGTCACGGTGCTGGTCGCCACCCACGACCCGACGCTGATGGGGCTCGCCGACCGGGTGATCGAGGTCCGGGACGGACGGATCATCGAGGAGGCGGCGGAACGGGCCGCCTAGCGGAGCGGGCCCCGGGGTCGGTCACGGGCGTGGGGAGGCGGGGTGCCTCCCCACGCCCGCGGGGTTCCCTCCGCACGCCTGCCGTTCATCCCACGCCCGCGGCTCCTCCTCACGCCCGCGGGGCGCCGGCGGCGAGGGCGGGCCCCGGGGCTCGGGCCTTCGCCGGGAGAATTCCCGCCCCCTGAGCCGTCCCCCACCTTCCCGAGTCCGGGAAAGCCGACGGCTCCGACGCCGACGCGGATTTCCGGCCGCGGGAATCGTTTTGTCAACAGTGCGGCAGTACGTCGCTCTCGGTGGGCCGCCCCGCGGTGGCCTCCGGCTTCGCACCGGAATCCCGTGGTCAGTGGCATTGGCCACGGTCGCCGGCAACCCGCCGGATTCCACTCCAGCGGAGGTTCGACGGCGATCCACTGCCGCGTTCTCTGCAGCCTTTCCGACCCTCCGGGAACTCGCCCGCAGAAAACGGTCGTGGTGGCCGGCTGCGAAGCCGACCACCACGACCGTCACGCCCTCCCCCGGGTCACCGGGGGCCGTTCCGTCAGACCGCCGGGAAGATCTCCGCGTCCGGCTTCAGCAGCTGGCCGGGCGCCGGCGCGGTGCCGTCCACCAAGTAGCGGGTGACCAGCTGGTTCAGCGCCTGGCTGCGGCCCACGGCGCAGTGCTCGATCGAGTCGACGCTGACCAGCACCGCGTTGCCGAGCTGCTGCTGCATCCGCTCGGCGAACTTGTACTGGGTGGCCGGGTCGTAGAGGTTCCCGATCACCATCACGGTGTTGGAGGTCTTCTTGTTCCACGGGCCGGAGAAGCGCTCGGCGTCCCGGGCCGGGGCCGGCCAGCTCGCGCACGCGGGCGCGTCGAAGGCCTGGTAGCGGCCGAAGGTCGGCATGTCCTTCTCCCACGCCTTGGCCGCGTTCGCGAACACCCGGTCGTTGGAGGGGTACGGCTTGTCCTGGCAGTTGACGGCCAGGTAGGAGTCGTCCGCGGTGTACTCGGAGTCCACCGGGGCCTCCCGCAGCGCCGCCCGCGGGACGTCCACCGAGAGCAGGTTGGCGTCCTCGTCCGAGACGTTCGCCTGCGGGGCCAGCAGGGCGGTCGCGGCCGGCTTCTGGAACACCTGGTAGGTGGCCTGCAGCGACTTGGCCAGCGGGGCCAGCTTGGCCTGCGAGTACAGGGCGCTGGCGACCTCGCCGGTGAAGCTGCTCAGGGTCACCTTGGAGCCGTTCGGCAGCGTGATCGGGCTGGTCCGCAGGTGGTCCCGGAGCTGGTCGAACTTGGCCCGGGTGTCGCCCTCGCCGAAGGCGCAGCGCGGGGCGCCGGCGGCCTGGCAGCGCTTGAGGAACTCGTCCAGGGCCAGCTCGAAGCCGTTCGCCCGCTGGCGGTCGTACTCCAGGCCGTTGTGCAGGCGCAGGTTCGGGTCGACGTTGCCGTCGACGATGATCGCGCGGACCTTGTTCGGGTACATGTTGGCGTACGTCGAACCGATCAGCGTGCCGTAGGAGAACCCGGCGAAGGTGAGCTGGGAGTCACCGACGGCGCGGCGCATCCGGTCGAGGTCGCGCACCACGTTGATGGTCGACATGTGCTCGATCAGCGGGCCGGCGTTCTTGCTGCACGCGTCGGTGTAGTCCTGGTCGGCGTCCAGCGTCTCGTTGATCTCGGCCTTGGTGACCGGCACGCCGACCATGCGGTTGTTGACCGCGTCGGCGTCCTCCTGGGTCTTGAAGCACTTGAGCGGGTTGCTCCGGGCCACGCCGCGCGGGTCGAAGCCGACCAGGTCGAACTTGGACTGCACTTCGGCGCCGAAGCGGCTGGTCGTCGCCCACAGGTAACCGCTGCCGCCCGGGCCGCCGGGGTTGAGGAACAGCGAGCCGATCCGCTTCGACGGGTCGCTCGCCCGCCGCCGCATCATGGCGATGCCGATCTTCTCGCCCGACGGGTTGTCGTAGTCCAGCGGCACGGGGTACACGGCGCAGTCGTAGATACCGGGGTCCGGCTTGGTCGGATCCGGGTTGCACGGCGTCCAGGCGACGGGGTCGACCTTCGCCTCGAGCAGGCCCGGGGCCTGGTCGACGGGCGCCGCCGACGCGGCGACGGCGGTACCGGTGACAAGTGCGAGAGCGCAGGTGACCGCTCCGGCCAGCTTGGATATGCGGGACAAGGAACCTCCTCCGTACTGAAAAGGGCGGCCCCAGCCTGTCAGCCGGAGATCTCCGTGTGAAGACCCGGGAGGGGCGCAAATCGTCCGCCCGACACGGAAACCGTCGAGAAACATTCTGTGAATGAACCAACTTGACGGTTGATTTATTTGATGGCGTGTCATCCGCGTCGCCGATCGGCCGTCGACCGCCCGGATCGGCCGGGGGTGCGGAATCCCCGCGCCCGCACCCCGGGGGCGACCGCTACCGCGCGATCGGCCGCGACAGGTCGTCCTCGGCGACGACCTGGTAGACGGCGTTCAGGCTCGGCGGGCCGACCAGGTCCTTGATCCGCTCGAAGCGGCGCGCCTCGACCGGGGCCACCCGCTCCGTCCACGCCTCGACGGACTCCGGGTCGTGGTCGCCCTCGATCAGCGCGATGGTGACGATCTCCCGCGAGTCCTCCAGCGCGGTGGCGCTGATCACCCGGGTGCGCGGGTCGTCCGGGAACACCTCGTCCGGGATCCACGCCTTGCGGAACTCCCCGTACTCCACACCCTCGTTGAGCTTGCGCACCATCACGGCGACGAGCTGCACGACATCCTCCCCAGAGTTTTTCTTGCAGTGCAAGAAGCTGACGCCGAGTATTGTTTTCTTGCACTGCAAGACTTGTCAAGGCCCAAGCCGCACAGCCCCGGCCGGAGCACCCCGGGGCGGAGGAGGAACCGATGCCGACCCGGCGCACCCGTCCGCGGACGGGGCTGACCCGCGAGAAGGTCATCGACGCCGCGCTCGCCTACGTCGACGAGCACGGGCTCGCCGCGCTCTCCAACCGCAAGCTCGGTGCGGCGCTCGGCGTCGAGGGCATGACGCTCTACTACTACGTCCCCAGCAAGGCCGCCCTGTTGGACGGCATGGTGGAGCGCCTGCTGGAGCTGTCGGCCGGGAGCCTGTTCACCGAACCCGGGGGCCCGTGGACGGCGGTCGTCGGGGAGTTCGCCGTCGAGCTGCGCCGGCTGCTGCTCGACCACCCCGCCATGCTCACCGTGCTGGCCACCCGCCCGGCCGCCACCCCGGCCTCCCTCGCCCTGCTGGAGCGCGGCATCGCGGTGCTCCATGAGGACGGCGTCCCGCTCGGCGACGCGCTCGACGTGCTCAACTCCGTCGTCCGGTGGACCATCGGGCACACCCTGGGCGAGGTCGGCGAGACGCCCCACCACGAGGGCACCGAGCCCCGCCCGGAGGAGTTCGCCGCGCTGGACCAGGAGGTCCACCCCCACCTGGCGCGGGCCTTCGCGACCGGCGAGGGCCTCGACTCCGAGCAGTGCTTCCGGCGCACGCTGCGCATCCTGCTGGCCGGGTACGCCGCCGAGCTGGCGCACGCCCGGGGGGCCGGGGCCTGATCGGACGGCTCACAGCCGGCCCGTCCCGCCCGGACCGGGCGGGACGGGCCGGACACGCCCCGCGAGGCGGGTCGGCCGACCCCGTCTCAGCCCGCGACCGCCCCCCGCAGGGCGGCCGCCACCAGCCCGTGGACCGCGTCGGCCCCGGGCTCGCCGCCGCCCACCAGGTGCTCGAAGACCAGGCCGTCGATGCAGGCCAGCAGCGTGGTGGTCCGTCCGTCCGGGTCGGCCACGCCCCGGTCGGCGAGGAACCCGCGGACGGCGGTGCGCCCGGCGTTCTCCCGGGGGACGAGGATCTCGCGCAGCTCGGGGTCGCGTACGCTCTCCACCGCGCAGGCGTACCGGGCGAGCGAGCGCCGCCGCCCGTCGCCGGACAGCCGTCGCCGCATCAACTCCCGGATTCCGTCCGCCAGTTCCGCGGCCGAACGGACCGGCACCCGCTGCCCCATGGCGTGCAGCTCGCCCTGGTCCAGCTCCACCAGCCGCCGCACCAGCGCGGTGAGCAGCGCCTGCCTGGTCCGCAGGTAGGCCGAGGTTGTCCCGACCGGCAGCCCGGCCGCCGCGTCGACCGCCCGGTGGGTCAGTCCGCGCACGCCGAGGTCCGCCAGCACCCCGATCGCGGCGTCCGCCAACACCGTCCGCCGGTCCGGCCGTCCCGCATCGTCGCGCTTCTGGTCCTCGTGTCGCCGCATCCCCCCTTTCTACCGGGGCCGCGCCGTCCGCCGCGCATCCCCTCGGACCGGACCGGCCGCCGCCCGCCGCCGTCGGCCACCGTCGCCGACCACCGCCACCGACCGCCGACCGCCGCCGGCCGCCGCATCGCTCGGGCGGCCCCGCACCCACCCCCGTCCGCCCGCCGGCAGCCCCGTAGTACGCTCCTTCTACAGCTGTAGAAAGCAGCGCGGCGACACGGGAAGGACCGGGCATGAGCGGCAACAGCGCGGTGGTGGTCGGGGGCGGTATCGGCGGGCTGGCCGCCGCGATCGGGCTCCGGCTGGCGGGGTGGGACGTGACCGTGGTCGAGCGGGCGGCCGTCCTGGACGACGCGGGCGCCGGCATCTCCCTGGCCGCCAACGGGATGCGCGCGCTCGCCGCCCTGGGGGTCGGCGAGGCCGTCGAGGCGGCCGCCCGCCGCCAGTACACCGGCGGCACCCGGACCCCGGACGGCCGCCGGCTCGCCGCGATGGACGGCGCGGCGCTGGAACGCGAGCTGGGCGCACCGATCGTCGGCATCCCCCGCGCGGCCCTGCACCGCATCCTGCGCGAGGCGCTGCCCGCCGAGTCGCTCGTCATCGGCACCGAGGTGGCCGAGGTGGACACCACCCGGCCGTTCCGGGTCCGGGTCGGCGTCGGCGGCACCGCCCTGGAGGCCGGCCTCCTGGTGGCGGCCGACGGCATCAACAGCCGGCTCCGGCGCCGCCTCTTCCCCGACCACCCCGGGCCGGTGTACAGCGGCTCGACGGTGCTGCGGGCGATCACCGAGCGCCCGATCGACGGGCTGAAGGCCGACTTCGAGCTGACCTGGGGCCACGGCGCGGAGTTCGGCCACATCGCCTTCCCGGACGGCGCCGCCGAGTGGCACGCGGTCCTGAACGCCCCGGCCGGGGTCCGCTACCGGGACCCGCTGGCCGAGGTCCGCCGACGCTTCGGGCGCTGGCACGAGCCGATCCCCTCGCTGCTGGCCGCGACCCGGCCGGAGGCGGTGCTGCACCACGACGTCAACGCGCTGGCCACCCCGCTGCCGTCCTACGTCTCGGGCCGGATCGCCCTGCTCGGCGACGCGGCGCACGCCATGACGCCCCACCTCGGCCAGGGCGCCTGCCAGGCCCTGGAGGACGCGGTGACCCTGGCGGCGGCCCTCGCCGGGTCCCGGACGGTCGAGGGCGCGCTCGCCCACTACGACGCGGCCCGCCGTCCGCGCAGCCAGACCGTGGCCCGCGACGCCCGCCGGGCCGGCCGGATGGGCCAGCAGCTCGCCCACCCGCTGGCGGTCGGCCTGCGCAACGCGGCGATCCGGCTCACCCCGCCCGGCGCGATGGTCCGGTCCGTGCTGCGGCACGCCGACTGGACGCCGCCCCGGATCACCCCGCGCGCCACCCCGGCGTAGGCCCGAAGCCCCGGCCCACTTGACCGGGAATCAGATTAGGCGCCATATTACTTCTCGTGACCCAGCAGCCCGAGAGCGGCCCCACCGCCCCCAGCCTCGACCAGGCCCGCCGCCAGATCGCCCGCTACGGCCTCACCGCCGATCCGCAGGCGGTCCTGGTCGCGGCCCGGCTGATGGCGGCGGGCGCCCGGATCGGCCAGGCCGGCGAGGTGCACTTCGGCCGGTTCGGCCTCTCCACCGGCCGCTACCGGCTGCTGGCGGACCTGGAGGACCACGGCGGCGAGAAGTCGCCCTCCCAGCTCGCGGCGAGCCTCGGCGTCTCCCGGGCGACGGTGACCGGCCTGGTCGACGGCCTGGAACGGGAGGGCCTGGTGGCCCGCCGGCCGTCCACCGAGGACGGCCGCGGCAACGTGGTGATCCTCACCGCGCGGGGTGCCGACAGGCTGCGGGAACTGGCGCCCGAGCACTTCGCCCGGATGCAGGCCCTGGTCGGCGGCCTCTCCGTCGAGGAGCGCGCCACCTTCCTGGAGCTGCTGGCCCGCGTGGTCGCGGGCATGGACGCGCTCACCGAGGACTGATCCGCACCCAGGCGGGCCGCCGTCCGGCGGCCCGCCTCCTTCCGGCCCAGATAGTTAGGCACCTAAGCACAAATACTTAGGCGCCTTACCACCTACCAGAGGAAGTTCCACCCATGAGCAAGAAGGCTCCCGGCGCTCCCCCGCCCTTCGTCCTGTGGCGCGAGGTCCTGGCCGCCTACGCCATGCCCGCCGCCACCGCCGGGGCCGGCGGAGCCCTCACCGGCCAGCCGCAGCTGGTGACCGCCGCGCTCACCACCATCGGCGGCACCTCCGCCCTGGTGGCCGCCGCACTCGGCGCCGTGCTGCGCCGCCGCCCCTCCCGAAGCCGGCCCGCCCGGACCCCGCGCGCGCTCGCGGCCGCCGCCCTCGGCCTGTTCGCCGCGGCGCTCGGCCTGGCCGTCGGCCTCGCCGCCAGCCGCTGGCTGCCGCAGCTCCCGGCCCTCGCCGACAGCCCGTGGCCGCGCCGACTCCCGCTCGACCTGGCGGTCTCCTCGGCGATCGCCGCCACCATCACCACCTGGCGCTGGCGCGGCAGCCGCTCCGCCCGAGCGGCTCAGCACGGGCTCCCCGCCGCACCCCGACCCGAAAGGCAGACGTCATGATCGTCATCATGGGCGCCGGTGGCGCCACCGGCGGCGCCACCCTGCGCAGCCTCGCCGCGCTCGGTGCGCCGACCCGCGCGCTCAGCCGCGACCCCGCCCGACTCGCCGCCGCACTGGACGGGCACACGCTCGCCCGGACCACCACCGCCCCGGCCGACGCCGCCGACCCGGCCTCCCTGCGCGCGGCGTTCCGTGGCGCGCACCAGCTCCTCCTCACCATGGCCAACGGCCCGCAGCAGGTCCGGTACGAGCTGAACGCGATCGAGGCGGCGGTCGACTGCGGCGTGGAGCACATCGTCAAGGTCTCCGCACCCGCCGCCGAGCCGGACTCCCCCGTCGCCGTCTCCCGCGGCCACCACCTGATCGAGGAGCGGCTTCGGCGCTCCGGCGTCACGGCGACCGTCCTGCGGCCGTACGCGTTCATGCAGAAGCTGCTGCTCCTGGCCCCCGGCATCGCCGCCGGGGTGGTGCACGGCGCCCTGGGGCAGGCGCGGTGCAACTACGTGGACGTCCGGGACGTCGGGGACGCCGCGGCCGAGGTGCTCACCCGCCCCGAACTGGCCGGCGGCTGCTATCCGCTCACCGGCGGACGGGCCTACAGCCACTCCGAGCTCACCGCGCTGCTGGGCGAGTTGCTCGGCCGGCCGGTCCGCTACCTCGACCTGAGCCCGACCGAGTTGCACGCCCACCTGGTCGGCCGGGCCGGGATGCCGGGCTGGCTGGCCACCCACGTGGTGGAGATCCAACGGCTCGCGGTGGTCCGCGAGGAGACGCCGGACGACACCTTCCGCCGCCTCACCGGACGCGCCCCGCGCTCCCTGGAGGCCTTCCTCGGCGAGAACCTGCACCGGTTCCGCTGACCGCCCGCAGCACGGCGGGCCGGGCCCGGACCGGACGGTTCGGCCCGGGGGAGACCCGGCCCGCCACCCGAAGGGAGCAGCATTCCGTGTGGCGTGGGTCACGGTCGAGAAATCGACCTGACGATTCGTCAATTCCACTGACGTCTCGTCACATCGATGACACTAGGCCTCAGTTGTCGACTGACGTGACGTCAGATCCGGTCGTTCCAGCGCCAGTTGGGCCGAGAGTCCGCTCCTGCCGGATCGTCGACCCCGGGCTACCATCGGTCGGGTTGTCCGCTCCGGCCCCGGAGTGGGGTCACCCGATCAGGCGGTGCTCCCACCGCCCCACGGGCCGGGCATCGGTCGGAACGGGGCGAGGACGAGGAGCGCACGGCTGCCATGACAGCTGAACCGAGCCACCCGGAGCTTTACGCCGCGCCACCGCAGGAGTCGACCCCGCAGCAGCCGGCGCCGCAGGCCGCGCCGAAGCAGCCGGTGCAGCCGGTGCAACCGGTGCAGCGGCAGCAGCCGCAGCGGGAACTCGCCCTGTTCCCCGGCCGCCCGGCCACCGCCCCGCGCACCCTGGTCGACGTGCTGGACGCCACCGTCCGCGCCCACCCCGACGAACCCGCCCTGGACGACGGCCGCACCGTGCTCAGCTACCGCGCGCTGGCCGCCGAGGTCGAGCAGCTGCGCCGCCGGCTGGCCGCCGCCGGGATCGGCCCCGGCGACCGGGTCGGCGTGCGCGTCCCCTCCGGCACCAACGACCTCTACGTCTCGATCCTCGCGGTGCTCGCCGCCGGGGCCGCCTACGTCCCGGTGGACGCCGAGGACCCGGACGAGCGCGCCGAGCTGGTCTTCGGCGAGGCCGCCGTCGCCGCCGTGCTCGGCACCGGGCTCGGCCTGGCGACGACGGCCGAGCGAGCGCCCGCCCCGGAGCGCCGCCCCACCCCGGCCGACGACGCCTGGATCATCTTCACCTCCGGGTCGACCGGCAGGCCCAAGGGCGTGGCCGTCACCCACCGCAACGCCGCCGCCTTCGTGGACGCCGAGGCAGCGCTCTTCCTCCAGGAGGAGCCGATCGGCCCCGGCGACCGGGTGATGGCCGGCCTCTCGGTGGCCTTCGACGCCTCCTGCGAGGAGATGTGGCTGGCCTGGCGGCACGGCGCCTGCCTGGTACCGGTCCCCCGCTCCCAGGTGCGCAGCGGCGCCGACCTCGGCCCCTGGCTGTCCGAGCAGGAGATCACCGTCGTCTCCACCGTCCCGACGCTGGCCGCGCTGTGGCCGGCCGAGGCGCTCAACGAGGTGCGGCTGCTGATCTTCGGCGGCGAGGCCTGCCCGCCCGAGCTGGTGCAGCGCCTGGTCACCGAGGGCCGCGAGGTGTGGAACACCTACGGCCCCACCGAGGCCACCGTGGTCGCCTGCGCCGCCCTGCTGACCGGCGACGGCCCGGTGCGGATCGGCCTGCCGCTGGACGGCTGGGACCTCGCCGTGGTGGACGAGGCCGGCCGGCCGGTCGCGCCCGGCGGCACCGGGCAGCTGGTGATCGGCGGGGTCGGCCTGGCCCGCTACCTCGACCCGGAGAAGGACGCCGAGAAGTACGCGCCGCTGCCCTCGCTGGGCTGGGAGCGCGCCTACCGCAGCGGCGACCTCGTCCAGGCCGACCCGGCCGGCCTGCTGTTCCTCGGCCGCACCGACGAGCAGATCAAGCTGGGCGGCCGCCGGATCGAGCTGGGCGAGGTCGACGCGGCCCTGCAGGCCCTGCCCGGGGTGGCGGGCGCGGCCGCCGCCGTACGGACCGCGCGCGGCGGCAACCAGCTGCTGGTCGGCTACCTGGTGGTCCAGGAGGGCTTCGACCGCGAGCAGGCCGTCGAGCGGCTGCGCGCCGAGCTGCCCGCCGCCCTGGTACCGCTGCTGGCGACCGTCGAGTCCCTGCCCACCCGGACCTCCGGCAAGGTCGACCGCAACGCCCTGCCCTGGCCGCTGCCCGCGTCGGAGACCACCGGTCCGGGCGAGCAGCTCTACGGCACCGAGGCCTGGCTGGCCGAGCAGTGGTCGGAGATCCTCGGCGTCCGGGTCGGCGGCCCGCGCGACGACTTCTTCGCCATCGGCGGCGGCAGCCTGGCCGCCGCCCGGCTGACCACCCTGCTGCGCACCCGCTACCCGGGCGCGGCCGTGCTGGACGTCTACCAGCACCCGACGCTGCGCAAGCTCGCCCGGCACCTGGAGCGCAGCGCCGGCGAGAGCACCGAGGCCCGCACCGTCACCCTGGTGCCGACCCGGGCCAAGCTCCTCCAACTGCTCCTGCTGATCCCGCTGTTCACCGTCGTCGGACTGCGCTGGACGGTGGCCCTGCTGGCCGCCGGGAACCTGCTCACCCACCTCGGCGACTACCCGTGGGCGCCCACCGCCTCCTGGTGGTGGGTCGGCGCGGGCGCGCTCGCGCTGTTCACCCCGCCGGGCCGGCTGGCCGTCGCGGCGGGCGGCGCCCGGCTGCTGCTGCGCGGCGTGCGCCCGGGCAGCCACCCGCGCGGCGGCTCCGTCCACCTGCGGCTGTGGACCGCCGAGCGGCTCGCCGAGCTGACCGGCGCGGACTCGCTGTCCGGCGCCTGGCTGGTGCGCTACGCCCGGGCGCTGGGCGCCAAGGTCGCGCCCGAGGTGGACCTGCACTCGCTGCCGCCGGTCACCGGGATGCTGAAGCTGGGCCGCGGCTGCGCGGTCGAGGCCGAGGTGGACCTGTGCGGCTACTGGCTGGACGGCGACCGGCTGCTGATCGGCCAGGTCAAGATCGGCTCCGGCGCCGTGGTCGGCACCCGCTCGACACTGCTGCCCGGCGCCCGGGTCGGCAAGCGCGCCCAGGTGGCGGCCGGCTCCAGCGTCACCGGCCAGGTCCCGACCGGCCAGCGCTGGGGCGGCGCGCCCGCCGTCAAGCTGGGCCGCGCCGAGCGCGACTGGCCCGAGGAGCGTCCGGCCCGCCGGGCCCGCTGGGCCTCGCTGTACGGCGCCAGCGGTGCCGTGCTCGGCCTGCTCCCGGTGCCGCCCGCGATCGCCGCGCTGGCCGTGCTGTCCCGGTTCGTCGACCAGCGCGCGGCCCTCGGCCCGGCGCTCGGCGGCGCGCTGCTCGGCCTGCTGCCCGCCACGCTGGCGTTCGGCGCGGTGTACGCGGCGCAGCTGGTGGTGCTGGTCCGGCTGCTGAGCGTCGGCCTGGTGCCCGGGACGCACCCGCTGCACGGCCGGGTGGGCTGGCAGGCGTGGACCGTCACCCAGCTGATGGACCGGGCCCGCAAGGTGCTGTTCCCGCTCTACGCCGGCCTGGTCACGCCGCTGTGGCTGCGCGCCCTCGGGATGCGGGTCGGCCGGGGCGCGGAGGTGTCCACCGTGCTGGCGCTGCCCAGCCTGACCACGGTCGGTGACGGCGCGTTCCTGGCCGACGACACCCTGATGGCCCCGTACGAGCTGGGCGGCGGCTGGGTGCGGCTCGGCGAGGCGAAGGTCGGCGAGCGGGCGTTCCTCGGGAACTCGGGGATGACCGCGCCGGGCCGCTCGGTGCCCAAGCGCGGCCTGGTGGGCGTGCTGTCGGCGACCCCGGCGAAGGCGAAGAAGGGCGGCTCGTACCTGGGCATGCCGCCGATGCGGCTGCCGCGCTCCGCGGACCGGGCCGACCAGAGCCTGACCTACGAGCCGCCGGCCCGGCTGCTGTGGGCGCGCGGGTTGGTCGAACTGGGCCGGCTGGTGCCGGTGCTGGCCTCGGGGGCGCTGGGCCTGCTGACCGTGGCGGCGCTGTCCTGGTCGGCGGCCGGCTCATCGCTGACCGCCGCGCTGCTGTCGGGCCTGGTGCTGCTGGCCGCCGGTGCGGTGGCCTGCCTGGTCGCGGTGGCGGCGAAGTGGCTGCTGGTCGGACGGTTCCGGGCGGTGGAGCACCCGCTGTGGAGCGGCTTCGTGTGGCGCAACGAGCTGGCGGACACCTTCGTGGAGATGCTGGCGGTGCCGTGGCTGGTCGGCGCGGTGCCGGGCACCCCGGTGCTCAACCTGTGGCTGCGCTCGCTCGGCGCGCACGTCGGGCACGGGGTCTGGTGCGAGAGCTACTGGCTGCCGGAGGCGGACCTCGTCACCCTCGGCGACGGGGTCACGGTCAACCGGGGCTGCGTGGTGCAGACGCACCTCTTCCACGACCGGATCATGCGGATGGATACTGTGGTCCTCCGCGAGGGCGCCACCCTGGGCCCGGGCGGCATCGTGCTGCCCGGCAGCACGGTGGGCGCGCGCAGCACGCTGGGCCCGGCCTCGCTGGTGATGCGCGCCGAGTCCGTCCCCGCCGACACGCGGTGGCTGGGCAACCCGATCGAGGCGTGGCAGACCACGTCGTGACCACCTCCCCGTCCACCCGTCCCGGCCCGCAGGAAGCGCACGTCCCCGTGAAGCCCAAGCACGTCCCGGCGGCCGCCGGCGCCCCGGACCCGTACTTCCCGAACAGCGGCGACCACCGCTACCGGGTGCACCGCTACGAGCTGGCGCTGGACTACCGGCCCGGACCCAACCGGCTGGCCGGCTCGGCCCGGCTGAGCGCGGTGGCGGACGCGGCGCTGGCGGAGTTCGCGCTCGACCTGGCCGACTTCCGGATCGGGCGGGTGCTGGTCGACGGCCGGGCCGCCCGCTACACCCACCGCGCGGGCAAGCTGCGGATCCGCCCCGCCAGGGCGCTCGCGCCGGGCGCGGCGTTCACCGTCGAGGTGCACTACACCGGCAACCCGCGCCCGGTGCGCAGCCCGTGGGGCGGCCTGGGCTGGGAGGAGCTGACCGAGGGCGCGCTGGTGGCGAGCCAGCCGGTCGGCGCGCCGTCCTGGTTCCCGTGCAACGACCGGCCCGCCGACAAGGCCGCCTACCAGCTGGCGGTCACCACGCCGTCCCCGTTCACGGTGGTGGCCGGCGGCCGGCTGCTGACCCGCACCACCAGGGCGTCCAGCACCACCTGGGTGTACGAGCAGAGCGCGCCCACCCCGACGTACCTGGTGACGGTGTCGATCGGGAACTACCGGCCGGTGCCGCTGGCGGTGCGCCCGGCGGTGCCGCAGACCGGCTACGTGCCGGAGCGCCTGGCCGCCGCGTTCGCCCGGGACTTCGCCCGGCAGCCGGAGATGGCGGCGTACTTCGGCGAGGTCTTCGGCCCGTACCCGTTCGGCGAGTACGCGGTGGTGGTCGCGGACGAGGAGCTGGACGTCCCGGTGGAGGCGCAGGGCGTCGCCACCTTCGGCACCAACCACCTCGGCGGCGGCTGGGAGCGCGAGCGGCTGATCGCCCACGAGCTGGCCCACCAGTGGTTCGGCAACAGCGTCACGATCGCCGACTGGCGGCACATCTGGCTCAACGAGGGCTTCGCCAAGTACGCGGAGTGGCTCTGGTCCGAGCACGCCGGCGGCCCGGGCGCGGCCGTGCACGCCGCCGCCGCGCACCGGCTGCTGGCCGGGCTGCCGCAGGACCTGCGGCTCGGCGACCCGGGCCGGAAGCTGATGTTCGACGACCGGCTGTACCAGCGCGGCGGACTGGTGGTGCAGGCGCTGAGGCGGGCCCTCGGCGAGGACGCCTTCTTCGCGATGCTGCGGGACTGGACCGGCGCCAACCGGCACGGCGTGGTCACCACCGCCGACCTGCGCGCGCACGCCGCCCGGTACACCGCCGCCCCGCTCGGCCCGCTGTTCGAGGCCTGGCTGGAGCGGCCGGAGCTGCCGGAGCTGCCGGACTGAGCGCTCCGCCCTTATTCGGTCGGCCCCGGGGCCGGGCTGGGCTACTGTCCGTGCACATGTCGATGAGTCCAGAAGCCCACCTGACCGATCCGCCCCACGAGCTGCTGCCCGCCACCCGCCGCGCACTGCTGCACCGGCTCGCCGTCGCCCAGTCCGAGGGACGCACGCCCTCGATGGTCGCCGGGGTGCTGCGTGACGGGCAGCCGGTGTGGAGCGGCGCCCGCAGCATGGTCGACGGGCACGCGCCGACCCCGGACGTCCAGTACCGGATCGGCTCGCTCACCAAGACCTTCGTCGCCGTCCTGGTGCTGCGGCTGCGCGACGAGGGTCTGCTCGACCTCGCCGACCCGCTCTCCCGCCACCTGCCCGGCACCCCCGCCGACGGGGCGACCGTCGCCCAGCTGCTCTCGCACTCCTCCGGCCTGACCGCCGAGACCCCCGCCCCCTGGTGGGAGCGGACCGAGGGCACGCTGCGCCCCGGACTCGGCGACCTCCTGGAGGCCGAGCGGCCGTCGAAGCACCCGACAGGGCGGGTGTTCCACTACTCCAACACCGGCTACGCGCTGCTCGGCGCGCTGGTGGAGAGGTTGCGCGGTGAGACCTGGGACGAGGTGCTGCGCCGCGAGGTGCTCGCCCCGCTCGGCATGGACCGCACCACACTGCTCCCCGAGCACCCGCACGCCGGGGGCTTCGCCGTCCACCCCTGGGCCGACGTCATGCTGCCCGAGCCGCTCACCGACACCGGCCTGATGGGCCCAGCCGGCCAACTCTGGTCCACCGTCGCCGACCTGGCCCGCTGGGCGGCCTTCCTGACGGCGGGCGACGACAAGGTGCTGTCCGCCGACACCCTCGCCGAGATGCGCCGCCCCGCCGTCGCCCCGGACGACTCCGAGTGGGCCGGCGGCTACGGCCTCGGCCTGCAACTGCGCCGCCACGAGGGCCGGTTGCTGTACGGGCACACCGGATCGATGCCCGGCTTCACCGCGGGCCTGTGGATCAGCGAGGCCGACGGCCTGGCCGCGTACGCCCTCTCCAACGCCACCAGCGGGGCCAGCGCCGCTTCGCTGGCCGCCCAGTTGATCGCGCTCACCGCCGAGCTCGAACCCCGGCTGCCCGAACCGTGGCGCCCGCTGAGCGAGGTGGACGACGAGTTGCTGGCGCTCACCGGCCCCTGGTACTGGGGCGCCGCCCCGGCCGCCCTGCGGCTGCGGCCCGGGCGGGTGCTGGAGCTCACCCCGCTCACCGGCACCGGTCGGGGCTCGCGCTTCCGGCCCGAGCCGGACGGCACCTGGACCGGTGTGGAGAACTACTACGCGGGCGAGACCCTGCGGGTGGTCCGCCACCCCGACGGCACGGTCAGCCACCTCGACGTCGGCTCCTTCGTCTACACCCGCGAGCCGTACGGGCCGGCGGGCGCCGTCCCCGGCGGGGTCGACCCGGAGGGCTGGCGGGCCTTCTGAGCCGCGCGTGGAGATCGGGAAGCACAGCGGCGTGAAAGCGGCGGCGTGACGAGCGCGATCTGAGAGCCGCGAGGTGACGACGGGGGTGTGCGGCACGGCCGTACGCCCCCGTGGCGTGTGCTGTCCACCCCCGGCGAACGACCGCCCGGTGCCGGGCGGATGACCGCCGGGCCACGGGTGGTCCCATTCAACAGGTGCACATCTGCGATCCCCCGGGCCGCAACATGAACGCCAACCGGCTCGGAGAGACATACGGGGACCGGTTCGCGCCCATGCCCAACCGCCTGCGGACCGGGACGGTGCCCTGGCGATCCACGGCACCGCCGATCGTGCTGCCCTGGAGGGTCCGCCATGACCACCGTCCCCACGTACGCTCCGTCCGCAGTCGCCACCACCCACGACGCCCCGGCGGTCCCCGCGCCCCGCCCCCGGCCCGCCGCCCCGGCCGCGTACACCGTCTCCCTCGCCCGCGACGAGGACGACGTGCGCGCCGCCCAGCGGCTGCGCCACCAGGTCTTCGGCGCCGAACTGGGCGCCGTGCTGCACAGCCCGGTCGCCGGTCTGGACGTCGACCCGTTCGACGAGTACTGCGACCACCTGCTGGTCCGCGAGGGCGAGCAGGGCGCCGTCGTCGGCACCTACCGGCTGCTGCGCCCCGAGGCCGCCCGCCGGGCCGGCCGGCTGTACTCCGACGGCGAGTTCGACCTCTCCGCGCTCGCGCCGCTCCGCCCCGGCCTGGTCGAGCTCGGGCGCTCCTGCATCCGCCCGGACCACCGGGGCAACGGCGCCGTCATCAACCTGATGTGGGGCGGCATAGCGCGCTACCTCGCCGACACCGGCAACACCTGGGTCGGCGGCTGCTGCTCGATCGAGCTGGCGGACGGCGGCGCCACCGCGGCCCGGGTCTGGGACACCGTCAGCGCCAAGCACCTGGCCCCCGAGGAGTACCGGGTCACCCCGCACCGCCGCTGGGACGCCACCGGGGTGGCCCGCGCCGATCGGGGCGCGCTGCCGGCCCTGCTCCGCGGCTACCTGCGGCTCGGCGCCTGGGTCTGCGGCGAGCCCGCGTACGACCCCGACTTCGACTGCGCCGACCTGTACGTGCTGCTGTCGCTGGAGCGCACCGACCCCCGCTACCTGCGGCACTTCCTGTCCGGCGTACCCGCCTCGGGCGCGTCGTCATGAGCGTCTGGCTGCCCACGGCGACCTGCCGGCCCGAGACCTGCCTGGCCGAAGCCTCGCCGGAGGTCTCCCACCCCCGGCGGGCGCTGCGGTTGACGGCCTGTCTGGCCGCCGTGCTGGCGGGGGTCGTGCTCAGCCTGCCGGTCCGGCTGTTCCCGGCGCGGGCCCGGGACCGGCTGGTCCGGCTCTGGGCGCGGGTGGTGCTGCGCACCCTCGGGGTGACCGTCCACCTCACCGGGCCCGACGGACCGGGCCCCGGCACTGGCCGGGACGGCGGCGCGGGCGCGGGCCCGCGCGCGGGCGGCGGCACGGGCGGCGGCACGGGCGGCGGCACGGGCGGCGGGGTGCTCGTGGTGGCCAACCACGTGTCCTGGCTGGACATACCGCTGCTCGCCGCCGGGCGGCCGGGCCGGTCGCTGGCCAAGACCGAGGTCCGGCAGTGGCCGGTGCTCGGCCCGCTGATCGCCTGGGGCGGCACCGTGTTCCTGGACCGCGACCGGCTGCGGACCCTGCCGGACACCGTGGCGGCGGTGGCCGAGGTGCTGCGCTCCGGGCACCCGGTGATCGTCTTCCCGGAGGGGTCGACCTGGTGCGGGCGGGAGAGCGGCCGGTTCCGGCCCGCGCTGTTCCAGGCCGCGGTGGAGGCGGGTGCCGAAGTCCAGCCGGTGACGATCCGCTACCGGCTGGCGGACGGGCGGCCGACCAGCGTGCCCGCCTTCATCGGGGACGACGGGCTGCTCACCTCGCTCGCCCGGGTGGTCGCCGCCCGCGGACTGGTCGCCGACGTGACCTTCCTGCCGCCGATACCGCCGCCCGGCCCGCGGCCCGGCCGGGCCGGAGCCCGGCGCGAGCTGGCCCGCACGGCGCAGGCGGCGATCGAGGGCATCCGCTGACCGGCCGCCGGTGCGGCGGGCTCTGGTGGGGCGGACTGCCGCTGCGGCGGACTGCGGACCGGCTTCTCACACGGTCGGGCAGGCTGAGCGCCCCCGCCGACTCCGCCCGTCGCGGACGGGCCGCCTCGGGATCCGACGCCGGGGTAGGCTCCCCGGGTCCACTCGTACGATCACGGAGGAGTCACCGATGCCCGAGCCGTATCCCCTCTACGAGCCGTACGCTCAAGGCCTGTTGGACGTCGGCGACGGGCAGCGGATGCACTGGAACGCCTCCGGGAACCCGGCCGGAACGCCCGCCGTGGTGGTGCACGGCGGGCCCGGCTCCGGTCACAGCCCGGGCTCCCGGCGGTACTTCGACCCGGAGCGCTACCACCTCGTCCAGTTCGACCAGCGCGGCTGCGGGCTCAGCCTGCCGTCCGCCGCCGACCCGTCGACCAGCCTTGAGCACAACACCACCGCGCACCTGATCGCCGACATGGAGCGGCTGCGCGAGCACCTCGGCATCGACAAGTGGCTGCTGTACGGCGGCTCCTGGGGCTCCACGCTGATCCTCGCGTACGCCCAGGCCCACCCCGAGCGGGTCTCCGCGATCGTGATCTGCGGGGTCACCATGACCCGCCCGGAGGAGACCGACTGGCTCTACCGGGGCGTGGGCCGCTTCCTGCCCGGCGCCTGGGAGGAGTTCCGGGACTTCCTTCCGGCCGCCGACCGGGACGGGGACACCTCCGCCCTGCTCGCCGCGTACAGCCGACTGCTCAACAGCACCGACGAGTCCGTCCGGCGGGCAGCCGCCAACGCCTGGGCCACCTGGGAGGACGCGGTCATCTCGCACGAGTCCCTGGGCAAGCCGAACGCGTACACCGACCGCCCCTCCGACGCCCTGATGGCCTTCACCCGGATCACCGCGCACTACTTCTCGCACCACGCCTTCCTGCCGGACGGCCAACTGCTGCGCGACGCCGGGCGGCTGGCGGGAATCCCCGGCGAACTGATCCACGGTCGGCTGGACCTCGGCGGACCGGTCGACACCGCCTGGCAGTTGGCGAAGGTCTGGCCGGACGCCCGACTGACGGTCATCGACGAGGCCGGGCACACCGGGAGCCCGCGGATGAGGGACGCCGTCCTGGCCGCGATCGAACGCTTCGCCTGATCGGCCAGGAGCCCCGGGGCGGTTGGGCCTTCCGTACGAATGGTCCAGACCGAGGAAGGCCTACCATACGACGCATGATCGCCTATGCCCCAGCCGCCCTGTTCTTCCTGTTGTTCGGAATCGGGGTACTACGCGACCGCCGCCAGTTCAGCAACGCCGTCCTGCTCGGCATCGCCGTCTCCCTCCTCTCCCTCGCCCTGCTCGCAGAACTCCGCAAGGCGCCCGGCGTGGTGGTCACGCTCGTCGCGGCCCTCATCGTCATCCTCCCGGCCTTCGGCACGGCGGCCCTGGTCTGGTTCCTGCTCGCCAACGGCCTGACCATGATCCGCAAGGAGGGCAGGCGGCCGGCCAACCTGCTGTCGCTGCTCGCCGGCCTGGGCATCCTCGGGGTCATCGGGCTGCTGGTCGCGGCCCTCGTCGTCCACTCCCGGCAACTGGCCGCCCTGGCGGGCACCGCGGTGCTGGTGGTCGGCTACGTCTCCTTCCTGTTCACCTGCTTCGTCGGCTACGCCTTCCTGTACGGCCGCCACCGGCCGCGCCGGGACGTGGACTTCGTGGTGGTGCTCGGCTCCGGGCTGATCGGTGGCGAGCGCGTCCCGCCGCTGCTCGCCAGTCGGCTGAACCGGGGCCACGAGGTGTACGAGAAGCAGGCCGCCCGCGGCAACCCGCCGGTGCTGATCACCTCGGGCGGCCAGGGGCCGGACGAGAAGCTGCCGGAGTCCCACGCGATGGCCGACTACCTGGTCGAGCGCGGCTTCCCCGAGGAGCACCTGGAGCGGGAGGACCGCTCCCGCACCACCGAGGAGAACCTGCTCTTCAGCAAGGCCATCATGGAGCAGGCCAAGCCCGGCTACCGGTGCGTCGTGGTCACCAACAACTTCCACGCCTTCCGGGCCGCCCTGCTCGCCCGGCAGACCGGCGTCAACGGCCACGTCTTCGGCTCGCCCACCGCCCGGTACTACTGGCCGAGCGCCACCATCCGCGAGTTCGCCGCGATCTTCCTCTCGCACAAGCTGGTCAACTTCGGGATCTGCGGCCTCATCGCCCTCTGCGGCGTGCTCGTGGCCCTCTGATCCACCCCGGGCCCGCCCGCCCGGTGCGGTGCAGGTGCCGGCGCGGTGCGGCACGGTGCGGGTGCGGCCTCCGATGGTCGCCCCGGGCGCGCTCCGGGGCGGCGGAACCATGGCGGCCCGTGCCATGCCCGGGCGGCGGACCTCGGATGACCGCCACATGGCACCGGGACGCGGGGCGCGCCACGCTGCACGGGACAGGCCCCCACTCCTCCCCCACCCAGGAGTCCCCATGCCCTTGCGCCCTGCCGCGGCGGCACTGCTCACCGCCGCCGCTCTCGCACTCGGCACCACCGCGCCCGGTGCGGCCGCCGCCGCCCCCGCCCCGGCCTCCGCCGCACCCTCCCGCACCACGGCGACGGCCACAGCCACGGCCACGAGCGGCAGCTTCCAGCAGGTCACCGGGTTCGGCACCAACCCGGGCAACCTCGCGATGTACACCTACACCCCCGCCGGACTGCCCGGCGGCGCCCCCCTGGTGGTGGCGCTGCACGGGTGCGTCCAGAGCGCCACCGACTACTACCGCAACTCCGGCTGGACCAAGTTCGCCGACCAGTACGGCTTCGCGGTGGTGTTCCCGCAGACCAGCAGCGCCAACAACAGCCTCTCCTGCTTCAGCTGGTTCGACGCGAAAGAGGCCGCCCGGGGCGTCGGCGAGGCCGAGTCGGTGGTCGAGATGGTCACCAAGGCCGAGTCCCTGTACGGCTCGGACGCCCACCGGGTGTTCGTCACCGGGCTCTCGGCGGGCGGCGGGATGGCCGCCGACCTGCTGGCCGACTACCCGGACGTGTTCGCCGGCGGGGCGATCGACTCCGGCCTGCCCGCCCACTGCGCCGCCACCCAGGCCGCCGCCTCCGGCTGCCAGAACTCCGACCAGCGGCTCACCCCGGCCCAGTGGGGCGACAAGGTCCGGGCCGCGTACCCGGGGTACACCGGGCCGTGGCCCAGGGTCGCGATCTGGCAGGGCACCGCCGACACCGTGGTCAGGCCGGTGAACTCGACCGAGCTGCGGGACCAGTGGACCGACGTCCAGGGCATCGGCCGTCAGCCGACCAGCACCCGGAGCCTCCCCGGCGGCACCACCGAGGAGCTCTACGCCGACGCGAGCGGCAGGCCCGCCGTGGCCCTGTTCACGATCAGCGGGATGGGGCACGGCCTGGCCGTGGACCCGGGCTCCGGGGCCGACCAGTGCGGATCGACCGGCGCCTACTTCCTCGACGCGATCTGCTCCGGCTACCACACCGCGCGGTTCTGGGGGCTGGACGGCGGCTCCGGCCCCGCCGACCCCGGGCTGCCGGCCCCGACCGGGCTGACCGCGACCGCGGCCTCCGGTTCGATCGCCCTCACCTGGCAGGCCGTCAGCGGCGCCGCCTCGTACCAGGTCTTCCGCGACGGCGGCCAGGTCGGCGGTGCGACCGGCACGGCGTTCACCGACACCGGGCTCGCGGCCGGCACCACGTACAGCTACACCGTGGCGGCGGTCGACGGGTCGGGCGCGGTCGGCACCCGGTCGGCGGCGGTGACGGCGACCACCCCGGGCGGGGGCACGTCCCAGTGCTACACCGCCAGCAACTTCGCGCACGTGCAGGCCGGCCGGGCCACCCAGAGCGGCGGCCTCGCCTACGCCCTCGGCTCGGGCCAGAGCATGGGGCTCTGGAACACCTTCGTCACCCACACCCTGAAGCAGACCGGCCCGGGCTACTACGTGCTCGCCGACGGCCAGTGCTGAACGGATGACAGCCGGCACGCGGCCGAGCACCGCCGCGACCGCCCGCACCGCCGCGACGGCCCGCGCCACCGCGCCCACCCCGGAGCTCACCCCGCCCCCACCCCCGCCCGGAGCCCGGCGAACAGGTCGGTCTCGACCTCGCCCGCTCCGGCCGCGGCCCCTGGCGCCGCGCCGGGCCCCGGCACCAGGCTCCGGGCCAGGTGGTAGTCCTCGGTCGGCCAGACCTCGCGCTCGATGTCCCGCGGGTGGGCCATGAAAGCCACACCCGGCTGGACCTGGGTGGCGTGCGCCAGCAACGCCGCGTCCCGTACGGCGAACTGCTCGGCGCACGCTATCCGGGTGGTGGTGGCCAGGGCGGGCGGGGTGTCGGGCCAGCCGGCGAGCAGCTCGCCCATCTCCGAGCGGAGGCCCCGTTCCGTCATGGCCTCGTGCAGGGCCTGGAACCAGGCCCGGGAGAGCGCCAGGTGGTAGTAGAGCTTGGCCACCTGCCACGGCCCGCCCAGCCCGGGGTGGCGTTCCGGGTCGGCGGCGGCTTCGAGGGCCGCCACGGTGACCCGGTGGGTCATCACGTGGTCCGGGTGCGGGTAGCCGCCGGTCTCGTCGTAGGTGATCACCACCTGCGGGCGGAACTCCCGGATCAGCGCGACCAGCGGCTCCGCCGCCGGTTCCACCGGCTGGGCGGCGAAGCAGCCCTCCGGGAGCGGCTCGCCCGCCCCGGGCATCCCGGAGTCGACGAAGCCGAGGAACTGCTGGCGCACGCCGAGGATCTCCCGGGCGGCGGCCATCTCCTCGCGCCGGACGCGGGCGATGTCGGCCCGGACCTCGGGCCGGTCCATGGCCGGGTTGAGCACCGAGCCACGCTCGCCACCGGTACAGGTGGCGACCAGGACGTCCACGCCCTCGGCGGCGTACCGGGCGAGGGTGGCCGCTCCCTTGCTGGACTCGTCGTCGGGGTGCGCGTGCACGCTGAGCAGCCGAAGGCCGTCGGGGTGACGGGTGAACACGGGTACCTCCATGCCTGGGTGGTCGGGGACCGACCGGTGGTCAGCCGGACTTGCGGGTGTTCGGGTAGAGCAGTGCCGGAGCGATGGCGAGCGCGGACAGCGCCAGCACCCACCAGAAGGTCTCGCCGAAGGCCGCGCCCGGGTGGCCCAGGTGCGCGTCCTGCGCCTGCAGGAGCGCCAGCGTCAGCACCGCCGTACCGAGCGCTCCGCCCACCCGGTTCAGCACGTTGACCGCGCCCGCCGCCGTCGGCACCTGGTCCTTCTCGACGCTCCCGTACACCGCCGCCAGCCCGGGTATCGCGATCATCCCCATGCCCGCGCCGCGCAGTGCCAGCGAGGCGGCGATCAGCCAGCCGGCCGGTTCGGAGCCGCTGCCCAGCCGGGTGAACGCGACGGTGCCGACCAGGGAGCAGGCGATGCCGATCAGGATCAGCGGGCGCGGCGCGATGCGGTCGGTCATCCGGGCGGCCAGCATGGCGGTGACCGCCGTACCGAGGGCCTGCGGAGCCAGCAGCAGACCGGCCTCCACCGCGCTGGCGTGCCGCACCTGCTGGTAGTACAGCGGCACCAGGAACATCGAGCTGTACAGCGCGGCGCCCTGCAGGAAGCTGTTCGCCGTCGCCACGCTGAAGCCGCGCCGGGCGAACAGCCGCAGGTCGATCAGCGGCGTCCGGACTCCCCCGCGGCCCACCCGCAGCGCGTGCCGGCCGTAGAGCGCCACCAGCACCACGCCCACCAGCAGAGCGACCCAGCCGGCCGTCGCGCCGCCGTCACCGACCGTCGAGAGCCCGTAGACCAGCCCGGTCAGGCCGGGCGAGAGCAGCACCAGACCGATGACGTCCAACCGGGGCTTCGGTGCGTCCGACGGTTCGTCAGCCGGCAGCCAACGGGCGGCGAGCAGCAGGATCACCAGCCCGACCGGGACGTTCAGCAGGAACATCCAGCGCCAGTCGAAGTGCTCCAGCACCAGCCCGCCGAGGATGGGCCCGAGGACCGGCGCCAGGCTGATCGGAAGCATCAGCGTGCCCATCACCCGCCCGACCCTGGAGGGGCCGGCCGCTTGTATGATGATCGCTTGGCCCAGCGGTTGGATCATCCCGCCGCCGATCCCCTGCAGCACCCGGAAGGCGATCAGACTGCCCGTCGACCAGGCCAGCCCGCACAGCGCCGATCCGAGCACGAACAGGACGACCGAGGCGAGCCACGCCCGCCGCCCACCGAACCGCGCCGCGGCCCAGCCCGAGAGCGGCATCGTCAGCGAGATCGCCAGCAGGTACCCCGTGGCCACCCACTGCACCGCCCCGATCGAGCTGTGCAGGTCGCGCCCCACCGAATCGATGCCGACGTTGACGATCGTGCTGTCCAACAGCGCGAGCACCGGCCCGAGCGCGAGCACCGCGCCCATCTTCCACAGGCCCGGCGGAATCGGCTCCGGCTCCCCCTCCCGGACTCCTCCCGGCCGGTCCTTCGCCGTGACGGATGTGGTCATGCGCCCTCCCCTGGTCGCCATCGGGCGAGCCGCTCCCCGAAGCCGCGTGCCGTCACACTGACGCCCACCCGGCACCCTCGCGGACGCCCACCCGGGCGGCCGGTCCGGCCGCCGAGAAGAACTTAGGACGGACCAAGCTTCTGGGTCAAACCTAATTACTGTGCTCGACCCAGCGAACTGCGCTACGCTCCCGCCATGACCGAGACCGGGACCACGCCGAACCTGCGCGAGCTCAACAAGCGCCGCACCCGCGAGGCGATCTCGCACGCCGCGACGAGGCTCTTCATCGCGCAGGGCTTCGACCGCACGACCATCGCCGAGGTCGCGGCCGCCGCGGGAGTCGCCAAGATGACCGTCACCAACCACTTCCCCCGCAAGGAGGACCTCTTCTTCGACCTGCACGAGGAGCTCGCCGGCCGGCTCGCCGCGGCCGTCGCCGAGCGCGCGCCGGGCGAGTCCGCGCTCGCCGCGCTGCGCCGCGACTGCCTGGCCGGGCTCGACCGGCACGACGCCCGGCTCGGCTTCTCCGGCCCGGCCTTCGCCCGCACCGTCTCCGACAGTCCCGCACTGGGCGCCCGACTGCGCGAGCTGCACGAGCAGAGCGAGACGGCACTCGCCGAGGCACTGGCCGAGGCGGTGCACGAGAGACCCGTCGGCTTCGAGTGCAGGGTCGCCGCCGCGCTGCTCGCCGCCGTCGACCGGGCGGTGTTCGCCGAGGTGTTCCGACGCACCCTGGCGGGTGGGGAGCACGCGGCGATCGCCACCGCGGTCCGCCCCTCGGCGGTCCGGGCCTACGACCGCCTGGAGGGCGCCCTGGGGAGCTTCGCCGTACGGGAGGACTAGCGCACAGGCCCACCGCCCCGGGCCCGGGGCCCCGGCCGTACGACCAGGTCAGGGCACCCTTGACGAAAGGTTGACCTGCTCACGGCAGAACGTTGACGATCACCGCCCCTATGGTCGGCGCATGCCCCCACAGCCCATCAGGCCTACCGCCCTGCCGGTCCTGCCGTACCGCAAACCCACCCGCGGCCGGGACTACTGGGTCCTGGACGACGTGCTGCCCGACCCGGACGCCGTCCGGGAGCGCTGCCTGGCCCGTGGGGACTGGACGGAGGGCTACCCGCACCGCCCCGAGACGTGGCCCGGACTGCGCACCATGCCGGGCCTGGAACCCGACGAGCTGGCCCGGGTCGAGTCGCTGGTCCGCAAGGCCACCGGCGCCTCCCGGCTCTGGGTGCAGAGCACCCCGGGCGGCGGCACGCTCAACCACAACTGCGTCCAGGTCGTCGGCGCCGGGGAGTCCGAGTCCCGCCCGCACACCGACTCCCGCGCGCTCTGCCGTTACGCCGCCGTCCTCTACCTCAGCCCCGGCGCCCCCAAGGACGCCGGCACCAGCTTCTACCGCCAGCAGTTCCCCGGCGGCCGCCTCGGCGGCAACCTGGTCAACGCCCCGCACAACAACCTGGTCGAGGCGCTCGGCACCCGCCACGTACCGGCCGACCACTTCACGGAGGACGTCCGCGTCCCCAACCGCTACAACCAGCTGCTCCTCTACCACGCCAACCTGATCCACAGCGCCACCGGCTACTACGGCACCGAACTCGCCGAGCGGCGGATGACGGCGGTCTTCTTCTGGATGGCCTGACCCCCCCCCGCCCCGGAACGGCCCACACCTCACCCGGCCCCCACGTGCGCCAGGCTCGCCCTGGTCAGCGCCGCCGCCAACCGGGCCAGGTCCCCCGGCCCGACCAGCGCCGCCAGCCCGTCCGGCTCGTCCGGCAGCCCGAGCGTCCGGGCCTCCTCCAGCACCCGCTCGTCGAAGTACGGCCGCAGCGAGGGCCAGACCGCCTGCGCCTCGCGCCGGAAGATCCCCGCACCGACCGGCCCGATCCGGGGGAACTCCCGGAGCAGCTCGCCGATCCGCTCGGAATCGCCCCCGGCCTCCTCCCGCAAGCGCCGCAGGTCACCGTGCCAGCGGTCGAGCAGCAGCTCCGCCCCCTGTTCGAGCGCGGTGGCGGTGCTCTCGTCGTAGCGCACGTAGTGGGCCCGGCCCAGGGCTTCGATGAGCGTCCGGCGCCGGGCGCCGGCCATCGCACGCGGGGTCCGCAGCCCGGCGGCCGACAGTTCGCGGGCCGCCGCGGTGGCGGTGCCGGCGCTGATCCGCACCGAGCAGAGCACGGTCAGGACGAGCAGCCGGTACAGCGGCGATGGCTTGTCCCGCAGGGTGATCCCGGCCTCCTCCGCGTAGGTGCGGCCGAACCGGTCCAGCAGTTCGGCAACGGTCGGTTCCACGGCCACCACCTCCCTCCTTCCACGCTTGCCCGGATTCGGGCGCCTCGCACCCGGGGAGGCTCGCCGCATGAGCGAGCGCAGCATGGGGGTCCCCCCGGCCGGAGGCTGGGGGAGAATCATCGAGAGGTGTGCGTGGGCGAAGGCCCCTGCCGAGCGAAGCGAGGCGGGAACATGAGCCGTCCTGCCCTTCCCGCGACCGAGACCGTCCGCCCCGAGTGGGCCGCGATCGACCAGTTGCCCACGGTCGAGCTGCTCCGCCTGATGAACGCCGAGGACCGCACGGTGCCCGCGGCGGTCGCCGGGGAACTGGACCGGATCGCCGCCGTGGTCGACGCCGTGGTTGCGCGGATGGCGCGTGGCGGCCGGCTGGTCTACGCCGGCGCGGGGACGGCCGGGCGGCTCGGTGTGCTGGACGCCGTCGAGTGCCCGCCGACCTTCGGCACCGATCCGGCGCTGGTCGTCGGCCTGATCGCGGGCGGACCCTCGGCCGTGACCGCGGCCGCCGAGGGCGCCGAGGACCGCACCGACCTCGCCGAGGCCGACGTGGCCGCGCTCGCCCTCACCCCCGCCGACACCCTGGTCGGCGTCTCCGCCTCCGGCCGTACGCCCTATCCGCTGGCCGCCGTCCGCGCCGCCCGGGCCGCCGGGGCGCTGACCGTCGGACTGGCGTGCAACCGGGGCTCGGCGCTCGCGGCCGCGGCCGAGCTGGGCGTCGAGGTGGAGGTCGGTCCGGAGGTGCTGGCCGGATCGACCCGGCTCAAGGCGGGCACCGCGCAAAAGCTGGTGCTCAACCTGCTGTCCACGGCCGTGATGGTCCGGCTCGGACGGACGTACGGAAATCTGATGGTCGACCTGCGCGCCACCAACGACAAGCTGCGCGACCGCGCCCGACGGATCGTCGCCGAGGCGACCGGCGCCGACGGGGCCGCGGTCGACCGCGCCCTGGCCGCGACCGGCGGCCGGGCCAAGGACGCGGTCCTGTCCCTGCTCGCGGACGTGGACGCCCCCACCGCCGCCCGCCTGCTCAAGGCCTCGGACGGCCGGCTGCGCGAAGCCCTCCGGCTCGCCCGGCCCTGACGCCAAGCGCCCCGGGGCCGCCGACATCCAGGAGCCGGGCCCTAACGGCCCTCCCCCGCTTCCCGCGCGATCTCCGCGCGGAACCCCTCGATCAGCACCCGCAGCCCGTACTCGAAGTCGGCGTCGTGGTCGGTCATCCGCAGCACGTCGACCGCCTCGCGCAGCAGCGGCAGTCCGCTCAGCGCCTCGTCCGGGAACGGCGGCCGGTCGCGGTCCGCGGCGTCCTGCCGCCAGGCCTGCTCCTCGGTGACCCAGCCCATGATGTAGCGGTCGACGGTCAGCAGCAGCCGCAGCGCCGTGCGCGGGCGCAGCCCGGCTCCGCAGAGCGCTCGCAACTGGGCCTCGACCGCCGGGAGCTCGTCCTCGGTGGGCAGGGTTCCGGCGTGCACCCGGGCGCCGTCGCGGTAGGCGAGCAGGGCGTTCCGCTTGGCGCGGGCGTCGGCGGCGATCCACTCGGGCCAGTGCTCCGGGTCCGGCTCGCGGTCGGGCGGGAGGGCCTCGGCGAGCATCGCCTCGGCCATCAGGTCGAGCAGTTCCCGCTTGCTCTTGAAGTGCCAGTACAACGCCGGTGACTGGACGCCCAGTTCACGGGCGAGCCGACGGGTGGTCAGCCCGTCGATGCCCTCCTCGTCGAGCAGGCGCAGCGCCGTGCGCACCACCTCGTCGCGCCGCAGCGCCATCCGATCGACCTCCCCGTCAACCACTTGCCAGGCCACCTTATCGCCGATAAGTTCCCGAGCTGGAACTTATCGGCGATAAGGAGAGCCGTCGCGACGCCGACGGCCGCGAAGGGACCACCCCCATGACCTCCGGACCGGACCCGACCTCCGGAAGGGACCGCTTCCGGTCCCGAGTGCTGCCCGACACCGCGCCCTGGCGGTCCTCCCGGGACTTCCGGCTGACCTGGACCTCCGGCACGGTCACCCTGCTCGGCTCGATCTTCACCATGACGGCGATCCCGCTCCAGATCGCCGACCTCACCGGCTCGCCGCTGGCCGTGGGCGCGGTCGGCGCGGTGGAACTCGTGCCCACCGTCCTGTTCGGCCTCTACGGCGGCGTCCTCGCCGACCGAGCCGACCGCCGCACCGTCGCCCTGGTCACCGAGGTCGCACTGGCCGCGCTCAGCGCCCTGCTGCTGGTGAACGCGCTGCTCGGCACGCCCTCCGTCTGGCCGCTCTACGCCGCCGCCGGGGTGGCCGCGGCACTCCAGGGGATCCAGCAGCCCTCGGTCGAGGCGATGGTCCCCCGGCTGGTGCCCCGGGACCAGCTGGTGGCGGCGGGCGCCCTGCTCTCACTGCGCTGGAGCATCGGCGGCGTGGCCGCCCCGGCGGCGGCCGGCCTGCTGATCGCCACCGCCGGCGTCCCGGCGGCCTACCTGGTCGACCTCGGCACCTTCCTGCTCTCGATCGCCCTGCTCGCCCGGGTCCGGCCGGTCCCCTCCGAGCGGGACGCCGAGGCGCCGCGGCTCACCGAGTTCCTCGACGGCGCCCGGTACGCGGCCAGGCGGCCCGACCTGATCGGCACCTACCTGGCCGACCTCGCCGCCACCGTCTTCGCCCTGCCCACCGCGCTCTTCCCGTTCCTGGCCGCGGACCTGGACGCCACCTGGGCGCTCGGCCTGCTCTACTCCGCCGGCGCGCTCGGCAGCCTGCTCGCCGCCGCGACCGGCGGGTGGGCGGCGCGGGTGCACCGGCACGGCCGACTGGTCCTGCTCTCCGCCGCCCTGGTCGGCGCGGCGACGACCGCGGCCGCGGTCGCCCCGGGACTGTGGACCGTGCTGCTCTGCCTCACCGTCGCGGGCGGCGCGCACTGGATCGGCGACACCTTCCGCAGCGCCATCTGGAACCAGTCCATTCCGGACGAACTCCGGGGCCGAGCCGCCGGGTTGGAGATGCTGACCGGATCCGCCGGCCCGGCCCTGGGCGACCTCCGGGCCGGCGGGCTCGCCGCCCGACAGGGCATCCGGGCGGCCCTGCGCACCGGCGGCCTGCTCTGCCTCGGCAGCTCGGCCGCGCTGTCCGCCGCGATCCCCGCGCTCTGGCGCTACGACCAGCGGGCCCACCGCACCGGACCGGCCACCGCGGAGCCCACCGCGTGACCAAGCCACCCACCGGCCCCCGCCCCAACCCACCACCCCCCGTACGCAGATCTCCCGACCCCCCTGTCACCGGATCGCCGCAACAGCCGTACGCACCCGACTCGATCGCGTCTGCGGGCTCCCGGCACGGATGCGCCGCTCCCGGCGCGCAACCGTTGACCGACCGCCCCGCCCGGCGGTTGGCTCACCCCGAGCCGGCCGCCGGGGAGTTCGGCGTCCACCGCCGACGCGGCACGGCCGGTCCCAGGGGAGGGAACCAGATGATCCGCATCCGCCGCCCGCTGCGCACGGCCTGCGCCCTCGCGGCCGCCGCGCTGGCCGCCGCCGTCGCCGCACCGGCCCAGGCCGCTCCGGCCGACACGGGCCCGGCCGTCCGGCCGGGCGCCCGCACGGAACGCGTCTCCGTCGGCCCCGGGCACGCTCAGGCCACCGGAGCCTCCCAGGCCGACGGTCTGAGCGCCGACGGCCGCTTCGCCGTCTTCACGTCGGAGGCCGCCGACCTGGTGCCCGGCGACACCAACGGCACGTCCGACGTCTTCGTCCGCGACCTGTGGACCGGCCGCACCGAACGGGTCGACACCGGCCCGGACGGCGCCCAGGCCGACGGCGCCTCCTACCAGGCCGCCATCAGCGGCGACGGCCGCTACGTGGCGTTCAGTTCCACCGCCACCAACCTCGCCCCCGACGCCAACCGCGGCTCCGAGGACGTCTACGTCCACGACCGCCGGACCGGCGAGACCCGGCTGGTCAGCGTCGGCAGGACGGGAGTGCCGCAGACCGGCAAGCTCTCCGGCGTCCCCTCGATCAGCTGGGACGGCCGCTACGTCGCCTACCAGTCCAACCGCGGTGACCTCGCCCCGGGCACGGTCACCTGGTTCGGCGGCAACATCTACGTCACCGACCGCTGGACGGGGGACACCCGCCTGGTCAGCATCGGCGCGGACGGCAGGGAGGCGGACGCCTCCTCCTCCGCGCCGGAGATCAGCGCCGACGGTAACACGGTCGTCTTCATCTCCAAGGCGACCAACCTCCTGGACCCGGGCCAGGCGGGCGGCCTCTCCCCGGAGGCGGTCGCCGAGCTCAGGGCCGGCTCCGACCAGGAGTTCACCGCCGACTCGTCCCGCCCCAGCGCCCGCCCCGATCCCCGAGCCGACGCCCTGCCCGACTCCCGACCCGTCATCCTCCCCGACCCCCGCCCGGAGATCCGCAAGCCGCGCACCTACCCGCTGTACGTCCGCGACCTGCGCACCGGGCGGACGAGCCTGGCCAGCCCGGACGCCGACGGCGGCTACAGGGGCGTGGTCAGCCCCTCGGTCAGCCCCGACGGCCGCTACGCGGTCTACTCCTCCTGGGTCCTGCACGGCGACTCCCAGTGGGACCGCCACTTCGAGGTCTACGTCCGCGACCTCGCGCGGGGCACCGAGACGCTGGTCAGCTCCGGCCTGCCCGGCACGACGACCACCCTGAGCTCCTACGGCGGCCGGATCACGGCGGACGGCCGATGGGTCCTCTTCAGCTCGGAGGCGGCGAACCTCGTCCCCGGCGACACCAACGGCGCCGAGGACGTGTTCCGCCACGACCTCTGGACCGGCCGCACCGAGCGGGTCAGCCTGGCGGGCGACGGTTCGCAGAGCACCGGCCCCTCGCACTCCCCGTTCCCCGGCGCCTTCGGCACCACCGTGGTGTTCGCCTCGGCCGACGGCACTCTCGTCCCCGGGGACACCAACGGCGTCGAGGACGTGTTCCTCCGCCGCCTGCCGCTGTTCTGACACCCGCCCGACGGACCACCGACCCCGCACAGCCCGGTCCGGCGCGGGCGCTCGCGGACTCACACCGTGAGTGCCCGCGCCGAGGCCCGGATCGGCGCTGGCAGCTCCGTCCACCCCCGCAGGTACCGGTCGACCGCCGCCGCGACCGCCCGCCCCTCGGCGATCGCCCAGACGATCAGCGACTGTCCGCGCCCGGCGTCCCCCGCGACGAACACGCCCTCCGCCGCCGTGGCGAAACCGTCGTCCCTGGCCAGGGCGCCCTCCGCGCCGGTGGCGAGGCCGAGTTGGCCGAACAGCCGCCGGTCCGGCTCCGGCCCGGTGAACCCCAGCGCGAGCAGCACCAGCTGCGCCGGCAGGCTGCGCTCGGTCCCGGCCCGCGGGCTGCGGTCGGCGGGTTCGGCCTCGGCGAAGCGGACGGCGGCCAGCCGGCCGTCCGGGCCCGGCTCGAAGCCCACGGTGGCCGCGGCGAACACCCGGGGCCCGGCCTCCGCGGCGCCGGACTCCTCGTGCGAGGTGGTCTCCCGGTACACCTTGGGGTGCACCGGCCAGGGCTGTCCGGCGGCCCGGCCGCGCGGCGGACGCGGGTTGACGTCCAACTGGGTGACCGACGCGGCGCGCTGGCGCAGCGCCGTTCCCAGGCAGTCCGCCGCCGTGTCCCCGCCCCCGACGATCACCACGTCGCGCCCCTCGGCGGACACCGGTGAGACCGGGCGGTCGCCCTCGTCCACCCGGTTCGCCCAGGTCAGGTAGTCGATCGCCTGGTGCACCCCGGACAGGTCCCGACCCGGCACCGGCAGGTCCCGGCAGGCGGTGGCGCCCACCGCGACCACCACCGCGTCGTACCCGGCCCGCAGTTCCTCGCCCGGGACGTCCCGACCGACCCACACCCCGGTGCGGAGGTCGACGCCCTCGGCCCGCAGCTGGTCCAGCCGGCGCTCCAGCCGGTGCTTCTCCAGCCGGAACGGCGGGATGCCGTACCGGAGCAGCCCGCCCGCGCGGTCGGCCCGTTCGTACACCGTGGCGGTGTGCCCGGCCCTGGTCAACTGCTGGGCGGCGGCCAGCCCGGCCGGGCCTGAGCCGATCACCGCGACCCGCCGGCCACCGGCCCGCTCCCGGCACTCGGGCGGCCGGGGCACGTCCCAGCCCGCTTCCCAGGCCCGGTCGGCGATCGCCAGCTCCACGTTCTTGATCGTCACCGCCGCGCCGTCGATCGCCAGCACGCAGGCGCTCTCGCAGGGTGCCGGGCAGAGCCGCCCGGTGAACTCCGGGAAGTTGTTGGTCGCCAGCAGCCGCGCCGCGGCCGCCCGCCAGTCCGCCCCCGCGCCCCGCTCCTCCCCCGACGCCGACCCCGTCCCCGAGTCCGACCCGGCCCCAGGATCCGGCTCCGACCCCGACGCCGACGCCGGATCCGACGCCGCCACCAACCGGTTCCACTCCGGCACCAGGTTCCCCAGCGGACAGGCGCTGTGACAGAACGGCAGCCCGCACTCCATGCACCGCCCCGCCTGCCCGCCCACCACCGGCAGCAGCGACCCCGGCCGGTACACCTCCCGCCAGTCCCCCAGCCGCTCCCGCGCGTCCCGCCGCGCCCGCTCCGCGCGCGGGGTGGTGAAGAAGGCCATCCGGTCTGCCATCGCGGCCTCCGGCAGGGCGTGCCGACACGGACCAAGCGGCCCGCCCACCCGGCGGCGCGCCACTGTACGGCCACCGTACGCCCGCGAAGCACCGCGCGAAACCGGCGGCCGTCGCGGACCGCCCCGGAGCCGCCCCCGGCGATCCCGGCCCCGCCGCGAGCACGCCGGGGAGAATCTCCGCCATGACCCACACCGTGCTGATCGCCGAGGACGACCGGGCCATCCGCGACTCGCTCGCCCGCGCCCTGACGCTGGAGGGCTACCGGGTGCGGGTCGCGGCCGACGGCGCCCGGACCCTGGCCGTCCTCGCCGAGCAGCGCCCGGACGTCCTGGTTCTCGACGTGATGATGCCCGCGCCGGACGGCCTGGAGGTCTGCCGCCGGCTGCGGGCGGCCGGCGACCGCACCCCGGTGCTGATGCTCACCGCCCGGGTCGAGGTCCCGGACCGGATCGCCGGCCTCGACGCCGGCGCGGACGACTACCTGGTCAAGCCCTTCGACGTGGACGAGCTGTTCGCCCGGCTGCGCGCCCTGCTGCGCCGCCACCCGCCCGGGCCCGCCGCCGAGGTGCTGGCCGTCGCCGACCTGCGGATCGATCCGCCGGCCCGGCGGGCCTGGCGCTCCGCCCAGGAGCTCGACCTCTCCCGCACCGAGTTCGACCTGCTGGAGCTGCTGGCCCGGCACGCCGGCGCCGTCCTCGACCAGGCCACCCTGTACGAGCGGATCTGGGGCTACGACTTCGGCCCCGGTTCGAAGAACCTCGCGGTGTTCATCGGCTACCTGCGCCGCAAGCTCGACCTCCCCGGCCTGCCCCCGCTGATCCACACCGTCCGCGGCGTCGGATACACGCTGCGCGAGCCGTGACCGGCCCGGCGGCACTCCTGCGCCGGCTGCCGCGCCCGGGCCTGCGCACCACCCTGGCGCTGGCCTTCGCCGCGATCGCCGCGCTGGTCGCGGTGCTCATCGGCGCACTCGGTTACCACGCCGCCGCCCGGCTGATCCGGGACGACGAGACCGCCGACTTCACCGCCGCCGTCGACTCCGTCGACCGGCAGGTCGAGCGGCAGGTCCTCTTCCCGGGCGACTTCTCCGGGCCGAGCGGTCTGAGCGACGACCTGGTGCGCCCGATCCGGGTCACCACCCAGTCCCTCGACCCCGAAGGCCGGATCGTCCCCGGCACCGCCCGGCTCGACCTCCCACCGACGCCCGGCGACCGCGACCTGGCCCGCGCCGAGCAGCCCGGCCGCACCACCACCGGGGTGCGCCACTGGCACGGCGGCGCCTACCGGATCGGCGTGGTCTCGCTCGGCGGCGGGCGCGGTGCGGTCCAGATCATCCAACAGGTCGGTCCCACCGAGGAGTTGCTGGCCGCCCTGCGGACCCGCACGGTGGCCCTGGTCGCGGTCGTCGCGGCACTCGCCGGCGGGGCCGGCCGGCTGCTCGCCCGGGGGATCGCCGGACGGCTGGTCCGGCTCACCGACGCGGCCGAACTGGTCGCCGCCAGCGGGCGGTTGGACGTTCCGGTGCCCGCCGCCGGAACGGACGAGGTGGGCCGGCTCGGCCGGGCCTTCGACCGGATGCTGGTCCGGCTGGCCACCGCCAAGGAGAACCAGCGCCGACTGGTCCAGGACGCCGGGCACGAGCTGCGCACCCCGCTGACCAGCCTCCGCACCAACCTCTCGGTGCTCCCCGCCCTGGACCGGCTGCCGCCCGCCGAACGCGCCGCCCTGATGACCGATCTGGCCGACGAGGCCCGGGAGTTGACCCAGCTGGTGGAGGAGCTGGTGGCGCTCGCGGCGGACCGCCGGACGGACGGGCGGCCGACCGAGGTGGTGCTCGCCGACGTGGTCCGGCAGGCCGCCGCCCAGGCCCGGCGGCGCAGCGACCGGGAGATCACGGTGGACGCGGACGGAACCGTCGTCACCGCGCGGCCGGACGCCCTGGCCCGCGCGGTGGGCAACCTGCTGGACAACGCCGCCAAGTTCGACCCGGCCGGGACGAGTCCGATCGAGGTGGTGGTGCGCGGTCCGCGGGTGGAGGTGCGCGACCGCGGCCCGGGCATCGACGCGGCCGATCTCGACCGGGTCTTCGACCGCTTCTACCGGGCCACCGCGGCCCGCAGCCTGCCCGGATCCGGACTGGGCCTGGCCATCGTGCACGAGGTGGCCCGCTCGCACGGCGGGACGGCCTTCGCGGCCGACCGGGAGGGCGGCGGCGCGGTGATCGGCTTCACCCTCGGCTCCTGAGGTCGCCCCGGCACGAAGCGGGCGGGCCCCGGCTCACCGCCGCGGCCCGCCCCTGCCCGTCGAACGGCCCCGCTCACCCCCACCACTGTTCCGGCACCGGCTCCGGCTCGGGCGAGTCCGGGACCGTCACCGGTTCGGCGCAACGCACCAGCAGATCCCCCTCCTCCGTACCGGCGACCAGGTAGCCGCACTCGCGCAGGACGACCGCGGCCGCGCCGCTCAGTGCCGCGACCGCCTCCCGGGAGGGCGGACCGCCCGGCTCCGCGCCCGGCGTCCAGCCGACCACCACGCCCTCGGGGTGACGGTCGATCCACAGCGGTGAGGAGCCCGGGCCGGTGTCGAACCCGGCGCGGGCCAGGGCCTCGGTGACGTCCTCGAAGAGTTCACGGTGATCCGCCATTGGCGAAGCGTAGGCCCTGGACCGGAAGCCCCCCGGACACGGCGCGCGCCGACACGCTTCGGCGGCACCCGACCGCAGCATCGGCACCCGTTGGGCCGAGCGGCGGCCAGCCGATCGGGCGTCAGAGCCCCCCGTCCGGCCCGACACGAGCGGCCGGACGGGCCGATGGACGTGCACAGTCGGCCGCCTGCCGACAGCATGACAGAGTAAGCGCTCCATCACCCTGAGCAACGGGTCCAGTGGAACACCTGGTCCGCGCGCCGGTCCGGCCGGCGGGCCCGTATCGAGAGGTCCCATGATCACAACACTTCGCCGGCCGGCGTTCCCGCCGGCGGGCCTCCAGCACGGTACGCCGAGGACGCCGGGGAGCCCGTCGTGAGAACCGACCAGCAGTCGCAGCCGGGACCGGTGACCAGCACGCGCGCCAACCCCGCCAACCCGGCCGAGGCCCTGGCCGACTGGACGGACGGCCGACTCGGCATCTACTCCCTGGCCAAGGCCAACCTGCGCAAGATCTTTCCCGACCACTGGTCCTTCATGCTGGGCGAGATCGCGCTCTACACCTTCGTCATCATCATCCTCACCGGCGTCTGGCTCACCATGTTCTTCACGCCGAGCATGGGCGAGGTCGTCTACGACGGGTCGTACGTGCCGCTCAAGGGCATCCCGATGTCCGAGGCCTACTCCTCGACGATCCGGATCAGCTTCGACGTGCGCGGCGGCCTGCTGATGCGCCAGATCCACCACTGGGCCGCGATCGTCTTCGTCGCCTCGATGCTGACCCACATGATGCGCGTCTTCTTCACCGGCGCGTTCCGCAAGCCGCGGGAGGTCAACTGGGTCTTCGGCGCGCTGCTGCTGATCCTCGGCATGTTCGACGGCTTCATGGGCTACTCGCTGCCGGACGACCTGCTCTCCGGCACCGGCATCCGCTTCATGGAGGGCGCCGTCCTGTCCGTCCCGATCGTCGGGACGTACCTGCAGTTCTTCCTCTTCGGCGGCGAGTTCCCGGGCACCGACATCATCCCCCGGCTGTTCACCGTCCACGTCCTGCTGATCCCGGGCGTCATGGTGGGCCTGCTCGCGGCGCACCTGATCCTGGTCTTCTACCACAAGCACACCCAGTTCGCCGGGCCCGGCCGGACCAACAGCAACGTGGTCGGCATGCCGCTGCTGCCGGTCTACACGGCCAAGGCGGGCGGCTTCTTCTTCCTGGTCTTCGGCGTGGTCGCGGTGATGTCGGCGATCGCCACGGTCAACCCGATCTGGGCGTACGGGCCGTACCGTCCGGACCAGGTGTCCACCGACGCCCAGCCGGACTGGTACATGGGCTTCTCCGAGGGCCTGATCCGGGTGATGCCCGGCTGGGAGATCAGCGTCTGGGGCGGCCACACCCTCAACCTCGGGGTGTTCATCCCGCTGATGGTCTTCCCGCTGGTGCTGCTGGTGATCTGGTGCTACCCCTTCCTGGAGGCCTGGATCACCGGGGACCGGGGTGAGCACCACATCGCCGACCGGCCCCGCAACGCCCCGGTCCGCACCGCCTTCGGCGCGGCCTGGATGGCCCTCTACCTGCTCCTGCTGGCCGGCGGCGGCAACGACCTGCTGGCCACCCACTTCCACCTCTCGATCAACGCGATCACCTACGCGGTGCGGGCCGGCTTCTTCACCTTGCCGGTGGTCGTCTTCGTGATCACCAAGCGGTGGTGCCTGGGCCTCCAGCGGCGGGACAGGGAGAAGGTGCTGCACGGCCGGGAGACCGGCGTCATCAACCGGCTCCAGCACGGCGAGTTCGTCGAGGTGCACGCACCGCTGCCGCAGGGCCGGCTCTACACCCTCACCTCGCACGACCAGCCCCAGCCCTCCGTGCTGCCGCCAGCGGTGGACGAGAACGGGGTGGCCCGCAAGGCCGGGCTGTGGACCCGCGCTCGGGTGAAGCTCTCCCGCGGCTTCTACGGCGAGTACAGCCAGATCGCCAAGCCCACCGTCGAGGAGCACGAGGAGATCACCAGCGGCCACGGCCACCACTGATCCCGACCGGTCCCCGACGTCGGAAAGGGCCCGCTGTGCCGGAGACGGCACAGCGGGCCCTCGTCGCGCCCAGGGCGGTCGACGGCGGCCTGGGCGCCCCCGGCCGCACCGGACGGTGACGGCCGGAAACGACGGTTCAGCCGCGCAGGACGGCCGGGACGACGGCGAACAGCGCCGCCGCCACGGTGACGGAGAGGCAGAGCGCCGCCCAGCGGGCGCAGATCCGGCGGCACTCGACGCGGTAGCGGGCGGCCAGGCGGCGGCAGCGCTCGACCGCGCGGTCGACGACCTCCTCGGCGTAGCGCAACCGGTCGGCGGCGTAGGCCTGTTCGAGGAACTCCCGCTCCGGCTCCGGAAGCCACGGGAACCGCGCGGCGAACGCGCGGGCGTCCCGCTCGGCCGCCGCGACCTCCGCCTCCCAGGCCAGGAACCCCTCGATGCGGGCGAACCCCGCCCGCGAGTCCACCCGGGCACCGGCACCGGCGGGCCTGCCCTGGCGGGGGGTCCGCGCTCTCGGCGGACGCTGTCTGCCACCCATGACCGCTCCTCAAGTCGTGTCGAGTCGTCCCGTCGGAGGTCCTGCGGGCACGGGCTCCCGGCGGGGATCGCTCCGCAACCAGGCAACTACTACCAGCGACGAACCGCAGGTGGCGGACGGCTCGCCAGAACCCGTACACCCGGGAAAATCTTGCGTGCCGCGCAGAATTGCGCACCGCGCACCTCTGCCGGGACAGTGAGACCCGTGACGAACGGTCAACCCGGGCTGCGGGAACGGAAGAAGGCCGCGACGCGGGAGGCCCTCAGCCGGGCGGCACTGCGCCTGGCGGTCGAGCGGGGGTGGGAGAACGTCCGGGTCGAGGACATCGCGGCCGCCGCCGGGGTCTCCCCCCGCACGTACAACAACTACTTCTCCGGCAAGGCGGAGGCGATCGTCTTCCGGCACCGCGACCGGATCCTGCGGGCCGCCGAGGCGCTGCGGGGCCGCCCGGCGGAGGAACCGCTCTGGGAGGCGCTGGCCCGGTCGCTGGCCGTGCCGTTCGACGGCGCGGCCGAGGAGCCCGACCCGCGGTGGACGGCCGCCGTCCGGCTGCTCCTGCGCGAGCCCGTTCTCCAGGCCGAGCTGGTCCGCGCCACCGCCGCCACCCGGGCCGGCCTGGCGGCGGCGGTGGCCGCCCGCACCGGGACCGACCCCGACCGGGACCTCTACCCGAAGCTGGTCGCCGCGGCCGCGCTCTGCGCACTGCAGGTCGCCGACGAGCACCACCTGACCGCCGACCCGGCGGTGCCGTTCCAGCCGCTGCTCGCCGAAGCCCTGCGACAGCTGGCGGCCGGGCTCCCCGATCCGCGGAACCGGTGAACCCGCCGTACCCGAGGGTGGTTCGAGACGGCCGACCACGCCGCCGTGCTCGGCGCCGCCCGCTCTGAGCGCGCCCCGGCCCGCCGTCCGGGCCGTCCACCCGCGCCCACCCGGCGGTGGCCGGCTACGGTCTGCCGGCGGGCCTGGGCCTGGTCGTCCTCCAGTGGCCCGTCGTCCACCACTCCTGCTGCTGCCGGCGGTCTCGCCTGCGGTCGCCGTACTCGCGAGGCTCACCGTCCGGCCCGGCCGCTGACCCGGGTGACAGCCGCGGGCGGGCCGGGGACGGCGGGGGCGGGCCCGCCGGGGAGCCGTCCGGCGGGTGGGGGAGAATGGAGGGCATGTCCCGACGTCGTTCCGAGCCCCGCGCCGCCGCGCCCCGGCTGCTGCCCTCCTCCCCCTGCCCCTGCGGCCTGCCCGCCGCCTACGGCGACTGCTGCGGCCGGCTGCACCGGGGCCAGGCGAAGGCCACCACCGCCGAGTCCCTGATGCGCTCCCGCTTCAGCGCCTTCGCCGCGCAGGACGAGGCGTACCTGCTGCGCACCTGGCACCCGGACACCCGGCCCGCGGAGGTCGACTTCGATCCGGGGCTGCGCTGGACCGGGCTGGAGGTGGTCGGCACCACCGAGGGCGGCGCGTTCCACGCGGAGGGCACGGTCGCCTTCCGGGCGCACTGGACGGAGGGCGGCGAGGCGGGCGTGCTCACCGAGAACAGCCGCTTCGTGCGGCACGAGGGCGCCTGGGTGTACCTGGACGCCCGCTCGCTCGGCTGAGCCGCCCGGCCCGCGGTCACCGCGCCCGGCGGCTACGGCTACGGCTAGAGGTAGTCGTCCAGCCGGGCCAGCGCGAAGCCCTGCTCGGTGACCTCGTTGACGACCTTGCGCAGCAGGTCCGGCATGGAGGCCTTCCAGATGTCGGCGCCCCGGAAGTGGGTCAGGATGATGTCGCCCGGATGCAGCTTCCGGTCGTCGTAGCGCCACTCCATGTGGTCCGGGAACGCCTCCTCGTTCCACAGCGGCACCGCCTCGACCCCGCAGGAGGCCGCCGCGCGCAGGGTGTCGTCGTTGTACTCGCCGTACGGCGGCCGGAAGAGCCGGGGGCGGGCCCCGATCTGCTGCTCCAGCTGGTCCTGCTGGGTGCAGATCTCCTGGCGCTGGCTCTCGTAGTCCAGCACCTTCAGGTTGCGGTGGTTGATCGTGTGGTTGTTGATCTCCACGCCCTGGGCGTGGAGGTCGCGGAAGTAGCCGTAGTTCTCCCGGGCGAGGTAGTCGGAGACGTAGGCGCTGAGCGGGATGCCCAGCTCCTCGGCCATCCGGGAGAACTCCGGGTCCTTCTCGGCGCCGTCGTCGACGGTCAGGAAGACCACCTTGTCGTCGGTCGGCACCCGGTAGACCACGGGCGGGCGGCCGTCCGCGAGCTTGACGCCCTGCACCGGGGTGAGGGCGGCCCTGGTCGCCGGGCGCGGCGGGGCCTTCAGCGGCGGACGCTCCAGGCCCCAGCGCTGGGCGGTCTCCAGCGCGGCGCGGACGGCCGCCTCCTGCCGGGCCATGGCCTCGCTGCTGTTCTGCTCCTCCTTGCGGGCCAGGCCGGGCAGCAGCTGCGCCGCGGGCGGGGCGCCCGCGCGGTCGGCGCCCTCGGCGGCCGCGACGGCCTCGGCGGCGGGCGCCGGAGTCGCCTTGGCGCCGGCGGCCGGGGCCGACTTCGGCCCGGCGGGAGCGGCCGGACCGGCGCAGCCGGCGAGGACGGCGGAGAGGCAGACGGTGGCCAGCAGGCCGGTCCGAGCACCGCTCCGGTGCTGCTGATTCCCCCTCAGACCCCCACTAATACGACAACCTGATGGTCTGTTCATGGGTGCACTGCTCCCCCGCCGCGCACCACCGCCAATCCCCTCGTCACCCGCGCGGGGCAACGACGCACCGGGGTCCTTGCCGTTCCTTTGCCCGGCGGCGGGCGGCCGGGTGACCAGCACGCCCGGCTACGGGCGGGGCCGCCGGGAAAACCGATTGCGGTTCCGGGCCCCGAACCGGATCATGCGCCCATGACGAACACCGCGCCCGGCCGCTCAGCCCTCTGGACCATCACCACGGCCGACGTGACCACCCCCGAGGCCTTGGACCTGCTGCGCGAGTACTACTACGACGTGGCCAACCGCTACTACCGCCTGCACTTCGACCGGGAGGGCACCCCCGAGGAGCTGGAGTCCGGCCTGGCCGACTCCCCCAGCGACGACCTCGCCGCCCCGGACGGCCTCTTCCTGATCGGTTACCACGACGGCGTCGCCCACTCCTGCGCCGGCCTGCGGCGAATCGACGCCACCACCGCCGAGCTCACCCGCGTCTTCGTCCGCCCCGGCCTGCGCGGCACCGGGGGCGGTGCCGTCCTGCTGGCCGCCGTCGACCGCGCCGCCCGCTCACTGGGCGCCGAGCGGATCGTCCTCGACACCCGCCTCGACCTGATCGAGGCCCGCACGCTGTACCTGCGCAACGGGTACCGGGAGATCCCCGCGTACAGCAGCGGGCCGTACGCCGAGATCTGGTACGGGAAGGACCTCACCGTCGGGGCTCGGCAGGGCGGTTGAGCCGGGGCTACCCGGCGCTCGCGCCGGAGCGGGGCGGCGGTCCGTCCGCCAGGGCGGCCGCGAGTTCGGCCGCCGAGGGCGGGTTGGCGCCCGGTCGGGCGACGGTCAGCGCCGCCGCCGTCACCGCGTTGGTGAGGCAGGCCGCGAGGTCGGCGCCCGTCGCACGGGCGTGCAGGAAGGCGGCCGTGAAGGAGTCGCCGGCGCCGACGGTGTCCGCGACCGGCACCGGGAGGGCCGCGGCCTCGGCGCGTCCGCCGTCCGCGGTGCGGGCGAAGGCGCCCTCCGCGCCGAGGGTGACCGCGACCACGGCGGGACCGAGGACCAGCCAGCGCTCGGCCACCGCCTCGGGCGGCTCACCGGGGTAGAGCCAGGCGAGGTCCTCGTCGCTGGCCTTGACCAGGTCGCTCAGCGCCACCAGTCGCTCGACCCGGCGGACTGCCTCGGCCCGGTCCCCCATCAGCGCCGGGCGCACGTTGGGGTCGTAGCTGATCCGCGCCCGCCCGCGCCAGCGCTCCACCAGCGCCAGCACCGACGACGCGCCGGGCTCGGTGACCGCGGCGATCGAGCCGAGGTGGATCGCCGCAGGCGGCTCGGCGGGTTCGGTCGGCGGCAGCGTCCAGCGGATGTCGAAGGAGTAGCGGGCCCGGCCCTGACCGTCCAGCTCGACCACCGCCGAGGGCGTCCGGGAGGCCTCGACCGCCTCCACCCGCACGCCCGCCGACTCCAGGTGCCGGCGGATCAGCCGGCCGTTGGCGTCCGGGCCCAGTTCGGTGAGCAGCGTGGCCGGGCGGCCCAGCCGGGCCAGGCCGTAGGCGACGTTCGCGGGGCTGCCGCCGGGGTGCACCCGGTCCGGGGCCTCACCCGTACGGACGATGTCGGCGACGCACTCGCCGATCACCAGAACGGGCGATTCGGGGCTGGTCACGGCGGCTCCTGGCATCCGGTACGCGGGCGTCCTCTGGGCTGCCAGCCTACGGGGTGCCTCCGGGCGCGCGGCGCCAGGGCACAGAAGTACGGCCGCCGGACCTGGCCAGGTGTTCCGACGGCCGTGGCACCGTCCGTCAGGGGAAGGTGCACTCCTGACGTTAGAGCGCGCGGGGGTGGCCCGCCATCACCGTGGGCCGTCCGGGGGACCACGGTGCGTCGTCGAACCCGGCCGATCGCGCCCGTGCCGGCCGGGCGGTCCACTAGCATCCGTGGCCGGGCCTTCCGTCCCGGCGGCCCCCGCCTCCGCTCCCGCTCCCGAAGTGCGGTGATCACCCATGGTCAGGCCCCGCGCCGGTCTCGTCCCGTCGCTCGCGCTCAGCGCGGTGCTGCTGTCCGCGAGCGTGCCGACGGCCGGGGCCGCCGACGGGCTGGGCGATCCGGTCTTCCCCTCGCTCGGGAACGCCGGGTACCAGGCGCTCGGGTACGACCTGGCCTTCGACTACCGGGCCGCGAGCCGGACGGTGGACGGCACCGCCGTGGTGACCGTACGGCCCGACCGCGCGCTGGCCCGGCTGGAGCTGGACGCGCTCGGACTGACCGTGCGCGCCGTCCGGGTCGACGGGCGGCCGGCGGAGTACGCGACCCACGACGAGAAGCTGACGGTCACCCCGGCCAGGCCGTTCCTCCCGGGCGGCGTCACCCGGCTGACCGTCGAGTACACCGCCGACCCGCGCGCCCCGCTGCCGCACACCGGCTGGGTCCCCACGCCGGACGGCTTCGCGGTGGCCGGCCAGCCGAACAGCGCGCACACCGTCTTCCCGTGCAACGACCACCCGAGCGACAAGGCGCGGTTCACCATCGCGGTGACCGCCCCGGACGGCCTCCTCGGCGTCGCCAACGGGGAGCTGGCGGCCACCGAGCGGCACGGCGACGGCCGCACCACCCGCCGGTACGTCTCCCGCGAGCCGATGGCCACCGAGCTGGTGCAGGTCTCGGTCGGCGACTACGCGGTGCGCGAGCGCACCGGCCCGCACGGCCTGCGGCTGCGGGACGTGGTGCCGACCGCGCGCGCCGCCGAGCTGGAGCCCGCGCTCGCCCTCACCCCCGGCCAACTCGCCTGGGCCGAAGCGCACCTGGGGCCGTTCCCGTTCGAGACGTACGGGATCCTGCCGGTCAACACCGACGACCCGGCCGCGTTCGCCTTCACCGGCCTGGAGACCCAGACGCTCACCCTCTACAAGCCGAACTTCCTGCGGCAGCCGGAGCCGGCGATCGGCTCGCACATGATGCACGAGCTGGTGCACTCCTGGTTCGGCAACAGCGTCTCGCCCGCCCGGTGGTCCGACCTCTGGCTCAACGAGGGCCACGCCGACTTCTACGGCCTGGCGTACCGCTACGAGCGAGGCTGGCCGGACGCCTGGGGGTACACCACGCTGGTCGACCGGATGCGCTACCTCTACGGCCTGGGCGACCAGTGGCGGCACGACTCCGGGCCGGTGGCCTCCCCCACCGCCGCCGACCTCTTCGACAGCCAGCGCTACACGGGCGGCGCGCTGGTGCTGTTCGCGCTGCGGGAGAAGGTCGGGGCGGAGACCTTCGACCGGATCGAACGCACCTTCCTGCGCGCGCACCGGTACGGGAACGCGACCACCGAGGACTACGTGCGGACGGCCTCGGAGGTGTCCGGGCAGGACCTGCGGGGCTTCCTCGACGACTGGCTGTACGGGCTGCGGACGCCGCCGATGCCGGGGCATCCGGACTGGGTGGTGGGCCCGGTGGGCCGACTGGGCGCCGCTCCGGGGGTGTCGGCTCCCGGGGCGCGGGTCTGGGAGGGTGGGGCCGCAGTGGCGGGCGGGCCCGGGGTGGCGCGGGGCTCCGGGACGCTCTGAACGGCGCGGTTGGGGCTGCTGGTGCACGCCCGGCGCGCCGCCGTGCGTCCGATCACCCCTCGCACGCCCCTGACCGACAGGGGCTGGTGGGGCCATGGTGGTTCCCACGGCCCGCCCGCCGCCCGGCACAGCCCCGGTCGGCTCGCGGGCCGTCCAACGTTCCCGCGCCCCCGCCGGCGAGCGGGCGGCAGGTCTGCCCGGCCGGACTGTCAGTGCCTGGTGCTAGCGTCCCCGGCACAATCGGGAACGAACGGGGGTTCAGTGATGGGTGTCGATCTGACGGCTGGTCACCTGACGGGTGGCGCGCAGGCGGGCGTCGAGCTGACGGGCGTCGAGCTGACGGGCGTCGAGCTGCGGGAGGCCGGGGCCGGGGTCTACGACCGCTGGACGGCTCTGTGGAACGGTGAGCCGGGGCTGGCGGAGGAGATCATGGCGCCCGACTTCACCCTGCGGTACGCGCAGGCGGGCACGGAGGCGTTCGACGGCGTGCGGACGCCGGCCGGGCTGGCGGAGCTGATCGGGCGGTGGCGCGCCGGGCGGCCGGGGCTGCGGTTCGAGGCCGAGGGCGTCCCGGTGGTGGACGTGGAGTCGGTCGACGGCGCGCTGTCCGGCCTGGTGGCCCGGCCGTACCGGGCGAGCTTCCCGGACGGCGAGGGCGGTGTGACGGCACGCAGCGGGACGGACACCCTGCGGCTCAGCGGTGGGCTCATAACCGAGGTGTGGTCGGTCTCCTCGGGTGCCGCCGGGCGGACGTTCTACCGGCCCTGACGCCGCGGTCGGGCACGGTGGGGCGGTGGGGCCGCAGCGGGCCGTAACCCTTCCGGCGCAGCGTCGTTGGACCGGCCATGAAGAAGCGCAGCATGCTCGCCGTTGCCTCGCTCGCCGTTGGTGTCGTGGCCTCCCTCACCGCGCCGAGTGCGCACGCCAGTGCCGTGGGCGGGCAGGAGGGGCTGCCCGGGCCGCTGAGCAGTGCCACGGACGTGGCGCCCGGGCAGGTCGGTGACGCGGGTGGTGTCCTCGGTGAGGCCACCGGCTATGTGACCGGGTCGGCGGACGGCCTGGTGGCGGCCACGCCCGCGTAGTCCCCGACCGGCCGCCGGCTGGTCGCCGCTGCCCGGTCGCCGTCGGCCGGGGCTCAGGACAGCGGGGCTCCGAGGTCCTGGGTCCAGTAGGGCGTGCCGGCCGAGCTCGTGGCGAAGCCGACGCCGATGTCCTTGAACCCGCAGTCGAGCATGTTGGACTGGTGGATCCCGCCGTCCATCCAGCGGGCGAAGACGGCGGCCGGGGTGGTCGGACCCCGGTCGAGGTTCTCGCCCCACTGGGACCAGCGGTAGCCGGCGGCGGTGATCCGGGCCTCGGTCCGGACGCCGTCCGGGTTGACGTGGTCGAAGAAGCCGCGGGTGGCCATGTCCTCCGCGTGCTTCTGCGCCGTGCCGTGCAGCCGGGGGTCGATCCGCAGCGGGGGGCAACCGGCTTTGGCGCGTTCGGCGTTGACCAGGTCCACCAGCTGGCGCTCCGGGTTGGGCTGCGGTGTCGCGGTGGCGCTGCGGGTCACGGTCGGCGTCGGGGTGGGCGTCGTCGTCGGCGTCGGGCTCTCCACGGGTGTCGGGGCCGGCACCGGGGTGGCGGCGACGGGTGCGGCGGCAGCGGTCGGGGTGTCCTGGGCCGCGGCCGGGGCGGTGGGCTCCGGGGTCGTCGGCTGCGGCGGCTCGCCGGCCTGCGGCCAGACCAGGGCGAGGGTGGTCACGGCGACGGCCGCGGCCGCGCCGCTCGCCAGGACGGCCTTGCGGGCAGCGGTGCCCGCCCAGCCGCCGTGCCCTCCCGCACCCGCGTGCGCACCGGCACCGGCATGGGTTCCGCCGCCTGCGCCGCCGCCCGTACCGATACCCGTGCCGGAGCCCGCGCCGGTGGCGGCCGTCGAGGACGCGACGGCGGCCGCGGTGTGCTGGAAGTGCAGCAGTACGGGCGCGTCCAGCGGGATCGGCACCAGGGCAAGGCCGGCCAGCAGCCCTTCGGCGGGGAACAGGTCCCGGCCGAGGCCGCCGCAGTCGGAGCAGTCGCGGATGTGGCGGGCGATGCGCTTGCGCCAGACCGAGTTCGGGGTGCCGTCGAAGCCCGCGGTGAGCTCGGTCAGCCCGGGGCAGCGGGGGTAGGCGCCGAGCGCGCGGACGACGACGCGGCCCGCTTCGAGCTGCTTCTTCATCCGCTGCACGCGCACGGCGGTGTGCTGCGGGCTCAGGTCGAGGGCCTCGGCGAGTTCGGCGCGGGTCAGCTCGCCGGCTGCCTCCAGCCACCAGAGGGCGAGCAGCTCGCGGTCGTCGGGGTCCAGCCAGCGGGTCGCCTCGGCCACCTCGCGGCGCTGGCCGGACAGGCCGAGGCGCAGGATGGTGAGGTCGGTGAAGTCGGCCCGCGGGTCGGGGACCTCCCAGGTCTCGTCCAGGCCGCCGACGGTCGGCTGCTGCTGACCGGCGGCGTGTCGACGGCGCACCTGGTTCATGGTGATGGCGACCAGCCAGGACCGGAAGGACTCCGGCTCGCGGAGCCCGTCCAGGCCGTCCAGGGCCCGGATCATGGTCTCCTGCGCGACGTCGTCCACGTCGGCGTGGCCGCCGAGGGCGCGGCCGGCCACGTTGTAGACGAGCGGCAGCCAGGTGGCGACCAGCGCCTCCTGGGCCTGCCGGTCACCTGCCTGCGCCGCGAGCACCAGGGTGGTCCCGGTCCTGTTCTGCACATCAGCGTTCATGGTCCGCACTCCGTCTTGCCGTGTTTCCGTCCGCCGCTGCCTCCTCGGAGACCCGTGGGGAGTGATCAGATAACAACAATGTGCACGGAATCGGAAAATCGGACCGGATCGATCAGCCCGGATCGGCCGGCCCGGTCCGGGGTCAGACCGGGCCGGCCCCCGGGGAACCGGAGCCGTCGGGTGCGAGCCGCGGCCGGTTCACGCCGGGGCGGCGAACACCTGGGTCCACCACGGGCCGTTGGTGCCGGTCCGCACGCCCACGCCGAGCTGCTTGAACGAGCAGTTCAGGATGTTGGCCCGGTGGCCCGGGCTGTTCATCCAGGACACCATCACCGCGGCCGGGTCCTTCTGGCCCCGGGCGATGTTCTCGCCCCAGGTGCTCCAGCTGTAGCCGGCCGCCTCGATCCGGTGGTCGGCGTGGTTGCCCTCGGGACTGGCGTGGTCGAAGTAGCCGCGGTCGGCCATGTCGTCGCTGTGCGACTGGGCCGCGCTCGCCAGCCGCGGCTCGGCGCTGACCGGACCGCAGCCGGCCTTGGAACGCTCGACGTTGACCAGGTCCACGACCTGCTGGGCGTACGACGGAGACGCGCCCCCGCCCGCCGGCGGGGCCGCGGTGGCCCGCTTGGGCGCGGGCTGGGCGGCGGTGGCGGAGCGGGTGGCGCTGGGGGCCGGCTTGACCGTGGAGGCCGCGGGGGTGGGGACGGCGGTCGGGGTGGCGACGGCCGAGGCCGTCGGGGTGGCCGGAGCGGTCGCGGCCGGCGCGGCCGGGGCGCTCGGGACGGCCGCCTGGTCGGCGGCCGTGGCAGCGGGGGCGGTCGGCGGCGGGACGTCCGGGTTCGTCCCACCGGTGCCGGGCACCTGGATGCCCTCGTGGGTGCCCAGCTCCGCGGAGATCAGCGCGTCGGCGGCCAGCGACTGGCCGGCCATGTCGCGGTCGGTCTGCTTGCCGCCGTACGCCGCGTAGCCCGCGCCGGCCAGCGCGGCGAACAGACCGGTACCGGCCACGGCGGCGACGACCGCGGTGACCGGCACGATCCTGCCGCGCCGCCGCGCCCGCCGCCCCCGGCCGGCGTGCCGCTCGGCAGCCCGCCGCGCCGCCCGGCCGCCCGAGCGGCCACGGGCTCCGCTCCCGCTGTCGTCGCCGGCGCCGCCTCCGATCGCCGGGAGGATGGTCGTCCTGTCGTCGCTGTTCACGTGGCCACGCTTTCTGTTCCGGGTCGACTGGTCGGGTGCCGACACTGGGGAGACCTCCCGGCGGGGCGCCGATAACAGAAATTCCGAACGAATGTCCGGCGGTCGGGCCGCGACCTCAGCCGACCGGGGCCTCCGGAGCCATGTCGTAGGTGAGGAACCTGGTCCGGGTGGCGACCTGGTCGTACTTGCCGCGGGCCCGGTAATTGTCCTCGGAGGTGATCCAGCGGACGGTGTTCCACCCGCGTTCCGCCGCGATTTCCCGCAGGCGGCCCAACAACGCGTCCACCGCCCCGCCGCCCCGGGCCTCCGGCGCGACGAACAGATCGTCCAGGAAGCACCCGACCGCCCCGTGCAACGGTCGCGCGAACGGCCGGTAGTGGGCGAGCCCGACCGGCCCACCGTCCCCGTCCCGGACCAGCAGGCCCGCCAGCTCGTGCCCCGGGTCCATCAGCCAGGACCACACCAGCTCGGCCTTCTCCTCCGGGATCGGCACCCGGTAGAACTCGCAGTACCCACGGAAGAGTTCACGCCAGGCGGGGTAGTCACCGGGCTCGGGCGCGCCGACGCTCCAGCGGGTCGTGGGGGTCTCACTCATCTCGGTCTCCGTCGCTCAGCGGGCGAATGCGAGCCCTCAGCATGCCGCCCCGTCACCCCGCCGCCGACCACCGCCCCGGCCAAGACCGCCCACCCCCCACGCCACCGCGGCACCTTGCCGAAGCGCCCGGATGGTAGTTTCCCGGAACCGTAGGAGGGGTGGGCGAGCAGATGGACAGTGGCCTGCGGCACGCGACCGTCGTGGCGCTCGGAGAACTCGGGCGGAGCCACGACCACCGCGACCGGGCGGACGCCGGTCACGGCCTCGCGGGGTTCGCCGAGATGCGGGAGGCCGTGGGTCCACTGCTGGAACTCGTACTCGACCCGGGTGACACCTTCGTCACCCGACGGACCGTGGAGGCCTTGCTCCGGCGGAAGGACGGAGCCGGGCTGACGCCAGTCGCGTCCGCACTGGCGGTCGCCGGTCCGCATCACACCGACTGGATCCGCACCGCCGTCCACGACGTGTTCGGCATCTTCTCCGACGACCGGGACGCCGCGATGCGGCTGTGTGAGGAGATGTCGCGGAGCGGCGACGATCGTGTCGCCCTGGGGGCTCGTCAGCTGCACGGGATCCTGGCGGGGATCGATCCCGTACTTCGCAGTTCATAGCGCGCGGCCGTCGCCGCCCCTGGGCCCGAGGGCTCCCTGCCGGCGGAGGCGGTCGAGGAGGGGAAGCGGCTCCTACGCCGATCAGGTGGAGGAACGGCGGCCGGCGTAGCCGTACCGATCGGGGGCAGCCCCTCACCGGGGCCGCCCGGAAGGCCCACGGCACCCCGGCCCGGAGCTGGGTCCGCGTTGCCGGGGACGTGCGGACGGAGGGCGGCACCTGACGTCCCGGGCGCGTGGACGACGTCCTGCACAGTCGTCTTCGGGTACCCCTACTGGCGGCGGACGCCCGCGCCGTGCCGACCGGGCGTCCGTCGGCCCCCGGGGGCGGGGCCGCCGTGCGGGGAGCCGGGTGGGGGCCGATGCTGAGGGGGGAGGTGGTGGTGTGGCGGGGTTGTCGCGGTTGGCGTCGGTGTCGCGGGAGGTGGCGGCGGAGGCGGGGCGGCGGGCGAAGACGGGGTTGCTGGCCGGGTGTCTGCGGAGCCTGGGGCCGGTGGACGGGCCGGCGGCGGTGGCGCTGCTGTCCGGGGAGTCGCAGCGGTTGCGGACCGGGATCGGGCCGGCGGCGTTGCGGGGGCTGCCGGAGCCGGCGGTGGAGGCGTCGCTCGGTGTGCGGGAGGTGGAGCGGGAGCTGGAGCGGATCGCCGGCGTGCACGGGGCGGGGGCGCAGGCGGAGCGGCGGCGGCTGCTGCACGGGCTGTTCGCCCGGGCGACCGAGGTGGAGCAGGGGTTCCTCCGCGCGGTGCTGGTCGGGGACCTGCGGCAGGGCGCGCTGGACGCCGTGGTCGGGGACGCCGTCGCCCAGGCGGCCGGGGTGCCGGCGGCGGCGGTGCGGCGGGCGCTGATGTTCCGCGGGTCGGCCCGGGCGGTGGCGCAGGCGGCGCTGACCGGCGGGGAGGCGGCGCTGGCGGCGTTCCGGCTGGAGGTCGGACGGGCGGTGCGGCCGATGCTGGCCGCCTCCGCGCCGGACGTGGCCACGGCGCTGGAGCGCACCGGTCCGGCCGCGCTGGAGTGGAAGCTGGACGGCATCCGGCTGCAGGTGCACCGGGAGGGCGGGGAGGTCGCGGTGTTCACCCGCGGCCTGGACGACATCACCGCACGCGTTCCCGAGGTGGTCGAGGCCGCGCTGGCGCTGCCGCTGCGCTCGGCGGTGCTGGACGGCGAGGCGGTCGCGCTCGGTCCGGACGGCCGGCCGCGCCCGTTCCAGGAGACCGCCGCGCGCACCGCCTCCCGGCGCGACCCGGACCGGCTGCGCGCCGAAGTACCGCTCGACGCCTACTTCTTCGACCTGCTGCACCGGGACGGCGAGGACCTGGTGGACCGCCCCGGCCGGGAGCGCTGGGCCTCGCTGGAGGAGGCGGTGCCGGACGGCCTGCGGGTGGCCCGGGTCGAGACCGGCGACCGCGACCGGGCGCTGGCCTTCTTCCGCGAGACGCTGGCGCTCGGCCACGAGGGCGTGCTGGTGAAGGACCCGGCGGTCCCGTACGCGGCCGGGCGGCGCGGCGCGGGCTGGATCAAGGTGAAGCCCCGCCACACCCTGGACCTGGTGGTGCTGGCCGCCGAGTGGGGCAGCGGGCGCCGGCACGGCTTCCTCAGCAACCTGCACCTGGGTGCCCGGGCGGCGGGTGAGCCGGGGCTGGGCCCGTGGGTGATGCTGGGCAAGACCTTCAAGGGCCTGACCGACGAGACGCTCGCCTGGCAGACCGCCGAACTGCTGGCCCGGGAGGCCGGGCGGGACGCCTGGACGGTGCGGGTCCGGCCGGAACTGGTCGTCGAGATCGCGTTCGACGGGCTGCAGCGCAGCCCACGCTATCCGGCCGGGCTCGCCCTGCGGTTCGCCCGGGTGGTGCGCTACCGGCCGGACAAGGCCGCCGACGAGGCCGACACCGTCGCGACCGTACGGGAGATCGCCGCCGCCGAGGGGCTGTGAGCCGGGTCGGTGCCGGGCGAGGAGAGCCGGGGAAGGGGCGGCGGCACCCAACGCCCGCCCGGGTGACGTCGATTCAAACCTGCCCCGCCGACCGGCCGCTCCGGCGCGAACCGAATCGGCCATTCTCGGCGATCCCGCCACCGCACCCTCCGTGGACGGATCAGCGGCGGTTAGGTTGGCAATGACAACGAGAGGCGGCCGCCGGGCAGCCGGCGGCGCACTGGCGAGAGGTGCCCGACCATGCGGGTGAGTGTCGACCGGGACCGCTGCTGCAGCTCCGGGATGTGCGTCACGAACGTTCCCGAGGTCTTCGACCAGGACGACGACGACAGTCTGGTGAGGCTCCGTCAGACCACCTTCCGGCCGGACCAGTTCGACGATCTCAGGCTGGCCGCCCAGCTCTGCCCGGGCGGCGCGATCACCGTGGCCGAGGACGAGCCGGCAGCGGCCGAGCAGGCCGGGGCGCAGCCCGTCTGACGGCCCGTCCGGCCACCACACCACCCCCACCGGAGAACCATCGCGACGCAAGGAGACCCCGCCTTGACGAGCACACCCACCGTCCCCGCCGTCCCGCTCCCGGCCCCGCACTCCGCCGGCTGCCCGTTCGGCCCGCCGCCCGCGTACACCGAGGCCGCCGCCACCGCCCCGCTGACCCGCGCCGACCTGCCCGGCGGCGAGTCCTGCTGGCTGGCCACCGGCTACGCCGAGGTCCGCACCGTCCTGTCCGACCGCCGGTTCAGCGCCGACGTGCGCCACCCGTCCTTCCCGCTGCTGGTCGCCGGCAGCCGGGAGCGGATCGCCGAGAACCCGAGCTTCCTGCGGCTCGACGACCCCGAGCACGCCCGGCTGCGCCGGATGGTCACCGGGGACTTCCTGGTGAAGCGGGTCGAGGCGATGCGCCCGGACATCCAGCGGATCGTGGACGAGGCGCTGGACGCGATGACCGAGGGCCGCACCGAGGCCGACCTGGTCGCCGACTTCGCGCTGCCCGTCCCCTCGCTGGTGATCTGCCTGCTGCTCGGCGTCCCGTACGAGGACCGCGAGTTCTTCCAGGGCGTCAGCCGGACGCTGCTCAGCAACACCAGCACACTGGAGCGGCTGCTCGAGGCCCAGGACGAGCTGCTGGAGTACCTGGAGGCGCTGACGGCCCGCAAGCGGGAGGAGCCGCGGGACGACATCCTCAGCCGGCTCGCCGCCCGGGACGACCTCACCCCGCGCGAGGCCGCCGCCACCGGCATCCTGCTGCTGATCGCCGGGCACGAGACCACCGCCAACATGATCGCGCTCTCCACCGCCCTGCTGCTGGACCGGCCCGAGCAGGTCGCCAGGCTGGCCGACCCGGCCGCGCTGCCCGGCGCGGTGGAGGAGTTGCTGCGCCACCTCACCATCGTCCACACCGGGGTGCCCCGGGTGGCCGTGGAGGACGTGGAGCTGGGTGGCGTCACCGTCCGGGCCGGGGAGGGCGTGATCGCGATGCTCTCCACTGCCAACCGGGACGAGGAGGTGTTCGGCGGCGCCGGCCGGCTGCCGGTCGACGAGCTGGACCTCGACCGGGACGCCCGGCGGCACATGGCCTTCGGCTTCGGCGTGCACCAGTGCCTCGGCCAGCCGCTGGCCCGCGCCGAGCTCCAGATCGCACTGGCGACGCTGTTCCGGCGGCTGCCCGGGCTGCGGCTGGCGGTGCCGCGCGCCGAGCTGGCGTTCCGCACCGACTCGTTCATCTACGGCATGCGGTCACTGCCCGTCACCTGGTGACGGCGGAGCGGGGTCGGCGGGCGCTTCGCGGGTCACCCGGCTGGCCCCCGCGCCGGCGCGGGGGCAGGCTGGAGGGGCGAAGAGACACCACCGGCCCCGCCGCGCCTCCGGCCCGGCGCGTCCCGGGCCGGCCGAGGAGACGGAGCCCGCGATGACCGACATGAGCGACCGGTCCAAGGTGAGCACCGAGGACGACGACGACATCCGCGCCGCGGACCCCGAGGAGGGCATCCCCTCGATGCAGAACCTGCACGCGCAGGACACCTCCCAGGCGGAGGGCAGCCCCGTCCTGGACGAACCCGGCCAGCGCGGCTGACCGTCCGCCGTACCGACTCGACCGCCCGGTGGGACCGGGCGGTCGCCGCGACCGCGGGTGCCGCCGCTCCGGCGGCGGACCACCCGCGGGGGAGGATTGGCGCATGACCGAACACGACCGAGGCAACCGCCAGGCCCGGCCGCCCGCGGACCCGCGCGCGTCGTGGGCGACCTGGACCACCCAATCGATCATCAGCGGCCCCGGCGGGGTGACCACCACCGAGATCGGCCCGATCTCCGGGGACCTCACCGTGCACACCACGTGGGTGGACGGCGAGGCTAGGCTGACCGTCCAGTACACCGGCGCGCTGGACTGGTACACCGTCGCCGGCAGCCCGGTGCCGGCGGACGACGAGACCACCGCGCGGGCGATCCACCAGGCGATGGTGAACGGCGTCAAGGCCGGCCGGGGTGCGGGTGCCCCGGCACCGCCGAAACCCTAGGAACCCCGAACCTCCGGGAACCCCGGGGAACAGCGGCAGCGCGGCGCGCCCGGGACCGGTCACCGGTCCCGGGCGCGCCGTTTCCCGGCACTCCCCGCCGCTACGGAGCCGTGCCGCCCTTCGGGGCGGGCGCGGCCGCGGCCCAGTACGCGCCGTCCGCCGGGCGGCGCCTGCGCAGGTCCTCGCGCACCTCGTCGGCCAGCCGGCGGGTGTCGCGGCGGTTCATGGTGGCGCCGATGCCGGCGCCGACCAGCAGCGGGGTCACCGCCGGCAGGTGGCGCAGCGAGCTGCGGGTCAGCCGGCGGCGGACCTGCTGGCGCACCTCCGAGCTGATCGCCAGCGCGGCGAAGCCGGCCGGCCGGACCAGCAGGCCGGCGTCGATCCCGCGGCGGTTGGCCCAGGCGCCGAGGTAGGCGCCGCCCCGCTGGGTGGCGGTGCCCTGCGCCGGGATGCCGTAGACCTCGTGCAGCTCGGCGATCAGCTTGACCTCCACGGCCGCCACCGCGAGCGTCTCGGCCGCGATCTCCAGCGGCATCGCGGGCGGCACCGGCAGCATCGCCGCCGCGCCGACGCCCGCACCGAGCGCGCTGGAGGCCCGGACGGCGCCGGTGACCAGCACGTCGGCCAGCTCCTCCGGGAAGGCCGCGCCGGGGTGCTGCGCCCGCAGGGTGGCGAGGTCGCGCACCGGGATCCGCGGCGCGGCCTGCACCAGCTGTTCGGTCAGGGCCTTGCCGCCGTACGCGGCGCCCTTGGCCGCTCCCCTGGCGGCGGCCCGGCCGCCGTGGCCGAGCAGCCGGGCGCCGTGCAGCACCACGGCCCGGCCGCGGCCGCGCTGCTTCGCCGCGTACTCGGCGACCGGGCCCCTGCCGACGGGCTGCTCGGACTCCTCGACCAGTTCGACGAGCCGCTCGGTCAGGACGGGCACCACCGGATCGGGTGCCGTCGAATCGGGCGCCGTCGGATCGGGCTCGGCGGACGGCCGGGAGCGGCCCGGCCTGCGGAAGACTGCCATGGGAATCCGGTACCCCTTTCGCGACGACGGCACCGACCGGGGGCCGCCTACTCGACGACCTCCACCCCCCGCCAGAAGGCCACCCGGCCGCGCACGTGCTCGGCCTCGGGCTTCGGGTCGGTGTAGAACCAGGCGGCGTCCGGGTTGGTCCGCCCGTCCACCTCCAGGGTGTAGTAGTCGGCGGTGCCCTTCCAACCGCACACCGTGGTGGTGTCCGAGGGCCGCAGGTACTCGCTGCGCACCGCCTCGGCCGGGAAGTAGTGGTTGCCCTCGACGACGACCGTGTCGTCGCTCTCGGCGATGACGACGCCCTGCCAACTCGCTGTGGTCATATGGCGATTGTGCCCGACTCGGCGAGGCCGCGCCCGCGCTTCCCGGCACGGGCCGGCGGTCCGCACCGTGGCGGTCGGCGCACGGCCGCGGTCGGCACCGGGTCGGGCGGGGCGGCGGAGGTCAGGGCAGCGGTTGGGCGTGCACCGGCACGTGCGGGCTCTGGTGGCCGCCGCTGGCGAGCATCCGGACCTCGCCGGCGTCGCTGATCTCGGCCCGGACGATCCCGCTCTCGTCCTCGTACACCGGGTGGCCGCCCGGGCCCGCGGCGTCGGTGCGGCTGACCACCACGACGTCCTGCGGGGCCTGGGTGCCCGGAGTACCGGGGAAGGTGAGGGCGTAACGCTCGGCGGGGTTCATCGCACCTGCTCCTGCCTACCCGACGGCCTCGGCGGGCTCGGCGGCCCGGGTGTGCGAGCCGCGGACCTCCAGCTCGGCCAGCAGCCGGGCGGTGGCCTCCGCCACCGCTTCCACCGCGCGGTCGAAGGCCTCCCGGTTGTGCGCCGCGGGGGCGCGGAACCCGGAGACCTTGCGGACGTACTGGAGCGCGGCGGCGTGGAAGTCCTCCTCGTCGGCGTCGGGGGTGACGGGGGGTCGCAGCGTCTTGATGTTGCGGCACATGCTCCCAGTCTCGCGCGCGGGAGCCGCGTCGGCGACCCCCGTTCGTCACCCGCACCTCACGGCGACGCCATCCGACCGGATTAGGATGCCGGACGAACGAATCCGTTCTCTTCACCCCCCGCCGCGCGCTCCCCCGTCCGTCGGCGTCACTCCGGAGTCATCCCTTGCCTCTCGCGCTGCTCGCGCTGGCCGTCACCGCGTTCGCCATCGGAACCACCGAGTTCGCCGCCATGGGGCTGCTGCCCCAGGTCGCCGACAGTCTGCACGTGTCCATCCCCCAGGCCGGCTGGCTGATCTCGGCGTACGCGCTGGGAGTGGTCGTCGGTGCGCCGCTGCTCACCGCGCTGGCCGCCGGGCGGCCGCGCAAGGCGGTGCTGGTGGCGCTGGCCGGGCTGTTCGCGACCGGCAACCTGCTGTGCGCGCTGGCCCCGGAGTTCTGGTCGCTGGCCGCCGCCCGGCTGGTCACCGGGCTGCCGCACGGCGCCTTCTTCGGGGCCGGCGCGGTGGCGGCGGCCGAGCTGGTCGCGCCGGACCGGCGGGCCCGGGCGGTGGCCGTGATGTTCTCCGGGCTGACCGTCGCCAACATCGTCGGCGTCCCGGCCGCGACCCTGCTCGGCCAGCACCTGGGCTGGCGGGCGACCATGCTGGTGGTGGTGCTGATCGCGGCCGCCGGGACGGCCGCCATCGCCCGGCTGGTGCCCGCACTCCCCTCCCCCGGCCAGTCCGGACTGCGGCACGAGCTGCGGGCCCTGCGCAGCGGGCAGCTCTGGCTGGCGCTGGCCACCGTGGTGTTCGGCTGCGGCGGCTTCTTCGCCTGCTACAGCTACATCACGCCGCTGCTCACCGAGGTCTCCGGGTACGCCACCGGCTCGGTGACCCTGGTGCTGGCGCTGTTCGGGGTCGGCATGACGATCGGCAACGTGCTGGGCGGGTTCGCCGCCGACCGGGCACTGCGCCCCACCGTCTGCGTGGCCTTCGTACTGCTCTCCACCACCCTGGCGCTGTTCTCGGTGACCGCGCACGCCCGCTGGTCGGCGGCCGTCACGGTGGTGCTGATCGGGCTGTTCGGCTTCGCGATCGTGCCGGCCGTGCAGACCCTGGTGCTGCAGAAGGCGCGCAGCGCGCCGACCCTGGCCTCGGCGACGGTCCAGGGCGCCTTCAACCTGGCCAACGCCCAGGGCGCGTACTTCGGCGGGCTGGCGCTGGCCGCCGGGTTCGGCTGGACCTCGCCGACGCTGGTCGGCGCGGGCCTGGCCGCCACCGGGACGCTGATCGCGGTGCTCGCCTGGGCGGCCGACCGCCGGCGGCCCGCCCCGACGGCGGGGGAACCGGCGGCGGCCGCGATCGCCACGGCCTGAGGCCCTCCGGGAGGCTCCTAGACCTCCTGGACCTCCCGGTGGGCGTCGGCGAGCAGCTGGTAGCCGGCGCCGTTGGCCTCGATGCCCGACTTCTCGTCCTCGGTCAGCTCGCGGCGGACCTTGGCCGGGACGCCGGCGACCAGCGAGCCGGGCGGGACGACCATGCCCTGCGGCACCACCGCTCCGGCGGCGACCAGCGAGCCGGTGCCGATCCGGGCGCCGTTGAGCACGGTGGCGTTCATGCCCACCAGGACGTCGTCCTCGACGGTGCAGCCGTGCAGCACGGCGTTGTGGCCGACCGAGATCCGCTCGCCGACCACCAGCGGGAAGCCGGGGTCGGCGTGCAGGGTGCAGTTGTCCTGGATGTTGCTGCCCGCGCCGACGCTGATCGACTCGGCGTCGCCGCGCAGCACCGCGCCGTACCAGATGCTCGCGCCGGCGGCGACGGTGACGTCCCCGACCACGACGGCGTTCGGCGCCACGAAGGCGCCCGGGTCGACGGCGGGCGTCCTGCCCGCGACGGCGGCGATCAGCGGCTCTGCCATGTCTCGTCCTCCTGGTGACGGTGGCCGGTGGGGCGGGTCCGGCGGCTCCCGCCGGGTGCGCGGCGCCGGTCGCCGGACGTGCCCCCGGGTCGCGGGTCAGCGTAGGGGGTCGGTCACGGCGCCGTGCGGGCGAGGTCGGTTCCGGCGGCTCCGGGCCGGGGTCCGCACAGGGCGGTCACGAAGACCTTCTGCCAGGCCGCGTTGGCGGGCTCGTCCGGGGCGTCGTAGACGGTGGTGCTCCCGGCGAACTCTCGCCCGCCGTCCGCCGAGCCGAGCAGCATGGTGCTGTAGCCGGGGATGCCGCCGGCGTGGCCCCAGAAGGAGCCGCAGGGCGTGTCCAGGCGCTGCAGTCCCAGACCGTAGGTCCGGCCCTCGCCGTGGTCGGTGGTCTGCCGCATGGCGGCGAGTTCGGCGGGGCGCAGCAGGCGGCCGCCGAGCAGGGCGTGGAGGAAGGCGGTGAGGTCGGCGGTGGTGGAGACGCCGGCGCCGGACGGGCCGGCCATCGAGGGGTTGAACAGGGTGACGTCGACCGGGCCGGTGCCGGTCTTGTAGTAGCCGTGGGCGTGCGGGCCGGGGAGGAAGGGCGAGTCGCCGGGCATCCAGGTGCCGGTGAGGCCGAGCGGGCGGATGATCCGGCGGGTCACCTCGTCGTTCCAGCCGCGGCCGGTGAGCTTCTCGATGATCATCCCGACCAGGATGTAGTTGGTGTTGGAGTACTGCCAGTCCTGGCCGGGCGGGAAGGCGGGCGGGTAGCGCTTGGCGATGTCGACCAGGTCCCGCAGGCCGTAGTGCTTGAAGCGGCCGCCGTCGAGCCACTCCGGGCGCCGGAAGTCGAAGGCCGGGTCCTGGGTGTAGTCGGCGACGCCGCTGGTGTGGTCGAGCAGCTGCCGGACGGTGATCGCGGTGCTGTTCGGGACGATGCCCGGCAGCAGGCACTCCAGGCGGTCGTCGAGGTCCAGCCGGCCTTCGCCGACCAGCTGCAGCAGCGTGGTGGCGACGAAGGGCTTGGTGGCGCTGCCGATCCGGAAGGAGCCCCGGGGGTCGGCGGGCGCGCCGTCGAGTTCGGTGACGCCGGTGGCGTTGCGCCAGACCAGCCGGCCGTCCTCGCGGACGGCGCCGAGGGCGGAGGTCGAGTAGCCGGGGCCGGTCATCCCGGCGAGGGCGGCGTCGGCGGCCTCCCAGTCGGCGCGGCGCTCCGGGGTGGCGACGGCGCCGGCCCGGGCGGCGCCGGTGGCGCGGCCGCCGTGCGGGCCGCCGCACTCGGCGGTGCCCGGTCCGGCGGCGGGCCGGGCGGCGGCGGCGGCGGGGGCGAGCGCGGCGAGCAGGCCCGCGCCGACGGCGGCCGCGACGGCGGTGCGCAGGGCCGGTCGGCGGCGCCGGGTGGTCGGAGTGGTCGGGGCGTCGGTCATGCCGGTCTCCCTGGTCTGGGTCGTGGCGGCGGTCGACCGGGTCACGGGCCCCGGCCTCTGGCACCGTGCCAGGGATCCGGGCGGCGGTCGTCGGCCGCTGGTCGGTGTCCGACCCGGAACGGACCCGGAGCGAACCCCGAACGAACCCGGAGCCGTGCCCCGGGAAAGCTCGGGGTACGGCTCCGGGACCAGCGGCGGGGCGTGCGTCAGGTGACAGGGGCGTGCTTGCGCAGGACCTCGACGAAGGCCCGCAGCCAGGCCGGGTGGTCGGGCCAGGCGCGGGCCGAGACGACCACGCCGTCCACCACCGCCGCGCCGTCCACGAACTCGGCGCCCGCGGCCCTGATGTCCGGGGCCAGCGCCGGGTAGGCGGAGCTGCGGCGGCCGTCCAGGACGCCGGCGGCCGCGGTGATCAGCGGGCCGTGGCAGATCTGGGCGACGGGCTTGTCCCCGGCGAAGAAGTGCTGGGCGATCCGCTGCACGTCCGGGTCGTTGCGCAGGTACTCGGGGGCGCGGCCGCCGGGGATGACCAGGGCCACGTAGTCGGCCGGGTCGACTTCGGCGAAGGCCAGGTCGGCGGGCCAGGTGTAGCCGGGCTTCTCGGTGTAGGTGTCGAAGCCATCGACGAAGTCGTGCACCACGAACTGGAGGCGCTTCCTGGTCGGGGCCGCGATGTCGACCTGGTAGCCCTCCTCGCGCAGCCGCTGGTAGGGGTAGAACACCTCCAGTGACTCGGCGGCGTCCCCGGTGACGAGCAGGATCTTCGATGTCATCGCCGACATCCCTCCACGTGGTCGAGCGTCAGGTCGGGTACGGGCGAGGGGCGGTGGCGACCGGCCCGGGCCCGGTCCAACCTCCCGTACCGGCGACACCGTTGGCAACGGGGCGCACCGGGCGCGCGACAGCGCGTACGGACCACCGTGCGCCGCTTGCGGGGAGTGCGCGCCGGTCGGCCGCCCGGCTGCGGGGGCCGACGGCCCGCGGCCTAGACTCCTGCTGCCCGTGACCGCCCTGCTCCGGAGGAGCCCATGCCCGCCCGCACCACCTACCTCGTCCTCGCCGGCTACCAGAACTCCGGCCCCGCGCACTGGCAGACCCGCTGGGAGGAGGCCGAGCCGGAGTCCTTCCGCCGGGTCCAGCAGGCGGACTGGGACCACCCGGAGCGGGCGGACTGGGTGGCCCGGGTGGACGCGGCGGTGGCCGCGGCCGCCGCCGAGGGCCCGGTGGTGCTGGTCGCCCACAGCCTGGGCTGCGTCACGGCCGCCCACTGGGCGGCCACCGCGTCCGCCGAGCGGACCGCCGCCGTCCGGGGCGCGCTGCTGGTGGCCCCGGCGGACGTCGACACCGCCGAGGTCCCGGAGCTGGTCGGCTTCCGCCCGGTGGCGCTGGAGCGGCTGCCGTTCCCGTCCGTCGTGGTCTCCTCGACCGACGACCCGTGGGTCTCCCCCGAGCGGGCCCGCGCGTTCGCCGCCGCCTGGGGCGCCCGGTACGTCGAGCCGGGTGCGTACGGACACCTCAACTCCGACTCCGGGCTGGGCGACTGGCCGGAGGGCCGCAAGCTGCTCGCCGAGCTGTGACCGCGGCCACGGGGGACGCGGTGACCGGGGAAGCGGCGACGGGGGAAGCCGGGGCGGGGGGACGATGGACCGGGGGACGATGAAGCGGGGGACGTCCCGGGCCAGGCGCGTCCTGGTCCGGCTGCTGGCGGTCGCCGGGCTGGCCGCCGTACTGCTCTACACCGAGGGGCAGTGGGAGAGCCGCTCGGGCGGGCGGATGCTGGTCGCCGACCTGCTCAACCGGCCGGAGCCGCTGCTCGGCGGGGCGCTGGCGGCGCTGATCGCGGCCGCCTGGCTGGGCGACCCGCGCACCGCCGTGCGGACGGCCACCCGGACGGTCACGGTGACCGCCGGGGTGGTGTTCCTGATCGGCGTGCTGGCCGCGCACAAGGTGTCGGCGGCCGAGACCCGCAGCCGGGAGGACGCCCCGGCCGGGGCCGAGCACGCCCTGATCATGGTGCACCGCTCGTACGCCGCCGGGTCGGCCGCGGGCGAGCACTGGCAGGTGCTGCTGGAGAGCGGTGCGGGCTGGTCGGCCCGGCGCTGGTCGCTGGCGGACATCGGCCGGGGCCCGGGCGACGCCCGGCTGGTGACCGCGAACTGGACCGGGCGCTCGCAGATCACCGTGGTGACCGACTCCTACCGGCGGGTGTTCAACCTCGACCAGGACAGCGGCGAGCCGGTCGAGGCGCGCTAGCCCGGGCCGGGTTCGGACCTGCCGCAGGCCTCAGCCCGGTCGCGGGCCTCAGCCGGTCGCGGGACGGGTTCAGCCCAGCCCCAGGGCGTGCGCGCCGAGCGCCAGCAGGGCCGCGTTGCCGGCGGCGCCCAGCGCGGTGGCGGACAGGAAGCGGGCCGCCGTGCCGTCCGGGAACGGGTTGAGGGTCATCGCGTGCAGGAAGCCCGGCATCGTCCACACCACCGCCGTCCACTGCCGCACGGCGCCCGCCGGGCCCGCCTCGCCGCGCGGGTCGGCATGCGGGTCGGCACGCGGTTCGGCGCGCGGCGAGGCCCGCGGTTCGGCGCGCAGCTCGTGGGCGGCGGCCAGGCCGATCACCAGGTAGCCGGCCAGGTAGCCGATGGAGGGGCAGAGGACGGCGGGGACGCCGAGGACGCTGTGCGGCATGCGGTCATCGTCCGCCGAACGGCCGCGGCCCCGCATGAGTACCCGTACTCATGCGGGGCCGGGGGTTCACCGGTCCTCGGGTTTCACCGGCCCGCGGGGCTCAGCGGTCCTCGGGGTTCACCGGTCCTCGGGGTCGGTGGCGCCGGGCGGAACGGCCGGCACGGTCGGTGCGGCCGGCCCGGTGCGGCCGGGCGCCGGGGTGGCGCCGCGCGGCCGGCCGGTGTTCGCCGGGCCGCCGGTGGCGGGGGTGCCGGCGCAGGTGGCCGGGCCCGGCGAGCCGCCGAGGGTGGGGCAGTTGGCGTCCCGCCGGGGCGGGTCGGGGATGTGGACGGTGGTGAAGGCCTTCTCCGGCATGTCCCGGACGGCGTCGCTCATCGCCTGCTGCCAGATCGGTCCGGGGCCGGTGGCGCCGAAGACCTCGGCCTGGTACCTGCCGCCGATCCGGATGTTGCGCATCGGCACCTTGGTGCCCGGGCTGCCCAGCCAGACCGAGCCCGCCAGGTTGCCGGTGTAGCCGGTGAACCAGGCCGACTTCTTCTCGTCCGTGGTCCCGGTCTTGCCGGCGATCTGGCGGCCGTCGTCCAGGCCGAGGTCCCTCGCGGTGCCACCCTTCTCGGTCACCCCGAGCAGCACGCTGTTGATCACGTCCGCGGTGCTCTCGGACATCGCCGGGGTGCACCGGGCCTGGGGCACCGGGACGTCGGCGCCGTCCACGGTGGTGATCCGGTTGATCGCCAGCGGCGCGCAGTAGGTGCCCCGGGCGGCGAAGGTCGCGTACACGTTGGCCATGGTCAGCGGGCTGACCTCCTGGGTGCCGAGGCCGAGCGCGGGCACCTCCTGCAGGGCCGAGCCGTCCGCCTTGCCCTCCATGCCCAGCTTGTTGGCCATCTGCTTGACCGCGCAGAGGCCGATCTCCTGCTCCATCTGCACGAAGTAGGTGTTCACGGAGAGCGCCATGGCCTGCTTGAGCTCGTACGGGCCGACCTCCTGGACGCTCTCGTTGGGGATGCTCCCCTCCTTCTTCCCCTTGCTGAGGTTCTTCCAGGTGCCGTCGCAGGTCCGCATCGTCGGCCAGTCCATCCGGTTCGGCGAGTCGTACCGCTGGGTGGGCGACAGACCGGCCTCCAGGGCGGCGGCGGCCACGATCGGCTTGAAGTTGGAGCCGGGCTGGAAGCCGATGCCGCCGCCCATCGCCGCGTCCACGTTGTAGTTGACGACGGTCTCGTTCTTCTCCTTGGCCAGGCCGTACGGGCGGGTCTGCGCCATCGCCAGGATGTTGCCGCTGCCGGGCTCGACCATCGTCATCGCGGCCGAGACCGGGTCGGTGACGTACACCTTGGTGGAGACGGCCTTCTGGGCCGCGGCCTGCTTGTCCGGGTCCAGCGTGGTGTAGATGTTCAGGCCGCCGGTGTCCCAGAGCTTCTTGCGCTCGGCCGAGCTCTTGCCGAACACCGGGTCCTGCTTGACCACGTGGCGCACGTAGTCGCAGAAGAAGCCCATGCCCGCCTCGGCGGTGATGCAGCCGTTCCGCGGGTCCTTGTAGACGAGGCCGAGCGGCGCGGCCTTCGCCTCCCTGGCCTGCTCCGCGGTGATGTGCTTGTTCTCCACCATCTTGTCGATGACGGTGTCGCGGCGCTTCTGGGCGGCCACCGGGTGCAGCTTCGGGTCGTACTGGGACGGGTTCTGCACCAGCCCGGCGAGCATCGCCGCCTCGGGCAGGCTGAGGTCCTTGGCGTCCTTGCTGAAGTAGCGCTGGGAGGCGGCCTGGATGCCGTACGCCTGGTGGCCGTAGAAGGTGATGTTCAGGTAGTTGGTGAGGATCTGATCCTTAGTCAGGTCCTCCTCCAGCTTGATGGCGTACCGGAGTTCCTGGATCTTGCGGCCGAGGGTCTTGCGCTGCGCCTCGCGCACCGCCTCCGGGTCGTCGCCGGCCTTCTCCACGTTGACGTTCTTCACGTACTGCTGGGTCAGGGTGGAGGCGCCCTGGACGGCGGCCCCGCTCTCCGCGTTCTTGGTGAGCGCCCGCAGGATGCCCTTGAGGTCGACGGCGCCGTGCTCGTAGAAGCGGGCGTCCTCGATGTCGACCTGCGCGGTGCGGATCAGCGGGGACATCTGGTCGGCGGGTATGACGGTGCGGTCGCGCTCGTACACCTTGGCGATCAGGCCGCCCCTGGCGTCGAAGATCTTCGTCGCCTGGGTCAGCGGCGGGGCCCTGAAGTCGTCGGGGATGTTCTCGAAGCCCTCGGCGCCGCTCTTCACCCCGAGTCCGACCGCCCCGGCCGCCGGGAGGATCAGGCCCGCCAGCAGGACGCCGCCCAACGCGCTGGCGCCGAGGAAGGTGGCCGCGTGACGCAGGATGCCCAGCGGGGTCTCGCGGCGCCTCGGGCGCGGCACCCAGGTGTCGCCCGGGTCCGAGGCGGCGGGTATGCGGCTCTTCGGTGACATAGATCGAACATTACGGCCGTGACCAGGCCACGGGGAGCGGGTGTCGGCGAAGGATTGTCACAAAATCGCGACGGATTCGACTCATTCCCGAGGGTCGAACGGACGTGCACGGCGGAGCAAGGGCCGTTCGTCCACGGCCCGTTGCCCCGCCTGCCGCGCCCCGCCCCGGTCAGCCCGCCGGGCAGAAGACGTCCCGGGCCGGGCGTCGGCCGCTGACCAGGTAGTCCGTCACCACCTCGTCGCCGCAGGCGTTCCCGGTCGACCGGTAGACGCCGTGGCCGCCCGAGTCCACCGTCACCATCCGGGCCCGGTCCCCGAGCGCCGCGCGCAGCTTGAGCGCGCCGGTGTACGGCGTCGCCGGGTCGCGCAGGTTCTGCGTCAGCAGCACGTTGGACGGGCCCCTGTCGGTGACCCGCACCGGCGGCTCGGCGGGCGCGAACGGCCAGAAGGCGCAGGGCATCACGTTCACCGGCAGGCCGGCGGTGAGCGGACGGGCGGCGCGGTCGGCGGTGACGGCCTTCGCGTAGCCGGCCGGATCGGTGGGCCACCGGACGTCGTTGCACAGGGTGCCGACCGAGACGGCGAGGGTGTTCTGCACCGCCCGCAGGTCCCGCTCGCTCGGCTTCGGCGCGGCGGGCAGCGGGGCACGGCCGAGCCCGGCCAGCATCAGCCGGGCGAGGCCCGGGAACCTGGCGTCCGAGTAGAGGCTCTCCAGCAGGGTCTCGCGCAGCACGTTGCCGTTCAGCTCCGCCGGGTTGGCGCCCTCCCACGGCAGCGGGGCACGGTCGAGGCGGGCCGCGAGGTCCAGGAAGAGCGGGCGGACCTCCTCCGGGGTGTCGGCCAGCCGGTCCGGATTGTCCGGCGCGGACGCCCACCTGGCGAAGTCCGGGAAGCGGTCCTCGATGCCCTGGCCGTAGCCCTCCAGCCAGCCGCGCCCGACCCTGGTCGGATCCGGGTCGTCGTTGCTGTCCAGCACGATCCGGTCGGTGCGCTGGGGGAACATGGCGGCGTAGACCGCGCCCGCGTAGGTGCCGTACGAGACGCCCCAGACGGACAGCCGGCGCTCGCCGAGGGCGCGGCGGACGCTGTCGATGTCGCGGGCCTCGTTGGCGGTGGAGATGCTGCGCAGCACCGGGCCGCCCTTGCGGGCGCAGGTCTCGGCGACGCGGCGGGCGGTGGCCAGGTTCTCCTCGATCGAGCCGTCGGCAGCCGGCCAGGGGCGCACCTTGGACATCGCCAGGTCGGCGGTGTCCAGCCCGCAGTCGACCGGGGTGGAGCGGCCGACGCCGCGCGGGTCGAAGCCGACCACGTCGTAGCGGTCGCGGACGGACTGCGGCAGGCGACCGGCCATGCCCTTGACGAGGTCGAGGCTGGAGCCGCCCGGGCCGCCGGGCACTGCCAGCAGGACGCCGCGGCGCAGCCGCGGGTCGGCGGCGGTGATCCGGGAGACGGCGATGGTGAGGCGGGCGCCGTCCGGGTCGGCGTAGTCCAGCGGGACGGTGACGTCGGCACAGCGTTGCGGGCTGTCGGCCGGAGCGTCCGGACAGGTGGTCCAGGCGAGGCGGTCGTTCCCCGGCTTCGCGGTGCCGGCCGCGCCGGCGGGCAGGGCGGTCAGCGCGGTGACGGCGAGGGCGGCGGCCGCGGTGGCCGCGGCGGCGATGGTGCGGGTGGGCTTCGGCATGCCCAAGAGTCTGCTGTGGTCCGGCACTTGGGCCCATCCGGGCAGCGGGCCGGTCGGGGGTGGGGAAATCCCCCGGGGGCGGGTGGAGACCGCTGCGGTCGCGGTCTCCCACCGTGCGGGACGAGGGGCGGACGGAAGGTCTAGAGCCCGAGCACACCCGGGTCGGTGGCCAGGGCGCGCAGCGGCTCGCGAGGGTCGGCGACCAGCCTGCGTTCCGCCAGGTCGAGGATGCCGCCGACGCCGGTGATCTCGGCCGCCAGTACGCCGTCCTCGCGGACCAGCCGCTGCACCACCTGGAACGTCTTGCCGTCCCGCCAGGTGAACGAGCAGCCGACCTCGACCGAGTCGCCCGCGCGCAGCTCCCGCAGGTACTTGACCGTGGTCTCCAGGACGACCGGGCCGACCCCCTCGGCGACCAGGTCCGCCTGGCGGATCCCGGCCGCCCGGAGGTACTCCCAGCGGGCGTGCTCGGCGTACTGGAGGTAGACCGCCTGGTTGAGGTGCCCTTGGGAGTCGGTCTCGTACCCCCGGACGGTGATGTGCGTGGTGAAGTCCTGATCACTCATGCCCCGCACGGTACTCCGGGCCGCCGGGGCCCCACCGCGTGTCCTCCGTCACCCCGGCCGGACGGCCTCCCGGACCGCGCGGACCGCCCGGCGGGGCCGCTCAGCGGGGCAGGACGGCCAGCAGCTCCGTGAGGGCGTCCGGGCGCTCGTCGACCGGCAGGTGCTCGACGGGGTGGAAGCCGCAGCCGAGCGCGGTCGCGCCGCCGTCGCAGACGAGGTCGTCGCCGACCATCAGGACGTCGGCGGGGGCGAGGCCGAGCCGCTCGCAGGCGGTCTCGAAGATCACCGGGTCGGGCTTCTGGGCGCCCACCTCGCAGGACAGCACGTAGACGTCGACCAGCTCGTCCAGGCCGTGCGCGCGGAAGATCGGACGCAGGTCCCAGCCGACGTTGCTCACCACCGCGACCGGCAGGCCCCGGCGGCGCAGCTCGCGCAGCACGGGGACGGCGTCCGGGTACGGGCGCCAGCTCGCGGGCGCGATGTGGGTCTCGTAGAGGGCGTCCACGTCGAGGCCGGCGGGCGGCTCGGCGGCGCGGGCCAGCGCGGTGTAGGCGGCGCGGTGCAGCTCGGGGGTCAGGTCCCTGGTGTCCCAGGCCTGCTGGACCTCCGGCGGGATCCGGCGCGGTGGCACCCCGCCGGGCAGGGCGCCGAACTCCTCCAGCCGGGCCACCAGTTCGGCCTCCTCCCCGGCGGGCAGCGCGAGGCCGGTGGCGGCGGTGTGGGCCGTCAGCCACTCGGCGGTGGAGACGACCCTGAACAGGGTGCCGGAGAAGTCGAACATCACAGCTTTGATCATGGTCCGAGCCTAGCCGGGGCGCTGCCCGGCCGTCCGGCATACCGGATCAGGGCGCGGTCGGGGCACGATCAGGCGCGGTCAGGGCAGGGTCAGGACGCGCGGGCCGTCCTCGGTGATGGCGACGGTGTGCTCGACGTGGGCGGCGCGGGCACCGTCGACGGTGCGCAGGGTCCAGCCGTCCGGGTCGGTGCAGTGGTCGTCGCGGCCGCCGGCCAGCAGCATCGGCTCGATCGCCAGCACCAGGCCGGGGCGCAGCGGGTAACCCCGGCCCGGGCGGCCCTCGTTGGCCACGTGGGGGTCCTCGTGCATCCGGCGGCCGATGCCGTGTCCGCCGTAGCCGTCCAGCAGGCCGTACCGGCCGGAGCGGGCGACGGTGCCGATGGCGTGGGCGATGTCCCCGGTCCGGTTGCCGACCACGGCGGCGGCGATGCCCGCCTCCAGGGCCCGGCGGGTGGTCTCGATCAGGGCGGTGTCCTCGGGGCGGGCGGTGCCGACGGTGAAGCTGACCGCCGCGTCCCCGGCCCAGCCGTCCAGGAGGGCGCCGCAGTCGATGCTCACCAGGTCGCCGTCGCGCAGCCGGTAGCCGTTCGGAATGCCGTGCACCACCGCGTCGTTCACCGAGGCGCAGATGACGGCCGGGAACGGGACGGGCGCGAAGGCCGGGCGGTAGCCCAGGAACGGCGAGGTGGCCCCGGCCGCCTTGAGCACGCCCCGCGCCACCTCGTCCAGCTCCAGCAGGCTGACGCCGACCGCCGCCTGCTCCCGGACGGCCGCCAGCGCGTCCGCCACCACCCGTCCGGCCTCGCGCATCGCGGCCAGCCCGGCGTCCGACTTGAGTTCGACCATGGTGCGTCCTCCCCTTGGATCCAATTCTTATACCGGTATTTGTATCACGGTCTGCGGGGTGCGGGACGCCCCGGGCGGGAGGCCCTACACTCGTCGGCATGGTGAGGACTCCGCTGACCCCGTGGGAGCGCGAGCGCGGCGAGCGCTTCGGGGCGCTGCTGCGCGAGGCGCGCGGCGGGCGCAGCATGGTCGAGGTGGCGGCGGCGGCCGGCGTCTCGGCGGAGACGCTGCGGAAGATCGAGACGGGCCGGGCACCGACGCCGTCCTTCTTCACCATCGCGGCACTGGCCTTCGCGCTCGACCTCTCGCTGGACGAACTGGCGGCCGCGTGCGCGCCCTCGGAGGACGGCGAGGCGCTCTCCGCCTAGCCAGTGCGCGCGGACCGGGGCGGGCGGTACGCGGATCGTCGACGTCCGGTGCCGCCGAACGGGCTTCACCGGCTTCCCTCAGGAGTCGAGGACCTCCGCGCCGGACACCGCGCAGCGGCTGCCGGGACGGCGGCGGCCCGCCCCGCGCGCGGGGCGCGGGGCGGGCCGTCGTTCTCGGGCCGTTCGGCGGCGCGGGTCAGCCGACCGAGCTGTTGTAGCTCTCGATCGCCGGCTGGAGCTCCTTCGCCGCGTCGGCCAGGGCCTGCTGGGCCGGCTTGGTGCCCGCGATGGTCTGCTCGATCGCGGTCTCCACGCCCTTGCGGGCCTGCGGCATGACGCCGAGCAGGCAGCCGGCCGTGGCCGGGGTCGGCTTGGTGGCCTTCAGCTGGTCGATCGCGGTCTGGAACTGCGGGTACTTGGCCACCCACTCCTTGTCCCTGGGGTCGTCCAGGGACTTCGTGTTGACCGGGAAGTAGCCGGTGCCGGTGTGCCAGACGGCCTGCTGCTCGGGGGCGGAGACGAACTTCTCGAACTCCCAGGCCGCGCGCTTCTCGGCGTCCGAGTGACCCGGGCCGCTGATCCACAGCGAGGCGCCGCCGATCACCGGGCCGCCCTGGTCGCCGGCGGCGACCTTCGGGAAGGCGGCGGTGCCGACGGCGAACTTCGCGGCCTCGGTGTAGCCGCGCAGCACGCCGGTGGACTCCAGGTGCATCGCGACCGTGCCGGCCTTGAACGCGGCCTGGGCGTCGTCGGTGGTGCGGCCGGTGTTGGCCGCGTAGCCGCCCTTGACCAGGTCGGCCCACCACTGGACGACCTGGGCGCCCTGGGCGGAGTCGAAGACGGCCTTGCCGGCCTTGTTGCCGCGGCCGTTGTCGTTGTCGCAGTACATGGCGCCGGACTCGGCCAGCAGCTGCTCGACGAACCAGCCGTAGATGGCGGCGCCGAAGCCGTACCGGACGGTCTTGCCGTCGGCGTCCTTCCTGGTCAGCTTCTTGGCCAGCTCGCCCAGCTCGTTGAGGTCCTTGGGCGGCTGGGCCGGGTCGAGCCCGGCCTCCTTGAAGGCGTCGGTGTTCAGGTACAGCAGCGGCATCGAGGAGTTGAACGGCATCGACTGGAGCTTGCCGCCGACCGAGTAGTAGTTCCGGATGTTGGCGTCCAGGTCGTCCAGCGAGTAGCCGTCCTTGTCGGCGAAGGCCTGGGCGGGGACGGTCTGCCTGGAGTCGATCATGAACCGGGTGCCGATGTCGTAGACCTGCGCCAGGGCGGGGGTGCCCTTCTGCTGCACCGCGGCCTTGTACTTGGTGACCAGCTCGTCGTACTTGCCCTGGAACTGCGCCTTGACCTCGATCTTGCCCTGGTGGGCGGCGTTGAACTGGCCGACCAGCCCGTTCAGCACGTCGGCGTTCTTGCCGGTCATCGAGTGCCAGAACTCGACGGTGGTGACGCCGGAGGCCTGGTCGAGCGCCTGGGCGCCGGGCGCGCCGGCGTCGGAGGAGCCGCCGGCGCCGGAGCCGGAGCCGCTGGAGCTGCAGGCGGTCAGGGACAGGCCGGCCACCAGCAGGGCCGCGAGCGCGCGCGCACTCTTCTTCACGAGGGTTCTCTCTCTATCCGGGAAAGCGGGGGACGTGGACGGGACGGGGCCAGTGGGACGGCGCCAGTGGGACGGGACCAACCGGGCGCCACCAACCGGGCGTCACCAGCGCGGCGGGTTCAGCGGACCGCGCCCGCGGTGAGGCCGCGGACGATGAAGCGCTGGCCGAAGACCACCAGGGCGAGGGTGGGCAGCAGGGAGAGCACGACGCCGGCCAGGATCAGCCCGGGGTCGGCCATCTCCGAGTCGCGCAGCGAGGTCAGCCCGATCTGCAGGGTCTGCATGTCCGCGGTGCGGGTGATGATCAGGGGCCAGAAGTACTGGTTCCAGGCCGACAGGAAGACGTAGATCGACAGCGCCGCCAGGGCCGGCTTGTTCAGCGGGACGACGATCCGCCACAGGAAGCGCCAGTGGCCGGCCCCGTCGATCCGGGCGGCGTCGCGCAGTTCGCCGGGCAGCTGCCGGAAGGCCTGGCGCAGCATGAAGGTGCCGAAGCCGGAGGCCAGGAAGGGCAGCACCAGGCCGAAGTAGGTGTTGCCGAGCCCCCAGTCGGACAGCGTCAGGTAGTTGGGGATGATGATGGCCTCCCACGGGACCATCAGCGTGGCCAGGAACACCCCGAACACCACGGCCCGCGCCTTCATCGGCAGGAAGACGAAGGCGTACGCGGCGAGGACCGAGGTGAACAGCTGGGCGAGGGTGATGGCGGTTGCCGTGATCGCCGAGTTGGCGTACTGGCGGGCCAGCGGGACGGCCTCCACCGCGCCGGAGAAGTTCCGTCCGGTGACCGAGTGCGGCACCAGGGCCGGCGGGTAGGAGGAGAGTTCGGACGGGCCCATGAAGGCGCCGGCGACGGCGTAGTAGACCGGGAACGCCACGGTGACGACGGCGACGGCGAGCAGCAGGTACACGGCGGCGCGGCCGAGCAGGTCGCGCGGGGAGCGCCCGGCGAGGGCGCGGGCGCGCGGGCGGGGCGCCTCGGCCCCGGCCCCGGCCCCGTCGGTGAGTGTGGTCATGCGTAGTGCACCTTCCGCTCCAGGACGCCGAACTGGACGGCCGTGCAGGCGAGGACGACCACGAGCAGCACCACGGCCTGGGCGCTGGCGGTGCCGAAGTCGCTGGAGCCGTAGGCGAAGGCCTTCTCGTAGACGGAGTAGACGAGGGTCCGGGTGGAGCCGTCCGGCCCGCCCTTGGTGAGGATGTGGATCTGGCCGAAGCTCTGGAGCGCGTGGACGGTGGAGACCACGGTCAGGAAGAACAGGTTCGGGCCGAGCATCGGGACGGTGATCGAGCGGGCCAGCCGCAGGCCGGAGGCGCCGTCGATGCGGGCCGCCTCGAGCACCTCCCCCGGGATCGAGCCGATGCCCGCGGAGAGCACCAGCACGTTGTAGCCGAGGTTCATCCACACCGTGGTGACGGCCACCGAGACCAGCGCGTACCGGGAGTCGGTCAGCCAGCCGACCGGGCCGAGGCCGACGTGCGAGAGCAGGCCGTTGAGCACCCCGCTGGCGGGGTTGAAGAACACCGCGAAGACCACCGAGGCGCTGGCCACCGAGAACGCGAAGGGCAGTGCGAACGCCGAGCGCAGCAGCCGCACGCCGCGGATGCGGTTCTCCAGCAGCAGCACCAGCACCAGCGCGCCGAGCACCCCCGGGACCACGGTGAGCAGCGTGAACAGCGCCGTGGTGGTCAGGGTGCGGCCGAAGTCGGCCGAGGCGAAGAGGTCCGTGTAGTGCTTCGCCCCCACGTAGCGGGAGGGCGCGCCGAAGAGGTCGTTGGCGTGTGCGCTCAGGTAGACCGTCCGCCCCAGCGGGTAGCCGATGAAGAGGACGAAGACCACCAGGGAGGGCAGCAGGAAGGCCCAGGCGAGCCCGTGCTCGCCCCAGCGCCCTCCCCGTCGCGGTCGTGGGCCCGGGAGCGGCCCGGGGTGCGGTGCGGTCGGCATCTGTCGCGCGTCCGCCTTTCGTGATGTCGGTTCCGGCCGAAACCGTGTCCTGCCCACACGACGGCGCGGAAACCCCGCGGTGATCAACCGGTGTCGCCGGGATTACGCGTTCGCGTCAGATTCGGCCGGTGCGGCACAGACCGGCCGCGGACCGGCCGTTGAGCGGTTCACCGCGCTGTCGGAGGGGTGTCGTACGGTGCGCGGGTGGACGAAACGGAATTCGACATCCCGACCGCAATGGCCGAAAGTGTGCGCTCCCGCGCGGGTGCCTGGGCGCTCGTCGAGGGCTTCGCCGGGTACTGGGGCGAGCCGCTGGGGCCCGGCGACGGCTTCACGGACGCGGAGCTGGACGCGGCCGAGCAACGGCTGGGCCTGCGGCTGCCGGTGGCGCTGCGGGAGGCGTACCGGCTGTTCGGCCGCCGGGCGGACCTCACCAGCAGTCAGGACGTGCTGCTGACGCCGGCGGAGCTGTACGTGCTGGACGGCGCGCTGGTGTACCGGGCGGAGAACCAGGGCTGCGCGCACTGGGGCGTGCTGCTGGACGACCTCGGCCGGGAGGACCCGCCGACGGTGGGCCGGCTCGATCTGGCGGACAAGTCGCGGGAACGGTGGGAGCCCTGGGAGGAGCGCTTCTCGACGGCGGCCGCAGCGATGGCGATGGCGGAGAAGCTGCTGGAGGACCACGAGCTGGCCGACTTCCTCGAACCGGGCGACTTCCCCGAAGCGGACGGGGAACTGCCGTACGGTCTGGAGGAGTTGCCCGCGCTGGGCCGCGGCTTCCGGTGGTACCGGGGGCCGGAGGTGCTGGTCGGCGTGGCCGGGGGCGCCTGGGCGGCGGCCCGGGCACGCACCCCGGAGGCGCTGGACGCGCTCTACGGGGCGGTGCCCGGGGAGTGGCCGGGCGAGTAGCCCGCCGACGGGCGCCCGGTGCTCGGCGGCTCCGGGGCCAGGCGGAGGAGCCGCCGGGGTCAGGCGGAGGAGCCGCCGTCCAGGACAAGGTCGCTGCCGACGGTGTAGCCCGCCTCCGGCGAGGCCAGGTACAGCACCGCGGCGGCCACCTCCTCCGTCGCGCCGGCCCGGCCGACCGGGACCTCGGCCCTCATCCGTCCGGCCTTGGCCGCGGCGTCCTCGCCCGGCCGGGAGGACATCGGGGTGTCCACCGCGCCGGGGCTGACGGTGTTGATCCGCACGCCCTCGGCGATGTGGTCGAGGGCGGCGGCCCGGGTCAGCGCGGTGACCGCGGCCTTGCTGGCGGCGTAGGCCCCGACGCCCGCGATCCGCTTGTGGGCGCCGATGTTGGACGAGACGTTGACGATCGCGCCGCCGCCGTGGGCCCGCATGTGGCCGATCTGGTGCTTCATCGCGAGCAGGGTGCCGGTCACGTTGATGTCGAACATCCGCTGCCACTCGGCCTCGTCGATGTCGGCGACCGGGCCGAGGGCGCCGAGCACCCCGGCGTTGTTGACGGCGACGTCCAGGCCGCCGAGGTTCTCGACGGTCTCCCGGACCAGCCGGGCGGCGTCCTGGGCGTTCGTCACGTCGCCGGTGAGCGCGACCGCCTTGCCGCCGGCCTGCTCGATCAGGTCGACGGTCCCGGCGAGCGGGCCGGCGGTGCGGCCGGCGACCGCGACCCGGGCGCCCTCGCGGGCGAAGGCGAGCGCGATCGCCCGGCCGATGCCGCTGCCGCCGCCGGTGACCAGGACGGACTTGTCGGCGAAACGCTTGGTCATGAGGTGGACTCCTTGATTCGGGTGGTGCGTTCGGTTGCGGTGGGGACGGTGTTCCGGGGCAGGGCGGCGACCGCGACGGCGGTGAGCGCCAGCCCGACGGCGGCCGCCGCGAAGGCCGCGGCGTAGCCGCCGACGACGCTCGGGCGGGTGGCGGCCAGCGCCATCAGGGCGGCCAGTCCGGCGGTGGGGCCGAGTTCCATGGCCGTGTTGAACACTCCGGCGGCCAGCCCGGTGCGCTCCGGCGGCACGCCGCCGGTGGCGAGCACGGCCGCGCCGGCGAAGGCCGCGGCGGCACCGGCGGGCAGCAGGAGCAGTCCGGGCAGCAGTCCGAGGGCGTACCCGCTGCCGGGGGCGAGCCCGGCCAGCAGGCCGAGTCCGCCGGCCGCCACGGCGAGGCCGCCGGCGGTGACGGCCACCGGCCCGTACCGGACGGTCAGCGGCCCGGCCAGCCGGCCGGCGAGCAGCAGGACGGCCGCGTACGGCAGGAAGGCGGCGGAGGTGGCCGCGGCGCTCCAGCCGCGCAGCTGCTGGAGGTGGAGCGAGAGCAGGACGAAGGCGAGCGCGGTGCCGGCGGCAGTGGCCGTGACGGCGGCGAGCCCGGTGGCGCGGCGCCGGTCGGCGAGGAAGCCGGGCGGCAGCAGCGGGTCGGCGGTGTGGCGTTCGGCGGCGGCGAAGGCGAGCAGCAGGGCGAGCCCGGCGGCCAGCGGGCCGTACGTTCCGGGGCTGTGCCAGCCGTGTTCGGTGGACGCCACCAGGGCGTAACTCGCCGCGCAGACACCGGTGGTGGCGAGGGCGGCGCCGCGCAGGTCCAGGGCGGGGCGGTGGCCGACGGGGGCGGCTCCGGGCCTGGCCGCGCGGTGCCCGGCGGGGGCGGCGGCGGGCAGGGCGGCGGAGCGGGCGAGCCCGGCCAGCGCGACCAGTACGGGCACCGCGAACAGCCAGCGCCAGGAGACCGCGGCGGCGACCGCGCCCGAGAGCACGCTCCCGACGGTGGCGCCGAGCACCGACAGGCCGCCCCAGGTGGCCATCGCCCGGCGGTAGGCGGCAGGTTCGGGGTACAGCACCCGGACCACCGCGACCGCCGCCGGGGCGGTGAGGGCGGCTCCGGCGCCCTGCACGAAGCGGCTCGCCAGCAGGACGGGGTAGCCGGGCGCGAGCGCGCAGGCGACCGAGGCGGCGGCGAGCAGTGCCAGGCCCGCGCGGAGCACCGGGCGTCCGCCGTGACGGTCCGTCAGTCTCCCGCCGAGCAGCAGGAGGGAGCTGAAGGAGAGGCCGTAGGAGGCGCTGAGCAGCAGCACCGCGGACGGGCCGAGCCCTAACTCCCGTGCCACCAGGGGCAGCGGCACGGTGAGGATCGTGATCGCGAAGACCAGCACCGCCTGGACGACGCCGAGCAGCGCGAAGCCGTACCGGCCGGTAGTGATGACAGCCATGTAAAACCCTCCCCCCTATGTAGACCGTTCGGTCCAGAATGAGCACAACAGAAGAAGCCGGTCCAGGACGACCGGGCGTCAGTCCAACAGCGCCAGCGCCTGCTCGGCGGCGTCCCGCGCCCGGGGCGCGCCGTCGGCGGTCTTGCCCACCACCCGGATGCCCTGCAGCAGCACCACCAGCATCCGGGCGAGCGCCCGCGGCTCCCGCCCGGCGGGCAGTTCGCCCTGGGCGGCGGCGCGCACCAGGGCACCGGTGAGCAGCGTCTCCAGGCGGTCGAAGCTCGCCTCCACCCGACGGGCCGCGGCCGGGTCGTGCGCGGCCAGCTCCACCGCCGTGTTGGTGACGAAGCAGCCGATCCGGCGCTCCGGCCCGTCCGCCGTCGCGTAGTGGCGGACCATCGCCCGGACCGCCGGCAGCGCCGGGCCCGGCTGGGACAGCTCGTCCAGCCGCGCCGAGTCGCTCTGCTCGCAGTAGCGCTCCAGCGCCCGCAGGTACAGCTCGTGCTTGCTGCCGAAGGTCGCGTACACACTGGCCCGGGCGATCCCGAGCCGCTCGACCAGGTCGGCCACCGAGGTCGCCTCGTAGCCGCGCTCCCAGAACAGCTCCAGGGCCGCCTGCAGCGCCGCGTCCGGGTCGAATTCCTTCGTTCGCGCCATGTCGAGAACCGTATCTCTTTCTGGACCGAACGGTCAAGAAAGAGCGCCCATTGGTCCAGACCTAATGCCTGACGGAGCATTGCCAACGGAACTCGGCCAAGGCTACCCTTACCGCTCCCCCGTCCACCTCCTTCCCCACAGGGAGGCGCTTCGCATGCCCGCACCCCGCCCCACCACCCCCCGGCAGGCCGTCGACGCCGTCAGACCCGTCGTCCTGACGGCGTTCCGGATCGTCGTCGGCCTGCTCTTCGCCTGCCACGGCGCCGCCTCGCTGTTCGGCGTGCTCGGCGGCGCCAAGGGCGGCGGCACCGTCCCGCTCGGCCAGTGGCCGGGCTGGTGGGCCGCTCTGATCCAGCTGGTCGGCGGCGCCCTGGTGCTGCTCGGCGCCGGCACCAGGGTGGCCGCCCTGCTCTGCTCCGGCTCGATGGCCTACGCCTACTTCACCGTCCACCAGGAGCACGCCCTGCTGCCGATCCAGAACGGCGGCGAGCTCTCGGTGATGTTCTGCTGGTCCTTCCTGGTCATCGCGGCGCTCGGCTCCGGCCCGTACGCCCTGGACCGGCTGCTCACCCGTCAGCCGGTGGCCGCGTCGGCCGAACCGGCAGCCCAGCAGACCTCAGCGGTCTGACGGACCGTCCGCGGCCAGGTGGCGCTCGACCGAGGCGACCTTGGCGGTGAGGCCGTCGGTGACCCCGGCCCGGTCGTCGATCTTGATGACCGTGCTCACCCGGTTGCTGTGGGCCTTCACCGCCTCGATCGCCGCCTTGATCACCGGCATCACCTCGTCCCACTCCCCCTCGATGCTGGTGAACATCGCGTCCGTACGGTTGGGCAGGCCGCTCTCCCGCACGACCCGGACGGCGGCGGCCACCGCCTCCCCCACGTCCTCGCCGATCCCCAGCGGGGTCACCGAAAAGGCTGCGATCACGGTCTGCGCTCCTTGCGTCGAAAGGCACTGGTCGCGGTCCGGAGTTCCACCCCGGGCCGCGACCAGGCTAGGACGTGTCAGACGCCCTCGACGTCAGGCCACCGAGGGCAGCGGCGGTTCGACCGCCAGCGGCGCGGTGGCGCGGGCCCGGTGCTGGTCGGCCCAGGAGACCAGGGCCACCGTGCAGGCGTGGTCCAGGTGGCGCAGCCCGGACCAGTCCAGCTCCACCGGCCGGTCCCCCGGCAGCCGTTCCAGGGTGTCCAGCAGCCGGGGCAGCCGCAGGAAGGTGGCGTTGCCGCTCAGCCGCACCCGGTGCAGCGGCTCCCCGCCCGGCCGCGCCCGCTCCTCCACCGTGATCTGCAGCTGCGAGGTCTGCCAGGCCGACTTGGCCACCGCCAGGCCGACGCCGACCAGCACCCCTTCGAACAGGTCGGTGGCGATGATCGCGCCCGCCGTCACCACCAGCACCAGCGCCTCGCCCAGGTGCCCGCGGCACAGCGCGACGATCCGGCGCAGCGGCACCAGCTTGGCGCCGGCGTGCACCAGGACGGCGGCCAGCGCGGTGAGCGGGACGAGCCCGAGCGCGCCCGGCAGCAGCGCGGTGAACAGCAGCAGCCAGCCGCCGTGCAGCACCCGCGAGGCCCTGGTGCGCGCGCCGGCCTGGACGTTGGTCGCGCTGCGCACGATCACCGCGGTCATCGGCAGCGCGCCGAGCAGCCCGCAGACGGCGTTGCCGACGCCCTGGGCGGTGAGCTCGCGGTCGTAGTCGGTGCGCGAGCCGTGGTGCATCCGGTCGACGGCGGCGGCGCTGAACAGCGTCTCGGCGGAGGCGATCAGGGTGAAGGCGATGACGGTGCCGAGCCCGGCGGTGCCGACCAGGGAGGCCAGCGAGTCGCGGTCGGGCAGGTGCACCACGTCGAGCAGCCCGGCCACCCGGACCCGGGCCACCGGCAGGTCGGCGGCGGCGGTGACGGCGGCGGCCAGTCCGACGGCGGCCAGCGGGGCGGGGACGGCGCGGGCGGCGCGCTCCGGCAGGTACTTCCAGCCGACCAGGACCAGCAGGGTGCCGAGGCCGAGGGCGACCGCGCTCGGGGTCTCGGCGGCGGTCAGCACGTCGTGCAGCAGGTCGGGCAGTCCGGCGATCTTCTGCGGCCCGGTGGCGGGGGCGCGGCGGTCGGCGAGCGCGTAGAGCTGGCCGAACACCAGGGTCAGTCCGATGCCGGCCAGCATGCCGTGCACCACCGAGGCGGACATCGCCCGGAACCAGCGGCCGAGCCGCAGGGCGCCCATCGCGAGTTGGAGCAGGCCGGTGCAGAGCACCAGCAGGCCGAGCGCGCCGACGCCGAAGCGCTGGACGGCGTCGGCGACCAGGACGGTCAGCCCGGCGGCGGGCCCGCTGACCTGGAGGCTGCTGCCGGGCAGCAGGCCGGCCACCAGGCCGCCGACGATCCCGGTGACCAGCCCGAGTTCGGCGGGGACGCCGGAGGCGACGGCCACCCCCACGCAGAGCGGGAGGGCGACCAGGAACACCACGAGTGAGGCCGGCAGGTCATGCCGCCAGGGGACGGCGCGCAGGGCCGCGGCCGGGGTGCGGGGCCGGCCCGGCGGGCCGTGCTTGCGGAGGAGGCCCGGCGGGCTCTCGCTCCGGTGGGACGGCGGGTTCGGCGGGTTCACCCGGTCACCGCCAGGGACCGGTCGGGGGTGCAGCAGCGCATGGGGACGTTCCTTCCGCGCGCCCGCCGCTGCGGGCGCACCGTTGCGGGGCGGGGAGCAGGAGCAGGGGGGAACGGGACAGGGGACCGCGGAGGGGCGGCGACAGCGGTACGGCCGTGGGTCCGGCTCGAGCGGAGCGCGGCGGCGGGTGTCGGGTCGGTGCGGCCGGGGGGCGTCCCTCGCTCGGGTGCGGCGGACCGGGCGCGCTGGTCCTGGACGGGGCCGCCGGCGGAGTTCCCCCGCTCCTCGACGCCCCCAACCACCCCTGCCGCAGCCTCAGTTGGACGTCACGGGCCCGGCGTGCCACCGACGGTACCCAGTGCGGCGGGGCGGCCCCACACCCCGCACCGTCCCTTCACCCGTGCTGCACACCGGCTGCGCTTCCCGGCGCGGAACGTCCGCTTCCCCGGGCACACCAGCACGAACGCCGTCCGGGCGTACGAATCCGGGCCGCTCAGGCCTCCCCTCCCAGGCGTCCACATTCTGTTGAAGTCCCCTTGACGGCCCGCCAGGCCCCGGCCTACCGTACTTCCACATACAGAAAGCATTCTTCCGTATGGTGGAATTCGCGAGATGAGCCCTCCGAGCCACTGCGGGCCGACGCAGGAGAGATCCGATGCCCCGTATGACAGCCGCCCGCGCGGCCGTGGAGATCCTGAAGATGGAGGGCGTGGACGTCGCGTTCGGCGTGCCCGGCGCGGCCATCAACCCCTTCTACGCCGCGCTCCAGGCCTCCGGCGGGATCCGGCACACCCTGGCCCGGCACGTCGAGGGCGCCTCCCACATGGCCGAGGGCTACACCCGCGCCAGGGCCGGCAACATCGGGGTCTGCGTGGGCACCTCCGGGCCGGCCGGAACCGACATGATCACCGGCCTGTACTCGGCGATCGCCGACTCCGTCCCGATCCTCTGCATCACCGGCCAGGCGCCCGTCGCCCGACTGCACAAGGAGGACTTCCAGGCCGTCGACATCGCCTCGATCGCACGGCCCGTCACCAAGGCCGCCACCACCGTGCTGGAGGCCGCGCAGGTCCCCGGGGTGTTCCAGCAGGCCTTCCACCTGATGCGCTCCGGCCGCCCCGGCCCGGTGCTGGTCGACCTGCCGGTCGACGTCCAGCTGACCGAGATCGAGTTCGACCCGGAGGCCTACCAGCCGCTGCCGGTGCACAAGCCCGCCGCCAACCGCGTCCAAGTCGAGAAGGCCGTCGCCCTGCTCCAGCACTCCGAGCGCCCGCTGATCGTGGCGGGGGGCGGCGTCATCAACGCCGACGCCTCCGAACTGCTGCTGGAGTTCGCCGAGTTGACCGGCGTCCCGGTGGTCCCCACACTGATGGGCTGGGGCGTCGTCCCGGACGACCACGAGCTGAACGCCGGGCTGGTCGGCCTCCAGACCTCCCACCGCTACGGCAACGAGACCTTCCTCGCCTCCGACTTCGTCCTCGGCATCGGCAACCGCTGGGCCAACCGCCACACCGGCGGCCTGGACGTCTACACCGCGGGCCGCACCTTCGTCCACATCGACATCGAACCCACCCAGCTCGGCCGGATCTTCGCCCCGGACCTCGGCATCGCCTCCGACGCCAAGGCCGCCCTGGAACTCCTCGTCGAGGTGGCGCGCGAACTGCGGGCCGCCGGCACGCTCAGGGACCGCGGCTCCTGGGCCGCCTCCGTCCAGGAGCGCAGGGCCCGGCTCCAGCGCCGCACCCACTTCGACGACGTGCCGATCAAGCCCCAGCGGGTGTACGAGGAGATGAACAGGGCCTTCGGCCCGGAGACCCGCTACGTCACCACCATCGGGCTGTCCCAGATCGCCGGCGCGCAGCTGCTGCACGTCTACCGGCCGCGGCACTGGATCAACTGCGGCCAGGCCGGCCCGCTCGGCTGGACCGTCCCGGCCGCCCTGGGCGTCGCCACCGCCGACCCCGGGGCCCAGGTCGTCGCGCTCTCCGGCGACTACGACTTCCAGTTCATGATCGAGGAGCTGGCGGTCGGCGCCCAGCACCGCATCCCGTACGTCCACGTGCTGGTGAACAACTCCTACCTGGGGCTGATCCGCCAGGCGCAGCGCGCCTTCGACATCGACTTCCAGGTCAAGCTGGAGTTCGAGAACGTCAACGCGCCGGAGCTGGGCGCCTACGGCGTGGACCACGTCAAGGTCGTCGAGGGCCTGGGCTGCAAGGCGATCCGGGTCACCGAACCGGCGGGCCTGCTGCCGGCCTTCGAGGAGGCGAAGAAGCTGGCCGCCGAGTTCCGCGTCCCCGTCGTGGTCGAGGCGATCCTGGAGCGGGTCACCGACATCTCGATGGGCGCCGCCGACATCGACGAGGTCACCGAGTTCGAGGAGCTCGCCACCCGCCCGGAGCACGCCCCGACGGCGATCAGGCCGCTGGTGCCCTGACCGGTCGCGCGCACCGGTCGCGCGGGCGCGCACGCGAGGCTCCGTACGCCCCCGCGCGGCCGGAACACCGGCACGCCGACCACGGTTGATCCCGTCGCGGCCGCTACCGTGGCCCCGGAAGAGGCCCGGCCCGACGACTTTCCGAAAGGACCACCACCGTGAGCCTGTACGACATCCCGCTGCGCACCCTCGCCGGCGCGCCCACCTCGCTCGCCGAGTACAAGGGCAAGGCGCTGCTGATCGTCAACGTCGCCTCCAAGTGCGGCCTGACCCCGCAGTACGAGGGCCTGGAGCGGCTCCAGCAGCGGTACGCCGGGCGCGGGTTCACCGTGCTGGGCTTCCCCTGCAACCAGTTCGCCGGGCAGGAGCCGGGCAGCGCCGAGGAGATCCGGACCTTCTGCTCCACCACCTACGGGGTGACCTTCCCGCTGTTCGAGAAGATCGACGTCAACGGGGAGGACCGGCACCCGCTGTACGCCCGGCTGACCGAGGTCGCCGACGACGAGGGCCAGGCCGGGGACGTCACCTGGAACTTCGAGAAGTTCCTGGTCTCCCCGGACGGCACCGTCGCCGCCCGCCTGCGTCCGGGCGTCGACCCGGAGGCCCCCGAGCTGATCACCGCCCTCGAAGCCGTGCTCCCGGCCTGACACCACCGCCACCGCCGGACGACCCGGAGCGCACCCCGCGCTCCGGGTCGTCGCGCGTCCGCCGGGCGCCGCCTCCCGGGGCGGTCGGCGGATCCGCGAAACCGGACCTTGATCTCAAGTCGACTTGAGGTTCTAGTCTCCCTGGTGCGCGGCCGGAGCGGCCGCGAAACCCGCCCCGATCCCCGGGAGAGCCACCGCCATGACCACCACCGCCCCCGCCGCCGCGGACTTCGCCGCCCTGGAGCAGCGCGTCCGGGTCCTCACCGACCGCGCCGACCTCACCGGTCTCATCGACGGCTACCTGCTCAGCCTCGACACGGTGCCGCACGGCGGCGGACGGTTCGACGAGGCCTGGGCACGGCGCTACTTCACCCCCGACGTGCGGATCACCTCGCCGGTGGGGCAGCACGAGGGGATCGACGGACTGGCCGAGTCCGAGCAGGCCACCCTTGGGAAGTTCGAGCGCACCCAGCACGTGGGCGCCAACTACATGATCGACCTGGACGGGGACCGGGCCACGGTGCGCTGGAACGCCCTGATGACCCACGTCCACCTCGCCTCGACCCAGCGGGCGCGGGGCGAGGAGCCCGGCGGCCACTTCGACGTCGGCGGCACGTTCACCGGCGAGGCGGTGCGCACCCCCGACGGCTGGCGCCTGCGCAGCCTGGACGTGCGGGCCGTGTGGACGAACGGGAAGGGCCCGCTCGTCCTGACCGCGAAGGCCGAGGAGACCCTGCGCGACCTCGCGGGCGGGGCGTGACGGCGGCCGGAGCCGGCCCGATGTTGCGGACATGCTCAGCGCGCACCTAGCGTGAGTACCCGTCGACCCCCTTCCCGCGGAGAGGACCGCCTTGATCACTCGTCACCTCAGGACCGCCGCCCGAGCGCTGCTCGCGGCCGGCCTGCTCGTCACCGGCGCGCTCGTCGGCGCACCGCCCTCCGCCGCGGCCGCCGCGGCACCGACGGCCCTGACCGCCTCCGACTACACCCTCACCGCGGACTACCACCGGTTCGACACGCTCAACTCCGCGCTCGTCACCGCCCTCGGCACCTCCGCCGTGCACACGGTGATGGAGAACGCCAACCACGACCGGCAGGCGCTCCCCTCGTCCTTCTCCGTCAACGGCCTGTCCACCGGCTTCCGGTTCGACGACGGCGACGACTCCGACTGCCAGAGCGTCCCGCAGGGCATCACCACGAGCCGGGACGCCGTGGGGACCGCGAACAGCGGCAACTACGACGGCCACCAGCTCGTCCTGGTGAGCTGGTACACCACGGACGGCTGCGGCGGCGCCCAGCAGCGCAGCCGGATCACCCTGGTCGACTGGGACGCCACCTACCCCAACACCTACCGCAAGATCCTCCTGGTGGAGCCGACCGGCACCGCGGCGGCGCCGGACTTCAAGGACATCCCGATCCACGCCGGCGGCGTCTCCTGGTACGGCGACTACCTCTACGTCGCCGACACCGGGAGCGGCATGCGCGTCTTCGACATGCGCAAGATCCTCAACACCGACACCGGCGGCACCGCCGACCAGATCGGCCGCCAGTCCGGCTCCGTCTACTACGCCCACAACTACGCCTACGTGCTGCCCCAGGTCGGCACGGTCACCTCCCACGCGCCGTCCGGCAAGGGCCTGGTGTGGTCGTCGGTCTCCCTCGACCGGGTCAGCAAGTCGATCGTGATGACGGAGTACACCTGCCAGGCGGACTGCACCAAGTACCCCAACCGCCCGCCGCGGGCGGTGCGCTTCCCGTTCGCCTCGGGGGCGACGACCTTCGCCGCGACGACGACCGCCGCCCAGGCCCTCCAGCTGCCCTGGTACAACCTCAACGGCGTGGCCTCCCACAACGGCCGCTGGTGGTTCAACTCCTCACGGCAGAAGCAGCTCTACTACTGGACCCCGACCGCCGGCCCCGCCACCTTCCCCTGGGTGGGCGGCGGCGAGAGCCTCTCCTACTGGGAGGACGCCACCGCCGCCGACCTGCTGTGGTCGCTGCAGGAGACCACGGGCGGACGCAACGTCTTCGCGGTCACCCAGGCCACCTACGGCGGCGGCTGAGCACCCGCCCGCCGATCAGAGCCCACGGCCCGGGGCCGCGACACCGTCCGCTGCGGATGGCGCCGCGGCCCCGGGCCGTCCGCTTCCCCCGCGCGGCTCCCGCGCGAGGTCACAGCAACAGCCGGGTGCCCGGCGGCAGTTCGCCGTCCCGGGCGGCGTCGTGGAGGTGCGCCAGCAGGGTGGTGCGCAGCGCCTCCGCCGCGCGGGTGAGCGGCACCTCCTGACCGTGGGCGACGGCGATGGTGCGGCCCAGGCCCGGCCCGGCGAACGCGGTGACCGCCAGGCCGGAGCGGGCGGCCACCATGCCGGGGACGACGGCGGGCCCGAGGCCGGCCCGGACGAAGCCCAGCACGGCGTCCATCTCGCCGCCCTCCACCGCGAACTCCGGCTCGAACCCGGCCGCCTGGCAGGCCGCCAGGGTCGCCTCGCGGATGTCGTAGCCCTCCCGGAACATCACCAGCGGCCGGCCCTCCAGCTCCGCCACCCGGACCCTGCGCCGGGCCCGCCGCTCGGCCGCGACCAGCACCAGCTCCTCGTGCAGCAGCTCGGTGACCGCCAGGGCGGGCGCCTGCTCGCCGCTCGGCCGGGTGATGATCAGCGCGAGGTCCAGCTCCCCCGCTCCCAGCCAGCCGACCAGGTCGCGCGAGCCGCCCTCGCGGACCACCAGGGTCACCCCCGGGTAGCGGTCCCGGAACACCCGCAGCACGTCCGGCACCAGGCTGGTGCACAGGCTCGGCGGGGCGCCCAGCCGCACCCGGCCGCGGCGCAGCTGGACCGTCTCCTGGACGGCCAGCCGGGCGCTCTCGGTGTCGGCGAGGATGCGCCGGGCCAGCGGTAGCAGGGCGTCCCCGGCGTCGGTCAGCGCGATGTTGCCCCGCGCGCGGTGGAACAGTTCGGCGCCCAACTCCCGTTCCAGAGCCCGGATCTGCTGCGAGAGCGACGGCTGGGCGACGTGCGCCGCCTCGGCCGCCCGGGTGAAGTGCCGGGTCTCGGCGACGGCCAGGAAGTAGCGGAGTTGTTGGAGCTGCACAGGGCCAGGATAGGCCGCTTCGATAGCCGACACCTATCGTCGTGAGCCGCATCATGTCTTGGACGCACCCCGGCCCCCGCCCCTAGCGTTGCTGCCATGACAACCGCGACTCGGACGGCCCGGCACCCGTCCACCCTGGCGACCCTGTGGCGGTCCACTGTCGGCAAGAAGGCGGTCATGGCCGTCACCGGACTGGTCATGCTGCTGTACCTGGTCGCGCACATGCTGGGGAACCTCAAGGTGTTCGCCGGCCCGGACGACATCAACGGCTACGCGGCCTGGCTGCGCACCATCGGACAGCCCTTCCTGGGCCACGAGTGGTTCCTGTGGATCGCCCGGGCCGGCCTGCTGGCCGCGGTGGTGCTGCACGGCGTGTCCGCGTACCAGCTCAGCCGCCGCGACCTCGCGGCCCGCCCGAGCGGGTACGTGCACAAGCGCCGCCGCGCGAGCTACGCGACCCGCACCATGCGCTGGGGCGGGGTGATCCTGGCGCTGTTCATCGTCTGGCACGTCCTCGACCTCACCACGCTGACCGTGAACCCGGCCGCCGAGCACGGCCACCCGTACCAGAACGTCGTGGCCTCCTTCGGCCGCTGGTACGTCGACGTGTTCTACGTCGTCGCGATGCTGGCCGTCGGCCTGCACATCCGGCACGGGTTCTGGAGCGCCGCCCAGACCCTCGGTGCCAACAACGCCCGCCGCGACCGGGCGCTCAAGCTGATCGCGAACGGACTGGCCCTGGTGCTGACGGTCGGCTTCCTGTCCGTCCCCGTCGCCGTGATGACCGGAGTGGTGAAGTGAGCTACCTGGATTACACCGTCGGCGAGCCGGTGGCCGACGCCAAGGCCCCCGCCGGCCCGATCGAACAGCGCTGGGACCAGCGGCGGTTCGACGCCAGGCTGGTCAACCCGGCCAACCGGCGCAAGCACACCGTGATCGTGGTCGGCACCGGCCTGGCCGGCGGCGCGGCCGGCGCCACCCTGGCCGAACAGGGCTACCACGTCGTCCAGTTCTGCTTCCAGGACTCCCCCCGGCGCGCCCACTCGATCGCCGCCCAGGGCGGCATCAACGCGGCCAAGAACTACCGCAACGACGGCGACTCGGTCCGCCGGCTGTTCTACGACACCGTCAAGGGCGGCGACTTCCGCGCCCGCGAGTCCAACGTGCACCGGCTGGCCCAGGTCTCGGTGGAGATCATCGACCAGTGCGTCGCCCAGGGCGTGCCCTTCGCCCGCGAGTACGGCGGCCTGCTGGACACCCGCTCCTTCGGCGGCGTCCAGGTGTCCCGGACCTTCTACGCCCGCGGCCAGACCGGCCAGCAGCTGCTGCTCGGCGCCTACCAGGCGCTCTCCCGGCAGGTCGCCGCCGGGAACGTGGAACTGCACCCGCGCACCGAGATGCTCGACCTGCTGGTGGTCGACGGCCGGGCCCGCGGCATCGTCGCCCGGGACCTGGTCACCGGGGAGATCCGCTCCTACACGGCCGACGCCGTGGTGCTCGCCACCGGCGGCTACGGCAACGTGTTCTACCTCTCCACCAACGCCAAGAACTCCAACGCCACCGCGATCTGGCGGGCGCACCGGCGCGGCGCGTACTTCGCCAACCCGTGCTTCACCCAGATCCACCCGACCTGCATCCCGCGCTCGGGCGACCACCAGTCCAAGCTCACCCTGATGAGCGAGTCGCTGCGCAACGACGGCCGGATCTGGGTGCCCAAGGCCCAGGGCGACACCCGGCCGCCGGCCGAGATCCCCGAGGAGGAGCGGGACTACTACCTGGAGCGGATCTACCCCGCCTTCGGCAACCTGGTGCCGCGCGACATCGCCTCCCGGGCCGCCAAGAACGTCTGCGACGAGGGCCGCGGCGTCGGCCCCGGCGGCCAGGGCGTCTACCTGGACTTCGCCGACGCGATCCGCCGGATGGGCCGGGAGGCCGTCGAGGCCAGGTACGGCAACCTGTTCGAGATGTACGAGCGGATCACCGCCGAGGACCCGTACCGGGTGCCGATGCGGATCTACCCGGCGATCCACTACACGATGGGCGGGCTCTGGGTCGACTACGACCTGCAGACCACCGTGCCCGGCCTGTTCGCCATCGGGGAGGCCAACTTCTCCGACCACGGCGCCAACCGGCTCGGTGCCAGCGCGCTGATGCAGGGCCTGGCCGACGGCTACTTCGTGCTGCCGCCCACCGTCAACGACTACCTGGCCCGCCACCCGCTGCCGGCCGTGCCCGCCGACCACCCGGTGCTCGCCGAGGCGGAGGCCGAGGTCGAGGACCGGCTCAACCTGATCCTCGCGGTGGACGGCGACCGCACCCCGGACTCCTTCCACCGCGAGCTCGGCGAACTGCTCTGGGACGAGTGCGGGATGGCCCGCGACGCGGCCGGGCTCACCCGGGCGCTGGAGCGGATCCCGCGGCTGCGCGAGGAGTTCTGGCGCCGGATCAGGGTCCCCGGCACCGGGCAGGAGCTCAACCAGTCGCTGGAGAAGGCCAACCGGCTGGTCGACTACTTCGAGCTGGCCGAGCTGATGTGCCTGGACGCGCTGCACCGCGCCGAGTCCTGCGGCGGCCACTTCCGCACCGAGAGCCAGACCCCGGAGGGCGAGGCCGCCCGCCGCGACGAGGAGTTCTCCTACGCCGCCGCCTGGGAGTTCACCGGCACCGGCGAGGCACCCGTCCTCCACCGCGAGGACCTCGCCTTCGAGTACGTCCACCCCACCCAGCGGAGCTACGCATGAACCTCACCCTGCGCATCTGGCGCCAGGCGGGCCCGGACGCACCCGGCTCGATGACCACCTACCGGGTCAACGGGATCAGCCCGGACATGTCCTTCCTGGAGATGCTGGACACCCTCAACGAGGAGCTGATCACCCGCGGCGACCAGCCGGTCGCCTTCGACCACGACTGCCGCGAGGGCATCTGCGGCGCCTGCGGCATGGTCATCAACGGCCAGGCGCACGGCCCCGAGCGCACCACCACCTGCCAGCTGCACATGCGGCACTTCCAGGACGGCGACACCATCGACGTCGAGCCCTGGCGGGCGGCCGCCTTCCCGGTGGTCAAGGACCTGGTGGTGGACCGCTCGGCCTTCGACCGGATCATCGGCTCCGGCGGCTACATCACCGCGCCCACCGGCAGCGCGCCCGAGGCGCACGCCACGCCCGTCCCCAAGGAGGCCGCCGACACCGCCTTCGAGCACGCCGAGTGCATCGGCTGCGGCGCCTGTGTGGCGGCCTGCCCGAACGGCTCGGCGATGCTCTTCACCTCCGCCAAGGTGGTGCACCTCAACGTGCTGCCGCAGGGCGCGCCGGAGCGCTCCGCCCGGGTGCGGAACATGGTCTCGGCCATGGACGCCGAGGGCTTCGGCGGCTGCACCAACACCGGCGAGTGCGCCACCGCCTGCCCCAAGGGCATCCCGCTGCCCAGCATCGCGGCGATGAACCGGGAGTTCCTGCGGGCCGCCCGCGGCTGACGACTCCCCTCCCCCCGGTACCGTCCGCCCCCGGACGGTCGGCCCCCGCTCTGGTGCTCAGGCGGGGGCCGGCGTCCCTCCGGCGGGGCGTGCGACGGGAGTTCGCGCTCCCCGTACGGGTGGCGGATCGCCGCGGGCGGTGCTTCCTGACGGAGAATCGCGCTACGGTGGTGCTCCGCTACGGAGGGACGGCATATGCCCGAGGTTCAGTCCTGTTCCGGTTGCGGCGGGTCCGGGGGGACCCAGAAGACCGAGGCAACGGTCGAACTGGACGAGGAAGGAAGCATGGTGCCCAGCGTCCACACCTTCTGGTCGCCCTGCGGTCGGTGCCACGGATCCGGGACGGTGATCGTCGGATGAGGTTCGTCTTCGAGTGCGTCGAGTGCGGTGGGCACTACCTGCCGCCCGAGGAGATGGTGTACCCGGACGGGCCGGCCTCGCCGGTCTGGTGCACCGACTGCCAGGGCGCCAAGCGCGCGGCCGGCGTCCGGGAGGACCCGCTGCTCGCCCGGATCGCGCTGGCCGCCGCCCGGGCCGCGCTGGCCGGGCGGGCCGCCGAGGCGGCCGAGCAGCCGGCCCGCTTCGACGTCCGCCCGTCCCGCCCGCCGCTGTCCCGCCGGTCCCGGCCCGGCCCCGGCGTGGTGCGCAGCAGGCTGGGCTGACCTCCCGGGCGCCGTCGGCGGTCAGGCCGGGACGGCCCGGCCGAGGGCGGTGGCGAGGGCACCGTCCACGGCGGCGCGCAGCTCGGTGTCGTCCTGCTCGGTCCAGGCTCCGGCGAGGTGGCCGTCGGGGCGGACGAGGGCTGCGCGCAGGCCCTCCCAGCCGGCGCGGGGCCGGACGGGGACGCCGTGGTGCACGGTCACGTGGTCCCGGGCCCGGTCGGCCAGCACACCGCCGGCCGTGAGGTCGAGCAGCAGGTAGGCGTCCGCCCGCAGCAGTGCGAACAGGTCGGTGCCCGGGTCGGTTCCGGTGCCCGTCCCGGTGAAGGTGAGGCCCGGGGCGCGGGTGCCGGTCAGCGGGTGGGCGGCGGGTCCGCCGCCGGGGTAGGCGACGTCGAGTCCGCTGAGCCGCCCGGCCAGCACCTCGCCGAACTCCTTGGAGCGCGGAACGAGCCGGCTGAGCAGGTCCCGCAGGGCCAGGCCCTCGGGGGTGAAGGCGTGGAACAGGTGGGTCTGCGCGCGGCTGTGCTCCACCAGCTGCTCGCCGACCGGGTGCCGGTCGGTGTGGTAGGTGTCCAGCAGCCCCTCGGCCGCCCAGCCGTTGACGGTCGCGGCCAGCTTCCAGCCGAGGTTGGAGGCGTCCTGGACGCCCACGTTCATGCCGACGCCGCCGGCCGGGTAGTGCTGGTGGGCGGCGTCGCCCGCGAGGACGACCCGGCCGCGCCGGTACCGCTCGGCCAGCCGGGTGGCGTTGCCGAAGCGGGAGAGCCAGGACGGGTCGTGCAGGCCGAAGTCCTCGCCGGCGATGGCGGCGGTCCTGCGCCGCAGCTCCTCCAGGGTGAGGTCGCCGGGCCACTGGGTGGTCGCGCTGTCGGGGTCGGCCCCGACGATGCGCCAGCGTCCGCCCGGCAGCGGCACGACCATCAGTCCGCCCCGCTCGTTGAAGCGGTTGAAGCCGGGCGGCGGCGGGGTGGCGAGGCGGACGTCGCCGAGCCAGCCGAGGTAGCCGGAAGGCGTGCCGGGGAAGCCGATGCCGGCGGCCTCGCGCACGGTGCTGCGGGTGCCGTCGCAGCCGGCGAGGTAGTCGGCCCGGACGTCGTACGGGCCCTGCGGCCCCTCGACCCGTACGGTCACCGAGTCCGGCCGCTCGGTGAACCCGGTGACCCGGTGGCCGCGCCGGATCCCGGCACCGAGGCCGAGGGCGTACTCCTCGAGCAGTTCCTCGGTCCGGGCCTGGGGGATGAAGAGGGTGTACGGGTGCGGGGTGTCCAGGGCCGAGAAGTCGAGCCGGTCGGGGAGGTTGGCGAAGTGGCCGGTGGAGATCTTCAGGGCCTCCGCCAGGAAGCGCCGGTGCACCCCGCGCGAGGCCAGCACCTCGATGGTGCGGGGGTGCACGGTGAGCGCCTTGGAGCGCTGGTCGACCTCGGTGCGCTGCTCGACGACCGTCACGCCGACGCCGTTCAGGCGCAGTTCGGCGGCGAGCCAGAGCCCGACCGGTCCGCCTCCGGCGATGACGACCTGCTGCGTTTCCATGCGACTGCCTCCCATGTGGAGCGGTGCCCGGGCATCCGGGCGCGACGACTTCTCGGTCAGTGACCTAGAAGCTGGGATCCAGTAAACTCGGTCAGTGACCAAGAGGCAATCCGGCGACCGGCTCGACCCGGCCGCAGTGACACGCGCAGGCCTGGAACTCCTGGACGAGAAGGGCCTGGAGGCGGTGACCACCAGAGCGGTCGCCGACCGTCTCGGCGTGCGCATGAGCACCGTGCAGTGGCACGTGAAGACCAGGGCCCGGATGGTGGAGCTGATGGCGGACGCCGTCTTCGGCGAGATCCCGCTCACCGGACTGCCGCCCGCGCCCGAGGAACGGGTCCGCGAACTGGCCCGCCGCTGCCGCCGCGCCCTGCTGTCCCACCGCGACGGCGCCGCGCTGGTGGTGGGCACCTACGCGGCCGAGCCGCACACCCTGCGCTTCGCCGAACTACTGGTCGGCGCGCTGCTCGACGGCGGCAGGGACGGCCGCGAGGCCTCCTGGACGGCGTGGACGCTGACCTACTTCACCCTCGGCCTGGTCCAGGAGGAGCAGGCCGCCGCCGGCGACCACCCGTGGGGCGACGCCCTCGGCGACGCCGTCTCCGCGGCCACCCACCCCGCCCTCCACAGCACGCTCCGGCACCTCGCGCCGGACTCGTTCGACGAGCGTTTCGAGTTCGGGGTGTCGGCGATCCTCCGGCGAGCGTGACGGACATCCGCGACGAACACCCGGGCCGACAGCCCGGGCCGACCGCCCGGGCCGCGCGGCCCGCCGCGCCGCGGACCAGGCCGGGGCACCCGCCGCCACTCGGGCAGGGGGGCCGGGTCCGCCAAGGCCCGGCCACCGTCGTCCCGGCGGGCCAGGTCCGGTGCGGGTGGGTCCGGGGCAAGCCGAGCTGACTAGTCGTCATCCCGAAGGGTGGTTTGGATCCTGGAAATGACGCGAAGTCAAGCCTGCAGTGCCGCAAACGACTTGTGCCGGAGACGGTGCACTGGTTCATTGGTCGTCGCGCGTTCCGCAGTCCCGGGGGAGCACCCATGCAGCCGACCGATCCCACCCACCCCACCGACCCCGGCCGGACCGGCCGTGTCCCGTACGTTCCACGGCCGCCCGGCGGGCCGCCGACACCGCCCCCGGTCGGTCCGGCGCCGCCCGTCGCCCCGCCGACGGCCTACTCCGGCGCCTCCGCCGACAGCTCGGCCACCATCCGGGTCGCCGTCACCAACCGCATCCTCTGGGTCGGGCAGGCGGCCTACCCGTTGGCCAACGTCGCCCGGGTCGGCACCACCCTGATCGTGCCCGGCCGGCGCCGCGCGCTCCTACGGCTGCTCGCCTTCACCCTGGCCGTCCTGGTGGTCGCGTTCGCGATCTCCCAGGCCACCCGGAGCTCGTCGGGCCTGTACGACAGCGGTTCGTCCTCGGGCTCCGGGGCCGGCCCGGTCATCAGCGCGGTGCTCACCGTGGCGGTCTACTTCCTGATCTTCACGTGGCCGGTGCTGCGCCGCCCCGACCTCCACGTGCTGACCGTGGACACGGCAGGGCCGCCGACCGCGGTGCTGGCCTGGCTCGTCCCGCAGCCCGCCCTCGAGCTCCAGGCGGCCATCACCCGCGCGATCGAGAACCCGCAGGCCGAGTTCCAGCAGCTCGTCCAGAGCATCACTGTCGACCTGAGGCAGTACCAGTTCGGCGACAGCGTCAACATCTACGGCGGCCAGGGGAACACGGGGGTCAGCAAGTGAACGACGACCAGCGTCCGGACGTGCAGTACGGCGACCGTGTCACGATCCACGGCGGCAGCGGGAACATCGGCATCCAGCACAACAACGGCCCGGGCGCCGAGGCCCTGCCGCCGGAGGTCGTCGCACTGTTCGCCCGGCTCGCCGCGGTGGTCACCGAGCTGGCCCGGGACGGCCGGCTCCCGGAGGCCGACCGGCAGAGCCTCTCGGAGGCCCTGCCGGTGCTGACCAGCCCCGCCGCCGAGGAGCCGAGGAGCCGGCGCAACACCCTGCTCCTGCTGGCCGGTGTGGCCCAGAGCCTCGGCGAGGCCGCGGCGCCCGCGCTGGGCCTGGCGAACCAGCTCCTCGCCCTGCTCAGCGGCTGACCGCAGCGGCGTGGGCCGCTGCCCGGGGCCGGGTGGCGGGCCACACCGCCCGGCCCGTCTCGGCGAGGAAGCGTTCCCCTCGCGGGTTTCCGGCGCAACCACCGTGGCCGGAGTGCCTCCGGGCCCTCAGAACAGCGCCTCCTGGGTGTCCGGCTCCGGCGGGCGCACCCGCTCCTGGAGGACGAGGCCCGCGGAGGCCCGGCCGGTGACCGGGCTGAGCGTCCAGCCGGTGAGCATCCGGGTGTCCAGCAGCAGCGGGCCGGAGCCGTCCGCCTGGTCCAGGAAGAGGTGCCGGCCCACCGGCGGCCGCAGCCGGCCCGCGACCACCGCGCCGTCGGCCAGTGCGGCGATCTCCCGGTACGCCTCCGGGGCGCCGCCCGCCAGGCCGTAGCGCTCGACGTGGTCGACCACCGGGCGGTCGGCGAGCAGCTCCAGGGCGTGGCCGTCCAGCAGCCGGTGCGCCTGGGCACGGGCCTCGCCGAGCACCCTACGGCGGTGCTCGGCGTCGCCGTGCGACCACCACTGCTCCGTCTTGAGCCGGGACTTGAACCGCTCGCGGGCCAGGCCCGAGGCGGCGACGGTGAGTTCGGCGCGCCGGATCGCCGGCAGGGCGCCGCGGGCGGTGAACGCGTAGGCCAGCGCGCCCTGTTCGAGCAGCCGGCTGTCGCCGCGCTGCTCGGCGGTCAGGCCGACCTTGAGTAGGCCCTCGCCGAACCAGGCGAGGTAGAGCAGATAGGTGCGGCCGTCGTCGAGGATCTGGTCCCGGGCGAGGGCGAGGCCGCGGTCCACGCTCTGGCAGGCCGGGCACTGCGTCGCGCCGCCGTCGGGGTCGACCACCGCGTGGTGCGGGCAGGGCGTGCGCTCCGCCGCCCCGGCGAGCCAGGCGCCGACGCAGCGGCGCGGGCCGCCCAGCAGCCAGCCGACCTCCGCCCCGGGCGTCACGGCGCGCTCGTGCACCTGGGCGCCGCGGGCGGCCCCGAGCACGGCGCGGCCGTCCCGCCAGCTCAGCCCGGTGGAGATCCAGCCGCCCGGGGCGGCCTGCTGCTGCGGGGGGATCGTCACGTCGCTCCTTACCGTCGGTGACCCTCCAGACTACCCGGCGCCACTGACAGCAGACAGGGTCGCCCGAACGAGCATGTTCGGCGATATCATCAGGCGGGATGCGGGACGCATGCCCAGTCCTGCTCGTCTCTACGCGAGAGGCCCTGAGGCACCGAGCGAATTCGTCAGCACCCGGCGTGAGAACGGCGTGCCCGGCCTCCTCGGGGCCACCGTCCGAGCAGCCCACGCCGCCGATTCCGGCGCCAGCACACCGACGTCCGGGCCTGGCGACCGCGTGGGAAGCCGATCAGATCGACTTCCCACGCCGGTACCTGCTCAGCAGCGCTTGCCCATGGACACGCGGAATCTTTACCAGAGGACCCTCGCACGTCCCTCGCTGTTGAACCCGAGACCGTGTCGATAGATCTCAGGCACCCAGTAACGTCCGTCAGCCCCCTTGCTGAACACTCCGAAAGCGACTAGCAGGTCCGCATCCGCGACAGTCAGTTCGACTTGTTCCAGCTCGAACGGAACTAGAACCGAGTGGCCGAGTCCCTGCATGTGGGTCAGGAGTCGGCCGATCTCCGTGTCCTCTTCGCCCACTGAAGTGATCTTGTTACTGCTGCATTCGAGCAGGGCCTTGCGCATAGCCGTGGGAACGAGCACCCGATCGTCCACCGTGTCGTTGTACTGCTCTGAATTCTTGGCAGCCGTTGCGAGGAACATGACTACGTCACGTGCCTGGACCTGGCCCTTGAAGTCCCCAAGCGCCGCTGGTACCCACATGTGGGAGCGCGCCTCGCGAGACTTCGCGCTACCCATCTTCCAGCCCCATAGCTGAGTGAGACTGTTGATCAAATCCTCCTCCGAGAGATCTGTGATCCCGGAGAGCGGTACGGGTGTGGGCAGCGCTTCGGCGTGTGCGGCCACCCAGAGAGCAAGGCGTAGCGCCTCCACCTTGCTCCAGTGCAATGCGTAGTGAGCGTACCTGCTGAGGAGCTGGGCGTTGTTCTGCCGAACCGCTCCAATGACAAGGTCACGCCGCACAAACACCACGAGCCCGAAGGGCCGACCACGCAGCGAACGGAGCCATCCCAGGACATCGATCAGGAGAACCCGCAACGCGGTGCGCTTGGTCTCGCTGTCCAGGTTCTGCAGGAGGTCTTCGAGACCGTCGATGACGAAGACGGCCTTGGCCCGTCGGCCGAGATCGATCAAGGCTTCTTCCGACCTCCGCTGTTCCGACGTCTCCAGCCCGCAGGCCACGGCCAGACAGTCCAGCCACAGACTCCGCCATCCGAGCTCATCCAGACCGTCCGGCCTACCCAGACCGACCTTCAGTCTGTCCTTGACACTTGATGCGATCGCTTCCTGTCGCGGTCCGTCGCCGTACTTCGACGCGAAGTCATCACGCAGGTCCTGCGGCTCAAGGTCCCCATACTCCAGGTTCGTCGATTCCAGAACGGGCACGATGGGCGCTTCGACCGTGACGCCTTTGATGCCCGACTGCGCCGCGAACGTCTGCCAGCTCCGAGCCGCACACGCCTTCGCGTACATGAAAGTCTTTCCGGCGCCCTTCGCCCCCACCACGAGAGCCTGCGGAAGCTCGGTCCGGTGGTCGGCAAGGAGACGGCGAAGAGGTTCCGTGACGAGAAAGCCGCCAGCCGAGGAGAGTCCGCTCTGCTCTGCATAGACGAGGTTCTCGGCGGTCCGAGCAAGGTTGCGCCGCAACTGGCCATATTCCACTGCCGCCCCAGGCACAGGCCCGGCGGTGACACGGGGGACGGGGGACGGCAGCAAGGATTCCAACCCATCGGCAACCCCACACGATGAAATCACTTCCAGCACCGCGTCCCAGGATGAAGGCAGAGCGAGTAGCTCCTCCCTGAAGGGGCTCAGCACCGGCTGGGCGAGCAACGCAGCATCGACGGATTCCGTCTCGTCCTCGTCAGCCCCTTCTGGCACTCGGAGCGCACCTGCCAAGGCCGCCGAGAGCAGACTGCGCGCAGCTTCGGCCTGGACAGTGTGAGCATCCATCCGGTACTGGGTGACGACGACCGACGTTGCAGGGTCAACACCCTGAACAGTGGGCGCCTTTCCACCGAGCTGCTTGATCATCATCTCGGTGCCGACAAGCGACTGATGACTTAGCGTAGTGACGAAGACGCGTTGCACTCGCGGGTCGAGGAGCACCGGCGCAGAGAGCTCGGAAGCACCGGCCCTGAGGTCGATGACGACCGTGTCCACTCCGAGTCGGGCTCCCAGAGCAGCCAGAGCCTCCGTCACGAAATACACGGACCGCACGGGGGAAAGTAGGTCCGCCGGCTCGATCCGGGGTGGAGTCAGCGTCACCCGTCGGCTCGACGGCATAATCGTGAGGCTCCCGCCACTCGCGTAGTGACCGGCCTGCTGGTTGGGCAGGTAAGCGGCCGCGATGTCGACCGCTGCCGCAGGGTCACCATTATCCCCCCCCTGTAGCAGGGTAATGAAGTCCTCGTATGTGAAGTCGCACTGCCCACCCTGCTCTTTGTGCATCCAAGTGATGCCGGGAGCTTCCAGGTCGGCGTCGATCAGTAGAACCTTTCCGCCGCTCCGCGCCAGCCTGTCCGCGACCGCAACAGCATGAACGGTGCGACCGACACCCCCCTTGAAGGAGTGGAAGGCCATAAGCTGCACATCTCCGGAATACCCCGGAAGTTCGGGCCGCTGCAGGGGTTCGGCCAACTCGCGCGTAATGTGCTTCTCCCGAAGCAACGGGACACGCCGCCTTCCCGCGCCGCGCTGATCGGCGTCCACAGTGATTTCGACCCGCAATCCGGTGAACTCGGAACTCCGAGGGTCGTCAAGGCCGAGCAACAGGTCGCCGTCGACCCACCCCGCCGACCCGGTACCGAATGCGTCGTCCAGCCAGCCCTTCACCGTTTCCGTTTCGACCTTGGTACTGGTGACCAGTTCCAGACAGTCCCACCAGCTGTCCGTGGCAACGAGCCATTCAGGCCATTGCCTCGCCAGAGCCAATCTCGCCAAATGCTCATCCACATTGACCCAGGTGAAGAGGCGACCAGGAGGAACGATTCCACTGTCCATGATCTCCAGCTTTCCATGTTCTGCCATGAGTCGGTCCCCCTCAGTCCTGCTCGCACCATGAAATGAGGTCGTCCAGCAGGTCCCGGGCCCTTTTCTCGTCCTCGACGTGCAGTTTCACACCATAACGCCAGGCCTGGTGCAGATCGGCCAGGGCCACGTTCACGCCTGAACTCCCGGCAGCGCGGCAGTTCTTCATCCCCTTCAGAGCTGTTCCCAGATGCGGTGGCATGCCCAGGTCCCGCGCCAGCTTCCAGAGGTCGTGTGTCGGCTCGAGGTGCGACGTGTCCCGAAGACCCCGGCGTGCCAGCACCCTCTCCTTCAGCGCGCACTCCGCCGCATAGAAGAGGAGAAGACAGGATGTGACCGTGTCCCCGCCGTCAGCAACCTTGCCCGCACTGACCCGTAGCTGCAACCGCCGCCTGCGGAGCGCAGCCACCCCCACCTGAAGCACCATGTCGCACATCATGGCACCGCAGCTCAGCTGAATGGTACCGATGCAATTAAAAGCTCGAAGGAGACTACTTTTTGATTGGCCAGCGGGCCGCTCGACCCTGTCCCTCACCACCCACCGACATGCGGCACTCATGGTTGCAGGGCTGGTCCGAGGCTTGGCCGGGCGGGGTGTTCACGTTCTATTGTGGCGGGCGCGGTCGGCGGTGCGCCCGGGAGGCGGTGCGCCCGGGAGGCGGTGCCGCGCGGCCGCGGTCGGCGCGAGGCGAATGGGGTGGGCGGACGGTGTCGGGGCGGCGGAGCAGCGGGGTGCTGGCGATCTGGGCGGAGGCGCAGCGACAGCAGCAGCGCCGGGAGGAGGCCCGGTGGCGCGCCGAGGCGGCGGAGCAGCGCCGCCGGGAGCGGGAGCAGCGCGAGGCGCAGAAGGCGGCGGTCCGCGGCGAGCGCGAGGCGCAGCGCGCCTACCAGCAGTCACGGGAGGCGGAGGCGGCCCGGCGGACGGCCGAACTGGACGCCCGGGTGGAGGAGTTGAGGGGGCTGCTGGCCGCCGGGCTGGCCGCTCCGGCGTTCGGTCCGCAGGCCCTGCTGGCGCCGCGGGCGGTGCCGTCGTTCGACCCGGGCCCGCTGGGCGAGCCGGTGCCGATGCCGGACCAGTCCGAGGCGCGGTACTTCGTGCCGCCGCCGGACCCGGTCCAGGCCCGCAACCCGGGGGTGCGTCAGCAGTACGAGCGGTACCTGGCCCAGGCCCGGGCCCGGTTCGAGCAGGACTGGTACGCCGCACAGGCCCGGGAGGCCGACCGGCAGCACCGGCTGGCCGCGTACCACCAGGAGTACCTGACGCACGTCGAGCAGTCCCGCCGGCAGCAGGAGGAGCTGGCCGCCCGGACCGAGGAGTTGCTGCGCCGGCTGCGGGCGGGTGAGCCGGAGGCGGTGCAGGAGTACTTCACGGCCGGCCTGTACGCCTCGGCGGCCTGGCCGGAGGGCTTCCCGCACCGGCTGGTGGCGGCGTTCGACGCCGGGAGCCGCCAGCTGGTGGTGGACTGGGAGCTGCCCGGGCCGGACGTGGTGCCGGCCGCCGCCCGGGTGCGGTACGTGAAGTCGGACGACCGCGAGGCCGAGGTGGCCCGGTCGGCGACGGAGCGCAAGGCGCTGTACCGGGAGGTGCTGGCGCAGTCGGCGCTGCGGGTGGCGGCGGAGCTGTTCCGGGCGGACCGGGACGGGCTGCTGGACTCGGTGGTGCTGAACGGCTTCGTGCTCGGCATCGACCCGGCGACCGGCCGGGAGGCCGAGCGCTTCGTGTCCACCCTGACCGCGACCCGGGCCGGTTTCGCCGCGCTGGCGCTGGACCGGGTGGCGCCGGTGGAGTGCTTCCAGGGCCTGGGCGGCCGGCTGTCGGCGCGCCCGGAGCGGCTGGACGAGGTGCGGCCGGACCGGCGGCCGGAGAGCGTCGGCGGGAGCATGGCCGGGCACGGCGGCGAGGACGAGCCGGACCTGTTCGAGATGGACCCGCTGGAGTTCGAGGACCTGATCGCCGAGCTGTTCCGGCTGCGCGGCTTCAAGGTGATGACCACGGCCCGCAGCGGCGACGTCGGGGTGGACGTGGTGGCCGAGGACCTGGACCCGGTGACCGGCGGCAGGATCGTGATCCAGGCGAAGCGCTACAAGAAGACCGTCCCGCCGACGGCGGTGCGGGACCTGGAGTCCACCGTCCGCCACCACGGCGCCATCAAGGGCATCCTGGTCACCACCGCGGGCTTCGGCCGCGGCTCGTACAGCTACATCGAGGGCAAGCCGCTGACCCTGGTGAGCGGCCCGGAGCTGGTCGCGCTGCTCGCCGAGCAGGGCCTGCGCGGCCGGCTCGGCGGGGGCTCCGCCGCCGCCCCGGCCGCGGCCGAAGCGCCCGCGGAGCCGGGCGGGACCGCCCTGACGGTGAGCTGGCGGAGCCGGACGGCCGGCGGGGACGCGGTGGAGCTGGACGTGACCGCCTTCCTGTGCGGTCCCGGCGGCCGGGTGCTGAGCGACGAGCACTTCGTGTTCTTCAACAGCCCGCAGGACCCGGACGGCGCCGTCCGGCTGCATCCGACCCGGTCGGTGCCGGGCGAACCGACCCGGGCGGCCCGGCTGGCCCTGGACCTGCACCGGCTGCCGGCCGCCGTCGAGGAGGTGGTGGTCGCCGTCTCGACCGAGGAGGAGGAGCGTCCGGCGCTGCCGCTCGGCTACGTGCACGGGCTGGCCCTCGCCGCCGCGTACGGGCCGGGGGCGGGCGGTCCGGCCGCCTGGACGGGCCCGACGGGCGGGGTGCCGGACAGCGCGATGCTGCTCGGGGCGTTCCGCCGGGCGGCCGGCGGATGGGAGTTCAGCCCGTCCGGGCGGACGGTGGCCGACGGCCTGGCCGGGCTGGCGGCGGCCTTCGGCGTGGCGGTCGAGTAGGCGGTTCGGCCCGGGCCCGACCCAGGTCCGGGCCTGGTCCGGCCCGGGACTCGTCCAGGAGCGGCCCGGATCTGGACCAGGAGCGGCTCGGGACCTGGGACCTCAGGGTTCGGGTCATACCTGAGGAGGAGAGAGCCCCCGCCGCCCCGCCGGGTCGGCGGGGGTCGACCAGCCGTGCGGCATACGCATCGCGTTCGAACAGCTTGGGATGATGGAACGGAGTTGAACATTCCGTTAGTTCGTTCCAGGAGTCCACGTGACGTTCCCCGCAACCGCCGTCCGCACCGGCCGGGCGGCCGCCCGAGCCACCGGCCTGAACAAGGTCTACGGGGAGGGGGAGACCCGCGTCGTCGCCCTCGACAACGTCAGCGTGGTCTTCCCCCAGG